>NZ_JBIVXY010000011.1:106856-216191 GCF_044769485.1 Kitasatospora sp. NPDC090308 | reverse complement strand
GCGGGGTGGAGCAGCTCGGTAGCTCGCTGGGCTCATAACCCAGAGGTCGCAGGTTCAAATCCTGTCCCCGCTACTCAGTAGCACGAAGGCCCGGAAGCATCGCTTCCGGGCCTTCGCCGTGTGTCTGGAGGTGCTGCCGTTCGCCGGTGTGACGGGCGCGTCCCGTGATGGGGTAGGGTGGTGTTCACCGACGCGGGGTGGAGCAGCTCGGTAGCTCGCTGGGCTCATAACCCAGAGGTCGCAGGTTCAAATCCTGTCCCCGCTACTCAGTAGCACGAAGGCCCGGAGGCAACGCCTCCGGGCCTTCGCCGTGTCCGCCCGGAGGTCGGCCGGACGGTCGGTCGGAAGGTCGGCCGAATAAATCCGTTGCCTCTCCCGGCGGGCGGTGCCTATGGTGGCGGCACACTGAAAGGAGGTGATCCTGAGTTGAGTTCTTTCAGGATGCGTGAGGTGGCTGCTCGCTAGAGCCGCCCCTGCCTGCGCAGCGGTGAGGCCGTTCGGTCTCCGGCTCAGGCGAATTTCCAGCAGTCACCCGGCCCGTGGGCTCACCGGCACATCCCCGGTGCCTCGGTCGCCGTCCCCAGCGGGACGGTCCGAGGAGCAGCCCGCGGGCCGTCTGCGTTCTCGGAGGTCCGGGAGGTCCCGGGGGTCCCGGGGGCCGTCGCCCCGCGCCGGGGCGGGAAGCCGTGGCGGCGGGCCGCCGCGGTGACGGCGAGGACGGGCAGCAGCAGGGCGAGGGCGAACGGGGGCAGCGCGCCGGGGCCGCCCAGGTCGAGCAGCAGCCCGCCGACGGCACCGCCGAGGCCCATCGCGGTGTTCCAGGTGGCGACCAGCAGGGTCTGGCCGCGTTCGCCGCCGGCGTCGGCCACCGCGGTCTGGAACAGCGGGGCGGCGCCGCCCCAGCCGAGGCCCCAGAGCGCGGCGGCAAGCAGCACCAGGGGTGCGGCGGGCGCGGGCAGCAGCAGGAGGGCGACGGCGGCGAGGAACGCGGTGCCGGCGGCCAGCGTGAGCCGCCGCAGCCGCCGGTCGACCAGCGCGCCGGTGGCGGCGAGCCCGACGACGGCGGCCAGGCCGAGGACGAGCAGCAGCAGGTCGCGGCGGTCGGCCGCGCCGTAGTGGTCGAGCAGCGCGGCGATGTAGGTGTAGAGCACGTTGTGGGCCAGGACGTACGCGGCGGTGACGAACAGCACGGGCCGCACGCCGGGCAGGCGCAGGGCGGCGCGGACGGGTTCGGGGCGGCCGGAGCGGCGTCCGGGGGCGTCGGGGACGGCGGCGGCGATCCACAGCAGCAGGGCGGCGGCGAGGACGGCGACCAGCGCGAAGGTGGGCCGCCAGCCGATCAGCCGGCCGGACCAGGTGCCGAGCGGGATGCCGAGGGAGAGCGCGAGCGGGACGCCGATGCCGGTGACGGCGATCGCCCGGCCGTGCAGGGCGGGCGGGGTCAGGCGGCGGGCGTAGCCGACGAGTTCGGCCCAGATCGCGGCGACGGCGACCCCGGCGGCGATCCGGACGGCCATGGTGAGCGGGTAGGACGGGGAGAGCGCGGTGACGGCGTCGGCCAGCAGCAGCACGGCGACGGCGGCCAGCACCAGGCGCTTGCGGGACCAGTGGGCGGTGGCCCGGGCCAGCGGGATCGCGGACAGGCCGGTGGCCAGGGCGTAGCCGGTCAGCGACTGGCCCATCGCGGATTCGCCGACCCGCAGGTCGTGGGCCATCTCGGGGAGGACGCCGGCGGGCAGCGCCTCGGTGACGATACCGAGGAAGGCCGCGGTGGCCAGGGCCAGCAGCGGGGACCAGCGCAGCCGGGGCGCGGACGGGGTGGTTGCCATGCGGGTATGGTCGAACTCTGACATCGATGTGAGAGTCAAGTCCTTCCGGCGGGCCGGGGACGGCGGACGGAGGAGCCGGTGCGGATCGGTGAACTGGCGGCCCGGACGGGGGTGGCGCCCCGGCTGCTGCGCTACTACGAGGAGCAGGGGCTGCTGAAGCCGGGCCGCTCCGCGAACGGCTACCGGGAGTACCAGGAGCCGCTGGTGGAGCGCGTCCGGCAGATCCGCTCGCTGCTGGCCTCGGGCCTGTCCACCCGCACCATCCGCACCGTGCTGCCCTGCCTGACGGACGGCCAGTTCCACGTCCGGGACGCCGCGCCGGAGACGCTGGCGGTGCTGGAGCACGAGTACCGGCAACTGGCGGAGCGGGCGGAGTGCCTGGCCCGCAGCCGGGACGCGGTGGGCGCCTACCTGGGGGCGGTGCGCTCGCTGCGGGCGGCCGGGCGGTAGCCGGGGCGCGGCGGGTGGGCCGGGCGCAGCACCAGCACCCGGCCGGTGGCACCGGTGCGCAGGACGCGGCTGGCGATCCGGTGGTGGCGCAGCGCGGCGCGCAGTTCGGTCAGGTGCGGGCAGCGCCGGCCGCGTTCGTCGTACAGCGGGAAGACCCGGACCTCGCCGTCGGGGGCGGTGACCCGGACGAGTTCGCGCAGCGCGCGGAGCTGCTCGACGGGGCCGAAGACGGCCGGGTAGGCGAACAGCAGGTAGGAGCTGAGGGTGAGCGCGAAGGTGCCGTCGGCGAACGGGAGCCGGGGCAGCGCGGCGGCCACGTAGCGGTCGGGGTGGGCGGTGGCGTCGGCGGTGAACAGCCGGCGGGCGCGGTCCCAGCTGCGCAGGTACTTCTCGGGGCGGCGCAGGGCGGGCAGGTGGCTGCGGGGGTCGCGGCGGATGGCGGCGGCCATGGTCGCCCGGCCGTCGGCGGCGAGCGCGGCGAGGCGGTGCGGGCCGAGCGCGTAGCCCGGGTCGGCGGCGACCACCTCGCAGCCGAGCGCGCGGGCCTCGGCGGCGAGCGCGGCGGCCCCGCCGGGGCAGTCCAGGACGGGGCCGGGCAGCCGGGCCAGTTCGACCCGGGTGAGGCCGAAGCAGGCGCAGTACTCGTCCAGCGGCCGGGAGGTGACCAGCACCGGCGGAGCCTCCGCGGGCCGGGAGAGCCGGGCGAGGGTGGTCGGGCACATGCGGGGCCTCCGGACGTTCGACGGGCCCGGGGTGCGGCCCGGGCCCGTGGTCATCCGACCACGGGCCCGGGGGTGTCGCACGTCCAGTCGGTGCCGGGGGCGCGACCGACGCGGGAGGAGATCCGGCCGTCGACCGGTCGGCGGCGGAGGTCCGCACGACCCCGGGGAGACCGGGCCCCGACCGAAGGGTCGGCTGGCGACCGGGAAGCCGAACGGCACCCGCAGGCTCGGCCACCGGCGGAGAGCAGGGCTCGGACGGCCGACGGCGGAAACCCGACCGGCCCCGGGAGGACCGGGCACCGGCCGGGGAATCCGCCGACGGCCGCGAGGGCGAACGGCGGCTGCGGGCTCAGTCGTTGGCGGAGAGGAGGGCCCGGGCGGCGAAGCGGTGGATGCCGGTGAGGCCGCGGATCAGCTGCGGGGTGAGGAGGACGAAGACCAGGCCGAGCACGCAGACGCCGGCGATCTGCGAGGGCTCGGTGAGCTCGTAGACGTGCTGGACGCCGTGGGAGTCGCGCCAGTCGGCGACCCGGTAGCCGTCCCAGGGGGTGTAGCGGCCGAACACCCACTGGTAGGCCGGGAACAGGGCGAGCGACCAGCCGAGGCAGAAGAAGGTCACCGAGAGCGTGAAGCTGAGGATCGCCCAGGGGAGCATGACGAACTGGTGCAGCGCGGCCTTCCAGCCCGCCGGGTCGGCCAGTCGGCCGGTGATCCGGCCCCAGACGCCCTCCCGGCGGACGGTGATCTCCGGCGGAGTGGGCAGTTCCTCGCCCAGCAGGGTGCGGATCCGCAGCCGCTCGGCGGCGCCGAGGCCGCGGGCGACGGCCAGCAGCAGGGCGAGGACGGGCAGGCCGATCGCGGTGAGGGAGAGGCCGAGGCCGGCGCAGAACAGCGGCACGACCAGGGCGAAGCCGAGCACCGCCATCGGCAGCCCGCTGAGCACGTAACCGAGCTGCTGGAAGGTGCGCCGGGAGAACGGGGCGCGCCAGAACCCGGGCCGGTCGAGGTGGCCGCCGGGGCTGGTGACGGGGTACGCAGCGGTGGACATCCGCGGTCCTTCGGGTCGTCGGGCGGCCCCGCCGGTCGGCGGTGCCGGGCACGTGCTCCAATCTGCCGCAGCGGCCCGGCCGGGGTAATGACGCCTGCTGCCGAATCCGTGGTGGGGTTAACCCCCGTCCCGCCCTGCGGCCCGCTCTCCCCCGGACGCGACGGACGCGACGGACGCGACGGACGCGACGGACGCAGCGGACGCGACAGGCGCTACGGACGCGACGGCCCGGCCCACGGCGGGCCCGGCCACTCGGGGGCCAGCAGCGAGTACTGGAGCGCGTCGTGCCACCCGCCGTCCCGGTGCGACTCGGCCCGGATCCGGCCCTCGTACCGGAACCCGGCCCGGGCCAGCAGCCGGACCGAGGCGGTGTTGGCGGGGTCGCAGCGGGCCGCCAGCCGGTACAGGCCCAGGGTCTCGAAGCCGAGCGCGCACAGCAGCGCGGTGACCTCGGTGGCGTACCCGCGGCCCCAGGTGTCGCGGCGCAGGACGCAGCCGAGCTGGGCCGCGTGCCCGTCCTCGCGGGTGAGCGCGGCCTGGCCGACCGGCTCGCCCGACGGGTCGTCGACGGCCAGCCGGTAGTGCGTCCGGGGCTCCTCCTCGACGGCCTCCAGGTACAGCTCGACCTGGTCGGCGCAGTCCTCGAAGTCCCGCACCCCGAACGGGAGGTGGCGGACCGTCTCGGGGTCGCCGTGCACCGCGTGCAGGGCGGACACCTCCTCCGGGGTGTGCCGGTACTCCCGCAGGGTGAGCCGGGGGCCGCGCAGCCGGAGGGTCTCCATGGCCGCCGACCCTACCGGGCGCCGGTCCGGGGACCGGCTACCGTACCGGGGTGGACGACGACGACCTGCACCTGCTCCCCCGTACCCGCGCCGCCGATCTGCTGAGCTGGGCGGACGGGGCGGGGCTCGACCCGGTGCCCGAGCCGGCGGTGCGGACCGTGCTGACCCTGCTGGAGCTGGGCGGGGCCCGGCTGCACGAGGGCCTTCCCGAACTCACCTCCCCGGTGCTGGAGCACCTGCTCTACGAGCAGCTCCACCTGTACGTGCAGCCGGACGGCGACCCGGCGGCGTACCCGGCGGCGGTGCGGCTGCTGATCGAGTGGCAGCGGGCGGCCCGGCGGCTGAACGCCAAGCGCGCGGAGAAGCTCCGCGCGGAGGCCGACTGGCAGGGCGAGGTGCTGCTCTCCCTGCTGCGCCGCTCCGACCTGGTGACCTGGCCCCGGCTGTACGCCCTGCTGCTGCGCGCGGACGGGGTGCCGACCGCGGACCTCGGTGCGGTCCGGGCCTGGCTGGCGGCGTTCCGCGAACTCCCGGAGGAGGAGCGCTTCGCCGCCTTCGACCGGGTGCCCGGCCTGGACGGGGACGGCCACTGGGACCAGCCGGGACGGCCGCTGCTGATCGGCGTCTCCACCGACGGGGCCCGGCGGCTGCTGGAGCAGGGCCTGATGCGGCGCAGCTACCGCAACCTCGCCGAGCTGAACGCCCGCGGACTGCCGATGCCCGCCGAACTCACCGGCGCGTTCGAGGAGTTCGAGGAGGCAGTGGCGCAGGCCGCGATCGACCTGTGCGGCGAGTGGACCGTCCCGGGGCTGCCGCGGCTGCTGCTGGAGGAGTTCCCGGAGCTGGCCCCCGAGGAGTACTGAGCGGGCCGGGGAGTACCGAGCGGGCCGGGGCGGCCGGGCGCGAGAGGGCCGCGCACCGCCCCGGGCGGGGCCTAGGGCCGGAGGCCGAGGTGGTGCAGCCAGGGGAGGGGGTCGACGGGGGCGGCGCCGCCCGGGCGGACTTCGAGGTGCAGGTGGGGGGTGGTGGCGTTGCCGGTGGCGCCGACGGCCCCGAGGACGGTGCCGGGGGCGACCCGGCCGGCGGGGGCGGCGATCCGGGAGAGGTGGCAGTACCAGAGCTCGGTGCCGTCGGGGAGGGTCTGGATGACCCGGTAGCCGTAGGTGCCGGACCAGCCCGCCGAGGTGACGGTGCCGGCGGTGACGGCGGTGACGGGGGTGCCGGTGCGGGCGGCGAAGTCCAGGCCGGTGTGCAGGTGGGCCCAGTGCGCACCGGGCTGGGCGGACGGGTCGGCCAGCCGGTAGCCGGCGACCGGCAGGACGGCCTCGGCCCCGGCCGCGGTGGCCTCGGTGGCCACGGGGTCGGCCGCGGTCTCGGGCGCGGTCTCGGCCCGGCGGTCGGCGTGCTTGGCCTCCGCCTCCTGCGCGGCGGCGACCCGGGCGGACTCCTCGGTGGCGGTGCGCTGCCCGTCGGCCTGCTGGAGGATGCGGGCGGCCAGGGCGAGGCCCGGGTCCGCGGCGAGCAGTCCCTCGGAGGCTTCGTCGGCGGCGGCGACGGGGGCCGGGGCCGGTGCGGCGGCCTGGGCGGGGGCGGCGGCGAGGCCGGTGGCGCCGAGGGCGGCGGTCATCGCGGTGACGCCCAGCAGCGGTGCGCCGACGCGGGCCTGGCGGGGCAGCCGGGGCCGGACGGGTTCGGTCTCGACCGGGTGGTCGAGCAGCTGGGTGCCGGTGCTCTCGGTGTAGGTCGACGCCACGGGGGCGCGCTCCTTCCTTCCCTGCCGCCGACCGGGTTAGCTGACGGGTTCGGAGGTGGAAGGTCTCCTACGGTCGGGCCCAGGGCCGTCCCGATTCACCCCGGTGGAACGTGGTTCCCCGGCTCCCGGGCCCGACCGCGGGGGTGGGCCCGATGGATTAGGCGTGGCGCACGGTGCCGCATGGTTACGGCGTTGCCGACCGCGCTGCGTTATCAAACGTTAATCCTATGGACCCCATGATTCCAAGCGCCTACCGAGGTGCAGTGAAACTTTCCTGACGCCCTATGGGCGATTTGTGACGGTTCGCCAAGGGGCCCGGTTCCGGACATGACGGACCGTGACGGCGCGGTTGAGTATCCGTACTCACGACCCCCCGCCGCCCCCGGCGGGACCCTGGCCCCATGACCGCATCCGTGCCGCACCGCACCACCTCCGCCTACTACCTGCAGGCCGTCGCCTCTTTCGCGTTCGCCACGGCCGCCCTCGTCCTCGGGATCGCCTACCTCCCGGTCAGCGCCTGGATGCGCGCCTTCCTCGGCGTCGGCCTGCTCTACGAGATCACCTCCGCGTTCACGCTGGCCAAGGTGATCCGCGACCGCCAGGACGAGGGCGCGCTCACCAGCCGGGTCGACCAGGCCCGGCTGGAGAAGCTGCTCGCCGAGCACGACCCGTTCAAGGTCGACGGGATCTGACCGGACGGGGCCTGGCGGGATCCGAGCGCCCGGCGGGCGGGCGGCGCGGGCGGCAGGGGCGGGCCGGTGGCCGGGAGTTGACGGCTAAGGCTATTAGCCTTAGCTTTATGGCTATCGGCAGGAGCCGGGCCCTGAGCGCCCGGAGCGCCGGACGCCCGCCAGGAGGCCCGCGATGAACAGCACCCTCGGCACCACCACCCGGTACCTCGACGTCACCGGCGGCCGGATCGCCTACGACGACGCCCCCGGCCCCGGCGTCCCGGTCGTCCTGCTGCCCGGCATGCTCGACAAGCGGGCCGTCTACCGCCACCTCGCCCCGCTGCTGGGCGCCGCCGGGCACCGGGTGGTCAGCATGGACCTGCGCGGCATGGGCGAGTCCTCGACCGGCTTCACCGACCACAGCCCGGCCGCGATCGCCGAGGACCTGGCGGCCCTGCTGGACCACCTGGACCTGCGCGGCGCCGTCCTGGTCGGCAGCTCGTACACCGGCGCCAGCGTGGTCCGGGCCGCCTCGCTCGCCCCCGGGCGCACCGGCGGCGTGGTGCTGATCGACGCGTTCGTCGAGAACCTGCCGCTGAACGGCTTCCAGAAGGCGCTGTTCGGCCTGGCCGCACCGCTGGTCACCGCGTTCCCCGGGCTGTGGAGCGCGATGCAGAAGTTCTACTACCCGGGCGAGCGGCCCGCCGACTTCGACGCCTACCGGGCCGGGCTGGCCGCGATGCTCCGCGAGCCCGCCCGCAAGGCCGCGCTGCGCGGCTACCTGAGGGGCGACTCCGCGCCGGTCGGCTGGTGCGCGGCGGTCGACGTGCCCGCGCTGGTGCTGATGGGCGACAAGGACCCGGACTTCCCGCGGCCCGGGCTGGTCGCCGACCGGCAGGCCGCCGCGCTGCGCGGCCGCACGGTGATGATCGGCGGCGCCGGCCACTACCCGATGGCCAGTCACCCGCAGGCCGTCGCCGACGCCCTGCTGCCCTTCCTGGCCGGACTGGGCGGGCAGGTCGGGCAGGCCGGGCAGGCAGGCCCGTCCGACGAGAACGGGACCGCCCGCTGATGCCCCGCGCCGGACTCTCCACCGCCGCCGTGGTGGACCACGCCCTCGAACTGATCGACGAGCGCGGCGCCGAGGCGCTCACCCTGGCCGCCGTCGCCGCCCGGGCCGGCGTCGCCACCCCCTCGCTGTACAAGCACGTCGCCGGGGGCCTGCCCGAACTGCGCCGGCTGGTGGCCGTCCGCACCACCGAGGAGCTGGCCGACCACCTGGCCGCCGCCGTGCTCGGCCACTCCCGGGACGCGGCGGTCCGCGCCCTGCTCGCCGCCTACGCCGGGTACGCGCTGCGCCACCCCCGCCGGTACGCGGCGCTGCCGCAGGCGCCGGACCCGGAGCCGGGCCCGGCGCTGGCCGCGGCGGCCGAACGGCTGGTGGGCGTGCTGTTCGCGGTGCTGCGCGGCTACGGGCTGGCGGGCTCGGAGGCGGTGCACGCGGTGCGGACGCTGCGGGCCGCGGCCCACGGGTACGCCTCGCTGACCACGGCGGGGGCGTTCCGGCTCGCCGAGGGCACGGACGTCACGCTGGAGCGGCTGACCGGCGTGCTGGTCGAGGGCCTGGCCAACTGGCCCGGCGCGGAAGGCGCGTGACCTCCGGGGCGCTGCCGCGTTCTACCCGGTATGAAGAAGCGCAGCCTGCTCGCCTTTGCCTCGCTCGCCGTCGGCGTGGTCGCCTCCCTCACCGCCCCCAGCGCGCACGCGGCGCCGGAGCACGGGGCCGGGCTCGGCCCGCTCAAGGACGCCGTCTCCGCCCCGGACCTGCCGCTGGACGGGGACACCGTGCGACCGGCCGCCGAGCAGCCCGGGGCGTGACCCGGGCGGCCACCGGTCCGCGGGGAACGCGCCGGTGGCGCGACGTCCACACCTTTTCGCAACCTGACGCCCACCATTCCGACACCACTGGTGCGTAACACTGTCCTTCGGTCGGGAAGTCATACCGCGTGGAGACCTTCCACGGGTGTGACCGACAAGCACGGAGGACCAGGACATGCCGCAGGCGACCCAGCGCACCGAGCCCGGCACCGGGCTGATCCCCGTTCCCCGGACGGCGCCGGACGGCGCGCCCGGCGCCGCGCGCCCGGCGGCCGCCCCGCCGCGGGAGGGCTGGGGCGCCGCGCTGCTGCGCGGGATCGCGGTGGCGCGTTCGCTGCGCTCGCTGCGGCCGGTCGCCGCGCGCCCGCAGCGCGGGTACGGCGAGGTCGACGGCCAGTAGCCGCGGGCGGTGCCGGGAGCGGCCGGGTGTCGGAAATGCCGGTGCTGTCCCACGTGTCGTGAAAGCGCCCGGTTGCCCGGTGCGTCCATAAGATGGGCAGCACTGGCACGTCGACCGGAAGGGCCGGGCGCCTCCCCATGGACCAGGACCAGAGCTCCCCGCGCCGCGCCAGCCGGTCCGAGCTGCGGTGCGTACGGGCACTGCTGCGGGCGTCGAGCGCGGCCGAGCTGCTGGCGGCGCTGCTGGCCGAGGGCCCGGCCTGGATCACCGGCGAGGGCTCGGCGCTGTACCTGCTGGACGGCGATGGGGCGCTGCGGCTGACCGCCTCGCACGAGCTGCCCGCGTGGGCGCACCGCAAGTACGCCGTGGTGGACCCGGCGGGCGGGCTGCCGGTGGCGCTGGCGCTGCGGCGGCGGGAGCCGGTGCTGCTGAGCCCGCAGCGGACCAGCGCGGACTACCCGAACGCGGCGGCGGGCCTGGGCACCGGCCTGGTCGCGCTGGCGGTGCTGCCGCTGGTGGTGGACGGGGACCCGGTGGGTTCGCTGGCGCTGGCGCTGGCCCACCGCGGGGCCGTCCCGCGCCGGGACGTGGAGCTGCTGGAGACCTTCGCCGACGTGGTCGCGCACCGGCTCGCGCACCTGTTGGACCACGTGCGGGCGGCCGATCCGGCGGTGGCCGGGCCCCGGCCGGAGATCCCCTCCGCCGACGGGCAGTTGGTGTCGCTGGCGGTGCGCTCGGCGGGGGCCGGAGCGTTCGAGCGGGACCTGGTGACCGGCGAGACGGTGTGGGACGCCCAGGCGTACCGGGTGGTGGGCCTGCCTCCGCCGGGGGCGACCGGGCGGGCGCCGGACCTGGCGGAGGTGGTGCACCCGGAGGACCTGCCGGACGTGCAGACCGCCCTGGCGGAGGCGCTGGCGGTCGGCGGCCCGTACCGGGTCTCGTACCGGGTGGTGCGGCCGGACGGCACCACCTGGCAGGTGGACGAGGTCGGCGAGGTGATGCTGGACGTGCACCGCCGGCCGGTGCGGACGGCGGGGCTGCTGACCGGGCGGGCGTGGCGGCCGGGCCCGGCGGGCGGTCCCGCGGCGGCCGCGGCGGCGGGGGCCCGGTCGACCCTGCTGCTGGCGCTGACCCGGGCGCTGTCCCGGGCGGTGACGGTGCGGGAGGTGACCACGGCGCTGACCGACGTGGCCCGGCCGGCGCTGGGCGCGGCCGGGGTGGTGTTGGACCTGGTGGACGAGGGCCGGCTGACGCCGGTGTCCCCGGCGGTGTTCGGCGGCCCGCACCGGGCCGAGCTGAACCGGCTGCACGACCTGGCGGGCGGGGTGATGGAGCACGTGCTGGCCCGGGCCGCGCCGCTGTTCAGCGAGCCGGACCGGGAGCCCCGGGGTCCGGAGGAGCCGGCCGCCTGGACGGTGCTGCCGCTGGTGGCCTCGGGGCGGCAGGTCGGCTCCTGCCTGATCACCTTCGCCACCGAGCGGGCGTTCAGCCGCGAGGACCGCACCATGTACTCGGCGTTCGCGGGCATCCTGGCGCAGTCGCTGGAGCGGGCCCGGCTGTACGACGTGCACCACGAGCGGGCCAGCGAGCTGCAGCGGGCGATGCTGCCGCGCTCGCTGCCGGCGCTGCCGGGGATCGCCTCGGCGGCGCGCTACCTGCCGTCCACCGAGGGGATGCAGATCGGCGGCGACTGGTACGACCTGCTGCGGCTGCCGGGCGGCCTGGTCGGGCTGGTGATCGGCGACGTGCAGGGCCACAACGCGGAGGCCACCGCGGTGATGGGGCAGCTGCGGTCGGTGCTGTGGGCGTACGCGACGGAGGGGAACGACCCGGCGGCGGCGCTGGAGCGGACCGGCCGGCTGCTGGCCGAGATGGAGACCGAGCTGTTCGCCACCTGCCTGTACGTGGTGCTGGACCCGGCGAGCGGCCTGCTGCGGGCGGCCCGGGCCGGGCACCCGCCGCCGGTGCGGATCGGGGCGGCCGGGGCGGCCGAGCTGGAGCTGCCGGGCGGCCCGCCGCTGGGGGTGCTGCCGGAGGTGCGCTACCCGCTGGTGGAGGCCCGGTTGGAGCCGGGCGAGACGCTGCTGGCCTACACGGACGGGCTGGTGGAGGTCCGGGACGAGGACTACGACGAGTCGGTGCAGCGGATGCTGGGCGGGCTGGAGCTGTGGACGGCGGAGGCCGGCGGGGCCCGGCGGCTGGGGCGGCCGGGGGCGCTGGAGCGGCTGGCCGACCTGCTGACGCTGAACGTGACCGAGCGCGCGGTGCGGCAGGACGACGTGGCGCTGCTGCTGCTGCACCGGACGGCTAGCTGAGATCCGCCCGAACCCGCCCGGCTTGTCCGAAATTGACGGAATCTGAACGGCGGAAGTTGGAACCGTTCATACGCAAGTAGTAACACCACCATAAACTCCGCGTGTGACGACCACTCAATGGTGCCTGGCAGCAGCTTCCTTGCTCGCCCTCCTCGCCCTCGCGGCGGCTGCCCGCTCCCGCGCCGTCACCCGGGCCCTGCGCTCCCGGCTGTCCCGTACCGAGAACGAACTCGCGGCCGTCCAGCAGCAGTTGGCCGCCGAGCTGGCCGACCGCCGGGCCGGGGCCGAGGCCGCCCTGCAGGAGCAGGAGATGAACGCGGCGACCCGCCGGGCCTTCCTCAACGTGGCCCGCCGGATCCTGGTGATGGCGCACGACCAGCAGGCCGGGCTGGACGAGATGGAGCGCACCCACGACGACCCGGTGCTGCTCGACGGCCTGCTGCGGGCCGACCACGCCGCCGCCCAGCAGGCCCGCCTCGCCCAGACCCTGGCCGTGCTCTGCGGCTCGCGGGCCGGCCGGACCTGGCCCGAGCCCGTCCCGCTGGAGGACGTGGTGCGCGGCGCCCAGGGCCGGATCCTGCCGTTCCAGCGGGTGGTGGTGCACAGCCGGGTGGACACCGCGGTGCTCGGCGCCGCCGCCGAGGCGCTGATCCACGCGGTGGCCGAACTGCTGGACAACGCCACCCGCTACTCGCCGCCCAGCTCGCAGGTGTACGTGACGCTGATGCCGGTGCACAACGGCGCGGTGATCGAGATCGACGACTGCGGCGTCGGCATGACCGACGTGACGGTGGCGAAGGCCGCCGCCGCGCTGGCCGGCGGCGGCTCGCTGGAGGTCTCCCGGATCGGCGAGGTCCCGCAGCTGGGCCTGGCCGCGGTCGGCCGGCTCGCCCAGCAGTACGGCTTCCGGGTCACCGTGCACTCCACCCCGTCCCCGTACGGCGGCGTGCGGGTGGTGGTGCTGCTGCCGAACGCGCTGCTCACCGACCCGCTGCCGCACGGCCTGCCGGGCGCCGCGGCCCGCCCGGCGGTGGCGGCGCCCGAACCGCGCCGCGCCGGGCCCGAGCCGCGCCACCGCACGTCCGAACCGCGCCACCGCGCGCCCGAACCGCGCTCCCGCGCCACCGACCCGCTGCCCGTCCGCCCGGTCACCCCCCGGACCGCGGCGGCCCAGCCCCCCGGCGCGGCCCAGCCCCCCGAAGGGCCGCCGCGCGGCGGCGCCCTGCCGCGCCGCACCAACCGGCGGGGCAGCGCCCCGCAGCACCAGTTCCCCGCGGAGCCGGCGGTCTCGCCGCGCTCCGCCCGCGAGGCCCAGGCCTTCATGTCGCTGTTCCAGAGCGGTACCGCTGACGGCCGCGTCGCCGCCCAGCAGGACCGGTGGTCCGACCCGGACCGCCCCGACGTATTCCCCGCTTCCCCCCAGGGAGACTCCCATGACGACCAACCCTGATCTCGGCTGGCTGCTGGCCGACATCGTCTCCGTACCGGAGGTCCGGCACGCCCTCGTGGTGTCCAACGACGGACTGGAGATCGGCCGCAGCCCGCGGATCGACCGGGACGACGCCGAGCGACTGGCCGCCGCCTGCTCCGGGCTCCAGTCGCTGTCCCGGGGGGTGGCGACCGGCTTCGGCGACGGCAGCACCCGGCAGATCGTCATCGAGTACGGCGGCGGCTACCTGTTCGTGGTCGCCGCCGGGGCCGGGGCGCACCTCGCGGTGGTGGCCGGGGAGTCGGTGGACGCGGGCCTGGTGGCCTACCAGATGCAGATGCTGGTCGGGCGGATCGGCGAGCACCTGACCGCCGCGCCCCGGCAGGAGAGCGCCGCCGGGGACCTGCGGTGAGCCGCGGACCGGTACGCCCGTACGTCATCACCGGCGGACGCAGCCGGACCGGCCGGAGCGTGCTGGAGTTCGAGAGCCTGGTGCGGACCGTGCCGGGGGTCGCGGTCGACCCGATGGTGGTGAACCGGGAGCAGTTGGAGATCCTGGAGATCTGCCGCCAGCTGCTGTCGGTCGCCGAGGTGGCGGCCCACCTCGGCCTGCCGATCAGCGTGCTGAAGGTGCTGGTGGGCGATCTGTGGGAGCTGGGCGCGGTCCAGGTGCTGCCGCCCGTACGACCGGCCGAGCGGGCACCGCTGGCCCTGATCGAGGAGGTGCTGGTTGGTCTCCGTCAGCTCCGTTGAGCCGACCTACCTGCCGCCCAGCGTGCAGGGCGCGGTGAAGATCCTGGTCACCGGGCCGTTCGGGGTCGGCAAGACCACCCTGGTCGGCGCGCTGAGCGAGATCGACCCGCTGCGCACCGAGGAGACGATGACCGCGGCCGGCGAGGACGTGGACGACCTGACCGGCCGTCCGCACAAGTCGACCACCACGGTGGCGCTGGACTTCGGCCGGATCACGCTCAGCGGCCGGCTCGCGCTGTACCTGTTCGGCACGCCCGGGCAGCAGCGGTTCTGGCCGCTGTGGGAGGACCTGTCGCGCGGGGCGCTGGGCGCGATCGCGCTGGTCGACTCGCGCCGGATCGAGGAGTCCTTCGACGTGCTCGGGCTGCTGGAGGAGCAGCGCATCCCGTTCGCGGTCGCGGTCAACCTGTTCCCCGACACCCCGCCCTACCCGGAGGAGGAGCTGCGGGCCGCGCTCGACCTGCTGCCCGGGGTGCCGATCCTCACCTGCGACGTCCGTGACCAGGGCGCCGCTCACCGCCTGCTGATCGATTTCGTCGACCACCTGCGGGTGGGCGCCCTGGAGCTGTCATGACCGTTCCCGAACACCTGGCGGCCACCACCGGCTGTCCCTACACCGGCCGCCCGGCCGGTGCCGCGCTGTACGGCTCGGCGGTCGCCGCCGACCCGCACGGCCTGTACGCCCGGCTGCGCGCCGAGCACGGCCCGGTCGCCCCGATCGAGCTGGAGCCCGGGGTGGAGGCGTGGCTGGTCATCGGGTACCAGGAGATGCTCGAACTGACCCGCAACGAGCAGCAGTTCTCCAAGGACTCGCGGGGCTGGCGGGTGCCCCGGGAGGGCCGGCTGCGCCCGGACTCGCACCTGGTGCCGATGACCATGTGGCGGCCCACCCTGCAGAGCATGGACGGCGCCGAGCACCAGCGGCTGAGCAGCGCGGTCGCCGACACCCTGGCCCGGATCGACCACAAGCGGCTGCGGGAGACCACCGAGGCCGCCGCGATGGCGCTGATCGAGAGCTGGGGGCCGGACGGCACCGCCGACCTGGTCGGCCAGTTCACCCGGCGGCTGCCGCTGCTGGTCTTCACCCAGCTGCTGGACCTGCCCGAGGAGGACGGTCCGCACCTGCTCGAACTGATCACCGGGGTGGTGGACAGCAACGCCGACTCGCAGCGGGCCTCCGCCGCGCTGGCCGCGCTGCTGGCCTCGCTGGTGCGGCGGCGGCGCGAGCGGCCCGGCGAGGATCTGACCTCCTGGCTGCTGACCCACCCGGTCGGGCTGACCGACGAGGAGGTGGTGCACCACCTGGTGGTGATCCTGATCGCGGGCAACGAGCCGACCATCAACTGGATCGGCAACACGGTGCGGCTGCTGCTCACCGACCGCCGCTTCCGCACCAGCCTGACCGGCGGCCGGGCGACCGTCGCGGACGCCCTGGAGGAGGTGCTCTGGCGCGACCCGCCGGTGCAGAACTTCCCCGGCCGGTGGGCCACCTCGGACACCGTGCTGGGCGGCCAGTACATCAGCGCGGGCGACCTGCTGGTGCTCGGCCTGGCCGGGGCCAACGACGACCCGTCGGCGCACGGCCCGGACGGCCTCAGCGGCAACCGGGCCCACCTGGCCTGGGGCGCGGGCCGGCACGTCTGCCCGGCCAAGGACCCGGCCCGGCTGATCGTCGAGACCGCGATCGAGACGCTGCTGCACTGCCTGCCGGACCTCCAGCTCGCCGTCCCCGCGCACGAGTTGACCTGGCGCCCGTCGCCCTGGTCGCGCGCCCTGACCAGCCTGCCGGTGCTGTACAGCGCCTTCACCCCGCCCCGCCCCGCACCGCCCGAGAGGACCGCATGGACACCGCAGCCGCAGACCGGGTCTGCCCCTACAGACTCGACCCCGTCGGAGCAGACCAGCACGCCGAGAACGAGCGGCTCCGCGCTCGCGGACCTGCGACGCAGGTTGAGCTCCCTGGTGGGGTGGTGGTCTGGGCGGTGACCCGGCACGACGCCCTCCAGCGGGTGCTGGCCGACCCCCGGGTCGGCAAGGGCGTCGGGCACTGGTCGCTGTACCGGGAGGGCGGGCTGCCCGAGGGCTGGCCGCTGCTGACCTTCGTCACCGTGCCCGGGATGACCACCTCCGACGGTGCCGACCACCGGCGGCTGCGCGCCCTGTCCGCGCAGGCGCTCACCCCGCGCCGGATCGCCGAGCTGGCCCCCGCCGTCCGGCAGCGGGTCGCCGAGCTGCTGGACGCGCTGCCCGCCGCGCAGGACCCGGCGGCCGGGGTCGACCTGCGCGCCCGGTTCGCCTACCCGCTGCCGATGCACGTCATCGGCCGGCTGCTGGGCCTGGACCCGGACCAGCAGGACCGGCTGCACGAGCTGTCCGACATCGTGGTCAGCTCCTCCGGCGCGCCCGGCGCCAGCGCGGCCGCCGCCCGGGACATCGGCGTGCTGCTGGCCGGCGTGGTCGCCGCCAAGCGGGCCGAGCCCGCCGACGACCTGACCACCGCGCTGATCGCCGCCCGCGAGGACCAGGACCGGCTCAGCGAGCCCGAACTGATCGGCATCCTGCTCCAGCTGGTGGTGGCCGGCCACGAGACCACCCTCAACCTGATCTGCAACGCGGTGCACGCCCTGCTCACCCACCCCGAGCAGCTGCGGCTGGTGCTGGACGGCACCGTGCCGTGGTCGGCGGTGGTCGAGGAGACGCTGCGCTGGAACTCCCCGGTCGGCCAGTTCCCGATGCGCTACGCGCTGGAGGACATCGACCTGGGCGAGGGGGTGGTGATCCGCGAGGGCGACGGGATGCTCGCCTCGTACGCGGCGGCCGGGCGCGACCCGGAACAGTGGGCGGACGCGGACCGCTTCGACCTGACCCGCTCCCCGCTGCGGCACCTCTCGCTCGGGCACGGGCCGCACTTCTGCATCGGCTCGGCGCTGGCCCGGCTGGAGGCGGAGACCGCGCTGCGCGAGCTGTTCGCGCGCTTCCCCGGGCTGCGGCTCGCCGAGGGCGCGGACCCGCGGCCGATCCCGTCCTTCGTCAGCAACGGCATCAGCAGCCTGCGGGTCCGGCTCGGCTGACGCCCCGCCGCGGGCTCCCCCGCCCGGCCGGTCCACGTGACCGGGCGGGGGTCGCCCTCGTTGCACCTGCCATGAAGAAGCTCACCGCACTCGCCGTCCTGTCCGTGGCCGGGCTGGCGCTCACCCAGGCCCCCGCCCAGGCCGACCCGATCGCCTCGGCCGGCGGCCTCGGCCAGGCCCAGGGCCTGGACACCGGCTACCACGGCGCCCTGCCCTCCACCGCCGAGCTGTGCCACCGCGACCTGGCCCAGTACCCGGTGGTCGGCCCGCTCACCGACTCCGCCACCGGTGCCTGCGAGACGCTCGGCGCGGCCGTCGACGGGCAGTAGCCACGCCCCGGACATCCGGAACCGTTATGGTGCGAATGTCCGTTTCTTCCGTGGTTCCTGGCGTGAGGTGATCCCGTGGGCAGCGTGGCCGACCAGATGGTGGAAGTGCTCCGGCAGGCCGGGGTCGAACGCGTCTACGGAGTGGTCGGCGACAGCCTCAACCCGGTCGTCGACGCGATCCGCCGCGCCGAGGGCATCTCCTGGGTGCACGTCAGGAACGAGGAGGCCGGGGCGTTCGCGGCCGCCGCCGAGGCCGAGCTGACCGGGCGGCTCGCGGTCTGCGCGGGCAGCTGCGGCCCCGGCAACACCCACCTGATCCAGGGCCTGTACGACGCCCAGCGCAGCGGGGTGCCCGTGCTGGCCCTGGCCTCGCACATCCCGTCCGGACAGATCGGCACCGGCTTCTTCCAGGAGACCCACCCCGAGCGGGTGTTCACCGACTGCAGCACCTGGTGCGAGATGCTCTCCAACCCCGCCCAGCTGCCCCGGCTGCTGCGGGTCGGCATCCAGCACGCGCTCGGCGCCCCGGGCGTCTCGGTGCTGGTCTTCCCCGGCGACGTCGCCGCGCTCACCGCCCCCTCCCCCACCGGGAGCAGCGCCTTCCTCACCGAGCAGGCCGTCGCCGCCCCGCCCTGGTCCCAGGTCCAGGCCCTCGCCGAGGCGCTCAACTCCGCCCGCACCGTGACCGTCTTCGCCGGCGCGGGCGTCCGCGGCGCGCACGAGGAGCTGATGCACCTCGCCGAGGTGCTGCAGGCCCCGGTCGGGCACTCGCTGCGCGGCAAGGAGTGGGTGCAGTACGACAACCCGTACGACGTCGGGATGAGCGGCCTGCTCGGCTACGGCGCCTGCCACGAGGCGCTGCACGAGGCCGAGTTGGTCCTGCTGCTGGGCACCGACTTCCCCTACGACTCCTTCCTCCCGCAGGCCCGCACCGTCCAGGTCGACCACGACGCGACCCGGCTCGGCCGCCGCACCCCGCTGGAACTCGCCGTGCACGGCGACGTGGCCGCCACGCTGCGGGCCGTGCTGCCGCTGCTGGAGCGCAAGACCGACCGCCGTTTCCTGGACGGGATGCTGGACCGGCACTGCAAGGCCCTGGAGACGGTGGTCGGCGCCTACACCAAGGGCATCGAGAAGCACCGGCCGATCCACCCCGAGTACGTCGCCTCGGTCCTCGACGACGTCGCCGACCAGGACACGGTGTTCACCGTCGACACCGGGATGTGCAACGTCTGGGCCGCCCGCTACCTCACCCCCAACGGGCGCCGCCGGGTGATCGGCTCCTTCCTGCACGGCTCGATGGCGAACGCGCTGCCGCACGCGATCGGCGCCCAACTCGCCTTCCCCGGACGGCAGGTGGTCTCGATGTCGGGCGACGGCGGGATCGGCATGCTGCTCGGCGAACTGCTCACCGTGGCGAAGTACCGGCTGCCGGTGAAGACCGTGGTGTTCAACAACGGGGCGCTCGGCATGATCAAGCTGGAGATGCTGGTCTCCGGCTACCCCGAGGCCGAGATCGACAACGGCGACGTGGACTACGCCGCGATCGCCCGCGCCTGCGGCATCCCCGCCAAGCGGGTCACCGACCCCGCGAAGGTCCGCGAGGTGCTCGTCGACGCCCTGGAACGCCCCGGCCCCGCGCTCGTCGACGTGGTCACCGACCCCAACGCCCTCTCCATCCCCCCGCACATCACCGCCGCCCAGCTCAAGGGCTTCGCCCTCGCCGCCGGCCGCACCGTCCTGACCGGCGGAGTCGGCAAGATGATCGACCTGGCCCGCTCCAACCTCCGCAACATCCCGCGCCCCTGAGCGGCCTTCAGGGGGGCCGGGGCTCTCCAGGGAGGAGGCCGCCGGCGGGAGGTGGGAGGAGCGGGAAACAGGCCCTGCGGGCGGCAGGACGGGGGAAGAGGAGAGCAGCCGGCAGCCTTCAGGGGCGGGACCGGGGCTGCCCGGGGAGGAGGCCGCCGGCGGGAGGTGGGAGGGGAGGGGAACAGGCCCTGCGGGCCGCAGGGGGAAGAGGAGAGCAGCCGGCAGCCTTCAGGGGCGGGACCGGGGCTGCCCGGGGAGAAGCCGTCGGCAGGAGACGAGGGAAAGAGGCCCTGCGGGCGGCAGCCTTCAGGGGCGGGGGCGGGGGCGGGGTTGTCCGGGGAGGGACGGTCGGCCCCTTGTGAGGGGTGGGTGGGGGTGGGGAGGATGAGGGGCGGTCGCGGGGGTTTGCCTGAGAGGCAAGTTTGTTGCCTGTGGGGCACGGAGGGTGTCCACTGGGGGCATGACGGACAGCCCACTCGGTGAGGACCAGGAGGTCGCGGGCCTCGGTGCGCGACTGCGGGAGCAGCGGGTCTCCAGCCGCTTGACGCTGGAGGCCGCGGCGGCCCGGGTCGGCCTCTCGCCAGCTTACTTGTCGCGCCTGGAGACCGGGCGGCGGCAGCCCTCGCTGCCGGTGCTGCTGGGCCTGGCCCGGGCGTACGGGACGAGCGTGGCCGGGCTGCTCGGGGAGCAGCCCGGCGAGCCGGACCCGGTGATCCGGGGCGGCGGGATCGAGCCCGGGCGGGCCGGCGGCTGGGGCTACCGGCGGGCCGGTGCGCCGGGCCGGGCGATGCAGGCGCTGCGGGTGCACGTGCCGCCGAGCACGCAGGACGCGGTGGTGCGGGTGCACCCGGGCGAGGAGTGGCTGTACGTCACCGAGGGCCGGATGCGGCTGACCCTGGGCGACCGGGTGCACCTGCTGGAGCCGGGCGACTCGGCGCACTTCGACTCGATGACCCCGCACGTGATCGCCGCGGACACCGCCGACGGCCTCGACCTGATCTTCGTCCACACGCTGTTGCAGAGCCCGGCCGGCGAGCTGTGCCTGGGCGACGCCCCCCGCATCTAGCCCCGTCCGCCACCACCGTCAGGAGACCGCCATGGCCGACACCGCGAAGCACCCCGCCCACGCCCCCGTCCCGAAGTACGCCGAGACCATCGACGCGGGCTACCGCGCCTCGAACCGGGTCTGGATCCGGGTGTGGATCTACATCGTGTCGGGCCACGTCTTCGTGGGCTTCCTGTTCCTGCTGTTCTACGTCGGCAGTCACAAGGGCTGACGGAGCAGCGCGCAGAGCGCGTCGAGGGCGGGTTCGAAGGCGTGCTCGGGCGGGGTGCCGTAGCCGATCACCAGGCCGGGGGCCCGGCCCGGGGCGGGGGTCGCGCCGGGGGCCAGGCTCCAGCCCAGGGTGTTCAGGGCGAGGCCGGACTTCCTGGCGCGGCGCAGGAGTTCGTCCTCGCCGGGGCCGTCCGCGGGCAGTTCCAGGACGGCGTGCAGGCCGGCGTTGAGGCCGGTGACCCGGACCTGCGGGGCGCGGGCGGCGAGCACCTCGACCAGCCGGTCGCGGCGGCGGCGCAGCAGGTGCCGGCTGCGCCGGACGTGCCGGTCGTAGCCGCCGGAGTCGATCAGTTCGGCCAGGGTGAGCTGTTCCAGGGCGCCGCTCTGCCCGTCGGCCAACCGCTTGTGCCGGGCCACCGGTTCGACCAGGGCGGCGGGCAGGGCCAGCCAGGCCAGCCGCAGGCCCGGGGCGAGCGACTTGGCGGCGGTGCCCGCGTACACCACCCGTTCGGGGTCGAGGGCCTGCATGGCGCCGATCGCGTGCCGGTCGTAGCGGAACTCGCCGTCGTAGTCGTCCTCCAGCAGGTAGCCGCCGGTCTGCCGGGCCCAGTCGACGGCGGCGGCCCGCCGGGAGGCCCGCAGCGGGACGCCGGTGGGGAACTGGTGGGCGGGGGTGAGCACGGCCAGCCCGGCGCCGGTGCGGTCGAGGCCGGTGGTCAGGGCGCCGCCCTCGTCCAGCGGCAGCGGGCGCAGGGCCAGGCCGCGGGCGGTGATCGCGGCGTGCTGCGGCGGCAGGCCGTACTCCTCGACGGCGACCTCGGTCAGGCCGTGCTCGCGCAGGGCGGCGCAGAGCAGGCCCAGGCCCTGGAGGTAGCCGGTGCAGATCAGCAGCCGCTCCGGGTCGGTGCGCACGCCGCGGGCCCGGGCCAGGTAGTCGGCCAGGGCGCGGCGCAGTTCGATCCGGCCGCGCGGGTCGCCGTAGCCGAACGCCTCGTGCGGGGCGGTGGCCAGGGCCCGGCGGGCCGCGGCGAGCCAGGCGCCGCGCGGGAAGCGGCTCAGGTCGGGCGAGCCGGGGCGCAGGTTGTGCACGGGCGCGGGCCGGACGGGCAGGCCGGGCGGCGGCGCGGCCGGGGACGGCTGCGGACCGCGTCCGGCGACCACGGTGCCCGAGCCCTG
Organism: Kitasatospora sp. NPDC090308; assembly: GCF_044769485.1. Lineage (NCBI taxonomy): Bacteria > Bacillati > Actinomycetota > Actinomycetes > Kitasatosporales > Streptomycetaceae > Kitasatospora > Kitasatospora sp. NPDC090308. Next base: position 194,500 of record NZ_JBIVXY010000011.1, on the reverse strand, counting down.
GCGGGAGGCCAGCCAGCCCTCGGCGGCGAGCTGGGTGTACGCCTCGGCGACGGTGTTGCGGGCGATGCCGAGGTCGGCGGCGAGCGCCCGGGAGGACGGCAGCCGGGTGCCGGCGGCCAGTCGGCCGTCGCGGACGGCGGTGCGCAGCGCGTCCTCCAGGGCGGCGCGCAGGCCCAGGCCGCGGGCCCGTCCGGCGTCCAGGTCGAGGTGCAGGTCGCCGCCGAAAGTGGCCCAGGAATCCATCCCCCCAATGAACCACGCCGCCGGTCCACCGCGCGCCTACGGTGGGCGGCATGACCGACGAATCCACCGTTCCCGCCCCTGCTCCCCGCATCCTGCTGCACCGCAGCGCCCCCGACTTCCACCGCGCCCTGCTGGAGGCCTCCCGGGCCGCCACCGCCGGCCTGGCCGACCCGGTGGTCACCGAACTGGTCAACCTGCGCGCCTCGCAGATCAACGGCTGCGCGTTCTGCCTCGGTGTGCACGCGCGGGACGCCCGCGCGAACGGCGAGCGCCCGCACCGCCTGGACACCCTGGCCGCGTGGCGGGAGACCCCGTACTTCACCGCCCGCGAGCGCGCCGCGCTGGCCCTCACCGAGTCGGTCACCCTGCTCGCCGGGACGCACGTCCCGGACGAGGTGTTCGACGAGGCCGCCGCGCACTTCCCGGAGACCGAACTGGCCCACCTGATCGGCCTGATCAGCGCGATCAACGCGCTCAACCGGGTCGGCGTGACCAGTCGGCTGACCCCCCGCCCGTAGCGGGGCCGGCGGCGCGTCCCGGCGTGCCGGGGCCCCCGGCCGGAGGTAGCGTCGCGTTCCATGGACGTGGTGATCGCAGGTGGGCACGGAAAGATCGCGTTGCGGCTCTCGAAGCTGCTCTCGGCCCGGGGCGACACGGTCGCCGGGCTGATCCGGAACCCGGCGCAGGCCGGGGACCTGGAGGAGGCGGGGGCCCGGCCGGTGGTGTGCGACCTGGAGCGGGCCTCGGTGGAGGAGCTGGCCGGGCACCTGGCGGGGGCGGACGCGGTGGTGTTCGCGGCCGGGGCCGGGCCGGACAGCGGGGCGGCCCGCAAGGAGACCGTGGACCGGGCCGGGGCGGTGCTGCTGGCGGACGCGGCGCACCGGGCCGGGGTGCGGCGGTACCTGCTGGTCTCCTCGATGGGGCTGGACCGGATCGGGGACCCGGAGGTCACGCCGGAGTTCGACGCGTACCTGAAGGCGAAGTGGGCGGCCGAGGAGGCCGTGAAGGAGCGTCCGCTGGACTGGACGGTGCTGCGCCCCGGCGGCCTGACCGACGGGCCCACCGAGCGGCACGCGCACCTCGCGCCGCCGCCGAACCGGCCCGGCCGGGTGTCCCGGGACGAGGTCGCGCACACCCTGGTGCGGCTGCTGGACGACGAGACCACGGTGCACCAGACCCTGGAGCTCACGACCTGACCGCGGTTGCCCGGCGCCGGGCCGGGCGGGATCGTGGAGGGGGTGAGGTGAGTGCGATGGCCGAGATCGCCCTGCAGGTCGACGTCGCGGCGTCCCGGGAGCGCCTGCTCGCGGCGCTGGACACCCGCGAGGGGCTGGCGTCCTGGTGGACCACCGAGGTGGAGCGGGACGGTGAGGACCTGCTGTTCCCGGTGCCGGACACCCCGGGGCCGTTCCGGCTGCGCCGGGAGCGGGCCGACCTGGAGCGGGTGGCCTGGCGCAGCGTCGGGGTGTTCCCGCCGGCCTGGCAGGGCACCACGGTGACCTGGGACTTCTTCGACCACCCGGACGGTCCGCGGCAGTCGGTGCTGCTGCTGCGCCACCTGGGCTGGGCCGCGGACACCGGCCCGGCGGTGGCGGTGGCGGCGGGCCGGTGGGCGGAGCTGCTCGTCCGGCTGAAGGACTACGCGCAGAGCGGGCGCCCGCAGCCGCTGTTCGTCCCGGCCGGCCACCCGCACCCGGGGGTGCACGTGCAGGCGGAGTGAGGGCCCGGCGGGTGCGACGCGCCGGATCGGGCGATGACCGGCATGGAGCGGGCCGGACGGGTGAGACTGACTGCATGTTGGGACTTCCGGACCGCATCACGGCCTTCCTGTTCGACCTGGACGGGGTGCTCACCCAGACCGCGAAGGTGCACGCCGCGGCCTGGAAGGACATGTTCGACACCTTCCTGCGGGCCGAAGCGGCGCGCACCGGCGGCGAGTTCAGGCCGTTCGACCCCGGCGACTACGACCGGTACGTGGACGGGCGGCCCCGGCTGGACGGCACCCGGCAGTTCCTGGCCTCGCGCGGGATCGACCTGCCCGAGGGCACCCCGCAGGACCCGCCGGGCACCCGGACGGTCAACGGGCTCTCCAGCGCGAAGAACGAGACGGTGCTGCGGCTGATCCGCGAGCAGGGCGTGCAGCCCTACGAGGGCTCGGTGGCGTACCTGCACCGGCTGCGCGAACTCGGGCTGCCGCGCGCGGTGGTGTCCTCCAGCGCGAACTGCCGGGACGTGCTGCGGGCCGCCGGGATCGACGACCTGTTCGAGGTGGTGGTGGACGGGGTCGTGCTGGCCCGCGACCACCTGGCGGGCAAGCCCGCGCCGGACACCTTCCTGGCCGCGGCGCGGCAGTTGGGCGTCGCCCCGGAGCACGCGGTGGTGTTCGAGGACGCGCTGGCGGGCGTCGCGGCCGGGAAGGCCGGCGGCTTCGGCGCGGTGGTGGGCGTGAACCGCACCGGCCAGGCCGACGCGCTGCGCGAGCACGGCGCGAGCATCGTGGTCGACGACCTGTCGGAGCTGATCGAGGAGCACCGGTGAGCCCGTCCGAACTGTTCACCGTCGACCCGTGGGGCATCAGCGAGCACGGCCTGGACCTGCCCGGGCAGGCCCGCGCCGAGTCGGTGTTCGCACTGTCCAACGGCCACATCGGGCTGCGCGGCAACCTGGACGAGGGCGAGCCGCACGGGCTGCCCGGCACCTACCTGAACGGCGTGTTCGAGCTGCGTCCGCTGCCGTACGCGGAGAGCGGCTACGGGTTCCCGGAGTCCGGGCAGAGCGTCATCAACGTCACCAACGGCAAGCTGATCCGGCTGCTGGTCGACGACGAGCCGTTCGACCTGCGCTACGGCGAACTGCGCAGCCACCGGCGGACCCTGGACTTCCGGGACGGCGTGCTGCGCCGGGAGGCGGAGTGGACCTCGCCGGCCGGGCGGACGGTGCGGGTCACCTCGTCCCGACTGGTGTCGCTGACCCAGCGGGCGGTCTGCGCGGTCGACTACACGGTGGAGGCCGTGGACGGGCCGGTGCGGATCGTGCTCCAGTCCGAGCTGGTCGCCAACGAGCAGCTGCCGGGCGGCGCGGGCGACGGCGACCCGCGGGCGGCGGCGGTGCTGGAGGCCCCGCTGGCCGCCGAGTTGCAGCACGCGGACGGCACCAAGGGCGTGCTGGTGCACCGCACCCGGTTCTCCGGGCTGCGGGTGGCCGCCGCGATGGACCACGTGGTCGACGGGCCGGAGCGGATCGACACCACCGCCGAGTCCTCCGACGACCAGGCCCGGATCACCGCCACCACGGTGCTGAACGCCGGTCAGAAGCTGCGCCTGGTCAAGTACCTGGCGTACGGCTGGTCGGCGACCCGCTCGCTGCCCGCCGTCCGGGACCAGGTGGAGGCGGCGCTGACCGCCGCCCGGTACACCGGCTGGGACGGGCTGGTGAGCGAGCAGAAGGAGTACCTGGGCCGGTTCTGGAGCGACAACGACATCGAGATCGAGGGCGACGTCGAGCTCCAGCAGGCCGTCCGGTTCGCGCTGTTCCACGTGCTACAGGCGGGCGCCCGCAGCGAGGAGCGGGCCATCCCGGCCAAGGGCCTGACCGGGCCCGGGTACGACGGCCACTCGTTCTGGGACACCGAGACCTTCGTGCTGCCGGTGCTCACCTACTGCCTGCCGGACGCGGTCAAGCAGGCGCTGCGCTGGCGGCACACCACGCTGCCGATGGCGCGCGAGCGGGCGGCCCAGCTCGGGCTGGCCGGGGCGGTGTTCCCGTGGCGGACGATCCGCGGCGAGGAGTGCTCCGGGTACTGGCCGGCCGGCACCGCCGCGTTCCACATCGGCGCGGACATCGCCGCCGCCGTGGTCCGCTACGTCCGGGCCACCGGGGACACCGAGTTCGAGCGCACCCACGGCCTGGAGCTGCTGGTGGAGACCGCCCGGATGTGGCGCTCGCTCGGCCACCACGACGCCAAGGGCAACTTCCGGATCGAGGGCGTCACCGGTCCCGACGAGTACTCCGCGGTCGCCGACAACAACGTGTTCACCAACGTGATGGCGCAGTCGAACCTGTGGAACGCGGCGGCCACCGCGCTGAAGTACCGGCACGAGTCCTCGCTGCTCGGGGTGGACACCGAGGAGGCGGCGGCCTGGCGCGACGCCGCCGACAAGATGTTCATCCCGTACGACGAGCAGATCGGCGTGCACCCGCAGGCCGACGGGTTCACCGACCACCAGATGTGGGACTTCGAGGCCACCCCGCCGGAGAAGTACCCGCTGCTGCTGCACTACCCGTACTTCGACCTGTACCGCAAGCAGGTGGTCAAGCAGGCCGACCTGGTGCTGGCCATGCAGGTGCGCGGCGACGTCTTCACCGCCGAGCAGAAGGCCCGCAACTTCGCCTACTACGAGCGGCTGACCGTCCGCGACTCCTCGCTCTCCGCCTGCACCCAGGCCGTCATCGCCGCCGAGGTCGGCCAGCTCGACCTGGCCTACGACTACACCGCCGAAGCCGCCCTGATGGACCTGCACGACCTCGGCGGCAACACCCGCGACGGCCTGCACATGGCCTCGCTGGCCGGTGCCTGCATCGCCCTGGTCGCCGGGTTCGGCGGGCTGCGCGACCACACCGAGCAGCTCTCCTTCCGCCCCCGGCTGCCCGCCGGGCTCCAGCGGCTGCGCTTCTCGATGAGCGTGCGCGAACACCTGCTGCGGGTCGACATCACCCACGCCACCACCACGTACACGCTGCGGCGCGGCAGCGTGCTGCCCGTCCTGCACGACGACGAGCAGCTGCGGGTCGAGGCCGGGAAGCCGGTCAGCCGGCCCACCGCGAAGATCGGCGACCCCGGCGAACGCCCCGCCCAGCCGCCCGGCCGGGCCCCCGCCCGGCGGCACAGCCAGGCCGGGGTCAAGGTGGGGGCGGTCGACCACCTGCCCGCCGAGTAGCCGCTGCGCTCGGCGCACTCCGCCCGCCCGGTGCCCTCCCCCGGGCGGGTGACCGTGCGTGTACCGGTCCGACGGCACGTCAACACTCCCTGCACCCCCCGTGAACCGGCGGGTGCGGGGAGACCCCCGGCGCCTCCGGTTCCGCCGCCCCGAACGGAGGCCCCGTTGCGCCCCCTCGCGCTCACCGCCGCCCTGCTCACCGCGCTCACCGCCACCGCCGCCACCACCGCCGCCCGACCCGCCCCGGCCGCCCCGGCCGCCCCGCGCTGGGTGCACAGCTGCGCCGCCCCCGCCCGGGCCGACACCGCCTCCTGCGACGCGCTGCGCGTGATCAGGCCCGGCACCGCCGCCACAGCGGGCGACGACGGGTACGGGCCCGCCGAGCTGCGCGCCGCGTACGGGCTGCCCGCGGACGGCGGCGAGGGCGCCACCATCGCCGTCGTCGACGCGTACGACGACCCGCGCGCCGAGGCCGACCTCGGCACCTACCGCGAGCGCTACGGGCTGCCCGCCTGCACCTCCGGCAGCGGCTGCTTCCGCAAGACCGACCAGCGCGGCGGCAACCGGCTCCCCCGCGGCGACACCGCCTGGGCCGGGGAGACCGCGCTCGACCTCGCCATGGTCTCCGCGGTCGCGCCGCGCGCCCGGATCGTCCTGGTCGAGGCCGACAGCGCCGCCGTCTCCGACCTCGGCACCGCCGTCAACACCGCGGTCGCGCTCGGCGCGCGGTACGTGTCGATCAGCTGGGGCACCACCGAGAACGCCAACGCGGCGGCCTACGACAGCCGGTACTTCGACCACCCCGGGGTGGTGATCGCCGCCGCCTCCGGCGACGGCGGCTACGGCGTCAACTTCCCCGCCTCCTCCCCGCACGTGGTCGCGGTCGGCGGCACCACCCTGCGGCCCGACGGCACCGCGCCGCGCGGCTGGAGCGAGAGCGCCTGGTCCACCGGCCCCGACGAGGGCGCCGCGAGCGGCTGCTCCGGCCGCCTCCCCAAGCCCGACTGGCAGACCGACCCGGGCTGCGACCGCCGCACCGTCGCCGACGTGTCCGCCGTCGCCGACCCCGCGACCGGCGTGGCCGTCTACCAGAGCTACGGCGGCAACGGCTGGTACACCTACGGCGGCACCTCCGCCGCCGCCCCGATCATCGCCGCGACCTACGCCCTGGCCGGCCGCCCCTCGGCCGGCAGCCGCCCGGCGTCCTTCCCGTACCGGCACCCGGACGCCCTGCACGACGTCACCTCCGGCGCGACGGCCGACTCCTGCGACCCGGCGTACCTGTGCACGGCGGGGCCGGGGTACGACGGACCGACCGGGCTGGGCAGCCCGGACGGGGTGGCGGCGTTCCGGGAGTAGCCGCGCGGGGCCGACGCCCGGGAGCGGACGTCCGGGGGCGCGGTTCCCGCGCCCCCGGACGTGCCTCTCCCGGACGTGCCTCCCCCGGTCTCGCCGCGCCGGAGACCGCGGGTCAGGCGAGCTGGGCGGCCTGGAGGCCCGCGTAGGGGCCGCCGGTGCGCAGGAGTTCGGCGTGCGAGCCGATCTCGGCGATCCGGCCGTCGTGCATGACGACGATCCGGTCGGCGCCGCGGATGGTGGACAGGCGGTGGGCGACGACGAAGACGGTGCGGCCGCGCACCAGCCGGGCCAGGGCCTGCTGGACCAGGGACTCGGAGCGGGAGTCGAGCGCCGAGGTGGCCTCGTCGAGGATCAGGATGCGCGGGTCGCGGATTAGCGCGCGGGCGATGGCCAGGCGCTGCTTCTGGCCGCCGGACAGGCGGGCGCCGCGTTCGCCGACCACGGTGTCGAGGCCGTCGGGGAGGCGGTCGATGAACTCCATGGCGTTGGCGTCGCGCAGGGCCGCCAGGACGGTCTCCTCGGGGACGTCCTTCATGCCGTAGGTGACGTTCTCCCGGATGCTGCCCTCGAACAGGATCGACTCCTGCGGGACGACGGACAGGAAGGTCCGGTAGGAGCGCAGGTCGAGCTCCTCCATGTCGCGGCCGTCGAGCAGGATGCGGCCCTCGGTGGGGCGCAGGAAGCCGATCACCAGGTTGAGGACGGTGGACTTGCCCGCGCCGGACGCGCCGACCAGGGCGATGGTCTCGCCGGGGCGGACCGACAGGTCGAAGCCGGTGACGGACGGGGCGTCCGCGCCGGGGTAGCTGTGGCCGACGTTCTGGAAGTCGATCCGGCCGGTGACGCCGGCGACGTCCGCCTTGCCGGAGTTCTCCTCCAGGTCGGGGGCCTGGAGCACCTCGCCGACCGAGCGGACCGAGGCCAGGCCCTTGCCGAGCTGCGGGGTGAGGGTGAGCAGGGTGGTGACGGAGCTGGTGAGCGAGGAGAAGTAGGCGCTGAGCATGACGACGGCGCCGGGGGTGACGTTCAGCCAGCCGTAGTAGGCGACCAGCGCGGAGCCGGCCAGGCAGCCGACGCCGATCGCGTTGAGCAGGATCCAGGAGATCGAGCCGAAGCGGCCGTTGAGCAGGTCGAGGCGCAGTCCCTCGTCCAGGACCCGGCCCAGGGTGCGGTCGACCCGGCGCAGCGCGGTGCGCTCCAGGCCGTGCGCCCGGGTGATCGGGATGAGGGTCGTCATCTCGCCGATGCGGGAGGAGAGTTGCTCGACCTCGCGGCGGAAGGACTCGTTCTGGCTGCGCAGCCGTTCGCGCAGCCGGACCACCAGCAGGGCGCTGGCCGGGACGACGACCAGGAAGACCGGCAGGAAGGCCGGGGTCTGGACGGCGATGACGACCAGGCCGCCGAGCAGGGTGGCGATCGCGGCCAGGCCGTTGTCGGCGGTCTGCTGGGAGGCGGTCTCGATGCCCTCGACGTCGCGGATCACCTTGGCCTGCAGGACGCCGGCGCTGACCCGGGAGTGGTAGCCGATGGACAGCTGCTGCATCCGGTGGCACAGGGCGGAGCGCAGCCGGGTGCCCATCCGGCGGATCGAGCCGTGCATCCACTGCACGTACAGCATGTGCAGCGGCAGGTTGAGCAGCAGGATGACCAGCAGGACGGCGGAGTTCCACCAGAGCACCGAGACGTCGCGGTGCTTGACCACCACGTCGACGATGTTCGCGGTGATCAGCGGCAGCAGCCAGACGGGGGCGTGCTTGGCGAAGAAGACGCCGACCGCGCCGAGGACGCGGGCGCGGTCGGGGCGGAAGAGGAACAGCAGGGTGCGGACGGGGTGCTCGCCGCGGTAGCGGTGGCTGAGCGATCCGTCGGGCAGGGCCATGGGGGAACTCCAGTACGGGGGGTGAACAGGCGGTGCCGTCCCATCCTTCCAGCGGGCGGGGCCCCTCGGACTGTCCGCAACCGGACAGTGATACTCCATGGACGGACGACTTTTCGAACAGGTCCGGTCAGGGGTGAAACATCGCGGCACCCCCGCGCCGTCATAGGGCGGATCAGGGCGAGGGGAGACGGAACGTGGGCACTGCTGGACGGCGGGCCGCCATGGAGGAGGAGTTCGTCGTGTTCGCGACGGCCCGGTCCGGGCAGCTCTACCGCTCGGCGTACTTCCTCACGGGCGGGGACTCCCACCTGTCGGAGGACCTGGTGCAGGACACGCTGGGGCAGATGTACGCGCACTGGCACCGGCTGCACCGGCCGAGCTGGGCCGGCCGGATCGACAACCCGGCCGGGTACGCGCAGACCGTGCTGGTCCGGGCGTACCTGACGCACCAGCGGCGGCGCAGCAGCAGCGAGCGGCCCAGCCAGGCCCTGCCGGAGGTCGCCGAGGACGGGCCGGACTCGGCGCTGCGCCTGGCCCTGGTCGAGGCGCTGGCCCAACTGCCGCCCCGGGACCGGGCGGTGGTGGTGCTCAGGTACTGGGAGGACCGCAGCGTGGAGGAGACCGCGGCGATCGTGAAGGACAGTTCGGCGGCGGTGCGGACCAGGTGCTCGCGGGCGCTGGCCAAACTGCGGGGGCTGCTGGGCGGGGACCTGGCGGAACTGGTGGCGCGATGAACCCGGGACGCGACGGACGGAGTGGTGCGGTGGACGGCGGGGCGGGCGGCACGGCGCGCGGCGCGGGCGGCGACCGGGACGGGGAAGGGGCGTTCGAAGTGCAGTTGGGGGCGGCCTTCGGGCTGACGGGCGGCGGGCCGGGCCCGGAGGTGACGGCCCGGCTGGTCGACGGCGGGCTGGCGGCCGGACGGCGGCGCCGGCGGGCCCGGCGGCGGCGCACCGTGCTGCTGGCGGGGGTGCTGACCGCGGCGGTCGCGGTCGGGGCGGGGGTGCTGACGGTGCCGCGGGGCGTGCCCGGGGAGAAGACCTCCGTGGTGGACCTGGCGCACTCCGGCCCGGACCCGGCGCCGCCGCCGCTGGCCGGCGGGGTGACCGTCCTGCTGGTCGGCCTGGACACCGCGGTCGACGCCCGGGGCGGGCCGGCCCCGGACGCGCTGCGGCGCGACGGCCTGCACGGCTCGTCCCGGTCCCCCGGCTCCACCGACACCGTGATGCTGGTGCACGTCCCGGCGGGCGGCGGCGAGGTCCGGCAGCTGTCGCTGCCCCGGGACGTCTACGTCACCGGGGCCTCCGGCGAGGAGGTGCCGCTCGACCAGGTCTACCCGGACGCCGCGCGCGCCGCGACGGAGCAGCAGCGCGACGCCGGGCTGTCCGAGCAGGAGCTGTGGGCGCGCGGCCAGGGCGCCGGGCGGCAGGCCCTGCTCCGGGCGGTCGAGCAGCTGACCTCGGTGCGGGTGGACCACTACGCCGAACTCTCGCTGGTCGGCTTCTACCACGCCGCCGAGGCCCTCGGCGGGGTGCCGGTCTGCCTGAACCACCCGGTGGACGACGCGTGGAGCGGGGCCCGGCTCCCGGCCGGGCGGCAGGAGCTGGACCCGGCCCAGGCGCTGGCCTTCGTCCGCCAGCGGCGCGGCGTCGGCACCGGCACCGACATCGAGCGCACCCGGCGCGCCCAGGCGTTCCTGGCCGGGGTGGTGGAGAAGCTGCGCGGCGGCGGCGTGCTGGCCGAGCCGGGGAAGCTCACCGCGCTGTACCGGGCCCTGCAACAGGACCTGGTGGTCGACACGGGGTGGAGCCCGGTGGACTTCGTCCGCCAGGTGCCGGCGCTGGCCGCCGGGCGGGGCACCCTGCGGACCCTGCCGGTGGTCCTCGACGGCTCCCGGCTCCGGGGGGTGCCGGGGGCGGCCCGGAAGCTGCTGGAGGACGATCCGGCGACGCCCGCGCCCGCGCCGTCGGGGTCGGAGTCGGCGGGCCAGGGGTCGGCGGACCAGGGGTCGGCGGTCCAGGGTTCGGCGGCGGACGCGGAGGCGGTGGTGGCGGCGGCGGAGGGGTCGACGGGGGTGCGGGCGTCGCCGGACCCGTCCGCGCGGGTCTCCGGACTGCTGCCGGAGCCGGTCGAGCTGGGCGGGGTGCCCTGCGTGGACTGACGGCCGGGCGGGTGGGCCGGCGGTCGGCGGGCGGTCAGTCGAGCGCCGTCCAGCCCCAGGGGCGGGGGCCGTGCTCGCCGAACAGGCAGGCCAGCCGGTGGCGGGCCTCGGCGCGGTGGCGGGGGTCGGCGCCGGCCTGCTGCCAGGCGTAGCAGGTGAGCCGGAGTTCGCGGATGTCGCGGAGCACCGGGTAGCCGGGCCACTCGGTGACGTCGGCGCCGTAGGCGGCGCAGAACGCGTCGTACGTCCCGGGCGGGACGGTGCCGAAGGTGTGGCGGCCGACGGCGGTGGTGGTCAGGTCCCACTCGGCCGGGCCGAGCGCGGTGCGTTCGAAGTCCAGCAGGTGGGCGGCGGTGGCGGTGACCGCGAGGTTGCCGCTCCAGGCGTCGCCGTGCACGAGGTGCGGCGGCCGGGCGGGGAGGGCGAGTTCGCTCCAGGCGGTGCGCAACTCGGCGAGGTGGGAGCGCAGTCGGCGGCGGCCCGGCTCGTCGAGGGCGGCGGCGGCGATCCGCTCGGGGAGCCGGACGAACGGGTCGAGGGCGCCCAGTCCGGCCGGTGGCGGCGGCAGTCGGTGCAGGCGGCGCAGCGCGGTGGCCAGTTCGACCGGGGTGCCGGGGCGGTGCGGCGGCAGCTCGTGCCAGAAGGTGACCGGGCGGCCGTGCACCGCCAGCGGCGCGGCCGGGTGGCCGAGCGGGCGGACGGCCGGCACCCGGTGCCGGTGCAGCCAGTCGGCGACGGCCAGTTCCTTGGCCGCGACCGCGAGTTGGCCGGGGCGGCCGATCCGGGCGACCACTCCGCCGGGCAGCCGCCACAGGGTGTTCTCACCGGCCCGGATCAGCCGCGCGCCGGTGCTCGGGCGCCCGGCGGCGGCGCAGGCTTCGGCCAGCAGGGCGGCGGGGGTGCGGCAGTCCACGTCTCGGGCTCGTTCCGTTCGACGTCCGGGGGCCGGCCGGGGGCCGGATGCTGTGGGCCGGGGCCGCTGCCAGTGTGCGCCGCGGGCTCGGCGGGCGGGGAGGGCGTACGGGGGCGCGGGAGGCCGGGGGCAGGCCCTAGCATGGCGGCCATGCCACCGGGAGAGCGCCGCGTCAGTGCCGAGATCGGCGTACCGTTCCTGAAGATCGGTACGGACGACGTGGGTTCGCTGTTCCGCCGCCGGGCCCGCAAGCCGCTGGGGCCGTTCCTGGTGCTCTCGGTGAGCAGCGGGCTGGCGCTGGACACCGCGCTGCACACCCGGCACGGCACCCGTCCGCACCTGTGGAAGGCGCACGGGCAGCCGCACCAGCTGTGGCTGCTGGGGCCGACCGACCGGGACGGGGAGTTCGAGCTGGTCTCGGCGGCCAACAACCTGCTGCTGGACGGCCGGGGCGCGCAGGACGGCGACTCGGTGCGGATGTGCGACCGGCACGGCGCGGACGCGGCCTGGCAGCGCTGGCGGGTCGTCGCGGTGGACGGCGGCCGGGCGCACCGGATCGAGAACGCGGGCACCGGGATGGTGCTGGACTGCCCGTACGAGGCGGTCTCCCCCGCTCCGGCGACGCTCTGGGCACCGCACGGCGGCTCCAACCAGACCTGGGTGCTGGCCGCGCCGTTCACCGTGGCCCCGACGGGCTGACCGGCGGCCGGGCCGCGACGCCCCCGGCCCGCCGGTGGAGGGGCCGCCGGTGGAGGGGCAGTCGGCGACCCTTCGCCGGGGTGGGCCGGACCCTCGCCATTGGTCCAGACCTATTGACGCCCCCTGCCCCCGCTCCTACGATCCGGCTGGGCACAACCCCCCACATGTCCCCACCTCACCCACAGCCGCGCATCGCGCCCCCACAGCGCTGGTCATGCCCATGACCAGGTGTTCGGCGGGAAGGGAGCACCATGTTCCGTCGAAGGTCGTACTCGCCCGTGGAGCGCGCCGCCCAGGCGCCGCGGGTCAGCCACGCCCAGCCGGGTCCGAGCGTCCTGAAGCGGTCGCTGGCCGGCGTCAGCGCCGCCGCCGTGATCGGCACCGGCCTCGCCGTGGCCGGCTCGGTCACCGCGTCCGCCGACGTCGCCAACCTGGTCGCCAACCCCGGCTTCGAGAGCGGGCTCGCCAACTGGACCTGCACCGCCGGCTCCGGCGCGACGGTCGTCAGCAGCCCGGTGCACGGCGGCACCGCCGCGCTCAAGGCCACCCCCAGCGGCCAGGACAGCGCGCAGTGCTCGCAGACCATCAGCGTGCAGCCCAACGCGCAGTACACCCTGAGCGGCTTCGTCCAGGGCAGCTACGTCTACCTCGGCGCCACCGGCACCGGCGTGAACGCCTCCACCTGGGCCCCCGGCAACGCCTCGTACGGGCAGCTCAGCACCACCTTCTCCACCGGCGCCTCCACCACCTCGGTGACCGTCTTCGTGCACGGCTGGTACGGCCAGCCCGCCTTCTACGCGGACGACCTGGTGCTCAGCGGCCCCGGCGGCAGCGGCAGCCCGTCGCCGTCCACCAGCGCCCCCAGCTCCCAGCCGCCGACGTCCCAGCCGCCCACCTCGCAGCCCCCGACGTCCAAGCCCCCGACCTCGCAGCCGCCCACCTCGCAGCCGCCGACCAGCAACCCGCCCGGTGACGCCACCTGCGCCACCAAGCCGCGGCCGACCGGCAAGGTGCTCCAGGGCTACTGGGAGAACTGGGACGGCGCCTCCAACGGCGTGCACCCGGGCCTCGGCTGGACCCCGATCACCGACAGCCGGATCGCCCAGCACGGCTACAACGTCCTCAACACCGCCTTTCCGGTGATCCTCTCCGACGGCACCGTGCTCTGGCAGGACGGCATGGACACCGGCGTCAAGGTGGCCACCCCCGCCGAGATGTGCCAGGCCAAGGCGAACGGCGCGACCATCCTGATGTCGATCGGCGGCGCCGCCGCGGGCATCGACCTGAGCTCCAGCGCGGTGGCCGACAAGTTCGTCGCGACCATCGTGCCGATCCTGAAGAAGTACAACTTCGACGGCATCGACATCGACATCGAGACCGGCCTGTCCGGCAGCGGCAGCATCACCACCCTGTCCGCCTCGCAGTCCAACCTGATCCGGATCATCGACGGCGTCCTCGCCCAGATGCCGGCCGGCTTCGGCCTCACCATGGCCCCCGAGACCGCGTACGTCACCGGCGGCAGCGTCACCTACGGCTCGATCTGGGGCTCCTACCTGCCGATCATCAAGAAGTACGTCGACAACGGCCGGCTGTGGTGGCTGAACATGCAGTACTACAACGGCTCCATGTACGGCTGCTCCGGCGACTCCTACTCGGCCGGCACCGTCCAGGGCTTCACCGCCCAGACCACCTGCCTCAACAACGGCCTGACCATCCAGGGCACCACCGTCAAGGTCCCCTACGACAAGCAGGTCCCCGGCCTCCCCGCCCAGTCCGGCGCGGGCGGCGGCTACATGGCCCCCGGCCTGGTCTCCCAGGCCTACGGCTCCTTCAACGGCCAGCTGAAGGGCCTGATGACCTGGTCCCTCAACTGGGACGGCTCGAAGGGCTGGACCTTCGGCGACAACGTCAAGTCCCTCCAGGGCCGCTGACGCCCCGTAGCCGGTAGGAAGTGCACGAGGCAGGGCCCCGGGAGCGTCGGTCGCTTCCGGGGCCCTGTGGTTCGGGGGGTGGGGGTCAGGCGCGGGCGCGGTGGGCGGCGATGAGCTGGGCGTAGCGTTCGCCGCTGGCCTTGAGGGTGCGGACCTGGGTGTCGTAGTCGACGTGGATCAGGCCGAAGCGCTTGTCGTAGCCGTAGGCCCACTCGAAGTTGTCGAGCAGGGACCAGGCGAAGTAGCCGGCCAGCGGGGCGCCCTTGGCGACGGCGCGGGCGCAGGCGGCGAGGTGGGACTCCAGGTAGGCGGTGCGCTCGGGGTCGTCGACGCGGCCGTCGGCGGTGACGGTGTCGCGGTAGGCGGAGCCGTTCTCGGTCACGTAGATCTCGCGGACGCCGTAGTCCTCGGTGAGGCGCAGCAGGAGCTCCTCGATGCCGGGGGCGTGCACCTCCCAGTCCATCGCGGTGCGCTCGGGGTTGGGGCCGGGGACCTGGCGGAAGCCCGGGACGGGGCCGGTGGGGTCGTCCTCGACGATCTGGCGGAAGTAGTAGTTGAGGCCGACCCAGTCGAGCGGGGCCGAGATCAGGTCGAGGTCGCCGTCCCGGACGGGGAGTTCGACGCCGTACAGGTCGAGCATGTCCTGCGGGTAGCCGCGGCCGAGGATCGGGTCGAGCCACCAGCGGTTGATGTGGCCGTCGGCGCGCCGGGCGGCGGCGAGGTCGGCGTCGGACTGCGTGGCGGGCTCGATGGTGGAGAGGTTGTTGACGATGCCGATCCGGGCGCCGGGGACGGCGGCGCGCAGCGCCTGGACGGCGAGGCCGTGGCCGAGGTGCAGGTGGTAGGAGGTGCGGACGGCGGCGGTGAGGTCGGTGACGCCGGGGGCCATCTTGCCCTCGAGGTGGCCGATCCAGGAGGAGCAGAGCGGCTCGTTGAGGGTGCACCAGTCGCGGACCCGGTCGCCGAGGCGCTCGGCGACCACCGCGGTGTACTCGGCGAAGCGCTCGGCGGTGGAGCGCTCGGGCCAGCCGCCGCGGTCCTGCTGGGCCTGCGGGAGGTCCCAGTGGTAGAGGGTCGGGAACGGGGTGAGGCCGCGCTCCAGCATGCCGTCGACCAGGCGGTCGTAGAAGTCCAGGCCGGCCGCGTTGACCCGGCCGTCGGCCTGCGGGACGACCCGGGGCCAGGCGATGGAGAAGCGGTAGGCGTCCAGGCCGAGCCCCTTGGCCAGGTCGAGGTCCTGGGGCCAGCGGTGGTAGTGGTCGCAGGCCGTGTCGCCGGTGTCGCCGTTGTCGACCTTGCCGGGGGTGTGCGAGAAGGTGTCCCAGATCGACGGCGCGCGGCCGTCGGTGCTCGCGGCGCCCTCGATCTGGTAGGCGGCGGTGGCGGCGCCCCAGCGGAAGTTGGCCGGCAGCGCGTCGAGGTGGTTCACGGGGTGGTCCTTTCGAGGGTGAGGGGGCGGCGGTCCGGGCGGTGCGTCACGCGTCGGCACCCTGTCGGTGCGTCAGTTGTCGGCACCCTGACGGTGCCTCACTTGACGGCACCGGCGGTCAGACCGGCCACCAGGTAGCGCTGCAGCAGCAGGAATCCGGCGACCACGGGGAGGCTGACGACCAGCGAGGCGGCCATCACCTGGTTCCAGTAGACGTCGGTCTGCGTGGCGTACCCCTGGAGCCCGACGGCCAGCGTGCGGGTCTGGTCGTTGGTCATGACGGAGGCGAACAGCACCTCGCCCCAGGCGGTCATGAAGGCGTACACGGCGACCGCGATGATGCCGGGCAGGGCGGCCGGGACGATGATCTGGACGAGGGTGCGGATCGGGCCGCAGCCGTCGACCGCGGCGGCCTCGTCGAGGTCGCGCGGGATGGAGTCCAGGTACCCGGCCAGCATCCAGATCGAGAACGGCAGCGAGAAGGTCAGGTAGGTGAGGATCAGGCCGCCGCGGCTGCCGTACAGCGCGATGCCGGTGGTGTTGCCGATGTTGACGAAGATCAGGAACAGCGGCAGCAGGAACAGGATGCCGGGGAACATCTGGGTGGACAGCACGGTGATCGTGAAGACCTTCTTGCCGCGGAACCGGTAGCGGCTCACCGCGTAGCCGGCCAGCAGCGCGATCAGCACGGACAGGCCGGTGGCCGAGCCCGCGACGATCAGCGAGTTGGTGAAGTACTTCGCGAGCGGGACGGTCTTCCAGATGTCGATGTACGGCCGGAAGGTCAGGTGGCTGGGCATCCAGCGCCACGGGCCCTGGACGTCCTGGAGCGGCTTGAGCGAGGAGCTCAGCATCACCGCGACCGGGGTCAGGGTGAAGACGGCCAGCACCAGCAGCACGATCCGGCGCAGCCAGCGGAAGGAGGCGGGCGGGTTGATCATTCTGCGTCCCCCCGACGGCGGTTGGTGGCGAACAGGTAGACCGCGGTCACCAGCAGCAGGAACAGCAGCAGCAGGACGGACATCGCCGAGCCCTGGCCGAAGTTCCAGGTGATGAAGGAGGACTGGTAGATGTGGATCGAGATCAGGTCCGCGGCCTGCGGGGCGGACTTGCCGAACAGCACGAACGGCGTGTTGAAGTCGTTGAAGGTCCACAGGAACAGCACCAGCACCAGCACCAGGTTGACCGGGCGCAGCGAGGGCAGGGTGATCCGGCGGATCTGCTGCCACACGCCGGCGCCGTCCAGCGCGGCGGCCTCGTACAGCTCGCGCGGGATGTTCTGCAGGCCCGCGGTGAGGGTGAGGAAGGCGAACGGCCAGGACTTCCAGACCGAGACGGTCAGCAGCGCCCAGAAGCTGTTGTCGCCGATCAGCCAGAACGGCTTGTCGCTGGTCAGGTGGAGCTGGTCGTGCAGCACGTGGTTGATCAGGCCGGTGTCCCGCTGGAACATGAACGACCAGGTGATCACGGCCGCGAACACCGGCAGCGCGTACGGCAGCATGAACGCCGCGCGCAGCAGCCCGCGGCCGCGGAAGGCGTCCTGGGTGAAGACCGAGGCGGTGACGCCGATCAGCCAGGACAGGCCGACCGACAGCACCGTGAACCCGCAGGTCACCCAGAACGAGTGCAGCAGCGCCTTGCCGACCGGGGCGTCGAACTCCAGCGCGACCTTGAAGTTGTCGAAGCCGGACCAGGGCGCCGAGCCCCAGTCGCGGATGAAGAACTGGGTGAGCTGCTTGAAGGCCATCACGATGCCGGTGACCATCGGGACCAGGTGGATCAGCAGTTCGGCCAGCAGGGCCGGGAGCAGCAGCAGGTAGGGCAGTGCGCCGCGCCCGAACTTGTCACGGAGGCGCCGGGGGGCGGGGGCCGCCCCCTTCGGGGCGGCCTCCTGTCCGGCGGTCTGGCGGTCGATCACTTTCTCGGGCACGTCAGCTGGCCGGCATCTGCTGCTGGGCCTTGGACAGTTCGTCCTTGACCGTGGCCTCGGTGATCGGCTTGCCCGCGGCGGCGGACGCCAGCAGGTTCTTCACGGCGGTGCCGATCAGGGTCTCGAACTGGCTCTCGGTGGGGACCTGCGGGAGCGGCGCGGCGCTCTTCTGCAGGACGCCCGCGAGGGTCTGCAGCTCCGGGGTGGAGAACGCGGCGTCGGACTGCGCGGCCTTCACCGGCGGCAGCGAGCCGTAGGTGCCGTTGAGGGTCTTCTGCTCCTCGTCGCTGGTCATGAACTTCACGAAGTTCAGGGCGCCGTCGAGGTTCTTGGTGTTCTTGAAGACCGCCAGGTTGATGCCGGCCACCATCGAGGTGGTGGCCTTGTCGCCGGTGGCGCCGGCCGGGGCCGGGACGGGGACGACGCCGTAGTCGTCCGGGTTCATGCCGTGCGACTTGAGGTTGGCGCCCGCGGACTGCCACATCAGCATCGCGGCCTTGCCGGTGGCGAAGTCGGTCACCGACTGGTTGGCGGCGTACTCGGCGTTGCCGGGGGCGGCGATCTTGTCGTTGGCGATGAAGTCGACGTACTGCTTGACCGCGGCGACGGCCTCCGGGCTGTCGAAGGTCGGCTTGCCCGAGGCGTCGTAGAAGCCGGTGCCGTGCTGCATGCCCAGGGTGAAGGCGTGGTGGACGTTCTCCGAGACGTTGCCGCCCTCGATCGCCAGGCCGTACTTGTCGCCCGAGGTCAGCTTCTTGCCGTCCGCGACCAGTTCCTCCCAGGTGGCGGGCGGGTTGGCGATCCCGGCCGCCTGGAACAGCTTCTTGTTGTAGTACAGGCCGTAGGCCATCGAGTACAGCGGGACGGCCGCCGGGTCCTTGCCCTTGGCGCCGGCCGAGGCGATGGTCGACTCCAGGAAGCGGTCCTTGCCGCCGATCTTGTCGAAGGCGGCCTGGTCGAACGGGAGCAGTGCGCCGGTCGCCTGGAGGGAGGCGGACCAGGTGTTGCCGATGTTCAGCACGTCCGGGCCCTGGCCGGACGCGGTGGCGGCCAGGATTCTGTTCAGCAGGTCGGACCAGGGGATGACCTCGAGGTTGACCTTGATGCCGGTCTGCGCCTCGAACTTCTTCAGCTCGGGCTCCAGCACCTGCTTGTCGTTCTCCAGGCTGCTGCCCTGGTTGGAGGCCCAGTACGTGAGCGTCTTGGGGCTGGAGTTGCCGCCGCTGCCGCTGTCGCCGCCGCCGCAGGCGGAGGCGGTCAGGACGATCGCGGCGGTCAGGGCGAGGGCGGCGGAGATCCGGTGGGTGCGCATGGGAGGAGCCCCTCTCGGGCTGTCGTCTCGTGGGGGTGAAGAGGCAGTCGGAACTGCTTACTTCACGCCGAGATTTAACGTCTGAGAAAAGTAGACGTCAAGAGGCGCGACGGCGTAGATTCTGCAACGAAGAAGGGAAACCGATGACACCGCGAGGCAAGCAGACCGTTCGCGACCTGCGCCGGAGCAGCCGTTCCACGCTACTGCGACACCTGTACTTCAACGGTCCGCTGAGCCGCCAGGAGCTGGGCACCGCGACCGGGCTGAGTGCCGGATCGGTCAGCAACGTAACGGGCGAGTTGCTTGCCGACGGGCTGATCGAGGAGTGCGGATCGGTCGAGTCCGACGGCGGCCGCCCGCGCATCCTGCTCCGGGTCACCCCCGGCCAGGCCCACCTGGTCGGCATCGACATCGGCGAGACCCAGGTCCGGGTCACCCTCTTCGACCTCGCGCTCACCGAACTCGCCTCGGCCGACCAGCCGTTGCTCGCCGCGCACGACCCCGAGCGGGTGGTCCGGATGATCGCCGGCGGCCTCGACCAGGTGCTCGCCGCGGCCGGCGTCGCCGCCGAGAACGTGCTCGGCATCGGGATAGGGGTGCCCGGCATCGTCGAGCAGGGCACCGGCGCCGACCCCGGCGCGGGCATCGTCGTGCACGGCCAGACCTTCGGCTGGGACGCCGTCCCGTTCGGCCGGATGCTGCGCGAGCACACCCCGCTGCCGCTGTACGTCGACAACGGCGCCAAGACGCTCGGCCAGGCCGAGATGTGGTTCGGCGCCGGGCGCGGCAGCCGGCACGCGGTGGTCGCCCTGTTCGGCTCCGGCGTCGGCGCCTGCGTGATCGCCGACGGCGTCCGCTTCCGCGGCGCGACCAGCTCGGCCGGCGAGTGGGGCCACACCAAGGTGCACGTCGGCGGCCGCCCCTGCCGGTGCGGCTCCCGCGGCTGCCTGGAGGCGTACGTCGGCGCCGAGGCGCTGGTCGAGCGCTGGGACGGCACGGTGCCCGACACCAGCGAGAAGGCCGGTCTGGCGGCCCTGCTGCGGGCCGCCGAGGAGGGGCAGCCGAGCGCCGTCGCCCTGCTCGACGAGGCCGCCGAGCTGTTCGGCGCGTCCATCGCCGACCTGGTCAACCTGTTCAACCCCGAGCGGATCGTCATCGGCGGCTGGGCCGGCCTGCTGCTCGGCCCCCGGCTGCTCCCCGCGATCGGCGAGGCGGCGACCCGCTACGCCCTGTCCTTCCCCCGCTCCCGCACCACCATCACCCTCTCCGACCTCGGTCCGGACGCGGTGACGCTCGGCGCGGCGACGCTGCCGCTGACGCACTTCCTGGACAGCGGCGGCGAACTGCCCGACCACCTCGCGGCGGTCGCCGCCGTCTGACCGGCGCCCCGTCCCGCACGTCCCACGCGTCCCGCCCGTCCCGTCCCGTCCACGCCGTCCCGTTCAGGACCGGCGCGGGCGGGACGGTTTGTGCCACGGCATAAAGAGACCACCCGGAAGTCGTTCGGGTACTTAGCGGCGGGGACGAAGATGGGACCATGTATCTGGTTCACGCGAGGTTGCGAATGCCGGCCGGCGGTGGAGTTCCCCCGGGCTTGGCGGAAATGGTCCAGTCCCATGCCCGCGAGGCGGACGCCCTGGAGCACGTGAGCGTCCACCAGGACGGGACGGGCGAGGTCACCGTGGGCGTGTTCAGCCTGTCGGCCGGGCTGGCCGAGGCGGAGGAGCGGGCCGCCGCCCTGCTGGGGCGCGCCGTCGGCGAGGAGCCCGAGCTGGCCGGTGTGGACGTGCTGGCCGTGGGTGCGGCCCTGGTTCCGGGCCCCTGGTGGGACTTCGACTGAGGTCGGCCTGGACGGCTTAGGTCAGTGCATGTTCCGTCCAGCCGGAGTCTGTTCCCTCCCGCTGCCGGCGGGAGCAGAGTGGAGGTGTCGGGGGGAGCGAGAGCCCCGGCCAGGAACCCCGGGAGGGAATCCCGGGAAATCCCCACTACTTTCCGAGGAGAATTCCGTGCTGGTCACCCGTGTCTCCAAGTTCGCCGCTTCCGCGATTGTCGCCGTCGCCGCCCTGACCGTTTCGGCGGGCGCCGTGGAATTCTCCGGAAACGTCGCGGACGGCGCCGGGACCGTCCAGGTCGACCCGACCCCGACCGCCACCGCCACCCCGCACCCGGGCGCCTCCCCGCAGGGCGACGTCACCTGGGGCGGCTGAGCCGACCGGCCGCACGGCACCCGCCGACGGGTCGGCAAGGCCCGTCCGCACCGCACCAACTGACCGAAGGTCAGCACAACAGCACAGCGCAACCGCACCGCACCGCACCGCACGAGCAGCGAGCGGCGAGCGGCGAGCGGCGAGCGGCGAGCGGCGAGTAGACGGACCGATCGGATTCACGGGGGTGAAGGACGATGGAATTCCTGGTGCTGGGCGCCCTGGAGGCCCGCCAGAGCGGTGTCCCCGTGGACGTCCGGGGCATGCGGCAGCAGAGACTCCTGGCACTGCTGCTGCTGAACGTCGGCCGGGTGGTGCCGATGGACTTCCTGGTGGACGAGCTCTGGGAGGACCCGCCGACCTCGGCCCGCCCCCAGGTGCACAACGCCATCCGGGACCTGAGACGGGTGCTGGCCGCCGGCGAGCACCGGCTGGTGACGGCCGACGTCGGCTACCGGCTGGCCGCCCCGGAGGACGCGGTGGACGCCAACCGCTTCGCCCGCAAGGTCCGGGAGGCCCGGGCCGCCGAGCGGGACGGGCGGTTCGCCGAGGCGATCCGGCTGCTCCAGTCCGCGGTCGACCTGTGGCGCGGCGAGGCCTTCGCCGGAATCCACTGCCCGGCGGTGACCAGCGCCGCGGTGAAACTGAACGAACAGCGGATCGCCGCCGTCGAGGACCTGATGGCACTGCGCCTGAAGGTCGGCGAAACCTCCTCGCTGGTGGGCGAGTTGACGGCGCTGCTGGCCGAGTACCCGCTGCGCGACTCGCTGCGGCGGAGCCTGATGACGGCCCTGTGCCGCAGCGGCCGGCAGGCCGACGCGCTGGCCGTGTACGACGAGGGGCGGCGCTTCCTGGCCGACGAACTCGGCCTGGAGCCCAGCCCCGGGCTGCGCGCCCTGCACGCCGAGATCCTGGCCGACGGCCCCGGCGTGCACGGCGCCGCCGCCGCACCGGCCGAACCGCCCGCGCCGCGGCCCGCCCGGGGGCAGGAGCCGCCCGGCAGCCCCAACTGCCTCCCGCACGACCTGGCGGACTTCACCGGCCGGGCCGCCGAGTCGGCCCTGCTGCTGGAGGCGGTCGGCCGGCGGGCCCCCGGCGCCCCGCTGATGCTGGCCGTCGACGGCATGGGCGGGGTCGGCAAGACCACCCTGGCGGTGCGGCTCGCCCACCAGCTGACCGGGCAGTTCCCGGACGGCCAGTTCTTCGCCGCGCTGGACGGCTTCGACGAGACCCGGCCGCCGGTGCCGCCGATCCGGGCGCTGGCCGCACTGCTGCGGGCGGACGGCCTGCGACCCGAGGAGGTCCCGGCCTCGCTGGAGGAGCGCAGCGCGCTGTGGCGGGCCCGGCTGGCCGGCCGGCGCTGCCTGCTGGTGCTGGACGACGCCGCGGACAGCGCCCAGGTGCGCCCGCTGCTGCCGGGCGCCGGGGAGACCCTGGTGCTGGTGACCGGGCGGCGCAAACTCAGCGCCCTGGACGGCGCGGTGGCGCTGCCGCTGGACGTGCTGCCGCCGTCCGACGCGGTCGAGCTGCTGGCCCGGGTGGCCGGCCGGGCCCGGGTGGCCCGGGAGCCCGCCCGGGCCGCCGAGGCCGTCGCGCTGTGCGGGTACCTGCCGCTGGCGGTGCGGATCGCCGCGACCCGGCTGCGCGACCGTCCGGCCTGGACGGTCGCGGACCTGGTGGAGCGGCTGGCCGACCCGGCCCGGCGGGCCCGCTGCCTGCGCACCGCGGACCGGGACCTGATGGCGCTGCTGCGCGCCTCCTACCAGTACCTGGACCGGGCGCAGCAGCGCTTCTCCCGGCTGATGAGCCGGCAGGGCGCGGAGAGCTTCGACGTGCAGCGGGCGGCGGCGCTGACCGGGGTGAGCCCGGACGAGGCCGAGTGCTTCCTGGACGTCCTGTTCGAGCACAACCTGGTCCGGCAGGAGGCGTCGGCGCTGTTCTCCTTCCACAGCCTGATCCGGGACTGCTCCTCGGCCCTGCCCGAGCCGCCGGCCGAGCCCGTTCCCGGGGCCGTCCCCGGAGCGCCCGAGGTCACCGAGCTGGTCGGCCGCCTGCTGCTGACCGCCGCGGTGTGATCCCCCCGGTGCCGGGCCGCGGTCCCGGTGGTCCCGCGTCCGCTGCCCGGACACCTCTCCGGAACATGACGGTCAGTGCGTGGTTGCCCCGTATCAGTAAGCTCTGAGCCCGAGCAAACGTTACTGGCGCTGATCGAAACGGGGATCGATTCATGCTGGACGCACTGGGACTCGACACCGAGGCCGAATCCATCTACCGCCGGATGCTGGCCGAGCCGCAGTCCGGCGTCGCCGCCCTGGCCAGGTCGCTGGGCATCACCGAGGAGAGAGTGCGCGCCGGGCTCGACCGGCTGAGCGAACTGGCCCTGGTGCAGCCCTCCGCCCGGGAGGGCATCGGGTTCCGGGCGATCGGCCCGGAGACCGCGATGGAGGTGCTGCTGGCCCGCCAGCAGGCCGAACTCGCCGCCCAGCAGCTGCGGGTGGAAGCCTCCCGGGCCGCCGCCGCGCAGCTGATCGCGGAGTGCTCGGCGTTCCGGCCGACCGCGACCGACGCCGCCTCGGAGCAGTTGAGCGGCCCGGAGGCGATCCGCGAGCGGCTGGCCGAACTGGCCGGCTCGGTGCGCCAGGAGGTGGCCACCTTCGCCCCCGGCGGCGCGCACACCGAGGAGGACCTGCGGGCCAGTCGGCAGCCGAACGCGGCGCTGCTGGAGCGCGGCGTCCAGATGCGCACGGTCTACCTGGACAGCGTCCGCAACCACCGGCCCACCCTGGACCACGTGACCTGGCTGAACCTGCACGGCGGCCAGGTCCGGACGGTGCCCGAACTCCCCATTCGCATGATCATCTTCGACCGGCGGCAGGCCGTGCTGCCGATCGACACCGAGGACGCCCGGGCCGGCGCGGTGGTGCTGCGCGGCGCCGGCACGGTGGCCGCGCTGTGCGCCCTGTTCGAGGGCGTCTGGGACAACGCGATCCCGGTCGGCGACATGCCGAAGGTCGACGCGCACGAGATGCCGCCGCAGGAACTCGCGGTGCTCAAGATGCTCGCCCAGGGCCACACCGACGAGGCGATCGCCAAGCGGATGGGCGTCTCGCCGCGCACCGCCCGCCGGTTCGCCGCCAACCTGATGGAACGGCTGGACGCCCGCAGCCGCTTCGAGGCCGGGGTGCACGCCGTCCAGGACGGCTGGCTCCCCGCCACGCGCTGACCGCGGGCGCCCGGCTGACGCGCCGTCAGGCCGTCTGCGCCGCAGGTTCTGCCGGTGCCGCAGGTGCCGCCGGTGCTGCCTGCGCCCGCTTCTCCCGCAGGTCCGCGAGGAGCAGCGCCAGCGCGGGCAGCAGCGTCACCCCGTACACCCCCAGCAGCCAGCCGAAGGAGTGCGCGAACGCGGCGGGCACCATGCCGTGGTGCTCCTTCGCGGAGTCGGTCAGCACCACCGTGACCACCGCGATGGCCAGCGCGCCGCCGATCCGCTGGGTCAGGTTGAGCTGCGAGGAGGCGTCCGGGATGGACTCCTGACGGATCGACTGGAACGCCCGGGTCATCGTCGGCACGATGGTCAGGCCGGTGCCCAGGCCGCGCACCACCAGGCTCGCGCAGATCAGCGGGTACGGGGTGGTGCCGGTCAGGCCGGTCATCGGCAGCGTCGCCAGCATGGTCAGGCCGATGCCGATCAGCACCGTCGCGCCGCCGCCGATCTTGCGCAGCAGCACCCGGGACAGCCAGGCCGCGGACACCACGCCCAGGCCGCCGGTCGACATCAGCAGGCCGGTGGCCACCGCGGACTCGCCGCGGGCGTCCTCGAAGTACAGCGGGATGAGCATCATCGGCGAGTACAGCACGAAGCCCAGGCAGAAGATGTTCACCACCGCGGTCGCGTACACCGGGATGCGGAACAGCCGCAGGTCCAGCAGCGGCGCCTTCGCCCGCAGTTCGCGCAGCACGAAGACCACCGCGCCCAGCACCGCCAGGCCGACCGGCACCAGCAGCGCCGCGCTCGCCCGGGCGCCCTGCTCGGCGTACTCGTGGATCGCCAGCACCGTGGAGACCGTCGCCGTCGCCGAGGAGACCAGGCCCAGCACGTCCAGCGGCCGGGCGCTCCCGGCCGGCGGCGCGTCCTTGCGGACCCAGCGCAGCGCCGCCGCCAGCAGCACCGCGCAGAACGGGACGTTCACCACGTACACCGCCGACCAGCCGCCCCAGCCCACCAGCAGACCGCCGATGGTCGGGCCCAGCAGCGGACCGATCAGCATCACCGAACCGTTCAGCGCCTGCACCCGGCCCAGGTGCTCGCGCGGCACCCCGCGGGTCAGCAGGATCGTCGACACCGGCGTCAGCACGCCCGCCGCCGCGCCCGAGAGGCCGCGCGCCGCGATCAGCTGGTCCAGCGACTGTGCGGCGGCGCAGCCCAGCGAACCCAGCGCGAACAGCGTCACCGCGGCGGCGAACACCCGCTTCGTCCCGAACCGGGTGGCCAGCCAGCCGGTGGCCGGCATCACGGCCGCCAGCGCCAGCAGGTAGGCCGTCACCACCCACTGCACCTGGTTGATGCCGCCGAACCGGGCCGTGGTCTCCTGCATCGAGACGTTGACGATGGTGGTGTCCAGCAGCGCGATGAAGCCGCCGGCCACCGCGATCACCATGGTGAGCAGCGCGGCCTTCGACGGCGCCTCGGCGGGGGGAGGCGTCCGGTCGGCGGGGGGCGCGGCCTGCTCGACGGGGGTGGGCTCCTCCTCGACCGCGACGGCGGTGGGGGCGTCCTTCGGCGCGTCCTTCGGGGTGGCGTCCTTCGGCGCGTCCTTCGGGGTGGCGGCCTTCGGGGTGGCGGCCTTCGCGGACGGGGCGGGGGACTCGGGCTTGGCACCGGTCGCCTTGGTGGCGGCGGTGGCGGCGGCGGTCGCGGTGGCGGTCGTCTTGGTGACGGTGACGGTGGTGGCGGCGGGCTTGCGGGCCGGGGCCGGCTTGCGGCGGGCCTTGCCCTTGGCCGCGTTCACCGTGGTGCGGGCGGGTGTGGTGGGCATCTTCGCGGGTCCTTCATCAGCGGGGAGGAGGAGTGTGGGCCGGACCGGGTCAGTCGACCGTGAGCAGGGCGCGCTCGACCTCGTCCAGCACGGCTTCGGCGGCCGGGCGGGCGTCCGGGCGGTTGCGGCAGGACAGGGTGAGCTCGGTGCGGTCGTCGATCTGGCAGGTGCTCAGGAACATCTCGGCGTACGGGACGAGCATCGGCAGGGTGTAGTACTCGGTCGGGCGGAAGTGCGCGGTGCGGTACAGGCCGGTGTCGATCCGGCCGTGGTCGGTGAGGATCGCGGTGCACGGGAAGCGGGTGCCGTCCAGCTCCTGGGCCTCGCGCAGCGAGTTGGCGAACGGGTTGTTGCGGAGGAAGTCCCTTTCCAGGGAGGCGACTTCGCGCTTGCGGAGCATGGCGGCGAGCAGCTGGCTGTGCAGCCGGTTCCAGCGGTCCTCGCGGTGCAGGTCGAGCACCAGCTGGGAGGTCAGGTTGGCGGTGGAGCGCACCTCGCGGTCGTGCCGGCGCAGGTCCACCGGGATGATCAGCCGGCCGGTGTCGGCGGTCAGCAGCCGGGAGACGGCGGCGCCGATCCGGGCGGTCACCGCGGTCGGGGTCGCCGCGATCGAGCGGCGCAGCCACAGCGCGGTGCCGTCGGCCGCGCCCCGGCCGAGGATCGCCGGGAAGCCCTCCACCCGGGCCGGGACGGGCGCCGCCGGGACGGGGGCGGCGGCGGCCCGGAAGTGCGTGTCGTCGACGGTGGAGTCGGCGCCGAGGAGCTGCTCGCCGCGCAGGGCCCGGAACAGGTCCTCGATCCAGTGCCGCAGCCCTCGGCCGTCGGTGACGATGTGGCTGGCCCGCACCACCAGCCGGGTCACCGGCCCGTTCGCCAGGCCGAGTTCGCAGACCGGACCGGTGACGACGTCCAGGTCGCGGTGGAAGAACGGGTGCTCGAACCCGGCCCCGGCGGGCAGTTCGGTGACCGGCGGCAGGGCGGCGTCGTCGGCCCGCCAGTTCGGGCCCTTCCGGCGCACCGCGAGACCGGGGTTGACGGCGGTGGACTTCCGTACCGCGTCGGCGAGTTCGGCCGGGTCGATCCGCCCGCTGCCCTCGATCACCATCTGGATCAGCTGCGGGGTGCCGGTGGCGTTGGCGTTCAGGTAGCCGCGCTCGATCTGCGAGATCCGCCGGGTGTAGACGCGCCCCGGGGCGGCGGTGGGAGTGGCGGTGGGGGTCATGCGACGGGCTCCAGTTTCGGGGTGGCGGTGCGGACGGGGCGGGCGGCGGGCTCCGGCTGCCACCACCAGCGGACCTGCGCGGGGGCGTCGGTGGCCAGGGCCAGTTGCAGACCGTCGCCGAGGTCGGTGGAGCGGACCAGGTAGCCGACGTTGGTGGGACGCCAACCCGGCCGCCAGTCCGGGAGCCGGACGCCCGCGAAGGTCTCCTTGCGGATGTGCGACGCCTTGATCAGCGCCTCGCACTCGGCGAAGTCCCGCATGGTGGCGGGCTCGCCGTCCGGGCGGCCGAGCAGCGCGCCCAGCCACTGCATGGCGAACGGCCGGTCCCGGTGGTCCTGGAGGTCCACCCCGACGGTCTGCCCGGCGACCAGCGCCACCGTCGAGTACGCGGCGCAGTGCGCGACCGAGGCGGTCAGGCCCAACTCCGGTACGCTCCACCGCCGGTGCTCATCGCGAGCCAGCTCGCGCGGCGAGATCCGGACCCCGTACAGGTGGGCCACCGCCTCGGCGATCAGCCACCGCCCGGCGTCGTTCAGCCGGTGGCCCATCCGGTCCCGGGGCAGCCGCGGATGGTGGGTGACGAGACAGTCGACCACCCCCCGCTCCGCCCCGGACACCACCCGGTCGGCCACGCTGACCGGAACCGGCACGTCCCACCCGCCGTCGACCCCGGGGCGGCACCCGGTGCCCCGGACCGCCGACCGGGCCGCTGCATCGGCAGCAGGGACGGAGACAGGAACGGAGAGGGGGGCGGAGACGGGGGCAGGGGCGGAGAGAGCGGCGGTGGCCGGGACCGGCACGGCCCACCCGCCATCGGCCCCCGGGCGGCACCCGGTCCCCCGAACCGCCGACTGGGCCGCTGCGTCGGCGGCAGGGACGGAGAAGGGAGCGGAGACGGAGGCAGGGACGGAGAGAGCGGCGGTGGCCGGGGCCAGCACGTCCCACCCGCCATCGGCCCCCGGGCGGCACCCCGCCCCCCGAACCGCTGCGCTGGCGGCGGGGACGGAGACG
The DNA here is from genome assembly GCF_044769485.1 of Kitasatospora sp. NPDC090308. Taxonomy (NCBI): domain Bacteria; kingdom Bacillati; phylum Actinomycetota; class Actinomycetes; order Kitasatosporales; family Streptomycetaceae; genus Kitasatospora; species Kitasatospora sp. NPDC090308. The sequence continues at coordinate 166,234 of NZ_JBIVXY010000011.1, read as the reverse complement.
GAGAGGATGGCGGTGGCCGGGGCCGGCACGGCCCACCTGCCGTCGACCTCCGGGCGGTACCCGGTCCCCCGGACCGCCGACCGAACCGCTGCACCAGCGCCAGCGGCGGAGAGGGCGGCGGCAGAGACGGTGGCGAGCCCGTCCTTCACCGCCGGCGGTACGGACCCGGTGGCGGGGAGGGCCGGAGCCGTCCGCCCCGTCCCCACCAGCCGGGCCGTCAACCGCCGCACGGCGAAGACCATCCCGGCCACCCGCCGCCCGGCCCCGCCGGACCGGACCGCTCCCCCATCGGCGACCGGAGCGGGTTCACGCTCCGCCGCACCGGCAGCGGACTCGGTCTCGGCCCCCACGACGCGACCGGCACCGAAGCCGAACCGCGCCCGGCCGGGGGCCGCCAACGTCCCTGCCAACGGAGCAAGTCGTGTCCTCGGCGGAGCCGCCGAAGGCTCGGCACCGACCGCCGGACGGCCACCTCCCGACCCTGCCACGGCACGGCCGACGCCACCCGGCGCCAACGCACCTACCCAAGAGGACAGTTGCGCCCACAGCGGGGACGCCGCAGGCTCGGAGCCGACCGCCGGACGGCTACCTCCCGGTCCCGCCGCAGCTCCGTCGACTCCACCCACCGCCAACGACCTTCCCGAAGAGCCCAGTTGAGCACCCAGCGGGACCGCCACAGGCTCGGAGCCAACCGCCGGACGGCCCGGAGACGCCGCAGCGCGACCGACACCACCCGACACCAACAACCCTCCCGAAGGGCCCAGTTGAGTCCCCGGCGGGACCGCCGCAGGCTCGGCACCGACCGCCGGACGGCCATCTCCCGACCCCGCCGCAGCACCGCCGACACCACCCACCGCCGACGATCCTCCCGCCGAGGCGAGTTGATCCGCCGACCGCTCCCCCGCCCCGCCGTGCTCCGCCCCCGCCGGGAGGCGGGTGGCGGCGTGCAGGGCCGGGCCCAGGTGGAGGGACCAGCTGGCGGTGAGGGCGGTGGGGGGTCGGGGTGTCCGCAGGGGGGTCATCAGGGCCTCGCGTCGATGACCGCGGCGGCGTAGGAGCCGCCGTAGGCGAAGCTGGAGAGCAGGAGGCGTCCGGCGGGGGCGTCGCCCGCGAGGGCGGCGACCAGGCCGAGGGCGCCGGCGGAGCCGTAGGTCTCGCCGAGTTGGGCCTTGGGGGTGCGGGTGGGGCGTTCGGCGAGGCCGGCCAGGGCGAGGGCGCGGCGCTGGGCGAGGTCGACCAGGCGGTAGCCGGAGGCGGCGGAGACCACGGTGTCGATCTGCTCGGGGGTGGAGTCGGCCTCGGCGAGGGCGGCGCGCAGGGCGCGGGCCCAGGCTTCGCCGTCGCGGCCGATCCGGCCGATGCCGACGGACTCGCCGGAGGCCCCGAAGCCGCGGACGTCCGCCAGGACGCTCGCGCCGCGGGCGGCGGCGGAGGCTTCGGATTCGAGCAGGATCGCGGCGGCGCCCTCGGAGAGGACGGTGCCGGTGCCGCCGTCGGGGACGACGTGCGCGGTCTTCGCGTATCCGGGCAGCCGGGCCTGGGTGGCCAGGGCCTGGGCGGGGAACTCGTCGGCGACCACCACCATGATCCGGTCGGCCATGCCGCGGGCGATGACCCGGGCGGCGAGCTGGAGGGCGAGGACGGAGGAGGTGCCGCCGTTGGCGATGGTGGCGGTGTAGCCGCGGTAGCGGTGCAGCATCGCGACGTGGCCGGCGGCGGCGTTGACGACGGTGTTGGCGAACATCGCCGGGTTGGCGCCGGTGATGCCCTGTTCCAGCACGCCCTGGTGGAAGTTGAGGACGGAGGTGACCGGGCCGTAGCCGGTGGCGAAGACGATGCCGGTGCCCTCGGCCTCGGCCCGGGAGGGCTTGCCGTGGCGCTCGTACAGGTCGCCGACGGCGCCGGCGGCGAGCACGCCGAGCGGGTCCATCCGGCGGGCCTTGCTGGGGTTGAGCCGCTTGGTGACGGCCTTGACGTCGATCCGGCCGATCGGGCGCTCGCCGATCCCGGCGACCTGCTCCAGGGTGTCGAAGCCGGTCCGGCCCTCGGCGAGGGCGGCGGTCAGTTCGGCGGTGGAGCCGGCCGAGCCGGCCAGTCCGGCGACGCCGGTGACCACGACGTGGTGCACGGGCTGGGTGTGCCGGGCCGAACGGGCGGGCCGTCCGGGCTTGTTGAGGACGACGGTGGCGTTGTTGCCGCCGAACGCGAAGGAGTTGGAGGCGACCACCTCGAGCGGCGCGGGCCGCCCGTTGTCGGGGACGATGTCCAGGCCGAACGGGGAGGCGGTGCCGCGGGTGTTGACGGTCGGCGGGATGACGCCCCGGTCGATGGCCAGGGTGGAGACGATCGCCTCGACCGCGCCGGCCGCGCCCAGGGTGTGGCCGAGCATCGACTTGGTGGAGCTGGCGGGCGGCAGCTCGGCGCCGAACAGCAGCTTCACGGCCTTGGGCTCGGAGACGTCGTTGGCGGGGGTGCCGGTGCCGTGCAGGTTGACGTAGTCGACGTCCTGCGGCTCCAGCCCGGCGGTGCGCAGGGCCTGGGCCATCGCGGCGGCGGCGCCCTTGCCGCTCGGGTCGGGGGCGGTCTGGTGGTAGCCGTCGCAGGAGAGGCCGTAGCCGCCGAGTTCGGCGAGCGGGGTGGCGCCGCGGGCGGCGGCCCGTTCGGCGGACTCCAGGACCATGAAGCCCGCGCCCTCGCCGAGGGTGAGCCCGGTGGAGGCGGACATCGGCGCGCACGGCTCGGGGTCGAGCGCGCCGAGGGCGGAGAAGCCGTACGCGGAGAGTTCGGCCAGCGGGTCGACGCCGCCGCAGATGACGTGGTCGACCTCGCCCTTCCAGAGCAGTTCGGCGGCGTAGCCGAGGGCCACGGCGCTGGCCGCGCAGGCGTTCGACAGCACGATCCGCGGGCCGCGCAGGTCGAACTCGGCGGCGATGTAGTCGCCCACGCAGGGGAGTTGGGAGGCGGCGGCGGCCGGGGCGTCCAGCTCGCCGTCCTTGACCAGGCCGCGGTGGACGTTCTCCAGGGTCGGCATCGCGCCGAGGCTGGAGCCGACCACCACGGCGACCCGGTCGCGGTCCACGGTGTCCAGGTCGAGGCCGGAGGTGCGCAGTGCCTCGCGGATCGCGGTGGCGGCCAGCGCGTAGCAGCGGTCGAGGTCGGCGGGCTGCTCGGCGGTGACCATGCCGGCCCAGTCGGTGAGCAGCTCGGTGGTGTCGAACAGGGTGTTGGTCTTGATGCCGGAGACGCCCTGGGAGATCGCGGCCCAGCTCTTCTCGGCGTCGTCGCCGGCGCCGGTGATCAGGCCGACCCCGGTGAGGGCGATCCGCTCGGTGGTGGTGGTGTGGTCGGTCATCAGTGGATCCGGGTGGTGAGGGAGCGGGCGATGACGCGGGGCTGGGTGACGGTGCGCAGCGGGGTGCTGTCGGCGTCGCCGGCGGCCAGCTCCAGGCCGGGGACCCAGAACGGGGCGTCCAGCAGGGCGACGACCAGTTCCTCCTCGGCGTTGGCGGACGGGGCCTGCCAGACGACGGTGCCGATCCGCTGCCCGCCGGCGGTGACGGGGGTGCCGGCCGGGACGACGGCGCCGGCCGGGGCGGCCAGGGCGGTGGTCTTGGCGGTCTCGGAGGTGGGCTTGACCAGTTCCTCGGAGCCCTGGAACTCGCCGATCCGGTTCCAGTCGACCATCCAGGCGAGGTCCGCCTCGTGCACCGGCAGTCCGCCGAAGCCGGCCGCGTAGACGGCCATCCCGGCCTCGGCCTGGACCCGGGCCAGGCCCTGCGGGCCGACCTCGGCGCCGTTCTCGGCGGTGACCGCCTCGACGACGGCGGCGTGGGCGGCCTCGGGGGCGTTGGAGAGCAGCAGGTAGCCGTACTCGCCGGTGGTGCCGACCCGGGCGAGGTGGGCCAGCGCGGCGGGCTCGCCGGGGACGGCGGACTCGGTGACGCCGTGCAGGGTCAGGCCGGAGATGTCGAACTCGACGAACGTGGCGGCGGCGGCCCAGGCGTGCGGGCCCTCGAAGGCGCTGGCGCCCCAGCCCTCGGGGGCGACCTCGACGGTGACGTCGGACGGGGCGTCGACGGCGTCCAGGTAGGCGGTGAGCTGCTCGGCGGTGACGGGGGTGCGGGGCAGCAGCCAGGAGTCGTCGCCGATCTCGAAGTGCAGCAGGACGGCGAACGGGGAGCCGTCGGTGTTCAGGGCCAGGGCCTCGCGGACGCTGTCCGGCTCGACGTACTCGCTGGACTTGGCCAGGAACAGGTCGAGGAACTCGTAGCGGTCGCCGCCGGAGACCCGGACCAGCGGGGCGGTGATCCGGTAGGCGCCGATGGCGGTGCGGACGGTGGTGTAGTCGTCCTGCGCGGTGCGGGCGGGGGCGGTGGTCATGGTTCTTCGGTGTCCTTTCGGGGAGTGACGGGGTGTCAGATCGCGGGTGCGGGGTGGACGGACAGCTGCCAGGCGGCTTCGGTGCCGGTGGCGGCGCAGCCGATCAGCAGTCCGGAGGAGGTGGTGCGCAGGACGATCTCCTGGGTGGGGCTCCCGCCCGCGGGGGCGAGGTGCAGCCAGTGGCCGCTGCCGAGCCGGACCGCCGCGGCGGCGGCCCAGACCTGCCGGAAGCCGGCGCTGTCCAGCTCCCGGCGGGTGCCGGCGGAGTCGATCACCACGGCGGTGTCGGCCGGGGTGTCGGGGGTGAGCCACAGGACGGTCTCCTCGTCCGCGCCGGGGGCGTGGACGTCGATCCGGACCGGCTCGGCGGACCGCTCGGGGGCGGTGACCTCCCAGCTGATCCGCTCCTGCGGGGCGGCCAGGCCGAGCGGGTGCTTCTGCTCCCACTCGGCGGTCGGGACGCCCCAGCCGAGGCCGGTGGCGAGGCTGTGCCGGTGGTGCTCGCGGGTGACCCACGCCCCGGCGCTCCAGCGCGGGTTGCAGCCGAAGGGCCGGGTGCGGGGGGCGGGGCTGCGCAGCACCCTGGTGCCGTTCTCGGTCCAGCCGGTGATGCCGCCGGCCGCGGCCTTGACGGTCAGCTTCCGCCGGCCGTCCAGGGGTTCGGCGCCGGTGACCGGTCGGGTCGCGGCGGCCCGGGGGCCGGTGGCGAGCTCGGTGCGCAGGCGGGCGGTGCCGTCGGCGTCGGGCTCCAGGTGGCGTTCGACCAGGGTGGTGGTGATCAGCCGGACGGGGTGGCCGGCCGGGAGGGCCACCCGGGTGGCGCCGTCGGTCCAGGCGAGGGCGCTGCCGGCCGGGGCGGTGCGGGCGGCCGCGACCACCTCGGAGGTGTCGCGGACGCCGAGGCCGGTGCCGATCGGGTGCTCTTCGGCGGTGCCGTCGGGGCCGGTCAGGGTGAAGTCGCCCTGGCGCAGTCCGACGGTCTGGAAGATCCGGCCGGGCCGGGTGGTGTACGTGAACTCCTGGCGCAGCACCCCGTGGTGCAGGGTGAGGGTGCCGGTGACCAGGTTGCCGCCGGTGCGCTCGGTGACCCGGACGCCGTGTTCGACGGGCTCGATCTCCAGGTCGCGGGCCTGGCCCTCGCGCCAGCCGGCCGAGCGGTCGGCCTCGGCGCTGGGCCAGGTGGAGGCGAACACCGGTCCGTGGTGGCCCTCGGCGTGCACGGTGAGGGTGCCTTCGGCGGCGTCCAGCTCGGCGGTCAGGCCGTGGTCGCCGAAGCGGTGCGGCCGGCCGTCGCCCGGGGCCTTGACCTGGTAGGGCGGTTCGGCGATCCGCAGCGGCCGGGTGGTGCCGTCGGGGCCGGTGAGGGCCGCGTCGAGCATCAGGCCGCGGTCCACGTCGATGGTGGCGGCGAGCTTGAAGGCGCCGAGGGCCAGAGCGTAGGCGACGGTCCTGGTTCCGTCCACCACCCGTACGTCGGAGCGGAGTTCGCCGTCCCGGCCGTCGGTGACGTTGCCGAAGCTGCTGAGCTTGCCGAGTTCCGCCACGGCCTCGGGGCCGAGGTCGTGGAAGACGCTGCGCAGGATCAGCGGGATGTAGTTGTGCAGTTCGACGTTGCCGTCCTCGCCGGGGACGGTCTCGCCGACGGAGACGCAGCCGACCCGCCGGTAGAGCTTGAACGCGACGGTGTTGGCCGGGTTGACGGTGAGGCGCAGGACCAGGCAGCCGCAGCGCATCATCCACTCGACGGCCTCGGTGAACAGGCGTCCGGTGATGACGCCGTTGCGGTAGGCCGGGGCGACGAAGAACATGTCGGCGATCAGTTCGCCGGCCCGGGCCGAGCGCCGTCCGGTGCTGTGGAACAGCCCGAAGGTGCCCACCACCCGGCCGTCCTCGGTGGCGATCAGGAAGGTCGCGGTGTCGCGCTCGGCGAGTTCGCGCTCCAGTTCGGCGCCGGTGATCCCGCCCGCCACCGGGTTGGGGTTGTCGCGGTGCCGGTTGTACAGCTCGGCGATGTCGTGCGCGTCGCCCTCCTGGTAGGGGCGGATCGTGATGGACATGGCACACCTCCTTGTCTGTGCTGGTGCGGTGGGGCGGCGCCGGGTCAGCCCTTGCGCTCGGTGGTGACGATCAGCGAGCCGGCGGCGGCGAGTTCGGTGCCGACCGAGGCCCGGACCGAGACCGAGCGCAGGCCGCCGAGCTTCTGGCCGAGCTTGGCCTCCAGGGTGAGCTGGTCGCCGGGGACGACCAGCCGGGAGAACTTCATCGAGCTGATCGAGCCGAGGTAGCCGACGCTGGCCGACGGGTCGGCGGGCGCGTCCCCGGCGGCGGGGGCCGGGGCCTCCAGCAGTTCGGCGACGTAGACCACGGCGACCAGCTGGGCCATCGCCTCGACGATCATCACGCCGGGCATGATCGAGTGGTCGGGGTAGTGGCCGGCGAAGAACGGCTCGTTCACCGAGACGCTCTTGACGCCGCGTCCGGAGACGCCGGGGACCACGTCGTAGGCGCGGTCGATCATCAGCATCGGCCAGCGGTGCGGGAGCATCCGCTTGATGTCGTCGGAGGAGTAGGCGAAGGTCTTCGGCTTCTCCTTGCCCGGGGCGGCGGGCGCGGCAGCCCTGGCGGGGGCGGGTGCGGTGGCCACGGTCAGACCTCGCGGGCTTCGATGAAGTCGACCAGGGCGTTGATGGAGCCGAAGGCCTCGAAGTCGTCGTCGCTGATCAGCACGTCGTACTCGTTGTTGATCATGACGACGATCTCCAGGGTGTCCAGCGAGTCCATCTCCAGGCCGCGGCCGAACAGCGGCTGGTTGTCGGAGACGACCTCGGCCTCGGCGTCCAGGCCCAGGCGGTCGATGATCATCGACTTGATCTTCAGGTTCTTCTCCAGGCGCTGCTCGGCCTGGGTGCGGACGTCCTCGAAGGTGGCGGTGGACATGGGGGACTGCCTCTCTCTGCGGGTTGATGGAACGTCAGTTCGATTGCGGAGGACGGCGGCGGTCAGCTGTAGAGCATCCCGCCGTCGACCGTGAGCACCTTGGCGGTGATGTACGAGGCCGCCGGGCTGGCCAGGAAGACCGCCGCCTGCGCGACCTCCTCCGGGGTGCCCATCCGGCCCAGCGGGATCGCCGCCGCGGCCTCCTTCAGCTGGGCGCGCGGCACCTTCTTCACCATGTCGGTGTCGATGAAGCCCGGCGCGACCACGTTGACCCGGATGCTCTTCGGCGCGCCCTCGTAGGCCAGGGTCTTCGCCATCGCGATCACCCCGCCCTTGGAGGCGGCGTAGTTGGCCTGGCCGACCCGGCCGGCGATGCCGGAGGTGGAGGCGATGAAGACGATCGCCCCGCCGGAGGCGTACATCTGCTTGGTGGCCTCGCGGGCGGTCAGGAACGCCCCGGTCAGGTTGGTGGAGATCACCTCCTGCCACTTGGCGGCGCTCATCGCCGCGAAGTGCCCGTCGGCGGTGATGCCCGAGTTGAGGACCGCGACGTCCACCCCGCCCCAGGCGGTGCGGATCTCCTTGTACATCGCGGTGACCTGCGCCTCGTCCGAGACGTCGGCCCGCACCAGCAGCGCGCGGCGTCCCAGGCCCTCGATCTTCTCCGCCAGCTGCTCGGCCTTCCCGGCGCTGGAGCGGTAGTTGAGCGCGACGTCGCAGCCGTGCTCGGCCAGCTGGAGCGCGATGGCCGCGCCGATGCCGCGGGAGGCACCGGTGACGATCGCCCGGGTGCCCTCGGTGAACAGCCCGGTCATGCCGCGCTCCCGGTCAGGTTGGAGGTGACGGTGTGGGTGCCGGGGTCGAAGCCCTCGGCCTCGGTGCCGAGCCCGGCCTTCTCGGCGGCGGTCAGCACCGCCTCGGCGACGGCCAGGTCGAGCACCCCCAGCCCGAACGGGGAGAACACCACGGTGCGCGCGCCGGACGGGAGTTCGGCGGTGCCGTCGAGCAGCGCGCCGATCTCGGCGGTGACGAAGCGGCGGTGGCCGGCCTGCTGCTCGGCCTTGTGCAGCGAGGTCTGCTCGCGGATCGCGTGGTCGGCGTCGTCGACCACGTTGACCGCGCCGAGCACCGACTCGACCGACAGGTCGCGCAGCGACAGGTGCAGCACCACCTGTCCGTGCGGGCGCTGCGGGTGGTCGGCGAGGTCCAGCCAGTACGAGGAGTCGGTGGTGGCGATCGACACCGTGTCGGCGCCCAGCACCCGGCTCAGGCCGGCCGCCCGGAAGGTCAGGTGCGGGTACGCGGCGGCCAGTTCGGCGGCGAACACCTCGGCCCGCTCCGGGAAGGCGTCCTGGAGCAGGACGGTCTCCAGCTCCTCGTGCACCCGGTCGAGGAAGTGCACCACCCGCTGGTTGATGGTGCCGCAGCCGACCAGGCCGACCGTGCGGACCTCGCGCCCGGCGTTCAGCAGGCCGGAGGCGAGCGCCGCGCCGGCCGCGGTGCGCACCGCGGAGATCTGGCTGCCCTCCATCAGGGCGAGCGGGTAGCCGGACTCCAGGTCGTTCAGGATGCACAGCGAACTGGCGCGCTGCATCCCGCGCTTGACGTTCTCCGGGAAGGAGGAGATCCACTTCAGGCCCATCACCGGGGCCGGTCCGCCGAGGTAGGCGGGCAGCGCGATGATCCGCGAGTCGGAGCGGTGCAGCGGGCGCAGGAAGGTCGAGAAGGGGAGGTCGGACTTGCCCTGCCCGTGCAGCACGTAGGCGTTGCGGACCAGGTCGACGACGGTGGCGTCGAGGCCCGCCAGGGCGGTCCGGACGTCCTCCCGGCCGAGGATCCTCATGTCGTTTCTCTCTCTTGCTCGGTGGGCGGCAGGTACTGCCGCAGGTAGGTCTCGACCCACTGGTCGTCGTAGATGGTGTCGAGGTAGCGGTCGCCGCCGTCGGGGAGCACGGCCACGCAGGTGGCGCCGGGCTCGATCCAGGAGGCGGACTGTCCGATCGCGGCGATCACCGCGCCGGAGGAGCCGCCGGCCAGGATCGACTCCTGGCCCAGCAGGCTGCGGCAGCCCCGGATGCACTCCGAGTCGGTCACCTTGACCACCCGGTCGGCCAGGCCCGGCTTGAGCAGGGCGGGGACGACCGCGGCGCCGTGGCCGGGGATGGTGCGCCGGTGGGAGGACTCCCAGGGCTGCGGCGGCCCGAAGATCACGCTGCCGACGGCGTCCACCGCGACCACCCGGGTGGGCAGTTGCTGGTCGTGGATGTACTCGGCGCAGCCGCGCAGCGTGCCGGTGGTGCCGGCCGCCAGGAACAGGTAGTCGGGGGCGGCGGGCAGCGCGTCCACGATCTCGCGCATGGTGGTGCGGTGGGCCCGCGCGTTGTCCTCGTTGGCGTACTGGTTGGGCCACCAGGCGTCGGGGACGGTCTCCAGCAGGTGCCGGACCCGGGCGATCCGGGCCGGCAGGTACTCGCCGGTGGCGGGGTCGCGGTGCTCGACCACCTCCACCTTGGCGCCGTAGGCCCGCATGATGGCGAGGTTCTGCGGGGTGGTGCGCGGGTCGACCACGATGACCAGGCCGAGCCGGTGGAAGTTGCACAGCTGGGCGAGCGCGATGCCCAGGTTCCCGGAGGAGGACTCCACCACGGTGGAGACGCCGGGGACGATCCGTCCGGTGGCGATGGCCTGTTCGACCATCGACTTGGCGGCGCGGTCCTTGATGGAGCCGCCGGGGTTGAACCGCTCGCACTTGGCGTACACCTGGAAGCGGGCGGGCGGGAAGAGTCGGTCCAGCGCCACCAGCGGGGTTCCGCCGATCGTGGCGACGATGTCGGGGTCCGACGGCCGGTGCGGGCGGGCCCGCACCGTGGCGCCGTCGGGGACGAGCACGGTCATTGGGGCACCTCTCGGCTGATCTGGAGCCGCAGCTCACTGACGTAGCGCTCGCCGTCGGCGTCGGGCAGCCAGGACTCCTCGGTGGCCGGCAGCGGCTCGCTGACGGTCACCGCGGCGTCCGGGTCGGCCTGCACCGCCCGGCGGACGAGGTTGGCGAAGGAGAGCACCAGCACGGGGCTGGTGAAGTCGACCAGGGAGGGCTTGGTCTCCTCGGGGAACTTGACGAAGGCCCGGTCGGGCAGGCCGCGGTCGGTCACCCAGCGGCGCACCGCCAGGTAGTCGCGGTGCCGGTCGGCCTTGGCGGGCAGGGCCAGACCGGTCAGCGGCAGCCGCCAGGTCTCCCGGAACAGCACCAGGTCGTCCAGGGTGACCCGGGGGGCGTGCGGGCGGTCCAGGCCGATCTTGAAGGCGTCGCAGGCGATGATCGAGATGAGCACGGCGAGCAGTTCGGACAGCGAGCGGGAGCGGCCGTCGGCGGTGGTCGCGGTGACGGTGCCGTCCTGTTCGGCCAGCGTGATGGAGACCGCGGGCTCGATCCGGTCGCGCCGGTCGAACGGGGCGCGGGTGAAGCCGATCAGCCGGTCGCCCTCGCCGATCGGGGCGGGGACCATCCGTCCGCTGTTGCGCTTCCAGCCGACCGGGAGCAGCGGCACCAGGCGTTCGGCGCCGATCGCCCGGTTGACCTTGTCGCGCACCGAGCCGCCGTCGGCCGTCCAGTCCAGGAAGGGCAGGTCGAGGGTGGCCAGGCAGGCGTGCATCTCGCCGAGCACCACCAGGTGCTCGCCGGCGTTGACGGCGTCCACCGAGCGGGCCACCACCTGGAGGTCGGGGCTGTGCACGGCCAGGTGCGGGGAGCGCACCGGCCCGGTGGCGAAGACCCGCCGCGCCCGGTCGGCGATCGCGTCGACCGCCAGGTCGATCCGGGTGGCGCCCTCGGGCACCTCCCCGATCACCTCGCGCCACTTGAGCGCGAGTTCCCGGACGGCCTGCTGCACGGGGTGGTCGTGCTCGCCCCAGAACAGCGCCAGGGTCTGCGGCCAGACGTCGGCCAGCGTGACGGGGGCGCCGGCGGGCAGCCGGCCGGCGGCGGTGCGGACGAAGCCCGCGACCTCGGCCTCGACCAGTTCGGCGAGGCGGTTGCCGAACCAGTCGGCGGCGTCGGCGACCAGGGCGAGCGGGCGGGCGATGCCGTCCAGGAAGTCCCGGCCGAGCTCCATCCGGCAGTCCCGCAGCGCGTCCTGGTAGCTGAGGGTGCGGCCGGCGTACGCCTTGCCCTCCTCGCGGGAGGCGGCCTGGCCGGTCACCTCGACGAAGTGGGCGTCCAGCGCGTCCAGCGCCTCGACCAGCTGCTCGGCGGTCCGGGCCCGGTGCACGGCGTCCTTGAGCCGGGCGAGTTCGGTGAGCACCGCGTCGTAGCGGACGAACAGGGCGGGGTCGCCGATCGCCGCGACCCGGCGGCGCAGCACCTCCTCGGCCCGGACGTCGACCGGGATGTTGGCGTCCCAGCCGAGCACGCGCTGGCGCAGCAGCCGGCCCAGCGTCCTCTCGACCTGCCGGCGGGCGGTGGCGGCGTCCCGGCCGTGCTCGGCGACCAGCAGGTCGGTGATCTGCTCGGCGTTGCGGTCGCCGTCGGCGAGCCGCAGCACCTGGGCCTCCTCGGGGCGCAGCCGCAGCACCTTGCGGGTGGGGAGCACCAGCTGCTCGCCGTCCAGGTGGACGTCGGGGCGGAGCATCGGCGGGAACCACCAGCGGGCGCCGGGCTGTTCGGCCATCCAGTCGGCGATCGCGGCGACCGTCCAGCGTTCCAGCGCGGTGTGGGTGGCGGCGACCAGGCCGGGGCCGTTCTCGATCGTGACGGCGCGGTCGGTGCGGCCGACGCCGATCCAGGCGGCGGGGCCGAAGAAGCCGATGGTGTCGGCCTTGGCGCAGTAGCGCAGCCAGTACATGGCGAGGGTGCGTTCGCGCTGGCGGCGCTTGGTCTCCTTGCCGCCGGGGGCGGCCAGCGAGTCGAGGACGCGGAAGACGGTGCGGTTCTGCCAGGCGATGGCGAGGCGGAGCTTGGGGTCGGTGGCGAGGGCGGCGAGGGCGGCGCCCTCGTGGTCGGTGTCGGCGGTGTAGGCGGCGCGGAACTCGTCCTCGGTGGCGCGGCCGGCGGCGAGCGCGGCGGCGGCGGCCGGGGCGCGGGTGCCGCCGACCAGGTCGAGGCCGGAGACCGGGAAGCCGGCGTTGCGCAGCAGTCCGACGCCCCAGACCTTCCAGTCGGTGCCGGCCAGCGGGTGGCGCGGGCCGAAGTCCGCCCAGTCGGCGGCGGGGGCCTCGACGGCGGGCGCGGTCATCCGGCCACCTCCGCCAGCTCGCGGGCGGCGGCGGGGGTCTCGGTGAGGGCGGCGGCCAGTCGGCCGATCCCCTCGGCGATCTTCTTGCGGGGCACGTTGCTGAAGCACAGCCGCAGGCCGTCGGCGTGCTCGCCGTCGATCGAGAAGTGCCCGCCGGGGACGACCGAGACGCCGCGGTCGGCGGCGGCCCGCGCGTACGGCCCGGCGTCGGCCCGGTCGCGGTGGCGCAGCCACAGGTAGAAGCCGCCGGCGGGGCGCTGCCAGTGCCAGGGGCTGTCGGTGCCGAGTTCGGCGTCCAGCGCGTCGGCCATCAGGGCGCAGCGCTCGCGGTAGCTGTCCCGGTAGCGGTCGATCAGGTCGCTCCAGCCGGAGCGGGAGTAGTAGGCGGCCAGCGCGCCCTGGGCGAGCGCGGAGGGCGACAGCGAGATGATCTCGGCGACCCGGGCCAGGTCGTGCCGCAGGTGCTCGGGGGCGGCGATCCAGCCGGAGCGCAGGCCGGGCGCGAAGATCTTGGAGAACGTCCCGAGGTAGACCACCCGCTGCGGGTCGAGGGACTGGAACAGGGCGGTGGTGGTGCCGTCGAAGCCGAGCAGCCCGTACGGGTTGTCCTCGACCAGCAGCAGGTCGAGCTCGCGGCAGGCGGCGAGGACCTCGGCCCGGCGCGGGACGGCGAGGGTGGCGCCGGTGGGGTTCTGGAAGGTCGGGTTGGTGTAGAGCAGCCGGACGGTGTGCCCGGCGGCGCGCAGTTCGGCGACGTCGCGGCGCAGCCGCTGCGGGTCGATCCCGTCGGCGTCCTCGGCCGCGGCGTGCGGGCGCAGGCCGGCGGTGCGGAACGCGGCGGTGGCGCCGGGGTAGGCGGGGGTCTGCACCAGGATGGTGTCGCCGGGGGCGCCCAGGGCCAGCGCGACGGCGGTCAGGCCCATCTGCGAGCCGCTGGTGGGGATCAGGTTCTCCGCGTCGGCCCGGCCGTCCTCCCGGGCCATCAGGTCGGCGACGGCGGGGACGAGCGCCTTGGCGACGTGCGGGGTGGTGTACTGGAGGGCGAGCTTGCCGCCGAGCCGCACGAGCCGGGCGAGCTGGGCGGATATCTCCGCCAGCGGCAGGACGTCCAGGTCGGGCAGTCCGCCGGCCAGGGAGATCACGTCCGCGCCCCGCTCGAACAGCTTCGGCATCTCGGCCGGGGGTCTGGTGTCGGTCCACATGGCTGTTCGGTCCTCAGATCCCGGCCGGGGCGGCGGTGTTGGCGTGCACGTAGCGCAGCAGGCCGGCCGGGGAGGCGAGCGCCGGGTCGGCGAGGGCGTCGGGGTCGACCTCGAAGCCGAACTCCTCCTCGATCGCCATCAGCAGGGCGATGGTGTGCAGGGAGTCGACGCCCAGGTCCACCAGCGGGGTCTCGGAGTCGGTGACCTGCACCGAGCAGGTCCGTTCGACGAGCTGGTCAAACTGCGACTGGTTCATGGCTGCTCCTCGGGGATGCGGTGGTGGTCTGGGGGGCGGTGCTCGCGGCGGCCGGCGCGTCGGCGGTGCTCCCGGCGGCCTCGACCAGGCGCTTGGCGGCGGCCCGGTCGGGCTTGCCGTTGGCGGTCAGCGGGACGGCGGCGATCGGGACGACCTGGTCGGGCATCCGGCTGTGGTCGAGCCGCTCGGCCAGCAGCGTCCGGACCCGCTCCGGCGGGAGGGTGCCGTGCACGGCCAGCAGCAGCGGGGCGCCCTCGGGTTCGGGGCGCAGCGCGACGGCGGCGCTGACGCCGGGGATGCGCTCGGCGGCGTCCTCGACCTCGGTGAGGGCGATCCGCATGCCGCGGCGCTTGATGATGTCGTCGTCGCGGCCGACGAAGTACAGCCGGCCCTCCTCGTCGAGCCAGCCCTTGTCGCCGGTGCGCAGTTCCAGCGTGCCGTCGGGGCGGCGGACGAACCGGCTCTGCTCCTCCAGCGGGATGCCCCAGTAGCCGGCCATCACGGTGGGGCCGGAGACGGTGATCTCGCCGGTCCGCCGGGGGCCGAGCTCGGTGCCGTCGGCGGCCAGGATGCGGATGCGGTCGCCGGGGATGGCCGGGCCGACCGAGTCGGGGTGCTCGGCGTACTCCTCGGGGTCGAGGATGGAGATCCGCTTGCACTCGGTCATGCCGTACATCGAGGCGAACTCGGAGCCGGGGAACAGCTCCAGCAGTTCGGCGGTGACGGCCCGGCCGGGGCGGGCGCCGGTGTTGGTGAACAGCCGGACCCTGGTGGGCCGGTGGAGCTTGCCCTGGAGCAGGGTGAGGATCTGGGCCAGCGAGGGCACCAGCGGGACGACGGTGACGCCGGTGCGTTCGATCAGCCGCAGCAGGCCCATGTCCTCGCTGCGCCGGGCCAGCACCAGGGTGGCGCCGACCAGGGCGGACATCAGGGCCTGGTAGAGGCCGTAGTCGAAGGAGAGCGGCAGCCGGCAGAGCACCACGTCCTGCTCCTCGTAGCCGAGGCAGGCGTTGACGGCGTCGACGGCGGCGAGCATCTGGCGGTGCGGGCAGACCACGCCCTTGGGGCGGCCGGTGGTGCCGGAGGTGTAGATCAGCAGCGCCACCGCGTCCTCGTCGACCTCGGCCCGGTGCGGGTCCGCGGGGGTGGCGAGGACCTGCTGCCAGGCCGGGCCGACCTCGACGGTGCGGGCGGCCCGGCGGCCGGCCGCCGGGCGGCAGACCGCGAGGGCGGCGCCGCTGTCGGCGACGATGTGGTCGACCTGGTGGTCGGTCAGTTCGGGGTGGACGGGGACGAAGACGGCGCCGGTGCGCAGGGTGGCCCAGAACAGGGCCAGGAAGGCCCGGTCGTTGCCCCCGGCGTACACCACCCGGTCGCCGGGGGCGATGCCCTGGCCGCGCAGCCAGCCGACGGCGCGTTCCACGGCGGTGCCCAGCTCCCGGTAGTCCAGGGTGCCCTGGGCGTCGATCACGGCGGGGTGGTCGGCCCGCTCGCTGAGCGGGTACTCCAGCAGGTCAGACACCGGCATGGGCGGACACTCCTCGGCCGGCGGGGGCGGTCAGCCGCTCCCGGGCCCGGGCGACGTCCCGGGCGGTGGTGACGGACAGGACGTCGAGCTCGGGGTGCTGGCGCTTGAGGATGCTCGCCAGCGTCTTGGCGGGCGGCAGCGACACCGTCAGTTCCGGTGCCACGGCGGCGAGTTGGAGCAGGCACAGGTCCCAGCGGACCGGGCTGACCACCTGCCGGACCAGCCGGCGGCGGATCTCGTCCGGGTCGGTGACGGCCGCGCCGTCGGCGTTGCCGAGCAGCGGCTGGGACGGCCGGGCGAACGGCACCCGGGCGGCGGCCTCCTCGAAGGACTGCCGGGCCGACTCCATGTACGGGGTGTGGAAGGCGCCGGCGACGCTGAGCCGCTTGACGGTGGCGCCGGCCGGCGGGGCGGCGGCGAGCTGGTCGAGGGTGTCGGCCAGGCCGGCCGCGACGATCTGGCCGGGGCCGTTGAAGGTCGCCGCGTACAGGCCCAACTCGCCTATTCGGTCCAGGACTTCGCTCTGCTCGCCGCCGACCACGGCGGCCATCGAGGTGGGTGCCTCGGTGCAGGCCACCGCCATCGCCCGGCCGCGGACCGCGGCCAGCCGGACCGCGTCGGCGGGGCTCAGCACCCCGGCGTACGCGGCGGCGGTGAGTTCGCCGACCGAGTGGCCGGCCGCCACCGCGGCGCCGTCCGGGACGGCGTCCCGGAGGGCGTGGTGGGCGAGCAGTCCGGCGGCCACCAGGAGCGGCTGGGTGTGCTCGGTGCGGGCGATCTCGGCGGCCGGGGCCTTGGTGCCGAGCTGGACGAGGTCGACGTCGGCGGCCTCGGACCAGGCCCGCACCCGCTCGGCGGTGGCCGGGTCGCGCAGCCAGGCGGCCAGCAGGCCCGGGGTCTGGGAGCCCTGGCCCGGCGCGATGAATGCGAACATGTGTTCTAACCCCCTTTCGGGTGGGGCCCGCGCCCGGGAGGCGGGCGCCGGATGCGTGCGTGCTCGTGGACGGGAAGTGCGTGGGGCCGCGCGGTTGCGACGGTTACGGGCGGCCGGTGGACTTGCGGAAGCGGCGGATCGCCAGGAACGAGAACCCGGCGAACCAGGCCAGCAGGTTGAACACCGCGCCGGCCACGCTGGAGTGCTCCCCGTGGAAGGAGAAGCCGTCGTTCAGCGGGTACCGGGCCAGCGTCGCCACCCCGTACATCGGGGTGTAGCGGGAGACCTCCAGCATGGTGCCGCTGAGCGGGATGAACAGGTTGCCCAGGAAGGCCAGCGCGGTCATGGTCAGGCCCGGCATGTGCATCACCACGTCGGGCTTCATCGCCAGGCCCATCCCGATGCCGAGCGCGGCGAACACCGCCGACCCGACCCAGGCCACCAGCAGCGAGACCACCCACACGTTCGCGTCGGCGTGCGCTCCGGTCAGTGCGCCCAGCACGCCCACGATGGCGACCGGCACCCCGGCCATCAGCACCGAGCACAGCACCTTGACCAGCAGGTAGCCGGGCGGGGTGAGCGGGCTCATCGCGATGGTCCGCATCCAGCCGGCCGACTTCTCCACCGAGATGGTGGCGGCCGAGCTGACCGCCGCGGTGGCCGCGCCGTACACCGCCTGGCCGATCATCATCCAGGCCGCGAAGTTGCCGTGCGGCAGGTCGGCCCCGCCGGACGGGGCGGTGCGGAACAGCGCCAGGTAGAGCACGGCGGGCAGCAGCACCGTGAAGATCGTGGTCTGGCGGTTGAAGCGGCGGCGCAGCTCGTAGCGGACGAAGGTCGGGTTGACCCCGTTGAAGACCGAAGTGCGGGGGGCGGCGGGCGCCGTGACGGCGGCCATCAGACGTTCTCCTTGGCGGTGGCGGTGGCGGTGGCGGTGTCGGTGGCGCGGGCCTCGCGGGCCTCGCGGGCGTTCTCGGTGATGGCCAGGAAGGCCTCCTCCAGGCTGCGCGGCGCCACCTCGACGTCCCGGGCCCGGGTCTCGCCGACCAGCACCCGCAGCAGGGCGTCCGAGTCGGTGCAGGTGAAGTAGGTGCGCTCACCGCGCGAGGTGCTGGAGCGCACCCCGGGGGTCCGGGCCACCAGGGCGGCCTCGTACGGGCTGAGCACCGCCGAGACGGTCCGGCCGCTGATCGCCGAGCGGATCGAGGAGGCGGAGCCGTCGGCCACCACCGCGCCCTTGTCGATCATCACCACCCGGTCGGCGAACTGGTCCGCCTCCTCCATGTAGTGGGTGGCGAACATGACCGTCATGCCGCGCGCCGCGTCCTCCCGGACGGCCGCCCAGAAGTTCCGCCGGGCCACCACGTCCATGCCGGCCGTCGGCTCGTCCAGCACCAGGAAGTCCGGCCGGGAGAGCAGCGCCAGGGCGAAGCGCAGCCGCTGCTGCTCACCGCCCGAGCAGGCCGCCACCCGGCGGGCGCGCAGCTCGGTGATGTCGGCCCGGGCCATGCAGCGCTCCGGGTCCGAACCCGGGTGCAGCGAGGCCAGCATGTGCACGGTCGCCTCGACGGTCAGGTCCGGCAGCAGCCCGCCGGACTGGAGCACCGCCGCCACCCGGCCGGCCCGGACGGCCTGCTCCGGGTCGGTGCCGAACAGCCGCACCTCTCCCTCGTCCGGGCGGGTCAGCCCGAGCAGCATGTCGATCGAAGTGGTCTTGCCGGCACCGTTCGGGCCGAGGAACGCCACCACCTCGCCGCGCCGGACCCGCAGGTTCAGCCCGTTCACCGCGGTGAACACCTCGCCCTTGGCGTTGCTGAACCGCTTGACGACGCCGGTCAGTTCAGCGGCCAGGGGATCGGACGCCGTCCCCCTCGACGTCGTTCGGTTCTGGTAATCGATCATCATCCGGGTCCTCACGGTTCGGCGGAGGTTCGCCTCCTGGTGAGCACCACTCTCCCGGCCGCCCCTATCCCCCCGAACCGACCGGCCTATCGGCCCCCTATCCCCTCCCGCACCCGCCCGAACACCCACCCCACCCGCCCCGCGAGCGCCACCGCCACCGCCGGGTGCCGTCAGACCTCGACGACCTCCACCCCGGCCTCCAGGCCCCGGAAGTCGTCGGCGTTGCGGGTGTACAGCGGCAGCCCGTGGGCGGCGGCCGTGGCGGCGATCATCAGGTCCATCCGGCGCGGCCGGGGGTTCCGGTCCGCCTTGACGGTGAGCGCGACCAGGGTGCCGAACCGCCGGGCCGCCTCCCGGTCGAACGGGAGCGCGGCGAACTCCGCCTCCGCGTCCGCCAGTCGCTGCGCCCGCGCCATCATCTCCACCGGGTCCTTCACCAGGGCCACGCCCTGGGCCAGTTCCGCGAGCACCACGGCGGAGACCGCCGCCTCCAGGGGCAGCGACTCCGGGTCGATCGACGGGAGGTCGATCAGGACGCAGGTGTCCAGCATCCCGCGCGGCCTGCGCCCGCTCACCCCCGCTCCTCCGGCTCGTCGCCGATCCGGTCCTCGTCGCCGAAGAACCCGTCCGCCTCCGCGCGCATCCGCGCGGTGTCGACCGCCGGGGCGTTGCGCCACTTGCGCTGGAGCTCGTCGAGCGGCACGAAACGGCGGCGCGAACCGAGGGGCCGCACCTCGGCGATCTCGGTGCCGTTCCGGGTGACGTGGTACGTCTCGCCCGCCTCGACGTCGTCCAGCACGGCCTTGGACCGGGCGGCGAGCTCCCGCTGCGTGATGGTCTTCATCCCTCCAGCGTAATGCGCCGTATTGCAGTGCGCCACGCCTATGCGGCCAGGGCGTCACGGGGCACTGCGCGTCCCGGGTCAGAGGTTGGCGAACTCGCCTGCCACGACGGCGGTGACGAAGGCGTCCCAGCTCGCGGGGGCGAAGCGCAGGCGCGGGCCGTCGGGGTCCTTGGAGTCGCGGACGGTGCCCGGGCGGTTGGTGTCCACCTCGATGCAGTCGCCGCCGTCCTCGTTGCTGTAGCTGCTCTTGACCCAGTTCTCAGGCATGCCGTCGGAGTGCATCTTCGGCGAATCCTTCCAGGACGGACGGGAGCACAGACCCAGGGCTCCGGTCGACAGGGCCCCGTCCAAGGAAAGTGCCCCGCGGTTCGACCGTGAACCGCGGGGCGCCGTAGGTGTTTCGGGTCAGTGGTTGCCGAACTCGCCTGCCACGACGGCGGTGACGAAGGCGTCCCAGCTCGCGGACGCGAAGCGCAGGCGCGGGCCGTCGGGGTCCTTGGAGTCGCGGACGGTGCCCGGGCGGTTGGTGTCCACCTCGATGCAGTCGCCGCCATCCTGGTTGCTGTAGCTGCTCTTGACCCAGTTCTCAGGCATGCCGTCGGAGTGCATTCTCGAATCCTTCCAGGGCGGAACTGATCGCGGCCTCGGAGTCCCGTGGAGAGAGGGACTGAGCCCGCAACAGATCGTAGTCCTTCCTGCGGCTTACCACGGTCTCCGCGTCATCGTGCAAGCGCCCCCAACGATCGCCCTCCTCATAGGCGACCATCGAGCCGTCAGGCGCGGTCAGCATGATCAGCGAGGAGCCACCCACCCGCGAGTGCACACCGGCGCTGAACGGCAGCACCTGGATCGTCACATTGCGACGTCGGCCGGCAGCCAGCAGCACGGAGAGCTGTTCCACCATCACCTCCGGACCGGCGATCGGACGTCGCAGCGCGTATTCGTCGAGGATGAACCAGTACTCACACGTCGCCGGTTCGGCCCTGAGGCGCTCCTGTCGTCCGAGTCGAGCAGCCAGCCAGCTCTCGATCTCAGCGTCCGACGGAGTGGACCCACCAGCGTGCATGATGGCGCGGATCACCTGTTCGGTCTGGAGCAGACCGGGGATCGACAGCGAGTACGAGGCATGTTCCACCGCGCGTTCGTTCAGCTTGTGGAACGCGCTGTACTTGTCGGGGAACGGCTCCCGTTTCGCCATCTCGTAAAGGCGGCAGAACAGTCCGTCCGTCCCGAAGGCCATGTCCAGCTTCTCCGACAGGCCGACCGGCGGCTTGGACGCGCCGCTCTCGATCCGGGACAGGTGCGCCTTGGAGAACATGAGGATGTTGCCCAGCGCCTCCAACGACATGTTGTCGTGCAGCTTGCGGAGGCGGCGGATCTCGGCGCCGTAGAAGTGCCGGGGCGAAAGGTCCGGCTGAAGGTCCCGTTCCTGCCAGGCCATCCGTCCAGCCCCCTCCTTGTTCCGTGCCGGACCCCTGCTCAGGTCCGCAACACCGTGCTCCTTGTCGAGGGTAGCGCCGCCCGGCAACGCTTGAAGCACAGACAGTGACCGAAGCGGACGGCAATCTCCCTACGGAGCAACGATCATGACGACTTGTCAGCCAGACCCCTTCATCCCACCGACGGCAGCCGAGGGCCCGTCCGACGGCCGCCCCGCCCCGAAGCCCGGGATGACGATCCGCGTCTACACGGTGCGGGCGGACGGCAGCCGGGAACAGGTCTCGTTCCGGACGTCCGACGAACCGCTGATGCCCGCGCCGCGCTCCACGCTGACCTGGCCGGCCTGCGGGTGCCCGCGCTGTGTCGGCAGCGGCACCGCGCAGGAGCCGGACGCGGCCTGAACCCCCTCTCCCCTCACCCATCGAACGGAATCAAGTGCTGTACACCGGACAGTCGTTGGAGGAAGTCGCCACCCTCCGGCGTTCCCTGCGCGAGGGGTCCGACGACCCCGAGCGGACCTCGGAACCGGCCGAGCCCGCCGCGCCCCTCCCCCTCCCGCCCTCGTCCACCGCGTCCCGCCCATGACGGACCGGGAGGCCGCCGCCGAGGCGTCGCAGCAACGCGCGTGGACGATCGCCGAGCGGCTGGCGCGGGCGGGCGGCGGGAAGGCGCGGCTGAGCACCACCCCCGGCGGGTACCGGATCGAACTGCACCTGGAGGGCCCCGCGCCGGACGAGTACGGGGTGCTGGCGGCCCTCGCGCTGGGCGACCGCTGGGGCCACCGCCGCTCCCTCACCTCGCGCGACGGCGGCGGCGGTGTGCAGGAGAGCGTGTGGAGCGAGGTCCACCTGCCCCCCGCCGACGGCGCGGCCCCTCCTGCCGGCCGGTGAGAGTCCCCCCGCCCCGGCCCTCCGCCCGAAGGCCCGCCCGGTCGCCGCACCCGGACGCGACGAGCCGTCAGGGCGCCGAGTCGGGGACTCCCTTGCTGCGCTCGTACGCCTGAATTGGGGTCATCTGGCCCCGGTAGCCGGGCAGTTCGACGGTGCCCTCGTGGCCGACCTGGGCGCAGCGGCTGGTGTCGTCGGCGGTGCTGGCGTCGGCGCCCTTGAGGATGGCGGACGGGTCGGCGGGGGGTGCGGGCGCGGTGGTGGTGCCGGTCTCGGCCGGGTAGCCGGTGCCGGTGGGCCAGTCGGTGCCGATCAGCAGCTCGATCGAGTTGCCCTGTCCGGCCCGGACGGCGCTCGCGGGCAGGCCGAGGGCGGCGGCGACCTGCTGGGCCTCGGCCTCCTCGCCCGCCGGGTACGTCACCGCGCTGTGTTCGGCGGTGACCTTCGGACCGGTGGTGGTGCCCTTGGCGAAACCGGCCTGCCGCAGCGTGTCGACGAGCGCTCCGGCCCGGCCCGTGACACCGGTGCCGTTGCGCACCACGACGGTGATCCCGCCGCGGGCCGGTCCGGTCGCGGCCGGGGGCGCCGACGACTCGGCGGGGGCGGACGGGACGGACGGGGCGGCGGAGGAGGCGGCGTCCCCGGGCTGCGGGCCGCCGCTGAGCGACCGGTCGTCCTTGATCGCCCGGAACAGCTCGGTCGCGCCCGGGCCGATCAGCCGCCGGTTGTCGTCCGCCGGATCGTGGATGATCTGCATGGTGGTGAAGGTGATCCGCTCGGACGGCACCTTGCTGATGTCCTGGCCGAGGCCGACCAGCTTGGTGATGCCGTCCAGGCCGGGGTCGACGGTGAGCGCCTTGGTGGCGGCGTCGGCGAGCGACAGCAGCTTGCCCGGGTCGGTGAGCGTCCCGGCGCCCTTGAGCTGGCGGATCATCGAGCCGAGGAAGAGGTGCTGGGCCGAGGAGCGGCCGGTGTCGGTGCCGTCGCCGAAGCCGTGCCTGGTCCGGACGAACTGGAGGGCCGCCATGCCCTGGAGGGTGTGCTCGCCCTTGGTCAGCTTGAGGTGCGAGTACGGGTCGTAGACGTTGTCGCTGACGCACACCGGGACGCCGCCCACCGCGTCCGACATCTTGATCACGCCGCTGAAGTCGACCTGCACGAAGTGGTCGATCGGGAGGTCGGTGAGCTTGCGCACGGCCGCCACGGTGCAGCCGGGGCCGCCCTGCAGGGTGGCGTTGATCAACCCGCGCTGCGCCTTGAAGACGGTCTTGCCCGCCGCGTCGCGGCAGCCCGGCAGGTCGGTCCGCAGGTCGCGCGGGATGCTCATCACGGTCGCGTTGCTGCGGTCCGCGGAGACGTGCAGCAGCAGGTTGACGTCGGCGTTGGCGCCGCTGCCGCAGTCGGCGCCGCCGATCGTGCAGTCCTCCGGGTCGGCGCGCGAGTCGGAGCCGATCACCAGCACGTTGATGGGGGTGCGGCCGAAGGCGTCCGCCACCTCGTGCCCGGCGTCGCCCTCCTCGCCCGCGTACAGCGGCGCCTGCTTGATGTTGGCGTTGAACCGGTAGTAGAGGTAGCCGCCCGCACCGGCGGTCAGCACCACCGCCCCGACCGCCGTCCACAGCAGCGTCCGCTGCCAGCGCCGCAGCCGTCGGCGTCCCCGCCGCCCCGGCCGGCGGGCCGCCTCCCGGCGCGCCGCCCGCCCGCCCGTCGCCGGGCCGGAAACCGGGCCGGACACCGGGCCGGGAGCCGAGCCGGGAGCCGCACCCGCGGACGGACCCGCCGACGCGTCCGCCGCGCCGCCCGCCCGTCGGCGGGCCGCCCGGCCGCCCTCCCGCTGCCGGGGCACCGCGCCCTCGGACCCGTCCTCCGCCGGTTCGGCGGCCTCGGCCTGTCCGCGTATCACATCGCACCCCCGTGGCCCGGCCGTTCCGGGCTCTCACCCCTATAGATGCGCGACCGGGTCCGGGTGTTTCACGGTTCGTCCGAACACTTCCGCGCACCGCCCCGGCGGGGTCACAGGCTGATCCACCCCGCCGCCAGCGCCAGCACGCCCAGCACCGCCCCGGCCACCGACACCGCCAGCACCACCGCCTCGCGCGGCGAGAACAGCCGGCGGCCCTGCTCGCGGCGGGCCATCACGAACAGCACGGTGGCGGGCGCGTAGACGACGGACGACACCAGCAGGTACGTCCAGCCCGCCGCGTAGACCAGGAACGCGGTGTACGCGGTGGCCAGCCCGGCCACCAGCAGCGCGGCCGGGCCCGCGCGGTCCCGCCGGGCCACCCGCACCCCGTACCCGGCGGCCAGCAGGTACGGGACCAGGCCGAGCGTGCTGGTCAGGTCGAGCGCGAAGTCGAAGGCGTCGTCGGAGAAGGCGGTGACCACCAGCATCAGCTGCGACAGCACGCTGGTCAGCAGCAGCGCGGGCACCGGCACGTCCCGGCCGCCGGTCCGGGCCAGGAAGCGCGGCATGTCCCCGTCCCCGGCCGCGACGAACAGCACCTCGGCGGCCATCAGCGTCCACGCCAGGTACGCGCCCAGCACCGAGACCACCAGGCCGACGCTGACCAGCACCTGGCCCCAGGTGCCGACCGCCGCCGCCAGCACGCCCGCCATCGAGGGCTGCCGCAGCGCGGCGATCCGGTCCGCCGGCAGCAGGCCGTAGGAGACCACGGTGACCGAGGCGAACACCGCGAAGACGCTCAGGAAGCCCAGCACGGTGGCCCGGCCGACGTCCGAACGGCGCGCCGCGTGCCGGGAGTAGACGCTGGCGCCCTCCACCCCGAGGAACACGAACACGGTGGCCAGCATCGTCCCGTGCACCTGGTCGTAGAGCGAGCCCGTGGCGGCGGCGCCCCGGAGGTTGGCGGCGAACACGTCCGCCCGGAAGCAGGCGAGCGCCAGCACCACGAACACCAGGATCGGCACCAGCTTGGCCGCGGTGACGATCCGGTTGACCGTCGCGGCCTCCCGCACGCCGCGCCGCACCAGCAGGAAGAACCCCCACAGCCCGGCCGAGGAGAGCAGCAGCGCGAGCCAGGTGTCGCCGTCCCCGAGTGCCGGGACGAGCGCCCCGACCGTCGACATGATCAGCACCCAGTACGTCACGTTGCCGACGCAGGCGCTGGCCCAGTAGCCGAACGCCGAGAAGAAGCCCAGGTACTCGCCGAAGCCCGCCTTCGCGTACGCGTACACGCCCGCGTCCAGCTCCGGCCGCCGCACCGCCAGCGCCTGGAACACCAGCGCCAGCATCAGCATGCCCGTCCCGGCGATCAGCCAGGAGACCAGCGCGCCCAGCACGCCGGTCTCCTGCGCGAACCGGCCCGGCAGCGAGAACACGCCCGCGCCGACCATCGAGCCGACCACCAGCATGGTCAGCGTCCGCCGGGTCAGCCTCGCCGGGCCCGCCGCCGGTCCCCGGACCGCCGCCGCCGTCTCCTGCGCCGTCTCCTCCGCCGCCACCCGCGCCGCTCCTCCCGCTCGCGGCCCGGCGGCCCCGGAGGCCGCCGCCGCGGGCGGAACGCTACCAACCGGATGTCCGTTTGGCGCCGTTGTGCACCTGTTGGTCACCCGTCCGCGCGGCGACGGCCACTGCGGCGGCGGCCACTGCGGCGGCGGCTACTGCGGCAGCAGCTCCTGGCGCAGGCGCTCCTTGATGACCTCCAGGTCCTCGCAGTCCCCGTCGGTCCGCTCGGCGATGTGCACCCGGTACAGCTCCTCCAGCCGCGCGTCGTCGGGCTCCAGGCCCAGCTGCTCCAGCAGGTGCCGGAGCACCGTCCGGCCGGAGTGCCGGCCGATCAGGACGGAGCGGGTGCGGCCGAAGCGGGCGGGCTCGACGTACTCGTAGGTGGCCGGGTTGCGCAGCACGCCCTGCTGGTGGATGCCCGCGGCGGTGCCGAAGGCGTAGGTGCCGAAGATCGCCTTGTTGCGCGGCTCCTCCAGCCGGATGACCCGGCGCAGGACGGTGTAGGCCCCGTACATGGCGGCCAGGTCGATGTCGGTGCGCAGGCCGGTCTCGTCCTCCTTGTAGGCGAGGATCGCCGCGATCTCCTCCAGCGGGGTGTTGCCCGCCCGCTCGCCGACGCCGCCCAGGGTCGCCTGGACCTCGTCGGCGCCGGCCAGCAGGCCGGCCAGCGCGTTGGCGGTGGACAGGCCGAAGTCGTCGTGGCAGTGGGTGGCGATGCAGGTCTCCGTCGGGACCCAGGACCGGAACCGGCGGATCAGCGCCGCGTACCCGTCGGGGGTCATCGCGCCGGAGGTGTCCGCGACCACGAAGCCGGTCGCCCCGGCCTCGACCGCCCGCTCGGTCATCGGGCGGAGCAGGTCGTCCTCGCCGCGGCTGGCGTCCTCGATGCCGACGGTGACCGACTCCACGCCGTAGGAGCGGGCCAGCCGCACCGACTCGACCACCTCCTCGATCGCCTGCTCCCGGGTGATCCGCCGCTTGTACTTCAGGTGCAGGTCGCTGCCGGTGGCGGCGACCTGCACCTGGTGGTTGGCGGTGCCGCCGGCCTCGACCGCGGCCAGGACGTCCCCGGCGACGGCCCGGCAGAAGGTGGTGAAGCGTGCCCTGGTCAGGTGCTTGGAGATCAGCCGGGTGGCCTCGAAGTCGCTGGGCGAGGAGGCCGGGAAGCCGGTCTCGATGCGGTCGACGCCGAGGGCCTCGATCCGCAGCGCGAGGTCGAGCTTGTCCTCGGGGCCCATCGCGTTGGCGGGCGCCTGCTCGCCGTCGCGCAGAGTGGTGTCGAAGAAGGAGATCCGCCGCACGTTCTCGTTCATGGTTGTCCCCGTTTCCCGCACTGCGTCGCGGCAGTGGGTGACGTCTCGGAATTGCGGAACCGGTTCGGGCCGGTCGGCGGTGTCACCGACGGCGTTGGTGCAGCGCGGTGGCCATCCGGTCGATCGCCTCGGTGATGACCTCGCGCGAGGTGGCGAAGGAGAGCCGGATGTGGCCCTCCCCGCCGGGGCCGAAGGCCGATCCGGGCATCACCGCGACGCCGGCCTCGGACAGCAGCCAGGTGGCGAACTCGGCCGAGCTCGCGAAGCCGGTGCCCCGGATGTCGGGGAAGGCGTAGAAGGCGCCCTCCGGCCGGGGACAGCTGACGCCGGGCAGCGAGTCGAGCCCGGCGACGATCAGTTCCATCCGGGCCGCGTACTCGTCCGTCATCTCCTGGACGGCGTCCTGCGGACCGGTCAGCGCGGCCAGGCCGCCGCGCTGCACGAACGAGCCGGCGCAGCCCACCGAGTGCTGCTGCACCTTGAGCATCTCGGAGATCACCGGCGCCGGTCCGGCCACGTAGCCCAGGCGCCAGCCGGTCATCGCGTACGCCTTGGAGAAGCCGTTGACCAGCAGGGTGCGCCCGGCGCCCGCGGGCAGGCTCGCCGGGCTGACGTGCTTGGTCCCGCCGTAGACGATCTTCTCGTAGATCTCGTCGGAGACCACGAACAGGTCGTGCTCGTCCGCGACGGCGGCGACCGCCTCGGCCTCGGCGGCGTCCAGCGCCCGGCCGGTCGGGTTGTTGGGGGTGTTGACCAGGATGACCTTGGTCCGGTCGGTGATCCGGCTCTCCAGCAGCTCGCGGGTGATCCGGAAGCCGTCGTCGCCGTCGAGCGGGACGTCCACCGGGACGGCGCCGATCAGGTGCGCCATCGAGTGGTAGCTGACCCAGCCCGGCGTCGGGACGAGCAGTTCGTCGCCCGGGTCCAGCAGCGTGGTCAGGGCGGTGAACAGCGCGTTCTTCGCCGACGGGGTGACGATCACCTCGGTGGCCGGGTCGACGCTGACGCCGTTGTCCTCGGCCAGCTTCCGGGAGATCGCGGTGAGCAGCTCGGGGATGCCCCGGCTGGCCGTGTAGTGGGTGAAGCCGCCGGCCAGGGCGCCGGCGCCCTCGGCGGTGATGTGCGCGGGGGTGTCGAAGTCGGGTTCGCCGCCGCCCAGGTCGAGCACCCTGACGCCCTGGGCGCGCAGCGACTGCACCAGTTCCAGGACGGCGAAGGTCGCGGACTTCTCGATCCGGCCGAAGCGGCGGGCCACGCTCCTCATCGGTCCGCCCCCGGCGCCCCGGCGGCCTGCGCCCCGTCGGCCGGTGCCCCGTCAGACGGCGCTTCGTCGGCCAGCGCCTCGTCGACGGTGGTGATCTCGGCGCAGCGGGCGATCACGGTGAGCGCGGCCCGGTGCATCTCGGGGCCGTCCGCGGCGGTGGCGTCCTCCAGGACCTTGACCCGGTAGTCGCGGTCGTGGCCGTCGCGGGCGGTGGCCAGGATGACCATGTCGGTGGAGACGCCGGTCAGCAGCAGGGTGTCCACCCCGAGGGTGCGCAGCAGGAGGTCCAGTCCGGTGCCGTGGAACGGGCTGATCCGGTGCTTGGCGATGACCGGCTCGCCCTCGGCCGGCTTCACCGCGTCGTGCACCTGGGTGGCCCAGTCGCCGAGCAGCAGGCGGCCGTCGGGCTTGGCGGCCCGGAAGATCGGCGAGCCGGGCGGCCACTCGGGGTAGCCGGCGGTGAAGCCGACCACGACGTAGATCACCGGGACGTCCGCCGCGCGGGCCCGCTCGATCGCCCGGGCCGCGTTCTCCAGCACCCGGCGGTCGGCCACCTGCTGCTGGTACCCCTCGGCGCCGTATTTCCCCCGCGGATGCACGATTTCATTTATCAGATCGAGTACAAGAAGCGCCGATCGGCCCACCGATTACCCCTCCAATGAAACCCCGGTCAATACCTCCGCCATTAGAACCAACCGTTCCAAGATCGTCAAGATTGTTATGTGAACCCCGTGTCAAACCCGCCCCGCCGACCGCCCGCACCGCCCGCACCGGACCGCCGACACCTCACCCCACCTGCACGTATGCCATGGCGGACGGCCGTGCTCGATCCATGAGCAAAATCGATGCGAAGCATGAATCCATTGACATTGCATTTCCCGGCCGGAGCCGGTTAGCGTTGATCGCGCACTGCGGTCGCCGATAAATCACCCGCGGACCAGCTGGTTCGCCGGACGGGCGCCCAACATATCTCGGGTCAATTTCTGGTGAATTTTTCACCACAGGCTGCAGGGGTGACATGAAGGACCGCGCCACCACCAACTCCACCGGAACGGCCCCGCACCGGATCGCGCTGATCGGGAGCGGCCCGCGGGGGCTCAGCATCGTCGAGCGGCTGGCCGCCCGGCTGGCCGGGGGACCCGCGCACCGGCCGGTGGAGATCCACCTGATCGACGCCGTCGAGGTGGGCACCGGCCGGATCTGGCGGACCGACCAGCCCGACTGGTTCCTGATGAACACCGTGGCCGACGAGGTCTCCTCCTTCTCCGGCCCGCCCGACGACGGACCGGCCCGCCCCGGCGCCGGGCCGTCGCTGGCCCAGTGGTGGGCCGAGCACCGCCCGGACCACCCGGGCCCCAACAGCTACGCGCCGCGCCGGCTCCACGGCGAGTACATGCAGTTCGTGCTGAGGACGGTCGAGGAGAACCTGCCGCCGCACGCCACCCTGCACCGGGTGCGCGGCGAGGTCACCGACCTGGAACGGCTGGCCGACGACTACCGGCTGACCTTCGCGGACGGCACCGAACTGCGCGCCGACCGGGTCGTCCTGACCACCGGCCACACCCGGCCCGAACTCTCCGGGCTCCAGAAGCGGCTCGCCGACTTCGCCGCCGAGCACCCGGCGCTGCGCTACATCCGCGGCGACTCCGCCGCCGACATGCCGCTCGACGAGATCCCCGCCGGGTCGCCGGTCGGCGTCCTCGGCCTGGGCCTGTCCTTCTACGACGTCATGGCGGCCCTCACCGAGGGGCGCGGCGGCACCTTCGTGGAGTCCGGCGCGCGGGGCCTGCGCTACGAGCCCAGCGGCGCGGAGCCGCTGATCGTGGCCGGCTCCCGCAGCGGCCTGCCGCTGCTCGCCCGCGGCCGCAACCAGAAGCACCACGACCACCGCTACACCACCCGGCTGTTCACCCTGGACCGGGTCCGGGCCGCCTGCGCCGGGGAGCGCGTCGACTTCGCCGCCCACGCGGTGCCGTGGCTGATCGCCGAGGTCCACCTGGTCCAGTACGCGACCGTGCTGCGCGAGCGCGGCGCCGGCGGCGAGGACGCCTTCGTGGCCGACGTGCTCCGGGCCGCCGAGACCGGGGTGCCCGACGTCGCGGCGATCGCCGCCCGGCACGGGATCACCGGACTGCCCCCGATCGACCTGGACGAGGTGGCCCGCCCGTTCCACCGGCGCAGCTACCCCGGCACCCGGGAGTTCGAGGCCGACCTGCTGGCCGCGGTGGGACGCGACCTGGACCACGCCGAGCAGGGCAACGTCGGCTCCCCGGTCAAGGCCGCCCTGGACGTGCTGCGCGACACCCGCAGCATCGTCCGGGCCCTGGTCGACTTCTCCGGGCTCACCCCGCGCTCGCACCGCACCGACTTCCTGGAGTGGTTCGTCCCCCGGGTCTCCTTCCTCGCCGCCGGCCCCCCGCTGCGGCGGCTGCGCCAGGTGGTCGCGCTGGTCGAGGCGGGCGTGCTGCGCGTCCCCGGGCCCGACACCCGCTTCGAGACCCGCCCGGACACCGGCCGCTTCGCCGTCCGCTCGCCCCAGGTGCCCGGCTCCGAGACCGCCGTCGACACGGTGATCGACGCCCGGGTCCCGGTGCCCGACCTGCGGTCCGACCCGGCCGAGCTGACCAGGCGGCTGGTCGAGCGCGGCACCCTCACCAGCTACCTGAACGGCCTGGACGACGAGGTCTTCGACACCGGCGGCGTGGCCGTCACCCGCAGCCCGTTCCACCCGGTCGGGCGCGACGGCCGCCCCGACCCGGGCCTGTACGTGCTCGGCATCCCGACCGAGCACACCCGATGGTTCATGCAGGGCGGCAGCAGCCGCCCCGGCTTCTGGACCGACTTCGTCCAGGACGCCGACGCCATCGCGGGCGACGCGCTGCGGCCCGCCACCGAACCGGCCGCAGCCGAACAGGCCCACGCCGAGCAGGCCCACGCCGAGCAGGCCGCCGAACCCTCCGCCGCCGAACCGGCCGCCGAACCGGCTCCCGCCGGGGACACTTCCGTACGGGAGTCCGCCGTCCCCGCCGGCGCCGGGAGCCGCTGACCACCATGACCGACGACCGGGAGCACACCAGCAGCATGGGCACGACCCTCGCGCAGAAGACCTGGCAGCAGCACGTCGTCCGGCGCCAGCCGGCCGGCGACGACCTCCTCTACATCGACCTCCAGCTGCTGCACGAGGTGAACACCCCGCAGGCCTTCGACCGGCTGCGGGCGGCCGGCCGCAAGGTCCGCCGGCCCGACCTCAACCTGGGCACCGAGGACCACAACACCCCGACGCTCGCCCTGGACCGCCTGATCACCGACCCGAACGGGCGCCGGCAGAGCGAGCTGATGCGCGCCAACTGCGCCGAGTTCGGCATCCCGCTGCACCGGCTGGGCGACCCGCAGCAGGGCATCGTGCACGTCATCGCGCCCGAACTCGGCCTGGTCCGGCCCGGGATGACGATCGTCTGCTGCGACTCGCACACCACCACGCTCGGCGCCTTCGGCGCGCTGGCCTTCGGCATCGGGGCCAGCCAGGTGGAGCACGTGCTGGCCACCCAGACCCTGCCGATGCGGCCGATGAAGGACATGTCGGTGACCGTCACCGGCACCCTGCCCGCCGGGGTCACCGCGAAGGACCTGGTGCTCGCGCTGATCGCCGAGATCGGCACCGCGGGCGGCCAGGGCCACATCATCGAGTACCGCGGCGAGGCGATCACCGCGCTCTCGATGGAGGCCCGGATGACGCTGTGCAACATGTCCGTCGAGGCCGGCTCCCGGGCCGGGCTGATCGCCCCCGACGAGACCACCCTGGCCTACCTGCGCCAGCGCCCCGGCCTGCCGCAGGGCGCGGAGTGGGACGCCGAGGTCGCGCACTGGATGTCGCTGCGCACCGACCCGGACGCGGTCTTCGACCGGGAGGTGGTGATCGACGCCACCACCCTGAGCCCGTACGTGTCCTGGGGCACCAACCCGGCCCAGAGCGTCCCGCTGGACGGCGCGGTGCCCGACCCGGCCGGCTTCGCCACCGCGGAGGAGCGCGCGGCGGCCGAACGGGCCCTGGCGTACATGGACCTGGCGCCCGGCACCGCGATGCGCGACGTCCCCGTCGACACCGTCTTCATCGGCTCCTGCACCAACAGCCGGATCGAGGACCTGCGGGCCGCCGCCCGGGTGCTGACCGGCCGCAAGGTCGCCGACGGCCTGCACCTGATGATCGTCCCCGGCTCGGCGCAGGTCCGCCGGCAGGCCGTCGAGGAGGGCCTGGACCGGGTGTTCGCCGAGGCGGGCGCCGACTTCCGGGCCGGGGCGGGCTGTTCGATGTGCGCCGCGCTCAACGAGGACCGGCTGCTGCCCGGCCAGCGCGCCGCCTCCACCAACAACCGCAACTTCGAGGGCCGGCAGGGCAAGGGCTCGCGCACCCACATCGTCTCGCCGCCGGTCGCCGCCGCCACCGCCGTGGCCGGCCGGCTCGCCTCCCCCGCCGACCTCTGAGGAACCGTCATGGAGAAGTTCACCGTCCACCGCGGCACCGCGGTGCCGCTGCGCCGCAGCGACGTCGACACCGACCAGATCATCCCGGTCCGGTTCTGCGCCAGCACGGACCGTGACGGCCACGCCGACGCCCTGTTCGCCGACTGGCGCGACGACCCCGGCTTCGTGCTCAACCGGCCCGAGCACCGGGGCGCCACCATCCTGCTCGCGGGCAACGACTTCGGCACCGGCTCGTCCCGCGAGTACGCGGTCTGGGCGCTCCAGGACTACGGCTTCCGGGTCGTGGTCGCCCCCCGCTACGGCGACATCTTCCGCGGGAACTCGCTGATGAACGGCCTGCTGACGATCGTCCTGCCGAGCCGGGTCGTCACCGGGCTGTGGGAGGCGGTCGAGGCCGACCCGGCGGTCCCGCTCGTCGTCGACCTGGAGGCGCTGGAACTGCGCTGCGGCGACCGGGTCCACCCGTTCGAACTGGACGCGGAGGCCCGGGACCGGCTGCTGGCCGGCCTGGACCCGATCGACGCGACGCTGCGTGACGAGAACGAGATCGAGGCGTACGAGAAGAACCGGCGGCCGGCCCTGCCGACCACCTGTTGAAGTGCGCGAAAGCGCCATAGCCGATCATTTCCCGTGCGAATCCACAAACCACTCACGACAACAGAACGACCGTTGTCGCCATTTTCGAACATGCTAGGGTCGAACGACCTGGCAGCACCGCCCTGCTGCTGACACGGGAACGGGGGCCCGGACGTGAAACTGTCCCAGTGCGCCGCCTTTGTGGCAGTCGTGGACACCGGGAGTTTCACCGGTGCCGCGAGAGCGCTGGGAATCAGCCAGTCCGCGGTCAGCCACGCGATTGCCGGCCTGGAGGCGGAACTCGGCGTCGGCCTCATGCACCGCGACCGCAAAGGCATCGAACTGACCGATTCCGGACACCGGGTGCTCACCCACGCCCGGGCCGTCATGCTCCATTCCGAGCAGATGCGCAACGTGGCCGGGAGCGCGGCCAGGGAGCCTTCCGGCCGAATACGGATAGGAACCAGCCAGAGTTTCGCCTGCCGCCTGCTCCCGGCCCTGATGACGGAATTCCGCGGCCGCTACCCGGAGCTCGAAATCGAGCTGAAGGAGGGGCCCGACCTCCGGATCTCCGAGTGGCTGCGCGGGTACGCCGTCGACGTGGGCATCGTGACCCTCCCCAAGCGGGACCTCAAGACCCACCCGCTGCTGGAGGACCAGCTGTACGCGGTGCTGCCGGCCCGGCACCGGCTCAGGTCCGCGGCGGGCGTGCGCATCCTGCAACTGGCCGACGAACCCCTGCTGATGCCGCACGGCGACACCGAGGGACTGGTCCGCTCGCTGTTCCGCGCGGTGGGCCTGGAGCCGAACGTCTCCTACCGGGTCCAGAACCTGAACACCCTGCTGGCGATGGTGGCCGAGGGCCACGGGGTGACGGTGCTGCCCTCGCTCGCCATGCTCCCGATGTCCCCGGCCCTGCGCGCGGTGCCGCTGGCCCCGGCCGTCCGGCGCAAGCTCGCGATCGGGATCAGCCCGCTGGTGCGCAACTTCCAGGCGGTGTCCGCCTTCGTCTCGACCGCCCGGGCACTGGCCGGCAACCGCGACTGGACGCTGCCCCCGGGCACCGTCGGCGTCGGCCCGCAGAACACCGCCCGCCCGATGGGCGTGGTGCGCGTCCCGTGAACCCGCCCGACGGGCCCCGCTCCGGCGTCCGGAACGGGGCCCGCGGGCGCGGGGCGGCTCAGCCCCAGGTGATCAGGCGCTTCGGGTGCTCCAGGACGGCGGCCACGTCCGCCAGCACCTTGGAACCCAACTCGCCGTCGACCAGCCGGTGGTCGAAGGAGAGCGCCAGCGTGACGACCTGCCGGGGCACCACCGCGCCCTTGTGCACCCGGGGCCGGAGCCGGATCGCCCCGACCGCCAGGACGGCCGACTCCCCGGGGCTCAGGATCGGGGTGCCGGTGTCGACGCCGAAGGCCCCGAGGTCGGTGACCGTGACGGTGCCGCCGAGCAGGTCCGCCGGATCGGTGCGGCCCTCTCGGGCCGCCTCGGCCAGCTCCTCCAGCGCCCCCGCCAGCTCGGGCAGCGTCCTGGCCTGGGCGTCCTTGACGTTCGGGACCACCTGGCCGTCCGGCGAGCCGAGCACGAGGCCCAGGTTGACCGCCCGCCGGTGGACGATCTCCTGGCGCTCCTCGTCCCAGGCGGCGTTGATCTCCGGGTGGCGGCGCACCGCGGTCAGCAGCGCCCGCACCACCAGCAGCAGCGGCGTCACCCGCAGCCCGGCCAGCTCCGGGTCCCGCCGCATCCGGTCGGCCAGCTTCACCGTCCGGGTCACGTCGACCGTGGCGAACTCGGTGACGTGCGGGGCCGTGAAGGCGCTGGCGACGGCCGCCCGCGCCGCGGCCAGGCGGGCACCCGTCACCGGCACCCGGCGGTCCCCGGGCGCCACCGGGACGGCCTGGGTCCGGGCCGCCGGGACGGCCTGGGCCGGAGCAGCCGGAGCGACCTGGGCCGGAGCCGCCTCGACGGCGGTGGTGACGGCCGCGGCGGCGGCGGTGACGGCGGCCGCCGCCCGCACGTCCTCCCGGCTGACCGTCCCGTGGACGCCGGTCGGGGGCACCGTCCGCAGGTCGATCCCGAGGTCCTTGGCGAGCTTGCGGACCGGGGGCTTGGCCCGGGGCCGCTCCGGACGCGCGGTGCCCGCCGGGGCCCCGTTCGCCGGCCGCCGCTCGGCCTGCGGGCGCTCGGCCTGCGGGCGCCGCCGGGCGGTCCCCGAGGGCGCGACCCCGTAGCCGACCAGGACCGGCTGCCGGGCCGAGGACGGAGCGTCGGCGGCCGGGGCGTCGGCGGCCGGGGCGTCGGCGGCCGGGGCGGCGTCCGCGGGCGCGGTGTCCACCAGGATGATCACCGCGCCGACGTCGACCGTGCTGCCCTCCGGGTGGCGCAGCTCGCTGACCACGCCGGTGAAGGGGATGGGCAGTTCGACCGCCGCCTTGGCGGTCTCCACCTCGCAGACCGGCTGGCCGTCGACCACGGCGTCACCGACCCGGACGTACCACTTGAGGATCTCCGCCTCGGCGAGGCCCTCGCCGACGTCGGGCATCGCGAACTCGCGGAAGCGCTGGGTGGTCTTCGTCATCGGGCCGCCCCCTCAGTAGGAGAGCGAGCGGTCGACGGCCAGCAGCACCCGGTCGATGTTGGGGAGGTACTCCTCCTCCACCCGGGCCGGCGGGTAGGGCGCGTGGTAGCCGCCGACCCGCAGGATGGGCGACTCCAGGGAGTAGAAGCAGCGCTCCTGGATGCGCGCGGCGACCTCCGCCCCGGGGCCGGTGAAGACCGGCGCCTCGTGCACCACGATCAGCCGGCCGGTCTTCTCCACCGAGGTCTGCACGGTGTCGAAGTCGATCGGCGAGAGCGAGCGCAGGTCCACCACCTCGAGGGAGCGGCCCTCCTCGGCGGCGACCTCGGCGGCCTCCAGCGCGAGCTTGACCATCGGGCCGTAGGCGACGACGGTCAGGTCGCCGCCCTCCCGGACCACGTGCGCCCGGTGCAGCGGCAGCGCGGGGGCCGAGAGGTCCACCTCGGACTTGTCCCAGTAGCGCCGCTTCGGCTCCAGGAAGATGACCGGGTCGTCGCTCTCGATCGCCTGGCGGAGCATCCAGTACCCGTCCGAGGCGTTGGACGGCGAGACCACCTTGAGGCCCGCGGTGTGCATGAAGTACGCCTCGGGGGACTCGCTGTGGTGCTCGATCGCGCCGATGCCGCCGCCGTAGGGCATCCGCACCACCACCGGCAGCTTCACCTTGCCCAGCGAGCGGGCGTGCATCTTGGCGAGCTGGGTGACGATCTGGTTGAACGCCGGGAAGACGAAGCCGTCGAACTGGATCTCGACCACCGGGCGGAACCCGCGCAGGGCGAGGCCGATCGAGGTGCCGACGATGCCGGACTCGGCGAGCGGCGAGTCGGTGACCCGGTCCTCGCCGAAGTCCTTCTGGAGGCCGTCGGTGATCCGGAAGACGCCGCCGAGCCGGCCGACGTCCTCGCCCTGGATGAGGACCTTGGGGTCGTCCTCCAGCGACGTGCGCAGCGCCTCGTTGAGGGCCTTGGCCAGTGACAGGGTGGTGGTGGTCACTTCAGTTCCCCTCCTCGAACGCGGCCTGGTACGCGGCGAATTCGGTCCGCTCCTCGTCGACGAGGGCGTGCGGTCCGGCGTAGACGTGCGCGAAGATCGCGTCGGCGTCCGGGTCGGGCATGCCGCGGACGCCCTCGCGGACCCGCGCGGCCAGCTCCTCGGCCTCCCGGTCGACCTGCGCGAAGTACTCCTCGTCGGCCTGGCCGCTGGTGGTGAGGTAGGTGCGCAGGCGGCGGATCGGGTCCTTGGCCTCCCACTCCTGCCGCAGCGAGCTCTCCCGGTAGCGGGTGGGGTCGTCGGAGGTGGCGTGCGGCCCCATCCGGAAGGTGAACGCCTCGATCAGCATCGGGCCCTGGCCGGAGCGGGCCCGCTCCAGCGCGGCCCTGGTGACCGCGAGGCAGGCCAGCACGTCGTTGCCGTCCACCCGGACGCCCTCGAAGTCCCAGCCCGCGGCGCGCCGGTAGATCGGCGTGCGGGTCTGCTTCTCGGTGGGGGTGGAGATCGCCCACTGGTTGTTCTGGCAGAAGAACACGATCGGGGCGTTGTAGACCGAGGCGAAGGTGAAGGCCTCGGCCACGTCGCCCTGGCTGGAGGCGCCGTCGCCGAAGTAGGAGAGCACCGCGGCATCCGCGCCCTCCTTCGCGATGCCCATCGCGTAGCCGGTGGCGTGCAGCAGCGGGGGGCCGATCACGATGGTGTAGAGGTGGAAGTTGTTCTCGTTCGGGTCCCAGCCGCCGTGGTTCACGCCGCGGAACATCCCGAGCAGGTTCAGCGGGTCGACGCCGCGGGTCCAGGCCACGCCGTGCTCGCGGTAGCAGGGGAAGACGTAGTCGTCCGGCCGGGTCGCCCGGCCCGAGCCGATCTGGGCGGCCTCCTGGCCGAGCATCGGGGCCCACAGGCCCAGTTCGCCCTGGCGCTGCAAGGTGACCGCTTCGGTGTCGAACCGCCGGGTCATCGTCATGTCCCGGTACAGTCCGCGCAGTTCCTCCGCCGACAGGTCCACCGAGTACCGGGGGTCCTCGACCCGTTCGCCCTCGGGGGTGAGGAGTTGAACCATCTCGGGGTCGCGGGCCCTGCTGTCGGCCGCCTTCCCCCGAGCGGGCCGGGACCTGCCCGTCTTGCCCTGTGCTACCACGTGTGCTCCTTCGTCTGTCCGACAACGGGATCGGCCGGTGTCGGGAGTTCCCTGCCGCCGGCAGGGAGGGGTATCCCCTGCGCCTGCGCGGCGCACGGGATGTGCGCGCCGGGACCGGGCCAGGGGTGACGATGTCCCTGGCGACCGGCGTTTTTCGGCCCGCCCTTCGGCGCACCGACAGTATCCGAATCCCCTTGAGCACCACAGTTTTCCGCTGGGTCCAGCCGCGGGTGCCCGGGACACCCGTCACCGTACCCCCCGGGTATCGCCCGGGGTAAGAGTCGAAATGCGCCTTTGCACCACCCCTTTCGGGGTGGAATGCGCGCCGACTCAACTTAAGTGGAGTTCCGACCACCGCGATGGCGGAGGCGAGTTCGGCGGACTCCGCCGTCCGGCCGATTCCCCGCGCGCGGGGCCGGGCGAGACTGGCAGCGCGCACGGTCCCACGCGCCCAAAAAGATTCGTCCAGAGGGAGAGACCGCAATGCAACCGCTGTACACGATGACCGACGCCGAACGCGAGGAGCTGTTCGCGGTCCTGGCCACCGTCGACAAGCAGCCGTACCGCGACTATCTCGCCTTCTCCGCCGCAGTGCACGACCTGATCGACCGCGGCGAGGTGCCGGCCTTCTTCACCGAGGTCTGCGAGCGCATCCGGCTCGACCGGGAATCCGGCACCGCGGTCGCCCACGTCCTGCGCAACTGCCCGCTCGACCGGGAGATACCCGAGCTCGACCTGGACGACCCGATCGCGGACAAGCACGCGAAGAAGACCACCTTCGTCTCCGAGGCGTTCCTGGCGCTGTTCGGCCACCTGGTGCGCACGCCGCTGCTCTCCTACGGCACCCGCTTCAACGGCGACTTCTTCGTCGACGTGATCGCCATCAACCGCTACAGCGGCCTGCAGACCGGCTTCAGCGACAGCGAGCTGGTCTTCCACAACGACCGCACCGCGCACCCGGTCCGCGCCGACTACATCTCCCTGCTCGGCATGCGCTGCCCCGACCGCGACTACATCTACACCGGCTTCGTCGAGGGCCGGAAGCTGCTGGCGAACCTCACCCAGGAGCAGCAGGACGTGCTGCGGCAGCCGTACTTCATCACCCCGTACGACGTGCTCTCCCGCGACAACAACGGCGCCCTGTCCGTCTCGGACGTGCACGCGGTCCTGGAGAACGAGCACAGCTTCCGCTACCTCGACACCACCACGACCGTCACCCCCGACGCCCCGCCGCAGGCCATCGTCGCCCTGCTGGCCCTGAAGAACGCGCTGGTCCGCGCGGACAAGACCCGGCACCGCATCCTCACCGGCGACCTGTTCACCTTCGCCAACCAGGACGGCCTGCACAGCCGGGACAAGATGGAGATCAACGACCCCGAGGCCGCCCGCCGCCGCTGGCTGCTCAAGTCCTACGCCTTCCGCGACCAGGCCGCCGCCGACCGGCACACCGACCGCTGGATCGACGGCGTGCCCGGCCGGGTCGGCGACGGCACCTGATCGCGCCCGCTCCCGTCCGAGCCCGCCCGGTCCCGTCCGATCGCACCCGGTCCCGTCCGATCCCGTCCGGTCCCGTCCGGTCCCGTCCGACCGCACCTGATGGGCAGTCAGTTCCCTCCCGCAGCCAACGACTTCACCAGGAGACCGCGCAGATGACCGACAACGCCCTCGCCGACAGCGCCGTGGCCGAGAACGGGCTGGCCGAGTGCCTGCCGGTGCTGTTCACCGAGCTGGCCGGCGGCAGGTTCGACTTCCAGGAGCTGGAGTTCGAGCCGCTGCTCACCGACGGCCGGGTGGGCGCCGAGATCCACCGCCTCTACACCACCGAGCAGACCGGCCCCACCGGCCCGGCCGCCGCGATCGTCCGCTACCTGCCGGGCGCCGCGGCCAAGCCGCACCGCCACCCGGGCTACGAGCTGATCTACATCTGCAGCGGCCAGCTGGAGACCGACGAGGGCGTCTACCCGGCGAACAGCCTGCTGGTGATGAAGCCGGACAGCGTCCACGCCCCGCGCAGCGCCAACGGCTGCATCGCCCTGGTGGTGTGGGAGCAGCCCGTCCAGCCGGTCTGACGGCACCACCACCGGCCGGCGGCCCGCCCCCGACGCAGCCTCGGCGGGCCGCCGGCCACCCCCGACATCCGAGTTCCGAGGAGTTCCTGTGACCGTCGTCCCTACGGCTACCGACCGAGGGGAATCCGGCGCCGCACCGCCGTCCCGCTTCGGCCCCAAGCACCGCTGGACCGTGCTCGGCCTCGGCGTCGCCGCCCAGGCCAGCTTCTCCGCCAGCTTCGCGGGCATCCCGGTCACCGGTACCACCATGCGGGCGGACTACCACCTGACCACCGGCCAGCTCGGCTTCGTCCTCGGCGCCACCCTGCTCGGCGTCGCGGTCTCCGAGATCTTCTGGGGCCTGCTGACCGACCGGTTCGGCGACCGGAAGATCCTGCTGACCGGTCTGCTCTCCACCGGCGCCGTGCTGGCCCTGATGGCGGTCTTCGTGGTGCCCGGCGGCGGCTCGGTCCCGGCCATCGGGCTGCTCGCGGCGGGCCTGCTGCTGGTCGGCCTGCTCGGCGGCAGCGTCAACGGCTCCTCCGGCCGCGCCGTGATGATCTGGTTCCGCGACGGCGAACGCGGCTTCGCGATGAGCATCCGGCAGACCGCGATCCCGGCCGGCGGCGCGATCGGCGCCGCGCTGCTGCCCTGGCTCGCCTCCTCCTACGGCTTCCGCCCGGTCTACGGCGTGCTCGCGCTGTTCTGCTTCGTCACCGCCGCCGCCACCTGGCGCTGGCTGCACTCCCCCGAGGACCTCCCGGCCGCCGGGGGCGCCGCCGCCCGGGCCGACGCCCCGCAGGACACCCGCTCGCCGCTGGTCCGCTGGGACTGCTGGCGGCTCGCCCTGGCCAGCGCGCTGCTGACGATGCCGCAGATCGCCGTGCTCTCCTTCGCGGGCGTCTTCCTGCACGACGCCAAGCACGCGGGTCTGTTCGCCGCCAGCGCGACCATCCTGACCGCGCAGATCGGCGGCGCGGCCATCCGGGTCTGGAGCGGCCGCTACACCGACCGGAACAAGAACCGCCGCAGCTACGTCCGGGCGGTCGGCGTGATCGCGGGCGTCCTGATGGCCGGTGCGGCCGTCCTCGCCCACGCCCCGACCTTCTGGACCGCCGCCGCCCTCGCCATCGGCGGCATGGTCGCCAACGCCTGGCACGGCGTCGCCTACACCGAGATCGCCGCCATGGCCGGGGCCGAACGCGCGGGCACCGCACTGGGCCTGGAGAACACCACCGCGTTCACCGGCGCCTTCGTCACCCCGATGCTCATCCCGCTGCTGCTCGGGGTGTCCTCCTGGACGGTGGTCTGGATCGCCGTCGCGGTCGCCTCGCTGCTCGCGGCGCCGCTGGCCCCCGGCAAGTCGGTCGGCCGCCCGCTCGCCACGGCCTGACGCCCCGCGGCGCGGCGCGGACCGCGCGGCACCGCCGGCCGAACGCCCGCCGTACGCGCCTCGGCCGCCCGTACCCGCCGTACCCGCCTCGCCCTCCCTACCCTCCTCACCCACCCGCCGTGCCCGACACGGCCCCGAAACCCCGGGACAGTCTCCCCGGCCTCGTCCCGGGCGGCCCCGTCCGGACCGTGCGCAGGACCGCCGTCAGGCACCCTGCGCCCGGTCCGGCGGGGCCTGCAACCGTGCCTGCCGGGCCGCCCGGCCGCGCTGCATCAGCAGCACCGCCTCCAGCCGGTTGCGCACTCCCAACTTCGCCAGCGCGTGCGAGACGTGGCTCTTCACGGTGGCCGCGGAGAGCTTCAGCACCCCGGCCGCCTCCGCCGTGGACCGGCCGTCGGCCAGCAGCTCCAGCACCTCGCGCTCGCGCTTGGTGAGGCAGCGCAGCAGCCGGTCCGGGTTCTCCGTCCCGGGCGGTCGCGGCTCCCCCGGCGCCGGGCCGGACGGCGACCCGACCGAGGACAGCCGCCGGGTCTCCAGCACCTGCGCGAGCACCTGCGGGGAGAGCACCACGTGCCCGGACGCCACCGCCCGGGTCGCACTGGCCAGCCGGGCGATCTCGGTGTCCTTGACCAGGCACCCGGTGGCCCCGGCGGCGAACGCCGCGTCCACCCGCCACCGGCTCCAGTCCGTGCCGATCAGCAGCACCTTGACCTGGCACCCGACCAACTGCCGCACCACCGACCAGGGTTCGTCCTGCGGGCCGACCACCAGCACCACCACGTCGGCCAGCGCCAGCCGGGACCACTCGTGGATCGGCCGGTGGCTGTCCACGCACCGCAGGTAGTCCAGTTGCGCGGCGTCCCGCAGCACCGTCCCGAGCACCCGGCGCGAGATCGGGTCGTGATCCGCCAGCAGTACGCTCGTTCTCGGCTCGAACTGCTCGACGTCGACCACCCAGTCGTCATCGGCCCGCGGGGCCGCCACCGGCGGCTCGGCCACCGTCGTCATGACGCGTGCCACCTGCCGTAGAGCTGAGTCGTTCTTGATCACGGTTCAGCGCCCCCCGGATCGCATCGCACTGAGATAACGTTTCGACCCGCCAGCCTAGCGCCCGCACACGAAGCCGTCGTGAAAAAGTTGTGTCCGGCCGATCCGCCCCCGCCACCGCCCCGGCCCGCCACCGCCGTGGACTGATGCCCCGTCAACCGCCTTCCCCCGCAGCGCGGTGCCGGCCGGAAGGAGCCGGACAACGGCTCAGAACGGACGACGACGGGACCGACGGCGCCCTCGCGGTCAGCAGCTGCGGGTGCGTTCGGCGCCGTACTGCTCGTCAGTGACGTGTTCGAGCCAGGTGATCTCGGGCCGGTCGTCGCCGGGGGCGGTGGCGTCCCACAGGGCGAGGTGCTGCATGAAA
Organism: Kitasatospora sp. NPDC090308; assembly: GCF_044769485.1. Lineage (NCBI taxonomy): Bacteria > Bacillati > Actinomycetota > Actinomycetes > Kitasatosporales > Streptomycetaceae > Kitasatospora > Kitasatospora sp. NPDC090308. Next base: position 124,031 of record NZ_JBIVXY010000011.1, on the reverse strand, counting down.
CGGTCGGGAGCGGCACCGTGCCAGTGCTCCTCGCCGGGCGGGCAGGTGACGGTCTCACCGGGGTGGGCTTCGAAGACGGTGCCGTCACGCGTACCGATCAGAGCGACGCCGGCGACGACGTGGAGGGTCTGCCCGACGGCGTGGTGGTGCCAGGCGGTGCGAGCACCGGGAGCGAAGCGGACCATGCTGGCGCACAGACGGGACGGCTCCTGGCCGACCCGGATGGCGTCGAACCAGACATCACCGTTGAAACGCTCCCGGGGGCCCTTGCTCGTGGGCCCGGGGCTGACGAACTCCACGGGGTGATCCTTCCTCTCGTACGGACGGGGCGGATCGGAGCATACGGGCGGCCGGAGGAGCTGACGCGTTCCCCCTGCTGTTCCGGTCCGATCCCGGGATCAGATCTGGGCCACACGGACGTCCTGGGCGTCCAACGCCTTCGGGCGAGCCGTGAGGTCAGCCGGGTCACTGGTGAGAACGACAGCGCTGCCGTGTCGGACCGCAGTCAGCGCGACCGAGGCATCCACGGCCTCCGGCCCCTTCTTCGGAGGCGACTCCACCACAGCAAGCGCGCTACCGATACGCTGCCGCTCCGCCGGATCCGGGCCGGTCGCCCACACGATGCAGGCCGTCTGTCCAGCAGTGGCGGGGCGCATCGCCGGGCCCGCGCTCCGCACCCGTGGCACCGTGCAGTCCTTGAGGGCCGCGGCCGTGGCGTGCACAGTGGCGGGGACCGGGCCGCCCCACCTGGGCCGGCACCGGCCCGAGCACGACTGCGCGATGCGGTGTGTCCTTGAGGCCGGCGTGCAGCCGTACCGCCTTGGGCTTCCGGCCAGCGAGCGCGATGAGCATGCCGGTGTCGTAGACCGGCACCCGCACGGTCACGCGCCATTGCCCGGACGGGCCGCAGGAGCATCCGCGCCGTAGACCAGCTCCATGGGGCCTCCGCGACCTCCCGGTGCTCCTCCGTAAGGGCTTCATCGGCGACATCAGGCAGCGGGGACAGCTCGGCGGCCTCCGCCTCCGCTGCGGCGATCACCGCGTCGATCCGCCGTATGACGCGTATGACGACCCGCCGGGTGCCTTCCGCCCGACGATCGCCGACAGGGCCCGCCCCTCCGCCCCAGCCCCCGGGACTCACTCGTCGCCGAAAGCGACTGTCCGAACCACTCGGTTTGCGCGTTGGAGTCCGGCCGCACGACGGTTCAGCTCTGCTGCCCCGCGGATGCGGCGGCCGGTGTACAGGCGCAGCGCGGAGCGCATGGTGTCGAGTTCCTTGGTGGTGCGGTCGGAGGCGATGCCGTCCATGAGGTCCAGGGACTGTGCCCAGAGGGTGACGGCTTCCTCGTGGCGGTGCTGGGCGGCGACGGTCTTGGCGAGGTTGGCCAGGGTGAGGGCGCGGCCCCGCTGGTAGGTACCGGGTACCCGGTACCGGACGGCGGCGCGGTAGTGGCGTTCGGCGGCGGCGTGGTCCTTCATCGCGGTCAGGGTCTTGCCGGTGTGGGAGGCGACGGTGGCGGCGACGGGTCCGGAGGCGGCGGCGTAGGCGGGGGGCGGTTCGGTGGCGGCGAGCATCGCGTTCTCGGCGGCGAGGATCAGCTTCGCAGCGGCGGCACGGTTGCCGGAGGCACCGTTGGCGCGGGCGGCGGTGATGAGCAGCAGGGCCTCGGTGTTGGGGTCGACACGCCCGCGGGCGCGGTCGAGGGCGGCGTCGGCGAGCGCGGCGGTGCCGGCGGGGTGGCCGAGGTCGAGGGCCTGGTGGGTGAGGGCGCGCATCGCCCAGGCGGCGCGGCCCGCCGGGTCGGCCTCGCAGGCTAGCTGGTAGGCGAGGAGGTAGAACCGCTGGGCCGCGCCGTCGCTGCCGTGGTCGTGGAGTTTCCAGCCGATCAAGGTGGCGAGTTCGGCGGCGGCGCCGAACGCCTCGGTGCGGACGGCGCTGTCGGGGAAGGTGCCCTTGAGCATCGGGGTGACGACGTCGGTGAGGTAGGAGGTGATGGCGACCAGGCCGTGGCCGCCGCCGAGGCGTTCGTCGGCGGTGCGGAACATCTCGGTGAACTGCCGGACGACGGCGATCTCGCCGGGCCCGATCCGGCGGCTGTCGGCGGCGGCGCTGAGCGCGGCCGCGGCGGCCTGGTGGTCGTAGACCAGCGGCAGGCCGACCGCGGCGGCGGAGAAGGTGGTGGCGAGGAAGTCGCGGCGGCGCAGCATGATGAGCCTTCCGAGGTCGGCGGCGGCGGCGAGGGGATCGAGGGGCAGCACCCGGGCGGTGTCCTCGACAGGTCCGGAGCCTAGACCGATCTCGGCCAGCGTCACGGCGCGCCGGAGCCTGCGGCCGAGCGCTTCGGCGATGTAGAGCGGTGTTCGGCCCGCCGGCCTGGTCCCGTTGACGACCCAGTGGTGGACGGCCGCCTTCGAGGTGCGCAGTTCGACCCGGGACTCGGCGGCGACGGCCCGCACCGCTCTGGCCAGGGCTTCGTAGGTCCATCCGGCCTCCTCCAGGACGGCCGCCAGATGCCGGTTCGGTGCAGCGTTCGAGTTCACTTCGCTCCCTGGGACGACCGCGAGTCGATCATGAACGGGATTAACCAGGAGGGGGAGCGAACACGGTACCGCCGCCCGGGCCCCGGAGGCTTCACTTTCAGGCATCCATCCGACTCCGAACAGAGGTGCAGATCAACATGATTGACACTCAGTCAGCTGTGATCGGACAGCTCGCGGGCGCGGCGGTGCTGGTGACCGGGGGCGGTGGCCTGGTCGGCAGCCGCGTCGTCGCCCAGCTCGCCGCTGCCGGGGCCCGCCCGCTGGTCCTGGACCGGTTCGACGCCTACCCGCACCCGGTGCGCGAGCGCTTCGGCGTGGACCTGAACGCGGCCGAGGTCGTGCTCGGCGACGTGCGGGAGCGCGCCACGGTGCGCTCCCTCGTCGAGCGCTGCGACTACGTGATCCACGCCGCCGCGTACGCGGACGTCGCCGCCTGCACCCGCCACCCGCGCACCGCGTTCGCCAGCAACCTGGCCGGCACCCAGAGCGTCCTGGACGCCGTCGCCGGATCGGCGGTGAAGCGGCTGGTGTTCGTCTCCTCCGCGTCCGTCTACGGCCACGGCGGCACCACCGCCGACGGCCCGGCGGTCTTCACCGAGGCGCAGCCGCTCGACCCGATCTCCGTCTACGCCAACACCAAGGCGTGGGGCGAGCAGCAGACCCGGCTGATGCTGGACGGCTCCAGCGGGCCCGAGCACGCGATCGTCCGGTACTTCTCCGTCTACGGGGAGCCGCAGGTCCCCAAGCCCGGCTCGCACTCGTGGATGGTGCCGTGGATGGCCATGTCCGCGCACACCGGCCGCCCGATCCGGCTCAACGGCGGCGGCACGCAGGTGCGGGACATGGTGCACGTCGAGGACATCGCCCGCGCCACGATCCTCGCCCTGGTCGCCGAGCGGATGGCGGGCCGGACGGTCAACGTCGGCACCGGCGTGCCGACCATGGTGCGCCGCATCGGCGAGCTGATCGCCGCCCACTACCCCGGCGCCCGCTTCGAACACGCCCCGATGCCCGCCGGGGACCCGCTCGGCGGTTACGCCGACACCCGCCTGGCCGCCGAACTCCTCGGCTGGACGCCCGCCATCGGCCTCGCCGAGGGCATCGACCGGTACGTCACCTGGCTGCGCTCCACCCCCGGGGCGATCCCGGACTGGTTCACCGCCGGCGAGCCCCCGACCGCCCTGGCCGCCTGAACCCGCCCCGGCTGGGCTCGGCTGACCCGGCTGGGCTCGGTCGGGCCTGGCTGACCCGGCTGGGCTCGGCTGGGCCTGGCCGTCAGAAGATCGGCGGCCGGCCCAGCTGCGCCATCCGCCGCACCGTGCTCCACCGCATCGGCCGGCGCGGCGGGCACGCCACCCGCACCCCCTCGAAGAACCCGCCCCACCACGCCTTCAGTCCGGCCAGTGGCGGGCGGCGCAGCAGGGTGTAGCCGATCCAGGAGGCGAGGTAGACCGGCACCAGGGGTGCGGGGAGGTGGCGCTTGGCCAGCCAGACCCGGTTGCGGGCGGTCATCCGGTAGTAGGCGGCGTGCCGGGCGGGGTCGGTGCGCGGGTGCTGGAGCACCAGGTCGGCGCGGTAGTCGATGCCCCAGCCGGCGTCCAGCGCGCGCCAGGCGAAGTCGGTCTCCTCGTGCGCGTAGAAGAACTCGGCGGGGAACAGCCCGACCTGGTCGATCACGGACATCCGGATGGCGTGGCCGCCGCCGAGGAACGTCGTCACCGGCCCGGACTGCATCGGGTCGGACGTGCCCAGGCGGGGGACGTGGCGGCGCTGGGTGAAGCCGGTCTCGTCCGCGATCCGGAACGAGACGATGCCCAGCTTCGGGTCCTGCTCGAAGGCCTCCCGGATCAGCCGGAAGGTGTCGGTGCGCGGCAGCAGCCCGTCGTCGTCCAGCACCACCAGCACGTCGGTGCCGCCGAGTTCGCGCAGCCGCTGCACGCCGGCGTTGCGGCCGCCCGGGATGCCCAGGTTCTCCGGCAGCTCCACCGCGTCCACCCACTGCGGCAGCGGCGGCAGTTCGACGCCCTGGCCGAGCACGACCGTGCGCACCCCGGACTCCGAGCCCTCCTGCGCCCGCACCGACTCCAGCAGCGCCACCAGCTCCGCGGGCCGGTTCCCCATCGTCAGCACCACCACGCCCAACGCGACGCCCATGTCCGACCCGACCCTTCGAGGACTCGATGAACTCTCCACCCGCACCCTCCGGCGACGACCGGCCACCACTGCACGAGTTGGCGGCCGCGGGCCGCCTGCCCGACCACCAGGTGATGGACCGGCCGACCCTCGCGTGGATCGCCGGCCAGCGGCTGGGCGGTCCGGGTGCGCGGCCCAGACTGCCACACCCCGCGACCCCGCTGGTACCGGATCCGTCCTGGTTCGCCCGGCCGGAGACCGCGACCTCCCTGCACGGCGTCCTGCACGGCGCCCGCGTCGCCGTCCTCGTCCAGTTCCTCGCCGCCGGCCACGGCCTGATCCCCGACCGGGCGCTCGCGCTCGCCGCCGCGGCGGCCTGCCACGACTGCCGCCGCCACAACGACCGCACCGACCCCGGCCACGGCCAGCGCGCCGCCCACTGGCTCACCCGCAACAGCGCGGACGTCGCTTCGGCCTTCGGTCGCACCCCCAGCCCCGAGGCGGTCACCGCCGTCGCCCTCCACGACATCCCCCACCACGCCTTCACCCCCGAGCAGCACACCGCCTACCACCGGCACCGCACGGCCGTCGACCTGCTCAAGGCCGCCGACGCCCTCGACCGCTACCGCCTGCCCGCCACCCGCTGGTGGCCCGACCTGCACCTGCTGCGCCTCCAGGTCCCCGCCTGGGCCCCGCTCCTCGCCCACGACCTGGTCGTGGGCACCGAACAGGCCCGCCTCGACGGCGCGAGCGACACCCACGCCCTCCACCTGGCGCTCCGCGCCCTGCAACCCGAGTAGGAGACACCCGTGCACCCGGACTGGGACCTCGCCCACACCCCCCTCGACGCCCCCACCGAGCAGTTGCCCGCCGGCCTCACCGCCACCCCCGACCAGTGGCAGCAGCGCCTCCAGCACACCCCGGGCGGGCACCTGCTGCGGCCCGACGGCAACGCCATGCTCACCACCCTGGCCACCGGCCGCCCGATGCACCTGCTGCACCTCACCCGCTCCCTGGACGCCATCCGCACCAGCGGCCACCTGCTTGCCTCCACCGGCTGCCTCGCCGCCGCCGTCTACGGCGCCCCGCTCACCGAACTGCCCGGCGGCGCGCTGCGCCCCCACAACCTCGGCACCCACCTCCTCGACACCCGCCCCGACCTCGACAGCCGACGCGACAGCACCCCCCTGGTCATCCAGGTCTCCCCCGACCACCCGGCCCCCGGTGCCGGCCTGGACTACCTGCGCCTGGGCCCCGTCCACCTGCGCGCCTTCGACCGCCACCGCCACGCCCTCACCCCCGCCGAGGACCACCAGGTCACCCGGTCCGTCACCGACCGGGTGCACGCCGCCGCACCCCTGCTGGACCTGATGCTCGCCACCGCCACCGGCCGCACCCGCCCCGACGCCGGCCACACCCGCTCCGACGCCGGGCCGTTCCTCGACCAGCTGGCCGCCGCCGTCCCGGTCATGCCCTACCTCGGCTACCTCTACTTCGAGACCGTCGCCGAGTACCTCATGCTCCACTCCACCAGCACCGCGACGAAGAACTTCGCCGAACTCGGCGAGATGAACAACCACCTCTACAAGCAGCTCGCCTTCACCGCCGTCAACGGCATGGGCACCCTCTTCGACGTCGGCCGCTTCCGCCCCGGCCACCAACGCCTCCTCGACCTGATCGACGGCATCGAACCGGGCCTCTCCGCGGGGGCCGCCGCCTTCGTCCGCGACCGCCTCGCCCACCGCCTCACCGCCACCGCCCTCACCCCGGCCGCCGACGCCACCGCCTTCACCTTCACCGGCGCGCACGCCGACGACCTGCGCACCGCGGCCGCCCCACTACTCGGCCAGCTCCTCTTCCGCGAAGTCCGCCTCCTGGACCGCTACCCGCAGCTCTACCACCTCTTCGAACAGGAGAAGGCCGCCGAAGCATGGGCGTACTGGAACCGCCGGCGCACCTCCCTGCCCTACAACGCGACGTGCGGCCCCAAGGGCGAGATCGGCGTCAACCCCGCCAGCCCCCACGCCCAGGTCACCGTCTGGACCGCCGAACGGTGCGCCCGCGGGCTGCTCCACCCCACCGAGCAGGTCGCCGCCGTGCCGGCACCCCGGCTCGCCCCCTGGGTCTTCTCGGCCCTGCGCGACCGCCGCGACGAGAACCGCTGGAAGGGCCGCGCCTCCGTCCTTATGTGACCGCCCGGGGGCCCGGAACCGGCCCGACCGGGAGCGGTCTCCCGGACCGCTGGCCTCACGGGCAGCGAGCTCCAGGCCCGTGCGTGGCCCCGGCTGGACGGGGCGAAGGTGCTGGCGGTGCCGGTGTTCCAATGCAGGGTCTTGGTGCCGTAAGTGGGGGTGGAGATCGAGTCACAGGACAGGGTGTCGGTGATGGTGTCGCCGCTGGTGGCGGAGGCGAGGCCGGGGCTGTAGGTGGCGCTCGGCATGCCGGCGTACGTCGCGTCGACGAGAGCGGCCGTGGGGAGGAGCGAGAGGCGGCGCAGAGGACGTCGGATCATGGCGGTGCTCTTCGTACTCCTGGGCGGGTACTCGCGAGGCCCGCGGCGCCCCGCCCCCCGGCCGCTCCACAACCGCGGTTTCACGCCATGCCCGCCCCTGTCCCGGCAGTCGCTCGCCTCGGCACGCACGGGAAGGGGCAGCCGGGCGTGCCACAGCACGACGAAACCGGAGCGCCCCGCTGCCGTTGTCTCCGGCAGCCGGCCCGCGTCGTCCGTTCAGGGGAGTGGGGATGCCGGCTCCGGACCTTGTCCGGAGGCTGGTGCACAACGTGCGGGACGGGGCTGTGCCCGCCCGGACATCCGAGCGCGAGGGAGACGCATGTCCTACCAGCCGAAGCCCGCCACGCCTCGGACCGCCGCCGCCAACCGGTCCGCCACTCAACGCTACGCGACGGAGGACCGGCGGGACTTCGCGGACGCGGACCGCGGCCTGATCGCACCGTTGCCGGACAAGCTGTATGGGCGGGACGGAAAGCCGATCTTCGATCCGGCGGCGTTCGACTACCTGGACGCCGAGGCGCCTGACACGGTGAACCCGAGCCTGTGGCGGCAGTCGCAGGTGATCCGCAAGGGCGGGCTGTACCGGGTGGTGGACGGCGTCTACCAGGTGCGCAACAACGACATCGCCAACCTGACGGTGGTGGAGGGCCCCACCGGGCTGGTGGTGATCGACGCGATGGCCTCGGTGGAAGCGGCCACCCAGGGCATGGCGATGATCCGCGAGCACGTCAGCGACAAGCCGGTGGCGGCGGTGGTCTACACCCACACCCACATCGACCACTACGGCGGCGTGAAGGGGGTGGTGACGACCGAGCAGGTGGCGTCCGGAAGGGTGCCGATCGTCGCGCCGGGCACGATCGCCTCGTTCGACAAGTACGCGCTGGGTGAGAACGTGATCGCGGGCAACGCGATGTCGCGGCGCGCTTCGTACGCCTTCGGCAGCCTGCTGGACCTCGACCCGCGCGGGCACGTCACCTGCGGCATCGGCATCACCTCGGCGCTCGGCGCGACGATCTCCTACCTGTCGCCGACCGACGGCATCACCCGCACCGGGGAGAAGCGCGAACTGGGCGGGCTGGAGTTCGAGTTCCTGTACGCGCCGGACACCGAGGCACCCGAGGAGATGCACATCTGGATCCCCGAACTGGGGGCCCTGACCTGTGCGGAGAACGCCAACCACGCACTGCACAACATCCAGATGCTGCGCGGCGCCCGCACCCGCGACGCCCGCAACTTCGCCCGCTACCTGGACGAGACCCTGGAGCGCTGGGGCGGGCAGGCGCAGGTGCACTACGGGCCGCACACCTGGCCGGTGTGGGGCAACGAGGCGGTCGTCGACCTGCTGGAGTCGCAGCGCGACACGTACAAGTTCATCCACGACCAGGCACTGCGGCTAGCCAACAAGGGCGCCACGCCGCTGGAGGCCGCCGAGGAGGTCGAGCTGCCCGAGGCGCTGGGCCGGCGCTGGCACAACCGGGGCTACCACGGCACGCTCCACCACAACGTGCGGGCGGTGTTCCACAAGGAACTGGGGATGTGGGACGGCGACCCGGTCTCGCTGCACCCGCACCCGCCGGTGGAGACCGCCCGCCGGTACGTCGAACTGATCGGCTCGGAGCGAGTGCTGGCCGAGGGCCGACGGGCGTTCGAGACGGGCGACTACCGGTGGGCGGCGCAGCTGCTGCACAGCCTGGTGTTCGCCGACCCCGAGCACCGCGAGGCCCGCGAGCTGCAGGCCGACGCGTACGAGCAGCTCGGCTACCAGGCGGAGGGTCCGCAGTGGCGCGGCATCTACCTGACCGCGGCCAAGGAGCTGCGCGCGGGCGTCCAGCCCGCCCGGTTCGCCAGCGCCAGCGCGGACACGGTGCTCGCCATGCCAGTGGACCTGCTGTTCGACTTCGCCGCCGTGCACGTGGTGGGCGAGCGGGCGGCCGACGCGGACCTGCGGATCGACTTCCGGTTCACCGACCCGGAGGAGACCTGGGCGATGCGGGTGCGCCACGGCGTCCTGAACGCCCGCAGGGGCGCTTCCCCGCAGGCGGGGCTGACGGTGTCCGGGCCGAAGGCGGCGCTGGCCGGGGTGCTGCTCGGGCAGACCGCGGCAGCGAAGGCGGTGGAGCGGGACGGGGACGGCCGGCTGCTGGAGGAGTACTGGGCGCTGCTGGACGAGTTCGACCCGAACTTCCCGATGGTCACGCCGTAGCGGCGGGCCGTCGGTCGGACGGCGCCGGCGCGAGCCGGTTACGGCTGGGGGGAGGTCGAGTTCGGCGAGCAGGGCGTGCACGAGGTCGGCGACGCCATCGAGGGCGAGGGCATGGGGGCGGCCGAGCAGGGCAGCCCCGCGGCCGACGGCAATCTCCTGCTCGGTCAGCGGAGCCGGGTCGGCGCGAGCGCTCCGGGCGGTGACGCGGTCGTCGCCGGTAGTGCCGGTGCGGCGGCAGCGCGCGCCGAGCGGAGGGAGAAGTGCTCCCGCAGAGTGCCGCGCAGGTCGGCGGCGGGCCCCTCACCCGTTTCGATCACTGACGCTGCGTCAGCGGCGGCGCTCGGTGACGATGGGGAAGCAGCGAGTTCTTCCCCTTCCCCTGTTGCGAGGCGTGCGATGTACCACAACCAGTTGGCGCAGACCGGTGCGGGCGTACTGGTGATCGGCGGTCTCACCCTGGCCGGGTGGTGGATGGCCGCGGCCGCGGCCGCGCTGATCGCGGGCGGAGTCCTGTGCGTGCGGATCGGGTTCCGCCGTGAACAGTGAGCCCGGACCGGAACGCCCCGGCCCGCTGACGGCGCGGCGGCGCCGGCCCGCGGCGCTGCTCGCCGCGGTGGTGGGGCTGCTGGCAGCCGCGGGGGTGCTGGCCGCGTACGGACTGCGGGCCTGGAGCACCGCGCTGGGCGCCGAGGGCTGGTGGACGCAGTGGCTGTGGGCACCGCTGGCGGCCGCCCTGGTGCTGCAGACCGGCCTGTACCTGGCGGAGCGGCCGGCGAAGGCCACCGCGGCGCAGCAGGCCGGGCTGGACGGGCTGGAGGTGGCCGTCCTGGTGCCGGTGTTCAACGAGGACCCCGGCTACCTGGGACCGGCGCTGGCGTCCCTGCTGGCCCAGTCCCGCCGTCCGCAGTCCGTGCACGTCGTCGACGACGGCTCCACGGTCGACTACACCGCGGTGCGGCGGCGGTGGCTGCGCGCGGCGCGGGACGCGGGGGTGCGCGCCACCTGGCAGCGGCAGGCCAACGCCGGCAAGCGCCGCGCCCAGGTCGCCGCCGCCGCGCACTGCCCCGGCGCGCAGGTCCTGGTCACCGTCGACTCCGACGCCCACCTCGACCCGCACGCCCTCCACGAACTCCTCCAGCCGCTCGCCGACCCGCGGGTGCAGGCCGTCGCCGGGGTCGTGGTGGCCCACAACAACCGGGGCGGGCTGATCAGCCGGATCACCGACCTGTGGTACGTCACCAACCAGTTGGTCGACCGCTCCGCGCTGTCCCCGCTGGGCGCGGTGATGGTCTGCTCGGGCTCCCTGGCCGCCTACCGGGCCGAGCTGCTGACCGACCACCGCGACACCTACGTCGCGGAGACGTTCGCCGGCCACCCGGTCACCTTCTCCGACGACTCGATGCTCACCTTCTACGCCTTGCGCCGGGGCCGGGTGGTGCAGCAGCCCTCGGCGATCGTCTTCTCCGTGATGCCGGAGCGCCTCGGCCACCACCTGCGCCAGTACGCCCGGTGGATGCGCGGCTCCACCATCCGCTCGCTGTGGCGGGTGCGCTACCTGCCGCTGCGCCACCCCGCCTTCCTCGCCCAGGTGCTGCGCTGGTACCAGCACCTGGCCGCCACCGCCGCAGCCGCCTTGCTGCTGATCCGCTCCCTGGACACCGGGACGCCACTGCCACCGGCCCTGCTGGCGGTGCCACTGCTGATCGTCTCCGGCCAGACCCTGCGCTACCTCACCGTCCACCGCTCCGACCAGTCCCTGCGCTCCCAGCTCGGCACCTGGGCACTGACCCCGCTCGCACTCGCCTGGTCCTGGACGGTCCTGCGTCCGGCCCGCTGGTACGCCACCGCCACCTGCCTGCGCACCGGTTGGGGCACCCGCCAACACGGCCCCGAAGTCGCCCCCGCCGCCGGCACCTGACCGGCCTCACGGGGAGTGATGTCCGGACCCGCGCGTGGGCCCGGCTGGACGGGGATGGACGTGGGCGGAAAGGGGGTCTGCGGGGGCGATTCGGGGGCGTCGTCCCCGCACTGGCCCGCAATTCGGTCATTCCGGGCGCCATCCCGAGAGGCGCGAACAGCCCCCGAACCGCTCCAGACACGAAAAAAGGCCAGGCCAGAATGTGTCTGACCTGGCCTCAGCTCGAGTGGGCCGCCAGGGGTTCGAACCCTGAACCTACGGATTAAAAGTCCGCAGCTCTGCCAATTGAGCTAGCGGCCCGCAGCAGGCGTGGACCCGGGGGACAGCGCCTGCCGGGGTGATCCTACCTGGTGCTCGGTGGGGGAGGGCCAGCGGATTGCCGGGCGGGTCGTGCGGGCGGGGGTGGGGGGAGGTGGGCGGCGCGGACGCGGTGGAGCCAGGCTTCGGCGGGGCGTTCGTCGGGGGCGGCGGGGAGCACGCCGGGGCGGTCGAAGCGGGCGGCGGCGTCGGCGAGGAGGGTGGTGGCCTCCTCGGGGCGGTCGGCGTAGCGCTCGCCGAGGGCACGGACCCGTTCGGGGTCGGGGAGCCGGATCTCCAGGTGGCCGGTCTCGTGCAGGGTCACGCCCTGGCGGACCAGCCGGACCAGGTGCCGGGCGTGCTTGGCGGCCCGGGCCCGGCCGGCCGGGTCGGTGCGGTCGCGGGCGGTGAGCTTGCGGAACTGCTGGTCGGCGTAGCCCAGGTAGGCGCCGCGGACCGCCGGGCCGGAGAGGAAGGACGTCCGCAGGCCGATCAGCTCCTCGCCGAGCGGCGTCCGCACCTCGTACAACTCCTCCGGCAGCCAGACGAGTTCGGTGGCCGTCGGGTTGCCGTTGAGGGCCAGGCGGCACCACTTGGCGGCCTCGTGCAGGGTGCGGTCGGGCCGGGTGGTGACGTGCGACTCGGCGGGCCGGTGCAGGCCGTGGAAGGCGGTGGTGGGCGCGGCGAACAGGCCGAGCCGGTCGAGGTCGGACCCGGCGTGCGCCAGGCCGTACGCGGTGGAACCGACGATGCCGGAGAGCAGGACGTTCACGGGCGGACGCCTCCCCGGCGGTCGCGGACGGAAGTGGGTACGGGCGGAAGTGGGTACGGGCGGGTGCGGCCCGGTCCGACCCCCAGTCTCGCCCGCGCCGCCCGGCCCCGGCCAACGATTTCCGCCGGGGCGATCGCGCGGGGAGACAGAACCCGGCGTACAGACCGACCGGCCGACTCGCCGCTCGGCCCGAGGGGAAGGAGGGCGCGGGACGAACCCTCAGTCCCCGTCCGGTAGTTCGAGCGGCAGGTGGCCGTAGCCGACCGACCCCGGCACGCCCCGGCGCAGGCCCTCCAGCAGGGCGGGCGGCGGGGTCGCGTGGACGGTGGTGTAGTGGTGCTCGCCGAGCGCCGGGTCGCTGGGCCAGGCGGGGCGCTCCTCGGCGGGGGTGGTGGCGAAGTGCCCGTCCGCGCCGTTCCGGTTGCCCCGGCCGTCCAGCCGGACCCACCACGAACTGCCGGGCAGCAGTACGCCGTTGAGCCCGTGCAGCACTTCCAGCTTCTGGTAGCACAGACCGGCCGGGATGCCGTTGGCGCGCAGCAGCGCGGCCAGCAGGTGCGACTTGCCGTGGCAGATCGCGTTGCCCGCGGCGAGCACGTCGGAGGCCCGGTAGGCGGCCGACCAGTGGCCGACGTCCGCCGAGTGGTCGATCCGGTCGCGGACGTACCCGAACACCGCCTCGGCCGTCCGCACCGGGTCCGCCCGCCGCAGTTCGGCGGCGAGCCGGACGATCGCGGGGTGGTCGTGGTCGACGACCCGGTCGGCGGCGAGGTACGCGGCCGGGTCCGGCCGTTCGGCCCGCAGCGGGCCGTGGGGGGAGACGGAGAGGTCCATGGCAGCGATGCTCGGCGCCCGACCGCACGGCCCGCAAAGGGGTTTCACCCGATGGGATAGCGTCGGCGGCGACACCTGTCGTGAACGAAGGACGCGGGACGCGGGACGAAGGACGGAGGCGCGGTCGGCATGGCGCAGGACGAGGTGCTGGACGAGGTGCTGGACGAGGTGCTGGTGGTCACCGGCGGCGGTCGCGGCATCGGGGCGGCCACCGCGCTGCTCGCCGCCGGACGCGGCTACCGGGTGTGCGTCAACTACCGCAGCGACCAGGGCTCGGCGGAGGCCGTGGTGGAGCGGATCCGGGCCGCGGGCGGCACCGCGCTCGCCGTCCGCGCGGACGTCTCGCACACCGCCGGGGTGACCGAGCTGTTCGACACCGTCGACCGCGAACTCGGCACCCTCACCGCGCTGGTGAACAACGCCGGCACGCTGGAGCGGCAGTGCCGGCTGGACGAGCTCGACGAGGACCGGCTGAACCGGATCTGGGCGGCCAACATCACCGGCCCGTTCCTGTGCGCGGCGGCCGCGGTGCGCCGGATGTCCACCCGGTACGGCGGCCGGGGCGGGGCGATCGTCAACGTCGGCTCGGCGGCGTCCCGGCTCGGCTCGCCGAACGAGTACGTCGACTACGCGGCGTCCAAGGGCGCGCTGGACTCGATGACCACCGGCCTGGCGCTGGAGGTCGCGGCCGAGGGCATCCGGGTCAACGCCGTCCGCCCCGGCCTGATCCACACCGGCATCCACGCCCTCGGCGGCGAACCCGGCCGGGTCGACCGGGTCGGCCCGAACCTCCCGATGGGGCGCGGCGGGCAGCCCGAGGAGATCGCCGAAGCGATCCTGTACCTGCTCTCCCCCGCCGCCTCGTACATCACCGGCGCCTTCCTGGACGCCGCCGGCGGCCGCTGACCGCCACACCACCACCCACCACCGGCCGCCCACCACCGGCCGCCGACCACCGACCACCGACCACCGGGCTCCCGCGACTCCTACCACTCCCACAACTCCCGCCACCGGACGCGCGGTTCCGGCTCCACGGCTCCCGGTACCGGTTCGGTGAACGCCCCGGCCCGGCGTCCGCCCCTGCCCCTACGGTGGAACGCATGACCGAGACCGAGATCGCCGCCGCGCCCTTCCTCGACATCCCCGACGTCCCCAACCTCCGCGACGCCGGGTCCGGCGTCTACCGCCCCGGGCTGCTCTACCGCTCGGCCACCCTCCACCACCTCACCGACGAGGGCCTGCGGCGCCTCACCGAACTCGGCATCCGCACCGTCCTGGACCTGCGCAGCGCCGCCGAGGTCGCCCTGTACCCGGACCGGCTGCCCGACGGCGCCACCTACCTCCACCTGCCGATGCTGCCCGACCCGGCCACCACCGACCGGGCGTGGCCCGAGGACCAGTCCGCGCTCTACCCGTTCATGGCCGAGACCGGCGGCATCGCCGTCGCCGCCGCCGTCCGCGCGCTGGCCACCGGCGCCCCGCTGCTGGTCCACTGCGCCGTCGGCAAGGACCGCACCGGCCTGACCGTCGCCGTCCTGCAGACCCTGGCCGGCCTCCCGCTCGACGCCGTCACCACCGACTTCCTCCGCTCCAACGCCGGCCTCGGCCTCGACCTCGGCCCCGTCCCCTACCTCGACGCCGCCGGGGTCGAACGACTCTCCCGCCCCGTCGAAGCCGCCCACCTGCACGCCGCCCTCACCCACGCCACCACCCGCCACGGCTCCCTCGCCGCCTACCTCCGCGACCACGGCGCCACCGACGCCGACCTCGCCACTCTCCGCACCCTGGGACCGTCCTGACGGCCCACCGCACGCCCGCGCACCGCACGCCCGCGCACCACGCGCCCGCGCACCACGCGCCGCCACCCGGCTGCTCCGGCCGCCGTTCCCCGGGCGGGGGGCTGCTCGTTAGGAGCGTTACCGTGGGCGGTGCGCCCACCCGCACGTCCACCCGCACGTCCACCGGTGCGTCCACCGGCGCGCCCGGCCCGCCCCGCCCGTCGTCGGACGGGCGTGGTGGCACGAAGTCCCGAAGTCCCGAAGTCCCGAAGACGTGAAGTCCCGAAGTCCCGAAGTCGTGAAGGAGCCCGTCCCATGGCACGTTTCCCCGCCACCGCCGCCGTCGCCGCCACCGGGCTGGTCGGCGGGTACGCGACCGCCCGGTTCAGTGGGCGCCGGGAGTGGGGCGGTGCCGTGCTGGCGGCGGCCGGGGCGACGGCCGCGGTCCGCTGGGGGCGGCGTTCGGGGGTGCCGGCCGCGGCGGGGCTGACCACGCTGTACCTGGCCGCGTTCGGCGGCTCGCACCCGCTGGCGAAGAAGATCGGCGCCTGGCCGGCCGTCCTGACGGTGACGGGCGTGGTGGCCGCGGCCTCCGCGCTGGCCACCGGCGACTGAGGTCCGGCGGCACCGACCGACGACAGCACCACCCGACGACAGCACCGCCCACCGGCGGCATCCCTCAGCGGCCGAAGCGTTCCTCGAACGCCGTCCGGTTCGCGGAGGGGACGCTGCGGTCCCAGACCGCGAACACCACCCGGTCGAAGGCCGCGCCCCACTCGTCCAGGGCCCGCCCGAAGGCGTCCGCCACCTCCGCCGGGTCGTTGCGGAACACCCCGCAGCCCCAGGCGCCCAGCACCAGTTCGCGGACGCCGTGCCGGGCGGCGGCGGCCAGCACCCGTCCGGCCCGTTCGGCCAGCAGCGGGCCGAGGCCGAGCGGACGGCCGGGCGAACGCAGCGCCAGCTGGCCCGCGTTGGGCGCGGGCGAGGTGAGGAAGCCGACCCGGTGGGTGCGCTCCAGCAGTTCGCCGCGGTCGTCCCGGATCACCGGCACGCCCGGCGACCAGATCACCCGGTGGCTGTAGCGCAGGTCGGTGGAGGCCCGGTGCGCCTCGTAGTAGTCGGGGGCCTCCAGCAGGCAGCGGTACAGCAGCGAGGAGCGGCAGACGTCCTCCTCCTGGGCCTTCGCCCCGCGCAGGTAGCCGCCGCCGGGGTTGCGCGCGGACGCGAAGTTCAGCACCGCGACGCTCCGCCCGCCGTCCGCGACCAGCCGCCGGGCCGCCTGCATGCTGCCCTCGCCGGTCACCTCGACCACCGCGCCGGGAACGCGGACGGGCCCCGGGCCGGGCCCGAACTCCGCGTCCGCCGGGTACGACACCGTCCCGGCCCGGGCCTCGGCCAGCTCCGCGGCGATCCGCACCACCGCGCCGGCCGGGCTCCGGTACTCGCCCCGGTCCGCGATCTCCTCGTTCTGCGTGGCCACCGCCCGCTGCCTGCTGCTCACACCGGGCACGCTAATCCCCAACTCCCGTCCCCACCAGCGATTTTCGCTCCTGCCCGGCCACACCCCCCCGGGAACGCGGACGGGCCCGCCCCACCGAAGTGGAACGGGCCCGGATCAGCCGGCCTGCGGCGCGTCAGTTCTTCCAGCGCGGCTTGCGGTCGCCGCCACCGTTGAAGCCGCCGCGGTCGTCACGGTTGAAGCCGCCGCGCTCGCCGCGGTCCCGGTCGCCGAACGGACGGCCACCGCGGTCGTCGCGGTTGAAGCCGCCACCCTGCGGACGGCCACCGGTGCGGTGGTCGTCACGCCGCACGAACGGACGGCTGCCGCCACCGGCCTGGCCACGGTCCCGGTCACCGAACGGACGCGCCGGACGGTCGCCGAACGAACGGCCGCCACGGTCGTCACGGTTGAAGCCACCGCGCTCACGGTCACCGAAGGAACGGCCGCCACGGTCACCGCGGTCGTCACGGTTGAACCCGCCACGCTCACGGTCACCGAACGAACGGCCGCCACGGTCATCGCGGTTGAAGCCACCGCGCTCACGGTCACCGAACGAACGGCCGCCACGGTCGTCACGGTTGAACCCGCCGCGCTCACGGTCACCGAAGGAACGGCCGCCACGGTCACCGCGGTCGTCACGGTTGAACCCGCCACGCTCACGGTCACCGAACGAACGGCCGCCACGG
>NZ_JBIVXY010000011.1:54391-106761 GCF_044769485.1 Kitasatospora sp. NPDC090308 | reverse complement strand
CACGGTCGTCACGGTTGAACCCGCCGCGCTCACGGTCGCCGAACGAACGGCCGCCACGGTCACCGCGGTCGTCACGGTTGAACCCGCCACGCTCGCGGTCACCGCGCTCGCCGCGGTCCCGGTTGTTGTACGCCGGGCGCTCGCTGCTGCGGGCGTCGCGGTAGGACGGGGCGCGCTCCTCGGTCACCGGCTCGGCCTCGGCGGCGGCGACCGCCGCGACGGGGGCCTCGGTGTCGGCCTCGACGGCCGGCTCCTCGTCCTCGATGCCCAGCTCGGCCCGCTCGCGGGCGGCCCGGGCGGACAGCCGGTCGGCCTCCTCGCGCAGCTCGGTCGCGCGGCGCTGGGCGCGCTCCAGCTCACGGGTGAGCTCGGCGACCTCGCGCTCGGCGGCACCGGCGATGCCGGAGGCGCTCTCGGCCTGGACCTCGACCAGCGAGCGGGCGCCGGTGATCCGGGCCACCTCGGCGTCGAAGGCGTGGTCGAGGATGTGGCGCGAGGCGTCCACGCCCGCGTCCTCCATCAGCCGGAACACGCCGCGGCGCTGGTGCGGCAGCACCAGGGTGACGACGATGCCGGAGCGGCCGGCCCGGGCGGTGCGGCCGGAGCGGTGCAGGTAGTCCTTGTGGTCGCCGGCCGGGTCGACGTTCAGCACCAGGTCGATGCCGTCGACGTGGATGCCGCGGGCGGCGACGTCGGTGGCGACGACCACGTTGAGGTAGCCGTCCTTGAAGTCGCCGAGGACCCGGGTACGGGCGCCCTGGGTCATGCCGCCGTGCAGCGCGTCGGCCTTCACCCCGGCCTCCATCAGCTGCTGGGCGACCCGGTCCGCGCCCATCTGGGTGCGGACGAAGATGATGGTGCGGCCCTTGCGGGCGGCGATCGCGTTGGTGATCGGCGCCTTGTCCTTGGGCTTCACGACCAGGATGTGGTGGGTCATGGTGGTCACGGCGCCGGCCGACGGGTCGACCTCGTGGGTGACCGGGTTCTTCAGGTAGCGCTTGACCAGGCTGTCGATCTCGTTCTCCAGGGTGGCGGAGAACAGCAGGCGCTGGCCGCCGGCCGGCACCAGGTCGAGGATCTCGGTGACCTCGGGCAGGAAGCCCATGTCGGCCATCTGGTCGGCCTCGTCCAGGACGGCGATCTCGACCTCGTCCATCTTGGCGGAGCCGCGGTTGATCAGGTCGCGCAGGCGGCCGGGGGTGGCCACCAGGACGTCGACGCCGCGCTCCAGCGCGTAGATCTGGTTCGACATCGAGGTGCCGCCGCAGACCACCTTGAGGCGCAGGCCGAGCACCGAGCCGAACGGCTCCAGCGCGTCGGCGACCTGCATGGCCAGCTCGCGGGTCGGGACCAGGATCAGGCCGCGCGGGTGCTTCGCCTTGGTGCGCTCGCCGTCGGCGAGGCGGGTCAGCAGCGGGAGGCCGAAGCTCAGGGTCTTGCCGGAGCCGGTGCGGCCGCGGCCCAGCACGTCCTTGCCGGCCAGCGCGTCCGGGATGGTCGCGGCCTGGATCGGGAACGGGGTGGTGACGCCGCGCTTGGCGAGGGCCCGGACCACGTCGTCGTGCAGACCGAGGTCGCCGAAGGTGATGGTGGGCTCGGCGTCGTCATCGGTGTCCGCGTCGGCGTCCGCGGTGGTGTCGGCGTCGGTGTCGTCCGCGGCGTCGGTGTCCGCGTCGAGGTCGCTGTCGACGTCGGTCAGCTCGGCGAGCTCCGCGTCCAGCGTGTCGGTGTCGGTGTCGAGGGAGTCGGCGTCGGACCCGTTCGCGGGCATGGCGAAGCGGGCGTCGTCAACGAGAGACATGCAAAACCTTCCGGAAGTGGCACGCGCCAAAGTCCGGGGGTCTGTTGAAAAACCGCCTCTATGCGGTCAGCCACGGATCGCCGGAACGCGCCAAGGGCGCTCAAAGGTGTATGAGGAGCGCCAGCCAAATAGGATCAAACGAACGATCTACCACCATAGGGGAACCTGGGGATCAGAGGCAAATCCCCTGGTCAGCACCTCGAACGAAGGCCCGATCGGCCCTCCCGGCTTCCCCCGCCCGCTCAGTGCGCCGAGGGCGACTCGCTCGGCCCCTCCGATCCCGCGCCACTGGGCGTCGCCGACGGCCCGGCCGAGTGCGCGGGCGCCGACGGGCTGCCCTGCGGGCTCGGCGAGCCGCCCGTCCCGCCGCCACCGCTGCCGCCACCGCCGACGGGCGGGCTGGGCGGGGCCGAGACCGGCGCGCTCGCCGTCCCGGACGGGGCCGCGCCGCTCGCCGACGCCGCCGGCACCTGCACGGGCGCACCCGGCACGCCCTGCGACACCGGCGGCGGCGTGGACCCCGGCACCGGGGCGCCCGCGGCCGACGACGCGCCCGGTGACGCGCCGTCAAGGCTCAACGCCCCGCCGTGCTCCCCGTGCTGGACGGTCTGCCGCGCGCCCTGCCCGCCGCCCGGCCGGGCACTCGCCGGCGCCCCCGTCCCGGACGGCTTCACCTCCGTCCTCCCGCCCGGGGCGTCCGCGCCCACCGCCATGCACCCGCTCAGCCCGAGCACGGCCAGCGCCGCCGCCACCGAACCCGCCGCCGTCCGCCGCCGGCGCACCGGCCAACCCACCACCATCGAGCCACCTCCCGCACGACCCGCCAGGGGCCGCCACCGTTCCCGGTGCCCAACGCGCGTCCGCCCCGCCTGGACACGGGTACCACCCCACCGGCTCCCACCCCCGTCCCACGCCCCCCGCGCGCCCCTTCCTCCCCCGCCCCCGCTCCCCCGCTCCCCGCGCGCCGAACACGCCGCCGTCCCCCGGATGACCTGGCGCGCCGTCAGCGGAACTCCGACAATGGGACGCGTGGAGATGACCCGGGACGAGTTCGAGGCACTGGTGTCCGACGCGCTGGACCAGATTCCGTCGCAGCTGGCCGCGATGATGGACAACGTCGCGGTCTTCGTCGAGGACGAACCCGACCCCGCGACCCCCGACCTGCTCGGCCTCTACGAGGGCATCCCCCTCACCGAACGCGGCGAGTGGTACGCCGGCGTCCTCCCCGACCGGATCATGGTCTACCGGGGCCCCACCCTCCGCCACTGCGACACCCGCGAACAGGCCGTCGACGAGATCCGCACCACCGTGATCCACGAGGTCGCCCACCACTTCGGCTTCGACGACGACGAACTCCACGAACTCGGCTGGTCCTGACCTCCCCCCGGCCCTCCCCTCGCCCACCCGGCGTCCGCCACCCCGCCCCGCCGCGCCGACCACCGGAAACCGTTTTGGCGTTCCCGCCCGGCATCCCATATGCTTCTCGACGTCCCCGAACGCCGGATGATCCGGCCGGAAGGGCCGCAAGCCCTCATCGTCTAGTGGCCCAGGACGCCGCCCTTTCAAGGCGGTAGCACGGGTTCGAATCCCGTTGGGGGTACGCAGTACCGTAGTAAGGTCCTGTGCGGAGCAATCCGCACGAGGTCCCGTGGAGCAGTTGGTTAGCTCGCCACCCTGTCAAGGTGGAGGTCGCGGGTTCAAGTCCCGTCGGGATCGCTCGTCTCGCAAGAGGCGGTGCAGTACGGCCAGGTAGCTCAGTTGGTACGAGCGTCCGCCTGAAAAGCGGAAGGTCGCCGGTTCGACCCCGGCCCTGGCCACCAGCCTTGACCAGGCACGATGCCCCTGAAGCAGCTCGCTTCGGGGGCATTTTCGTGCCGTTTGACGCCAACGCTGACGCCAACGGCCCCGCATAGCTCTGGATCTGAGCAGCCAAGATGGCTGGCCCCGGCTATGGAGGCGCGTGACGCCAATCACAGGACGCTGCTCCGCAGGGGTGACCGGCGTCGGCGGAATCCCGTTGATCCCCTCCAGCCGAGACTGACACGATCGCCCGGTGGTGACTCCGGAGGACCTCGTCGGTCGGCAAGTGCAACGCGTGACGTGCTCGCGGTTCAACGCTCACGACGGCGGTGGCAAGCCCGAGCTGTTGCACATGTGGCTGCACGTGGAGAACCTCGGCCCGGTCCGGTTCCACACGCTGGACCACATACTCGATCTCCGGATCGATGAGCCCCACGACTCCTACGACATGGACACGCTCGGGAACGTCACGGTCGGCGACGCACCGGATGAGTTCCCCCTCGCACCGTTCATAGGCAGCAGGGTCGTCTCCATCCAACACATCCGACAACGGTCCATCGACAGCCGCGTCGGCTTCGAGATGGCCCTCCGGGCTGGAAGTGTCCGGATCCTCGCTCTGGCTGATGACCTGGTCGTCACGACAGCCAGGCTGCCGGGGAACTGGGAAGACGACCTGGTTCTTGATCCACCGGACACCGACCCGGCGTCCGAGGTCATGCTCCGCATCCTTGCGGAGCAGACTCAGGTCTGCAGGGCGGCACGGGAGGCAGTACTTACAGGCGGTGCCTGCAGGATCGGGGACGGAGTGGTCCCCGCGGAGGTGCTGGCCGGTACTTACGCTGTCCGGCTCGAACACACCAGGGCCGCGAACATTGAGACTATCGGGCTGCCCGAGACCGTGGCGGCCCTGAGGGAGCACGGCGCTCAGCCGGTCCAGCTGGGGTCCATCGACAGTCCGGACGGCTCATGGCACTTCGTGGTCTTCCTCGCCGCTGACGGTTCGCTGGCAGCCTGCACGGGCGTTCGAAAGATCAGTCCCGAAACAACCGGGGATCATGGGGAGACTCGATCATGACGGGCAATGCACAAGGGGCGGAGATCGCCGACTCAGGAGTGGACTGGTCGGGAGTTCGTGAGCAGGTTCTGGCCCTGCGGGACGCCCCGTTCGCGGGCGAGGTCTTCGGGGCTCGTTGGCAGGGTTTCGGGCATGACTTCCTGGTGGAGCCGCCCCTCAGCGAGACTGAGCTGGCGGAAGCCGAGGAAGAACTCGGCGTGTCCCTTCCGCCGGACTACCGCACCTTCCTCCTCGAAGTGGGCGCGGGCGGAGCGGGCCCTTTCTACGGGGTCTTCCCTCTGCGGCGTGACGAGCAAGGCTGGCACTGGTTGGACGGCAAGGTCCGAAGCGACAACACGCACCTGGGGAAGCCGTTCCCTTCCACGGAGGAGCGGGCTCGCTGGGCGGAGGAACTCGACGCTCGCGAGCCCGTCAAGGACCGCTTCGCCGACGAGCAGTCCTATCTCGCGGCGTACCGCGCCTGGGACGACAAGTGGGAGAAGCTCAACGACGAGATGACCGCCGGGGCGGTATGTCTCAGCCACGAGGGATGCGGCTACTACACATGGCTCGTCGTGACCGGGCCAGAGTGTGGCACCCTCTGGAAGGACCTGCGGGCCTGCGACGGCCCCCTCCAACCGCTCTCCGCTGCCGGTCACCGCGTCAGCTTCAGCGAGTGGTACCTGGACTGGCTGGCCAAGGCAACCAGCCAAGCTCGCGGTCGGTGAGTTCCAAGACAGCCCCACCGAGTAGCGTGCACCCATGACGTGGCGGGGACCGACGTATCGAACGGTGGACGGGGAGAGAATCGACGGGGCCTGGTGCCACGTCTGGCAGCGGAGTCGATGGGATGCCGAGTACTACCTCGACGACCTGATCGTCTTCGCGGACGGCGCCGTCAGGTGTCAGGACCGGACTGACCTGGCCGGCCTGGAGAAGCTCCTGGCCTCGGGCCGAATCTCCGTGACACGGCCCGGCGCGCCTGCTCTTCCTGACGAACCCTCGAAGTGGCGCTCCCGCCGCGGTGAACCGTTGACCCCGGAGGGCTTCCTGAGCGAGGTCGCCGACAAGATCGAGGAACTCAACGGCCGACCGACCACCGGGCAGCGCTGCTGGGAGGCGATCCGCCGCTACCAGCAGGAGCCCGAGGAGCGGAATCGCGAACTCCTTCGAGACGCCTACCTGGCAGTCCCAGCTCACCGCAGGATCTACGTGCTCGGCGACATGGACCTTCAGGACCGCCCCTTGCGCATCCTGCTCACCGACCTGGGTGAGGCCGTGGACGGGGATGGCCCGGTCGTGACGGCGGACATGCATCAGGAGTCGCTGGACTACTTCCGCCGCGGGGACGAAGGCGTGGCCCGCGAGCAGGAGAGGCGCGCTGTCCAGTACGCCGACGATCCGAGCGGGCCCGGCCAGGCGGCCGTCATCTCCCACCAGACCGTCTACCCGCAGGGCTGGCCCGAGGCGCTGGGCCTGTTCGTACTCCGCAACGACTACCCGGCGCAGATCACGTTCGCCAGCGAGATCTACCCGTCCGTGCTCCACGGCTACTGGGCCATGTCGGCTGCCGACACGGCCGATCATCGGCTGGTCCAGGAGATGCCGTCCGGGCGGGAGGCACAAGACCTGGGCGGCCGGGCGGTCCAACGAGCGGACTGGCCTGCCGTCCGGCTCGCGGTCATGGGCGGCCTGCTGCGCGCGAAGTTCACCCAGCACCCCGAGCTCGCCGAGATCCTGCTTTCCACCGGGGACGCGACGATCAGCTACACCGGCTTCTCGGACTCACCCTTCTGGCGGGACGCTCCTGACAGCCGCGGGCGGAACTGGATGGGCCGTCTCCTTGAGCTCGTCCGGTCCGAACTCCGCGCCAAGCAGTCGTTCGGCGACCACCGCGATCCCGGGAGTTCAACGGTGGCCGGGAATTCCACGAAGTCGCAGATATGACGGGTGCCCACGACGGCCAGCTGCCGCCGGCAGCGCCGAAGTCGACACCCGCGACCGGGAGCACCCGTTCGGGGGAGGTCGACGACCGGGACTTGGCCGAGCACCTGGCGATCCAGGCGTTCATCGAGATCCGGTACCTGGCCAGTCGCGCTCGGCGGCTTCCGGAGGAGCTCCCGTCCGACGACGCCCTCGACCGCATCAGGCTCCTGGCCGACCTGGGCCACAACCTGCCCGTAGGAACCCGGCCGCGCGCTCGACGTCCCGCCCGTGGGACGCACGACGGCAGGCGGGAACGGGCGATGAGGAAGCGGCCGATGAGCTGGCTCTGGAACACTGCCGGCCCGGAGAAGCGAGCCTGGATCGTTTCGCAACTCGAGAAGGCCGGACTCCGTTGGACTCCCCCGCCTCCGCTCCCGACCCCGCGCCCGGGAGTCTCCCCGCTCAGCGCGCGGCAACGCCTGGGCCTGCTGGCAGGCTGGCCGGTGAAAACCCCTGCCGGCCGTCGGCCCCTGCCCCGCGAGGCGCGGGTCCTGAAGGCTCTGGGCAACGACGCGGTCTTCGCCCTCCACGAGGAAGCCGGGCGCCTGCGGCTCGGCCTGGGCGGGAGCAGTCCGTGGTTCCAAGCTCACCTGGCGCCCGGCGGTCCCCACTACCTGCTCCCTGATCCGGCCGACTACTACTGGCCGGACCCGGAGGCGGGGCGACGCTGGTGGCAGTGCCGCGTGCTCCTGACGATGTTCGACGGCGAGCAGGTCAGCAGCATGCTGGCCGTACTTCCCGAGACCTTCATTGCCCTGCCCTCAACAGTGCCGCGCTTCAGGCAGCGTCATCTCGCCCACATCGCCCGCGCCACCGAGCGGGACACCGGCCTCTGGGGCCGGGACCACAAGACGCACTGCGGCCCTGAGCACTGCGGATATGTCCCCGCCGAGGAGGAGACCGTCTCGACGTGACCGCCTGCTCATGCAGGACCGGCTCCATCCACTCGTCGCGCTGTGGGACCCACGTCGGTCACCGCCGGTCGACCACGATCAGGGTGCCATCGGGACCGTAGGTCAACATCTGCGGCGGCCGCATCCTGCTGACGGCTGCCCGCAGCACGGCCTCCTTCTCCCCTAGCCTGGGCCCACCCGGCACCGCGAGGTGGAAGCCTCGCAGCGCCACCTCGTAAGGGTCGATGTTGTCGGGCTCGGGCATACCCTCCAGCACGAAGCCGAAGAAGGCGCGCAGTGCCTCCTCACCGAGTTCGAGAGGATGGAACGCCAAGGGGTACGGGTCCTGCTCGCCCCATGCCTCGTCCAGCTCCACCGAGTGCTCCCCGGCCCAGAACGGCGCCTCGAACGCGAGGCGCTCGCCGATGTCCTCCACCACCCCGCTGTCGGGCGAGAGGCTGAGCGAGCGGACCAGCTGCCCGTCCTCCCAGACCGCGAAGGCCAGAAAGTCCACCACGCTGTGCATCCAGTGCACGACGAGCCGACGCCCCGCGCTCGCGTCGATCAGGTGCTGCGGCAACCGTGAGGGGTAGTCGCTCATCCAGTGCCGGTCGCAGACAACGTCCACTCCGGGAAAGCTGCCCAGGTAAGCGGTCCCGTCCGGTGGGTAGGTCGCGTCGCCGAGCTCGCACCCAGCCGCCTCCGTGACCTCCCACCCGGGGTAGAGACGGCCGACCAGCTCCGCTGTCCGCTCCGGATCCGCTTCCGCCGGCAGCCGCAGCGGGCCGGACGACGCAGTGTCCATGTAGACGAGCAGTCCGGTCTTGGCTCCCACGTGTCGGCCCCTCTCCAGAACGATGACCCCTCGGTCCGGGGCAGGCCGCAAGCTACCAACCGCGTAAGACAGCGGTGTCCGGCAAGACCTGGGTCTTGCCGGGCACCGGACGAACTGATGAGCCAGAGCGCGAGACTAGGAGAGCGCCTCTCCGAGGCGGCTCAGGGCCTTGAGGCGCTCGGTGAGGGAGGCGTGCGCGTAGACCTTCATGGTCACGCCGACGTCGCTGTGGCCGGCGATCTCCCGGACGATGTGCGGGGGCACGCCGAGGTCGAGCAGCAGGGTGATGCAGGTGTGGCGGAGGTCGTGGAAGCGGAGGTCGTCCAGGCCGAGGCGACCGCGGACCGCGTGCCAGCTGCGGCGCAGGTTGTCCGGCTCGTACGGGGTGCCGATCCGGGACGGGAAGACGAGGTCGTTCTCCTGCCAGTCCATGCCGGCAGCGGCGCGCTCGACGGCCTGACGTTCCCGGTGGTCCACCAGGGCGGCGAGGACCGGCGCGGGCAGCGGCAGGGTGCGCTCGGAGGACAGCGTCTTCGGCAGGACGAGCCGCAGCTCGCCCTCGACCCGCTGGAGGTTGGTGCTCACTGTGAGAGTGCCGCGCTCCAGGTCGACCGAGCTCCAGCGAAGGCCGAGCAGCTCGCCCCGGCGCATGCCGAGCATCAGCGCGAGCACGTACAGGGTGTGCAGGCGGTGGCCGCTCAGCTCCTTGAGCACGAGCTTGGCCTGAGCGGTGGTCAGGCCCTTGCCGATCCGGTAGTCGGGCGCGGGGACCTTCACGAGCTTGGCCACGTTCTTGTGGATCAGCTCCTCTCGGACGGCGTGCTCCAGCGCGTTGCGGAGCACGGCGTGCACGGACTGGATCATCCGCGCGGACAGCAGCCGCTTGCAGCACTCGCCTGCGGCACAGCAGATCGGCTTGGGCCGCTGCGCGTCCCAGCCGCCCTTGCAGCACTGGCACTCGGCGCGCACCCGGTTCAGCCAGACCCGGACCTCCTGGGCGCGCAGGTCGCGCAGCCGCTTGGTGCGGGTCTGTAAAAAGAACGGTGTAACTCCCGATCAAGGAAGTAGCACCTGATGACAGACGTGACCGTCTCGGCCGAGGCCGTGGAGGCCGTGCGGCCGGTGGAGTTGCAGTCGGACGCCTTGGACGACCAGTTGATCGGGCAGTTGGTCGACCGGGCCCGCGCGAGCGGGCCGCAGCTCACCGGCGCCGGAGGCCTGCTCCAGCAGCTGACGAAGAAGCTCCTGGAGTCCGCGCTCGAAGGCGAGATGACGGACCACCTCGGCTACGAGAAGCACGACCCGGCCGGGGCCGGCAGCGGGAACTCGCGCAACGGCGTCCGGTCGAAGACCGTGCTGACCGAGGTCGGCCCGGTCGAGATCGACGTCCCCCGGGACAGGGAGGGCTCGTTCGAGCCGCAACTGGTCCGCAAGCGGCAGCGGCGCCTGTCCGGCGTCGACGAGATGGTGCTGTCGCTGTCGGCCCGCGGCCTGACGCACGGTGAGATCTCCGCGCACCTGGCCGACGTCTACGGCGCGGACGTGTCGAAGCAGACCATCTCCACCATCACCGACCAGGTGATCGAGGGCATGACCGAGTGGCAGAACCGGCCCCTCGACCCGGTCTATCCGGTGGTGTTCATCGACTGCGTGCACGTGAAGCTCCGCGACGGCCAGGTCGCCAACCGGCCGATCTACGTCGCCCTCGCGGTCACGGTCGAGGGCACCCGCGAGATCCTCGGGCTCTGGGCCGGTGACGGCGGCGAGGGCGCCGAGTACTGGCTGCACGTGCTGACCGAGATCAAGAACCGCGGCGTCGCGGACGTCCGCATGGTCGTCTGCGACGGCC
Source organism: Kitasatospora sp. NPDC090308 (assembly GCF_044769485.1). Classification (NCBI taxonomy): domain Bacteria; kingdom Bacillati; phylum Actinomycetota; class Actinomycetes; order Kitasatosporales; family Streptomycetaceae; genus Kitasatospora; species Kitasatospora sp. NPDC090308. The sequence continues at coordinate 96,543 of NZ_JBIVXY010000011.1, read as the reverse complement.
TCAAGGGCCTGCCGGACGCCATCACCGCGGTCTGGCCGCAGGCCGTCACCCAGACCTGCATCGTCCACCTGATCCGGGCCTCGTTCCGCTACGCGGCCCGGCAGGACTGGGACAAGATCTCCAAGGCCCTCAAAACCGTCCACACCGCGCCGACCGAGGACGCCGCACTCGAGCGGTTCGTGGAGTTCACCGAGGCATGGGGCAGGAAGTATCCGGCGATCGTGCGGCTCTGGGAGAACGCCTGGGCCGAGTTCGTGCCCTTCCTGAGCTTCGATGCCGAGGTCCGCCGGGTCATCTGCACCACGAACGCGATCGAGTCGGTGAACGCCCGGATCCGCAAGGCCGTCCGCTCGCGCGGGCATTTCCCGAACGAGCAGGCGGCCCTGAAGTGCGTCTACATGGCGATCATGTCGCTCGACCCGACCGGGGCCGGCCGCAAACGCTGGACAACCCGCTGGAAGGCCGCCCTGAACGCCTTCGAGATCGCCTTCGACGGCCGACTCTCCATCGGCCGCCGCTAACTCAACCCATCCGAGTTACACCGTTCATTGGACAGGCCCTTCGACGGCCTGCTCGCGGGCACCACGTGGGATTAGTCGGACAACCCTGTCGGGGCCACGCTGAACAGCTTGGCCTCGACAGGGCGTTGCTCTGCTCCGGCCTGGCCGCGCCACTACCCGGCCAGGCCGTCCGGTCAGGTCAGTTTGCGTCCGAGGACAGCGGCAAGCGCCCGCTCGTGGACGAGGCCGGGGCGGACGAGGCGTGTGGTGGGCGTCGAGCAGTCGACGATGGTGAGGTGATTCGCGGCTGGCGAGACCCCGCCGTCGAGGAGGACTGTCGCCCTGACACCGGTGGACTCCAGAAAGCCCCGGACCTCCTCGGCGGTGATCGCCGGTCCCGGCGCATCGGTACCGGCGTCGCCCGAGATGTTGACGGTCGTCGCGGCCACCGGAGTGTGGGCCGCCGCCGCGAGGGCGCCGAGCGGGCCGGACGAGAGGGTGGTGAGCGCGGGCGACCCGACGGCGGGGTGGTGTTCGCCGATCTCGGTGCTGTGCCAGGGAAGCAGCATGGCGAGATCGCCGGGCCAGAAGGCGTCGGCCAGTTGTCGGGCCTCGGGGTGGACGACGAACTGCTTCTCGCACTCCTCCAGGGAGGGGAGTACGAGTACGAGGGACTTGGTGCGGGGGCGCTGCTTGCCGTCGAAGATGCTGTTGCAGGCGGCCGGGTTCGTGGCGTCGGCACAGATCATGTACCAGCGCTCGGTGGGCACGACGACGAGCCCTCCGGCTTCCAGCGCGCGGGCGGCGGCGGTGAGTTGTTCTGCTGGGATCGGTCTCACAGGTGTCCCTCCGTCTCGGGAATCAGTGGATGAGCAGGTTCCGGCTCTGCTCGGCGTTCACACCGCCTGCGGCAGTCCCTGGTAATCGAGCCACGGGTTCTGCAGCGCCTGCAGCCGTCTCCGCGCGTGGTCGGGGTGCTCGACGCGGAAGTACGCCATGAGCCGGGGCTGGGTGCCGAGGTTGCGGCCGACGGCGTGGGGGACGAGGTGGTGCATCAGCAGCAGGTCTCCCGGACGGCCGAGAAACGGAGTGCCGGCCTGGGTGTCGAGGTCCGGCGGGACCTGTTCGGTGATGCCGAGCGACCACTGGGTGCGGAACCACTCGGCCATGGCCAGGTGCCCGCCCGGCTGGTAGCGCAGAGCGCCAGCCTCCGGGTTGGTGATGTCGGACAGCACCACGCCGACCAGCAGCGAGAAGGTCCGCAGTTCCTCGGGGTCGAGGTGTGGGCAGGCGACGCCGTCCACGTGCATCGCCTTCTCCGGCTGGCCCTGTTCGAACTGGCCGTCGGGGATGCGGATCTGGAGTTGAACGATGGAGACGGGCCGCACGTCGCCGAGCAGGTCCTGGGCGAGTTCGGCGGCCGGGGATTCGGCGAAGAGGGCGAGCAGGTCGGGGTGGTTGCCGAGTTCCGGGGCGAAGGTTCGCTGCGTGTAGGCGCTGATGAGTTCGGGGTTCATCGACTCGCGGTACCAGGCGGTGACCAGATCGCGGGCCCGGGCGATCCGGTCGGGGGCGACGGCACGGCGCTTGATGTGCAGGCCGTCGCGCATGAAGTCGCGCTTCTCGTCTGAGCTGAGGGCCACTGGATCTCCAGGTGGGCGTAGGACTGCTACTGGCGGCGGTCGGTCAGGTGCGCAAGGACAGGCCCGGCCGCGTCGAGGGCGCTGTCGAGAACGGCCCGGCCTGCGTCGGCGGTGGCCTCGCGGGGGTCGCCCCCGATGACGCCGCAGGTGGCGATGCGGCTGTCGTCGGACGTCCACGGCCAGGTCGTACCGCGCTCCATGACGAGTCGCTGCACGTTGCTGCCACTGGTGGTGAAGTCCGCCAGGAAGCAGTCGAGGTGGACGTCGTCCGGGTCGAGTTCGAGCATCATGGCCGTCTCGCGGATGCCCGCGTGAACCTCCGGCACGGTCCCGCCGACTATCGGAACGGAAGACAGCGATGTCGGGTGGATGGCGCAGACCGAGAACCCGTGCGCACGCTCCAGCTCGTAGAGTGCCGACGCCAGGATTCCTCGGTTTCCGCCGTGGCCGTTGACGATCAGGAGTCTTCGGGCCGGGGTCGCCCGCAGGTACTCGGTGACCACGGCTTCGAGCAGAGCCACGAAGCCGGCGATCCGCAGCGACACGGTGCCCGGCGACCAAGCGTGTTCGAGTGAGAGCCCGTACGGGATGGTCGGCAGGGCCCACAGGTCGTGCTGTTCGCCGTACCGCTCGATCAGTAGGCGGGTGAACTGCTCCGCGATCACGGTGTCCGTGTTGAGCGGCAGGTGGGGGCCGTGCTGTTCGTGGGAGCCGATGGGCAGGCAGAGCACGGACTCGGCGGTGAGCTCGGTGAGGACCGCGGGTGCAACCAGCCGCCCGAACTGGCGGGCGGCCGGTCCGCCGTTCGGTATCACGCGGTGCCCCGCCGACCGATGCGGATGAGGAACTCGTTGTCCTCCAGGAACACGTCCTCGGTGCTGTGCTGCGCGAGGGCGTTCTCCACGGCCGCCTCGAACTCGCCGAGGCGGTCGCCGAAGAGGTGCGGCGCGGCGAAGCTCGTGGAGTAGAGGTAGCCGAGAATGCCCTTCGTGCTCCACGTCCGGTGGACGGGTACCCGGATCTCCTCGACCTGGTTGAAGGGCGACTCCTCCATGATCTCGCTGTAGGGCCGGTCGTGGTGCTTGAAAGTGCTGTTGCCAGACCGCCGTTCCTCGCCGAGGAAGCTCTGGACGACCACGCGCACGGACTGCTTCCAGGGGCTGTCGGCAGCCCAGAAGCTGTTGTCGCCGAAGATGGCGACGGCGCCGCCGGGGGCGACCTGCTCGTCGAGGAGGGCGAGGACGGTGGCCTGGTCGAGCCAGTGGAAGGCCCGGCAGATCGTCACGAGGTCGGCCTGCCAGCCGGTCGGGGGCTTGAAGTTCTCGGCCGTCGACTCGACGAGCGCCAGGCTTGCTCCGCCAGGGAGTTGGGGCCGGAGGGCTTCCTCGGCAGCGGCGAGCATGTCGGGGTCGTTGTCGATGGCGATGATGTCGTCGAACCGGCCGAGGAGAGCCTCGGCGACGAGTCCGGTGCCGGTGCCGACGTCCAGGAGCCGGCGGGGCCAGCCGGGCGCGACGGCCCGGTCGAGGACGGTCGCGACCTCCTCGGGGATGCCGGGACGGTACTGGCGGTAGTAGCTGGAGGTGCCGGCGAAAAGACTCATGGGTGCCTCATGTCGAGTAGGTGGCGGACGTGGTGGACTGCGTCGGGGAGGTCGTGGGCGACGAGTACGTCGTGCTCAACGAGGACGTGTTCGTCGGGGACCGCGCGGCCGTGCGAGAGCCAGACGGCGGCGAATCCGGCTGCCGCAGCGCCGCGGATGTCGCACTCCCAGTCGTCGCCGACGTGGACCACGTCCGAGGCCGGGACCTGGCAGGAGTCGGTGACGGCCCGGAACGCGCGGTGGTCGGGCTTGGCGAAGCCGGTGCGGCAGGAAGGGAAGTGGGCGCTGACCCACGGGGAGAGCAGGGCGAGGAGCCGGTCGGGGTCGGCCTCGGTGCAGGTGACGTTCGAGAGCGTGACCACGGTGGCCCAGTCACTGAACTGCTGGAGCGCCTCGACGACTCCGGGGAACAGGACGAGCGGGGGGACGGGCAGGTCCGTCGGGAAGTCGGACGGGTCGATGCCCAGCGCGGCGCTGACCTTCTCGATCACGTCCTCGGTGATCTCGGGGGCCGTGTGCAGGACGTCCCGCATGACGCGCCGGGCCTGCTGCGGCCCGAGCGGCGAGAGGGCCGCGAGTCGAGCCGCGATTCCGGGGCCCTGCGCGGTACCCAGCGTTCCACCGATGTCCAGGCTGACCAGCGGACGGACGGTCTCCCTCATTCCGCGTCGCCTTCCACAGCGGGCAGGGCGGAGACGATGGCCTCGAGCCGGGCGATGCGGATCTGCTCCGTGGTGGACTCGCCCAGGAAGGTCAGCGCGTACCGCAGTTCGGCCGCGTCGATCGCGTCCAGGTCACGGTGGGTGGTCCGGGCGGCGGCGGTCAGGTCCTCGGGGATGCTGCGCGGGCGAAGTCCGTGCGGGAGGTGGAGAGTTCCGGACCAGGACGGGATGGTCACCTCGATCGTCTCCATCGGGCGGAGGACGGTGACATCGTCGAGGGTGATGATCCTGACGGCCGCCGGTCCCTGGCCGAGGTCGAGGCGGCCGGACAGGAAGGTGTCGTGGCCGTCGAGCCGCTGGGCCAGGACGAGCAGCAGGCCGTGTTCGTCGTGCCGGGTCGTTCCGTGAACGGGGAGGTGGTCGGTGGTTCGGGTCATCGGGTGCTCCGGGGTTGGGTACCGAGCCCGGGGGCCTCAGGGGCGGGGAATCTGCCGTTCTCGGGTATCCACGGCTCGGCATAGAGGAGTTGGCGGCGAGGCTCCCACTGACGGCGGTACTCGACGGCTCGAACCATGTCGGGGTACGCCGCCGCGAGGTGGATGCCGGGCGCCATCGAGCGGCCGTGGGGGTAGACGGGAACGCCGACGCCGTGACTCGCTGCGGTGATTTCGACGGCGCGGGTGAGACCGCCACAGCCGACGACATCGATGGTCAGGGCGGTGGGTCGGGCAGCGCCGAGGAGGGCGTTCAGGTCCTCATCGGGCCTGAGGCGTTCACCGAGCGCGATCGGCACTCCGGCAGCGGCCAACTGACTGTATGTGCGCAAATAGTGCTCCGGCAGGGGATCCTCCAGCCAGGCGAGGTAGGGCTGGCCGAGGAGGGGCGCGACAGCGGCAGCGAGTTGCGGGCTCCAGGTGCCCACCGCGTCGACGGCGAAGGGCGCGTCGATGACCGAAGCGGCGCGCTCCAGTGCCTCGACCAGGTTCCTGGCCTCGGCCGCGATGCTCGGGCCCGGGCGGCGGCGCAGTCCCCACTTGGTGAACGCCCATCCCTCGTCGAGGACTTGAGTGAGCGCACTGCGGGTGGCGGGACCGCTGAGGTCCATTCGCAGCCAGGAGGCGTACGCCGGTACGGCCCGCGCCTTCCGTCCCGGCGCGAGCAGGTCGGCCACCGGCCTGCCGACCAGGCGGCCGTGAAGGTCCCACGCAGCGCAGTCGATTGCTCCGACCGCCCAGTCCGAGACTGCGGGGGCGCCGGCCCGAAGTCGCGGCCGGAGAGCGTGGTGGTCGAGCAGGGAGGCCCCAGCAACTGCGGGCCCGATCGCTTCCACCGCCTGGGCGACTGCCAGGCTCACGGGCCCGTACCACCCTGTCTGCCCGCCGCCGTGGACCGCGACGAACACGGTGTCGTCCCCGGTCTCCGTCCCGCCGCCAGTCAACAGCGTCTCCACCTTGTCGATGAGCAGGTCCGTCATCGCGCTGCCTCCGAAGTGCCGGTCAGCCGAAGGGCTGCCTGGAGCAATCCCTCTGTTCCGAAGCCGAGTTCATGCGCGAGCACGTCCTGCGGAATCGGTCCGGAGGGCTCCCGCCAGCCGATCACCTCGACCTGCCGCCGCAGTCGCCCCGCCAGCAGCCCCCACACCGCTGCCGGGTGCCCGAGCGTGACGACCAGAAGCGCAGCCCGCTCACCGAAGTAGTGACCGGCCTCGGCCTCGGTCAGGCCCTTTGGCCAGTGCAGCGGATCGCCGAGGACGGTCAGGTTGAGAACACCCACGACCCGCACTCTGCAGTCCAGTTGGGCGCGGATGAGAGGCACCGCCGCCGTGACCACCTCGGCCGAAAGGTCCCCGGCCGCGGCGATGGTGAGGTCGGGCGCCTCCCGATCGCTCAGGTGCGGCCAGATCGCGAGCCCCCGCCCCAACTCCTGCTCGACGGTCTCGTAAGGGAGTTGCAGTTCGCTGTGCTTGCCCGCGATCAGCACGTTGACCCGGCCCGTCGAGTTCAGCGCCGCGTCTAGCGCGGCGGCGGTGCGCCGGGCATCGGCCGGCACCAGCACACTCACCGCGGGGTCTTCCGTCGCGAGAAGCGCGGTCGACAGCGAGGGGTCGCCGTGTGTGAAGACGTTGTGCCACCCGTACGAGGTCAGCAGCAGGTTTAGGCTCGGGGCCTCCTGTTCCCCGGCGAGCCGCCGGTGCTTGAGATGGCCGACGATCCCGGAGGTCATGAGCGGCGCGAACGCCTCGTAGGACACCAGGACACCGTGACGGCCGCTGCTGATCCAGCCGGACAGCCAGCCCAGGAGCACCTCCTCGGCCAGCACCTCGGACACCCACGGCTCGTCCCGCAGCGCGCCGAGACGGTTTGAAGAGAGCTCGTCCGGGCTGAAGACCCGGAAACCGCCGGCCTCGGCATGCCTGCGGAGCACACCGCCCACTGCTTCACCGAACCGGTCGGCACGAACGGGCACGACCTGCCTCGGCGCTTCGAGCGGGGCGCGTCCGGCGCCTTCGGCGGAGTGCCAGGCGGCCGAGTCGATGGCTTCGGCCAGTGCGCCGATCGGCCGGGCGTCGCGGTCGAAGAGTTCGGCAGGCCGGTACGACGCCAACCACCCTTCCAACTGGGCACGTTGACCTTCGTCCGAGTGGGCGCCGCCGAGGGGCGTCTTGTGCGCCGCAGCGGTACCGAGCACCGGCCGTCCGCTGACCGACTCCGGCCCGCTCCAGCCCTTCGCACAGCGCAGGAACACGACCGTCCGCACGCCGCCGGCAACCGCATCGGCCGCCCCTGCCAAGGCATCCCGAAACGCCCCGTGCGCGTCCACCGTGGCCGCCTCGACATGCACGACATGGGCTCGCCACCCCAACCCGGCTGCATAGGCGACGAGTTCGGAGTCCGTCATCATCCCGAGCAGCGATCGGGCACCCATCCGGAAGCCGTTGACGTGCACGATCGGGATGACCGCACTCGACTCCAGGGCCTGGGCCGCGAGCCACGAGGCCGCCGTCGTAGGGGTCTCGCACTCGCCGTCGCCGATGATCGGCACGACGATCCGCCCGGGGACGTCGAGCGCCAGGCCGTGGCTGAACGCGAGTGCGCCACCGAGGCAGCCTCCGGGTGCTGCTCCCGCCACCAGCAGGGGGTGGGTCTCGGAGCCGAGGCCGTCGACGTGCGGGAAGTCGCGGGCGAGGCGACGCAGCCCTGCCGCGTCACGGGAGTACTGGGGCCGTACGGAGGCCAACTGGCCGCTGAGCCAGGCGCAGGCCAGTTGAACCACCCCGGCGTGGCCGGCCCCGATCACCGGGACCAGCTCGCGACCGGGCCCCACCTCACCGGCGGCGAGAACCGTGTGGACGAGCGCCCATGCCGTACCGGGAACGGTGCCCCAGTGCCCTGCAGGACGGGGCTTCACGTGCTCGGCCTTGAGCGGTTCGGCCAGCAGCTGGTTGTCGTCGAGGTGCAGCAGCGCCACCGCCACGTACGTGGCGGCCCTCCACAACGCATCGGCACGGTTCAGCACGGCGGCACCAACTGCTCCTCGCCGAACGTGAAGTACCACAGCGGCCGGTAGCACTCCCACGCCACGGGCCGGAGGCCGGTCGGCCCGATGATGTCCTCGATGTCCCGACGCGCCCGCAGGTAGTAGTCCAAGGACTCGGACCCGCCGGTTCGAAGCCCCGCCATGATCGAGTTGTGCGCCTGGTACACCTGGAAGTTGGGGAAATCAGTGACGAACGGCATCAACTCACCCACGCCGGAGCGGAGTTCGGTGAGCCTGTCCAGGCCCACGATGTAGGTGAACGAGGTCGCGTGGCCCGCACGCATCGCCCGTTCCAGGACGTGCGGCATCTCCTGAGCAGTGAGGGCCGCCTTGCTGGCCTTGAGGAGGAGGTCGCGCCGACTGAAGCACTCGGCGGTGAGTCGCAGCACCAACGGAGCGACGCGCTCGGCCAGTTCCTCGAACGCCCCGCTGCTGCGGATGACCGAGGTGAGGAACCCGATCCGGGCGCCGATCCCATGGGCGGAGAGCACCTCGCGCAGCCCTGTCAGGTGGTCGACCGCCGCTCGCTCCCGCTCGAAGCACCCCGTCGACACGGTGACCTCCCGAAGCTCAGTCAGGTCGTGGCGGGGGTGCTGCTCGACCAGCGCGGCCAGCAACTCGTTCAGTTCCCGCTCCTCGGCGAGCCGCGGATCGGCGGCGGCCTCCAGGGTGTTCGGGCAGAACGCGCACCCCACACAGCGGCTCCGGGCGTTGGGGTTGAGCGTCGCGGCCCGCCCGCCGTTCCGGAAGTACCCGCCGACCGCCTCGTCGGCGGCGACCCGGTCGATGGTGCCGACGACCTCGCTGCCCAGCGACAGTTCCTCACCGATCAGACGGAACGGGGATGCCCCGGCGTTGAGCGGAACGATCACCATCCAGGCAACGTCCGGCCGGGTCATGAGGCAGACGGAGATCCGGGCCCGGTGTCGGCCGTGGACAGAAGAGATCCCGTACAAGTTGATCGCGATGAGTAGGGCGTCCTCCACCGGCACCCCGTGCTGCTCCGCCATCTCCCTGACGGTCGGCAGTGTGAGCACCGCTGCCGGTGTGCCGTCGAGCGCCGCCTTCATGATCCACTCTCCGTAGCTGTCTCGGCCGGGTGATGCTGCCACCGGCGTCCTTCTCTACTGGTCTGTCGCGTTTCCCCTGCGATTCGGTCCGAGGCTGGGCCGGGTGGGCCTGCCGGTATCCGTCCGGCAGGCCCACCCGGTTCCTCGGTTCAGCGCCCCGGATAGGGCGGGGTCGGTGGAGTCGGCGGTGGTGGGGCCGGAGGGGGCGGAGGGGGTGGCTGTGGCGTCCGAAGACGCGCGGTGAGCAACAGGGCTGTACTCCCTTCTCTTCTCTCTTCGGTGGCGCATGTGCTGACGAAGCGCGAGTCCGTCGTCAGGTCCCGTCATCGGCTGCGGCACAGTCCTCGAAGCCGCAGTCGGGCTCGTGGTCAGCCGCCAGGGCGGGGCCGAAGCGGTCGAAGGTGAGCTGGTGGTAGGCCGTCACACCGAGCAAGGCGAAAACGATCAGGTGGCCGAGGGCCCAGAGCCAGGTGAGTTTCTGGCCGAAGGAATCCTGGCCGGTCCGACGGTGGATGCCGTGGTGCAGCCGGTAATCGGTCATGCCGCATCGGCTCTGAGCTCGGCCCAGACCACGGTGCCGTCGCGGGTCTCGTCGACACCCCAGTGCTCGCACAAGCAGTTGACGAGGAGCAGCCCCCGACCGCCCTCGGCCGCCGGCGAGCACTCCGGTTGCACGACTGCCGTCCCGGTCCCCGCGTCCGCGACCTCGATCCGAAGCCCGTTGGGCTGCGGCACCAGCCGAACGTCGAAGCACCCCAGGCTCGACATCACACCGTGGCGCACCGCGTTCGTGGACAGTTCGGATGCCACGAGTTCGATGTCCTGAACGAACAGTTCGCCGAATTCCCAGATGCCGACGATCCCCCGAACCAACGTCCGAACCTGGGGCACCGAGGCAGGAGCGCGCAGGAAGCTCATCTGCACCGCCGTGCAGCCGTCCGCCCAGGCACCGATTGCCTCGGACTCGCCGGTACGCGGCGGGGCCGTGCCCACATCACCGCCCCGAGGGGACACTGGGCGAAGACGGTCGGCGGATGCCGGTCTCTCCTCGGTGGTCGCACCGACCCGCAGGTACCGAGGTACCACGGTGATCACCCCTCCGCATCGCTCAACGACCCATCAGACAGAGCTGCTTGATGGCAAGTCAGAACGCTAGGAGGATGCGGGGAAGGGAACCCGGAAAATCCTTCCGGGGTAAGGAGCCGAGTTTCCCCCAGGCTGAGAGCATGCGAGGGATGACGGAGACGCTGACCATCGGCGAGCGCGTCGGCTGGTACCGCCGCCGACGTGGCATGCCGCAGGAGGTCTTGGCCGGCCTGGTCGGGCGGACGGCCGACTGGCTGAGCAAGGTCGAGAACGGCCGGATCGAACTCGACCGGCTCACGGTCATCAAGTCACTGGCGAGCGCACTCGACGTCCAACTCGGCGACCTGCTGGCCGAACCGTCGCTCCTCGACGGGACCGCCGACTCCCAGGGCGGGGCGGTCACGAAGCTCCGCGAAGCGCTCATGGACTACAAACACATGTCGCCCCTGCTGGCCGCCGACGATGTCGAGCAGCCACCCGACCTCGACATCCTGCGTGCCGAGGTCGGCTCCGCCTGGTCCGCCTACCAGGACGCCAGGTACTCCCGAGCGACCCGACTCGTCCCCGACATCCTCGCCCAGGCCCAACGCGCGGTTCGCATGTACGAGGGCGACCTGCAACTCCAGGCCAAGGCCCTGCTCGCCATGGCCTACCAGGGCGCCGCCATGGTCCTGACGAAGATAGGCGAAGCCGACCTCGCCTGGATCGCTGCCGACCGCGGCCTCACGGCCGCCCAGGAGTCGGGCAACACCGTCGTCACCGGCTCCCTCTTCCGCTCGGTCTCCCACTGCCTGCTCACCAACGGACGCCTCACGGCTGCCCGCGACCTAGTCGTGGACTCCGCGACCTACCTGGAAGCCGGCCTCGACGACGCCTCCCCGACCTACCTCTCGATCTACGGCACCCTCTTCCTGGTCGGGTCGATGGCCGCCGCCAGGACCGAGGACCGCAGCACCGTCCGCGAGTTCCTCGCCGAAGCGAACAGGGCCGCGCAGCGCCTCGGCCACGACGCAAACCACATGTGGACGGCCTTCGGTCCCACCAACGTGGCCATCCACCGGATCTCGACCGCGATGGAACTCGGCGACATCCAGATCGCCGCCGACCAAGGCCCCCGCGTGGACTCCTCAGCCCTCCCGCTCGAACGCCGTGTCCGGCACACGCTCGAAATTGCCCGCGCCTACAGTGCGCAGAACCGTATGGACGAGGCGCTCGCCCTCGTCCTGGACGCCGAGGAACTCGCCCCCGAGCAAGTCCGCTACCACTTCATCCCGCGACACCTCGTCACCGCCTGGGTCCGCCAACAGCGAGGCAACCCCAGCCACTTGCTCGCCGGCGTCGCCCAACGGCTCAGCATCGTCGCCTGACCGGAGCGGACGACTACAGTCGTTGCCATGAGCGACTCCCAGCCCGAAGAGGTCGTGGCCCAGCCCCGCACCGCCGCCGGCGTCCTCTTCTTCGACGAGGACGACCGCGTCCTGCTCGTGAAGCCCACCTACAAGCCCGGCTGGGAGATCCCCGGCGGTTACCTGCACGCCGGAGAGACCCCGAGCGAGGGCGCCGCCCGGGAGGTCAAGGAGGAACTCGGCATCACCCCGCCGATCGGCCGCCTCCTCGTCGCCGACTGGGCACCGCACCCCGCCGAGGGCGACAAGCTCCTCTTCGTCTTTGACGGCGGAGTCCTCCCGGCCCACGAGCTCGACTACATCGCCGTCGACCAAGTGGAGATCGGCGAGTACGCCTTCTACGCCACCGACCAGCTCGACGCACTCCTCATCCCGCGCCTCGCCCGCCGCGTCCACGCCGCCTGCGACGCCAGGGCGCAGTCCGCAACCGTCTATCTGGAGCACGGAGCGATCCGCCCGTAAGCAGAGGCGCGATGGGTGCCGCGCGCCCTGCCCTGCGGCACCACCTTGATCGTTCCCTCTCCATTCGGCCTCATCACTCCTACACTTAGCGCCAGCACGTCACTGCAGAGCGGAACAACGGCCCGGCGCTACGAGGACGGAGTAACAGGGGGACATGGACGAGCGGCTGAAGAAACTGGCGAAGTCTTCCCCCAACTTCGGCATCCTGTACCCGCTGAAACCCTTGCTCGCCCTCTACGGGGCCCAGGCTGAGGCAACGGTCTTCACGAACCCGAACTCCGCGCTCGTTCAGGCTGGCCAGTTCGGTGAGGTACTGACCGAAGAGCTCGTCACCCGCATGGGCATGCGTGTGGAAGGGAACCGGCAGTTCGACCGGTTGAATGCGCTCACCAATGTCGGAGCCATCGTTCCCGAGATCCGGAACGACTTCGACCGGCTGCGCTTGGACCGCAACCAGGCCGCGCACGCTCATCTCTTCGACACCTCAAGGGCGTTGGTAGCCGTCCGCGTCTGTTACAAGCTCGGCCTCTGGTTTCATGATGCCGTCTCGGGCCGCCGTACCGTTGCCGAATTCGTACCGCCCGCCGAGCCGACCGCCGTCATCACCGACCCCGCTGAGCTCGCAGAGCTGAACGAGGCGCTGGATGGCCACCGTCAGGCCCTCACCCGGGCCCGTACCCGTCTCGCGGAGTCCGCGAGCGTGCTGGAGGCCGAACGCAAGGCGCGTGCCGAGGCAGAGAACCTCATCGCGAGCGCGAGCTCGAACCACGCCGCGCTGCAGGTTCAGATCGACCAGCTGAACGCTCAGCTGGAAGCATTGCGCGTCACCCAGCAAGCCGACTACGCGCAGGCTCAGAGGACGCCGCGAACCGTGGACCCGGCGGCGCGCGATGCGATCATCCACCGCGCTCACCGGCCAGCTCCGCTCAACGAGGTACAGGCCCGCGAGGAGGTCGACAAGCTGCTGGCAGCTGCAGGCTGGGTAGTTCAGGACCGAGACGCGGTCAACCCGATGGCCGACCAAGGTGTGGCGGTGCGAGAGTTCACGCTCGCCAACGGCCGCGCCGATTACGTGCTGTACGTCAACGGGTGCATCGTCGGCGTCATCGAGGCCAAGCGCGAGGGAACTCACCTGGCGAGCGCGGTTGCACAGAACGACCGGTACGCCGGCGGTGTGCTCAGGGAACACCGGCTGGCGGTGTGGCGCGAGGACGAGCCCTTTGCGTTCCGATACGCCACTACCGGCACGGAGACGTACTTCATCAACCGTCTCGACCCCGACGCGCGTTCCCGTGAAGTGTTCGCCTTCCACAGGCCGGAGACCATCGCCGCGTGGATGCGACGCGTCGATGAGCACCCCGGGACGCCCACGTTCCGCGCAGCTCTGCGCGAGATGCCGACCCTGATGCGGGACGGCCTGCGCCCAGCCCAGATCGAGGCGATCACCGGTTTGGAGAGCTCGCTGGCTGTGGACAAGCCGCGGGCCCTTATCCAGATGGCAACCGGCGCTGGCAAGACCTACACCGCCGTCGCCCAGACGTACAGGCTCCTGAAGCATGCCCGCGCCCGTCGAGTGCTGTTCCTAGTGGACCGCAATAACCTGGGCAAGCAGGCGCTGGACGAGTTCCGAAGGTTCCCGACCCCAGATGACGGGCGCAGGTTCTACGACATCTACAACGTCGAACGCTTGGGCGCCGCCGGCCTGCAGGACACCGCTGCGGTGGTGGTCTGCACCATCCAGAAGATGTACCGACTGTTGACCGGCGAGCAACTTGTTGACGATGACCCGGCCGACGAGGCGAACGACGATGCTGCATATGAGCAGTCGTACGCCGCTGAGAGGCCCGTCGAGGTCGGGTACAACCCGGCTGTGCCGATCGAGTCCTTCGACCTGATCATCGTGGACGAGTGTCACCGGTCCATCTACGGCCTGTGGCGCGGGGTTCTCGAATACTTCGACGCCCACCTGGTGGGGCTTACCGCTACCCCGACGCTGCAGACCCTTGGCTTCTTCGGCCGGAACCTCGTCTCCGAGTACACCTATCCGCAAGCCGTCGCAGACGGCGTGAACGTCGACTTCGATGTTGTCCGCATGCATACGGACCTGCGGGAGAACGGCGGCGCGACCATAGACCAAGGGACGACGGTCAGGATCCGGGACCGCAAGACCCGGCACCAGCGCTACCAGGAGCTGGAGGACGATTTCACCTACACCACCCGTCAGATCGGACGCTCGGTGGTGGCCATCGACGAGATCCGAGCCGTGCTCACCGCGTACAGGGACAACTGGCAGAGCTGGTTTCCCGGCCGTAGCGAGGTCCCCAAGACATTGATCTTCGCGGTCGGCGAGGACCACGCCGAGGACGTCCTCGGCCAGGCCAAGGAGGTCTTCAGTCGTGGCGACGACTTCGCCAAGAAGATCACCTACAAGAGCCGCCAAGCCGGCGATGATCCCAACGAGCTGATCCGCGAAATGCGGACGTCCCCGCGACTGCGGATCGCCGTCACGGTCGACATGATCGCCACTGGGACGGACATCAAGGCCCTGGAATGTGTGATCTTCCTGCGGGAGGTCCGCAGCGCGGTCCTTTTCGAGCAGATGAAGGGTCGCGGTGCCCGAACGATTCCCGCGACCGAGCTCCGCGAGGTGACCCCAGACAGCGACGAGCGGGTCCGCAAGGATCACTTTGTCCTCGTCGATGCGGTGGGCGTCACCGACTCGCCGCTCGTTGACGCCCGCCCGCTCGTCCCTGCTGGGGAGCGCCAGATCTCGCTGGCCAAGCTTCTCGACAAGGCCGGCACAAGGTCGATCAGCACCTCGGAAGCGGAGATCCTCGCTGGCCGCCTGGCCCGCCTCAACCAGCAACTCAACGATCGCGAGCGGGATCAGCTCACCCAGGCCGCCAGTGGCCGCGCACTGTCCGAGATCGCGGGCGACATCATCAGGGCAGCCGCTCCCGACCGCCAGGAAGAAGTCGGCGAGAAGGTGGCCCGCCAGGAGCTGCTACAGGCCATCGCTCCGCTCACCGCCAGCCCCGACCTGCGGAAGCTGATTATCGAGATCCGACGCGACAAGGACTACGTGATGGACGAGACCACCGCGGTCTCGGTGACCGAGGTCCAAGCGATTCCTCGGGAAGAGCGCGCGCGGGAGGAGGTCGACCGGTGGAGCCGCCTACTCAAGGAAGAGCGCGACAAGATTGCCGCCGTCTCCATCGCGCTCACCAGCCCGCGCTCGGTAGGCCCCACCGAAGCGTTCGCGGCGTTGAAGGAACTGGCTGACCAGATCCGCCGTCCCGACTTCGCCTGGACGCCGCAGGTCCTGTGGACCTACTACGAGGATCTCGGCCATGCCAGCCACCGGTCGGGCAGGGACGCAGGCGTGCCCGACCTGATCTCGCTGATTCGGTACGAGCTCGGCGTGGATTCGGAGCTCAGGCCCTACCGTGAGACCGTAGACGAGCGCTTCGAGGGCTGGCTGCTGCGGCAACGGCAGGCAGGAGCGGAGTTCACGGACGAGCAGCTGTGGTGGCTGGATGCCATCCGCGACGTCGTAGCCAACGACGTCGGCATCGCTCCAGCAGACTTCCGCGCCGAACCCTTCACCGCACGAGGCGGCGGCAGGGGCTTGGCCCTGGCCTTCCCGGGGCGCGACCCGCACGACCTCCTGAATGAGCTGAATCGAGAACTGGCTTGAGTAACACGGAACTCCCGACGGGGTGGTGCCTCGCTTCGCTGGCGGATCTCGTGTCCCCGGATGGCATCTTTAAAGACGGCGACTGGGTAGAAAGCAAGGACCAGAATCCCGACGGGGAAGTCCGACTTGTTCAGCTTGCAGACGTGGGGGACGGATACTTTCGTGATCGAAGTAATCGGTCACTGACCCTGGCTAAGGCCGACGATCTTCGATGCACCTTCATACAGGGCGGCGATATTCTCGTTGCCCGAATGCCGGACCCTCTGGGCCGGTCGTGCATCTATCTGGGCTCAGACCGACCTGCGGTGACCGTGGTCGATGTTTGCATCATCAGGCCTGGCCGCCATGGGGTCGACAATCGGTGGCTCATGTGGGCCATCAGCTCTCCGCAAGTGCGAGAGCAGATCCACAGTTTTCAGACCGGCACGACCAGAAGGCGGATCTCCAGGAAGAACTTGGAGAAGGTGCAGATCGCCGTTCCGCCGCTTACGGAACAGCACCGCATCGTTGAGGCGCTCGAAGGCCATCTCTCCCGCCTTGACGCGGCAGAAGCAAGCATCAGTCGGGGCTTGAAGCGTTCTAGCCATGTTTGGGCGTCAGTGCTCAACTCCGTGGCGCGAGGCAGCCTCAACGGGCGCACCATTCGGGGCAATCTCAGCCTGGTGTCAGAGGTTGCCGAGGTGAGTGGTGGAATCCAGAAGCAGCAGAAGCGGCGTCCCGCCCAAAACCCGTTTCCATTCCTACGCGTGGCCAACGTCGCTCGCGGGAGCCTCCAGCTGGACGAGATCCACCAAATTGAGCTTTTTGAGGGCGAGTTGGAGCGTTTCAGATTGGAGCGCGGCGATCTCCTTGTCGTGGAGGGAAATGGCAGCCCTGATCAGATTGGACGCGCCGCCACCTGGCGTGGAGAGATTCCGGACGCCGTCCACCAGAATCACCTGATTCGAGTTCGGCCTGGTGAACGACTCCTGCCCAGGTACTTGGAGCTAGTCTGGAACTCTCCACTCGTCATTGACCAGCTTCGGGAAGTTTCCAGGTCGACGAGCGGCCTGCATACACTTAACACTTCTAAAGTGAAGGGTATCAAAATTCCCGTGCCGCCACTCGCGGCCCAGGAAGTACTTGTGGACGATGCCGATGCTTGGGAGGCCTACACCCAAGTCGCTCAGGTCGCGCTACAAAACGCAGTTACCCGCAGCCGACTTCTTCGGCGCTCCATCCTCCGGCAGGCCATTAACGGCACTCTCGCGGCGCAGGATCCCAACGACGAGCCCGCATCCGTACTTCTAGACAGAATCCGGACCGAACGGGAGATGAGTGCCAAGGGTAAGTCCGTTAGCGCCCGCCGCCCACGAAAGCGGGCTGCTGTCATCGCAGGCGCGTCATCCCTGACCCCACCCGGAACCACATCGCTGCCCAGTAACGCCACTCAGCAGGAGTTCGAGCTCTGATGAGCACAGCCGTCCCCACCAATTCCGCAGCACAGACCAACTCGCTCGTCGCCAAGCTCTGGAACTACTGCAACGTCCTGCGTGACAACGGTTTGTCAACCATCGAGTACGTCGAGCAGCTCTCGTACCTGCTCTTCCTCAAGATGGCCGACGAGCTGGCTGCCGACCCGTTCGCCCAGGAGACCGCCGATCCGATTGTCCCGCCTACCTTCGACTGGCAGTCGCTCGTCTCCAAGCGTGGCGAGGAACTGGAGGCGCACTACCGCAGGATCCTCACCGAGCTTGGCAGGCACCCTGGCACCACTCTGGGCACTGTCTTCGCCAAGGCCCAGAACCGCATCACGGAGCCCGCCCTCCTCGAGAAGCTGGTCGTCGACCTGATCGGCAAGACTGACTGGGTCATGGAAGGCGCCGACCTCAAGGGCGACGCCTACGAGGGCCTGCTCGCCAAGGGGGCCGAAGACACCAAGACCGGCGCTGGCCAGTACTTCACACCCCGCCCGCTGATCGACGCCATGGTGCAAGTGATGCAGCCACGCCCGGACGACCGGATCACAGACCCGGCCTGCGGCACCGCTGGCTTCCTGATCGCCGCACACAGCTACATTCGCCAACACCACCTCAAGGATCTCTCCCGCGAGCAGCGTCTAGCGCTCGGCCAGGGCAGTATCTGGGGCAACGAGCTCGTCCCCGGAACTGCTCGTCTCGCCGCGATGAACATGCTGCTTCACGGCATCGGCGAAGCCGATGGAGACTCCCTCATCTCCACCAGCGACGCGCTCGCCGAGGCTCCCTCCCGCCGGGCCTCACTCGTCCTCGCGAACCCCCCGTTCGGCAAGAAGTCAGCGATCACGGTCGTGGGAACAGACGGGAAAAGCGACCGCGAGGACATCACATACGACCGTTCGGACTTCCGCGCGACGACCACTAACAAGCAGCTGAACTTCCTGCAGCACATCATGTCGCTTATGGAGATGGACGGCCGCGCAGCTGTCGTCCTGCCCGACAACGTGCTGTTCGAGGGCGGGGCTGGTGAGAAGATCCGGCGCCGTCTCCTCCAGGAGTTTGACCTCCACACGATCCTGCGCCTGCCCACCGGCATCTTCTACGCCGGCGGCGTCAAGGCCAACGTCCTGTTCCTCGACAAGAAGCCCCCGCGATCCGACGACGTCCCCAACACCTCAGATGTCTGGGTGTACGACTTCCGTACCGGGATGCACTTCACACTCAAGCAGCACCCTCTGCGCCTCGCCGACCTGGCCGACTTCATCGAGGCGTACAAGCCGGACGACCGCTCGGCTCGCAAGGAGACCGAGGACGGCCGTTTCAAGCGCTTCACGTATGACGAGCTCATCGCCCGCGACAAGGTCAACCTCGACATCACCTGGCTGAAGGACCCCGCGCTCGACGATGCGGACAGCATGCTCCCCCCCGAAGTCATTGCGCAGGAGATCGTGGAAGACCTCCAGGCAGCCCTTGCCGAGTTCGAAGCAATCGCCGAGGCTCTCGGCAGCGAGGTGAAGCTGGACATCTCTGCTGAGGAAGTCATCGCCGAGGCGTGACCACAGCTGCCCCTGCGATACGTCACCTCCAGAGGTGATCGGTGTCCGTGCGCTGCGCCATGTCGCAGCACACGGACACCGCCCCGATACCACCCTGGCTCGCTCCGCAGGCTAGTCGGAAGTCGTCCGCTGCCCCAGCTTCTCCGTATGGTGCGGCAGGTGAAGTCCTCACTGGCTCCAACCGAGATCCAGGCCGAACTGCTGCGCTGGGTCGCCGCCAATCCTGGTGCCGAGATCGAGTCACACAAGTCGACCACCTTGTGGGCTCTCGAGCAGCGGAAGCTCGTCAAGCGGAAGTTCTCCATCACGAAGCAGGGCTATCAAGTCCAGACCGCGGCCGTCACCGAGCAGGGCAAGTACTACCTGAAGCACGGACGGCACCCGGAGGAGGTCGAACGCGAGGCCCAGCGCAACGCCCGTGACCCGGATACGGCGAAGGATGCCCCGGCCGACGGGCCCGAGCTGATTCGCCGACTCGAAGTCGCCGACGGAAACATCACCGTTCCGGACCCAGGCGTCATGACCCGTGGTCGGTGGACCAGGGCGTTCTACCACGCGGTCAACAACGACCTCCTGCCACCAGGGCAGAAGTTGAGACTCACCGGTCGTGAGAAGGGGGACCTCAAGCTGCGGCTCGTCGACCCCGCGAAGGAGCCTCCACCGCCCCCGCCGGTGCCAGTCGTCGAGGTACCTGCCGATCTCGCGCATGCACACCCCCTGATCACCGCTACGCGCAAGGCTCTCGGGCGACGCCAAACGGGAACGGCCGACACTCGTGGACAGCAGGGGGTCATACCGATCCATGTCTCCAGGCCGCTCGTCGACCGGGCCTTGCGGATCATGCAGGGCCTCCTCAGCGAGGCCGAGCAGCGGGGCTACACAGTGGAGGCTCGCCCGATAGAGGCATCCCGGCGACGGGACGAGCCAAGGAGCGCGGTCGTGATCACCGTGAAGGGGCATGCGTTCCCGCTGGAGATCTGCGAACGCACCACCAAGCAACCGCATGAGCCGACGGCCAGGGAGCTGCGCGACGCCGAGCGCGAGCCGGCGTGGATGCGCAAGCGCATCCCGAAGTACGACCACGTGCCCGACGGACGGCTCATGATCGACGCTCCTGGTCATGACCAAACCTACGGATATCGCCAGTACGACTGCTCGGACGGGACGCGCTGGACCCTCGAATCCCGCCTGGGCCACCTCCTCGCAGCCATCGAGAAGCGGGCTGAACGGGCCGAAGAGAAGCGGATCCAGGCCGAGCAAGCAGAGCAGCTACGGAAACAGCGCTGGCTCGAAGCCGTTGACGAAGCTCACCAGAGGCTGATCCGCGACCACAGGATCAAGGCGCTCGAACAGCAACTGGAAACCCGGCGGACGGCCAACGAGATCCGCGCCCTCTGCGCCGCGGTACGCGAGAGCGCCACCGGTACCCCCAGCGACGCGACCATCGAGTGGCTTCGCTGGGCGGAGTCGCACGCCGCCTCCATCGACCCAGTGATCGCTGGTGTGGCCCTGCCGCCCGACCCGCCACCCAGCCGGCAGAACCTCGCACCCTACCTCGGCTCACAGAACGCCCACGCCTACCCCTGGCCGTTCCTGAACCACTGATCCGCCCACGCGCCGGTTGACGCCAACGCTGACGCCAACCGACCCGAACGATGGCGTCCGACGGCAGCCTTCCACGGATGGCAGAATCACCCAAACTGGGGCATCTCACCGCCCCGGCTTGGCCTGAAAAGCGGAAGGTCGCCGGTTCGACCCCGGCCCTGGCCACAGTTCGAACGAGAGGCCCCGGAGCACAGGCTCCGGGGCCTCTCGCGTTGTCCGGACCGTCCGATCCCCTCCGCTCCGGCTCGGGATGCGGAGACGCTGCGGCCCCTCCACCCCCGGGCCGACCCTGGAACCGTCGATCGGCCCACCGAGTACGGTCCGAGCTTGCGAGGCCGTGCCCCGCCGAGGCTTCGGCTTGTTGAACAGGCCCTCGACGGTGCCGCGGTCCCGGTGGGGCTCGGCGTCGTGGCTGACGGGCCCGCCGACCCGAACCTTCCCCAGCACGGGATGGACTGCGGCCCGCCCGCCCCCGGAGCGTCCGGGCGGGGTCGCGTTCGGCCGGAGTCTCCTCCCGGGGAGGCGGCTCGCCGGGGCGATCGCGGCCGCGTGCGCGCCCTAGCGGGTCGGCGGTTCGATCAGGGCGGCCAGGCCGTCGAGGATGCGGGGGAGGCCGAACTCGTAGGCGCGGTCGGCGTGGTAGGCGCCGCCCTGGGCCTGGCCGGCGGCGGTGCCGACGCGGGTGGCGACGGGGTAGCGGGTGGGGTCGAGGACGCGGGCGAGGAGGTCGGCGTTGGCCTCCCACCACTGTCGGTCGCTCATCGCGCTGTCCTGCTGGGCGGCGCGTTCGTCGGCGGCCATCCGGGCGCAGGTCTGGACGAAGCCGAGCAGGTGGGTGAGGGCGGCGTCGAGGCGGACGTCGTCGAGGCCGGTGCCTTCGAGGGCGGAGAGCTCGTACTCGTACTTGGCCATCAGGCCGGGGCCGAGCGGCGGGCGGGTGGTCGGGACGGCCGCGGTCCAGGGGTGGGCGGCGTACAGGGCGCGGTTGTCGTCGGCGACGGCGGCGGCGCGGGCGCGCCAGCCGGGGTCGGCGGGGGTGGTGCGGGGCATCGCGGCGTAGAGGGTGTCCAGCATCAGGTCGAGCAGTTCGGCCTTACCGGGGACGTAGGTGTAGAGCGCCATCGGGGAGAGGCCGAGTTCCTGGGCGACCCGGCGCATGGTGACGGCGTCCAGCCCGTCGGCGTCGGCGATGCGGATCGCGTCGGCGGCGGTGAGTGCGTCCGGCGGCGGGACGGCCGCTACCGGCGGCGCATCGCCTTGCGGGTGTTGCGCACCCGCCGGTGCATCCGCTGGACGTTGGCCAGGGTGTGCACCCGGCCGGCCACGGTCAGGCGGTACTTGAGGCGCAGGAAGGGCGGGAGGGCGTCGATCCGGTCGGCCCCTATCGCGCTGACCAGCCGGGTGACGTGGCGGTGGTAGGCGTAGCGGTACTCCTGGTCGCCGTCGGGGACGGTCCAGAAGAACATCGGGATCTCCTCGACCAGGGTGTTGTGGTCGTAGGCCCGCAGGTGCTCGCGGAAGACGGGTTCGGGCCGGTCGAGCAGCCAGGCGCGGACGAGTTCGATGGAGCGGACCCGGTCGGCGAGGCCGCGCGGGTCGGTGCGGCGCTGGGTGATCGAGCTGTCGCCGTCCTCGCGGATCCGCCAGTGGTAGATCGGCTCGGACAGCACGTCGACGCTCTCGGCGAGGAAGTGGTGCGGGACGCTGACCGGGGCGTCCTCGTAGAGCATGCCCTCGGGGTAGTCCAGGCCGGCGGCGGCGTAGAAGGAGCGCCGGTAGACCTTGTTCCAGGCGGTGCGGTCGGTGACCAGGCCGGGCAGTTCGCTGACGTGGGTGCGCAGCCGGGTCTCGGCGAACGGGCGGACGTGGACGTGCGAGGGCTCCAGCCCGGCGGTGCGCAGCCGCAGCACGTTGCCGGTGGCGAAGTCGGAGCCGGTGGCGTCCAGGGTGTCGACCATCAGCCGGTAGGCGTCCGGCGGCACCACGTCGTCGCTGTCGACGAAGGCCAGGTAGCGGGTGCCGGGCGCGAGGTGGCGGACGCCGGTGTTGCGGGCGGCGCCGAGCCCCTGGTTCTCCTGCCGGACCAGTCGGAACCGCGGGTCGCGGGCGACGTACCGCTCGGCGATGGCGGCGCTGGTGTCGGTGGAGCCGTCGTCGACCATGACGCACTCGAGGTCGCTGAAGGTCTGGTCGGCGATCGAGTCCAGGCAGGCGGCGAGGTAGCGCTCGACGTTGTACACCGGGACGACGACGGAGAGGCGGGGTGCCATCGGCTGCGCGGCCTTTCGGAACGGGCACCCTGATTGGCCGACAGGAATGCCGCCGGGCGCGAACGCGCGAAGCGTATCCGACCCCGACAACGTTGCGGGAAACGTCAGATGGCGCGGAAGTAGCGGAGGAATTCGCTCCGATTCCGCGTCCGCGGCACTCCCGCAGGAAGGGAGACGGAAAAGCGCGACAGAACGGACGGTAAAGCAGAGGGCAAAACCGACGGCCGGGCGGAGGGCGCCGCGACGGGCAGCCGAACAACCGAGCGCCGCTGCCCACCCCCGTGGGGCAACGGCGCCCGAGCATCCGGATGCCGATCCTGCCGACCGAGTCCACGGTGTGTCAACTATCGTGGATTTTTCAACGACGGCCCGGAGCGTCGGACGGCCGACCGCCACGGTTCGGGCACCGATTCCCCAACGATCGTGCAGAACAGGACGGACGAGGGATACGCCCGGGGGTAAGGAGCCTCTATGATCCGGCACATGCCCCAGGAAACCCCCCGCGCCGAAGTCCCGGACTTCGCCAGCCGCTTCCGGCGCCTGATAGCGGTGATCTACCCCAAGGACCTCGGCCGTCCCTGGCGGGACAGTGAGATCGCCGAAGGCACCGGCCTGAGCGGCACGTACATCGGCAACCTGCGCAAGGGCTCCCAGAAGCCGAGCCTGGAGAACGCTGTCCGGATCGCCCGGTTCTTCGGCGTCCCGCTCGACTACTTCTCCGATTCGGAGACCGCCCGCGCGGTGGAGCAGGACCTGCGCAAGATCGAGGCGCTGCGGGACGCCAGGGTCGAGCGGATCGCCATGCGGGCGGCCGGGCTGCCGCCGGAGATGCAGGACGCCGCACTCACTATTGTGGAGCAGTTGCGGCGGGCCGTGGGCCTGACCGACGGGCAGCCGGACGAGGCCGGCCCGGTGACGTGACGGAGCGCCAGCAGGTGCCGCTGGGACACTGGCGGCTGCCGGAAGGGGTCGACGTGCGGGGTGTGGGAAGCGGACTGGGCCGGACCCGGCGCCGGATGCGGGCGGTCGCGCGCGACCTGCGCCTGCCGCCGCTGAGCACCGTCGAGGAGCTGTGCGACGCGGTCTCGGCGCACCTGGGGCGTCCGATCCGGATCGCCCCGCGCCGGATGCGGGTCGGCGAGCCCTCCGGTTTCGTCGAGCGCCTGCCCGCCGAGGACGTCGTCCACGTCGAGCAGGAGACCTCCGGACTGCACCGGGCGCACATCGTCTGCCACGAACTGGCCCACCTGCTGTGCGGCCACCTGACCGAGCCCGCGCTGCTCGACCCGGACACCGCCCGGGTCGAACTGCCCACCATCGACCCGGAGATGCTCCGGCTGGTGCTCGGCCGCTCGCACTACGACGACGCCGCCGAGGAGGAGGCCGAGGTGCTCGGCGCCGAGCTGATGCGCCTCCTGGTGCTCGCCCCGGGCGCCGGCACCACCTCGCAGCTCGCCCCCGCGTTGGAGCACCGCAAAGGACAGCATGTCTGAACTGCCGTACAACCTGGTCTACTTGGGTATCGGCAGCGCCGCCTGGCTGGTCGCCGCACTGAAGCTGCGGGCCTGGCGGCGCGACCCGTCGTTCGGGCTGCTGGTGGTCGCCCTGGCGATCGCCTCCCCGGCCACCGCCTTCCTGCTGGCCTCCCCGCTGCTGTACCGGGCGGTCGGGCACCTCACCGGCGTCGGCAACCTGGCCACCCTGTTCGTCTACCTCGGCATCGTCGGCTTCTCCGCCGCCGCCGTGGTCCTCGCCCTGGTCTGGACCCCGCCCGAGGAGCGCGCCGGCGCCCTGATCTGGGCGCCGCTGGACGACCGGCTGCGGCAGCTGGTGCGCCGCCGCGCCGCGGTGTTCGCCGCGCTCGTCCCCGTCCTGGCCGCGCTCTTCCTGGCCGGCGGCCCGTACCGGCCCGAGACGCCGCTCACCTTCGACACCACCTTCGCCCCGCGCACCGCCACCGCGCTGTTCCTGGCGCTCTACCAGGGCCTGTTCGCCTACGCGCTGATCGACATCGGCCGGGTCTGCCTCGGCCACGCCGCCCGGCTCCCCGAGGGCTGGCTGCGCCGCGGCATCCGGCTGCTCGCCCTCGGCGCGCTCACCGCCTGCGGCTACGTGCTGTGCAAGCTCGCCGCGATCGCCCTCGCGTACGCGGGCGTCGGCGGTGCCGAGTGGCTCAGCACCGCCCTCGGCCCGGCCTTCGCCGCCCTCGGCGCGATCGGCATCACCTGCGGTTTCGCCGGCCCGGCCGGCGCCGCCTGGGCCGCCCGCCGCCGCGACTTCCGCGCCCTGCGCCCGCTCTGGGACCTGGTCTACCGCGCCGACCGCCGCCTCGCCCTGGAGGGCCCGCCCTCCCCCGCCTGGCGCGAACGCGCCGCCCTGCGCGACCTGGAGTGGCGCACCACCCGGCGCGGGCTGGAGATCCGCGACGGCCAGCTGACGCTCCGTCCGTTCGTCGACCCCGCCGCCGTGGACGCCGCGCGGCGGCTGGCCGGCCGGGCCTCGCTCGCTCGGAGCCACCGGGACGCCCTGGTGGTCGCCGCCGCGCTGCGCTCCGCCGTCGCCGCCCTGGCCGCCGGCACCCCGCCCCGCCCCCGCGAGGAGCAGGCCGCGCTGCCCGGCCTGGACACCGACCCGGCCGAGGAGCGGGCCCACCTGGTGCTGGTCGCCTGCTACCTGCGCTCCCCGCTGCTCGACCGGGCGCTGGAACCCCTCCCGTGACCACCCCGCCGCCACCGGCCAGGGACGCCTTCGCCGCCCTGGTCCTGCACCGGCGCCCGCAGCGCGCCCGGGTCGGCCTGACGCTCGGCTTCGTCCGCACCTTCGCCGTCCCCGAGATCGCCGAAGTCCTGTCCGGCACCGGGAAGTTGGCGTCCGCGCCGAAGGCCAGGGCGAAGGCCACCGGCGCCATGATGTTCGCCCTGATCGGCCACGGCGTGGACAGCCAGGCCGGCCGGGAGACCGTCGCCGCGCTCGCCGCGCTGCACCGCCTCCCCGGCGTGGACGCGGAGCTGATGCGCTACGTGCTGGCCTGCTTCACCGTCTGCCCGGTCACGTACGCGGCCGGGACCGCCGCCGAACGCGAGGCGGCCGCCGCCTTCGCCGCCGCGCTCGCCGGAGCACTCGGCCTGCCGCCGCTCCCCGGGCCCACCCTGGCCGAGACCGCCGCCTGGATGCGGGAGTTCGAAACCGCCCGGTTCGCCCCCAGCGAGGCCGGCCGGCGGCTCTGGCGGGCCGTCGCACCGGTCTTCGCCGCCCGCCTCCCCGGCCCGCTCGCCCGCCACGCCCCCGCCTTCGCCGCGGCCCTCCTCGACCCCCCGCTGCGCGCCGCCTTCGCCGTTCCCCGCCCGCCCCTGCCGCTGCGCGCGGCCGCCCGGCTCGCCTTCCGCCTGCTGCGCTGACGGGACGGCACCCGCGCAGCGGCCCGGTAGCGGGCCGGGCGGCACCGCGCGGTTGCTCAGCGGCGCGGGCCGTGCACCCGGCGGTAGCTCCAGGCCAGCAGGCCGAGCAGGATCAGGCCGGACAGGATCAGGCTCGACCCGGTCGCCCAGCCGGCCATCGGCAGCGAGGGCACCAGCCCGGCGACGACGCCCGCGGCGATCAGGCCGAGTCCGGCGAGGACCGAGCCGGCGATCCGCCAGCCGGAGGCGACGCTCGCCTCGACGCCCTGCATGGCCTTGACCCGGACCGGCTCCACGAAGCGGGCGAAGGCGGGCACCGCGCGGGCGACCAGGACCATGCCGGCCAGCAGGAGCAGCATCCCCGGGCCGGGCAGCACCAGCAGCACCACGCCCACCACGATCAGGACCGCGCCGACCACCGCGAAGAGCACCCGGGCCACCGGGTGGACCTCCGTCGGGTCCGCTTCGAATCCCGGCCGCTGCTGCTGGTTCATCAGCCCACCCTAACCGGACGGCCCGCGGTTCCCGGTGCCCCGACACCGCCCCCGGCCGCCCGGGCACGTCTCGGAGCACGCGTCGGGGCACGCGTCGGGGCACGTGTCGGGGCGCTCCTGTCCGGCCGAACGGACGGCCGGTCGTCCGGGAGGAGCGCCCCGGCGGCGGGTCACATCCCGTTCTTGCGGATCGGGGTGTACTCGGCCAGCTTGGAGATCGGCTCCTCGTGCGAGACGCAGCCCTGGCTGCCGGAGTCCTCCAGGATGATCGCCCGGGTGTGCGCCGCGTCCGCCCAGCCGCCGAACAGCACCACGTGCTGCTCGTGGTCGCCGCTGGTGTGGTGGACCACCAGGGCGTCGCCCGGCTGGAGG
Source organism: Kitasatospora sp. NPDC090308 (assembly GCF_044769485.1). Taxonomy (NCBI): domain Bacteria; kingdom Bacillati; phylum Actinomycetota; class Actinomycetes; order Kitasatosporales; family Streptomycetaceae; genus Kitasatospora; species Kitasatospora sp. NPDC090308. The sequence goes on along the minus strand of NZ_JBIVXY010000011.1, from coordinate 69,725 downwards.
TCCTTGCGGGCGATGTGGTGGGCGATGCCGGCCGACTCGCTGATCAGCGGGCCGGTGGTGGTGCCGGGGCCGGGCAGGCCCCAGGCGGCGGAGAGGAAGCCGGAGCAGTCGACCCGGTAGCCGTTGGTGACGGCGCCCTGGCTGTAGCCGAGCTTGCGCTTGACCCGCTCCATCGCCCGCTCCACCATCGCCTTGCGCTCGTCGGAGACCCCGTCCAGCTTGGGCTGGGCCTTGGCGCCGCCGCCCTCGCCGTTGCGCGGGTGCCGGTGGTCGGACCAGGCGTCCCAGCTGTTGCCGTTGACGATCCTGGTCTTCCAGTCGCCGGTCGAGCGGTCCTTGAGCTTCGGGCCGTCGTGCTTGCCGCCGGGGCCGCTGACGATCCCGGAGCCGTCGTTGCCGCTGGTGTCGTGGCCGCCGCTGCCGCCCGTCCCGCCACCGCCGCCGTCGGTCCCGGTGTGCGGCGAGGAGGGCTGCCCGGTGTGGCCGCCGCTGCCGCCGCTGCCTGCGCCGCCCTTGCCCTTGTCGACGCTGTCGATCCCGGTGCCGGGCGACTTGGGCTTGCTCTCCTCGGAGTGCTTGCGCTTGAGGTCCTCGGCGATCTTCCGCTCGACCTCCTCGTACGAGGTGATCAGCTGCTTGATCTTGGCCGCGTCCTCGCCCAGCTCCTTGGTGAGCTTCTCCTTGGTCTTCATCAGCGCCTCGGCCCGCGCGTTGATGGCCTGCACGTCCCGGGCCACCTCCGCCAGGATCGGGCCGGCCCCGAGGACGCCCATGATCCCGCCCGAGAACACGTCGGTGGCGGCCGCCTTCGCGACGGTCGCCTTGATGTGGCCGAGCTGCCCGGCCATCTCCTGCATCCGCTGGTTGACCTGCGTGAAGTCCTGCTGGATCTTCAGCAGTTCGCCCGGCTGGAAGCCGAACTCGTTCCCCGCCATCGTGTTGTTCCCCCTGTGGTCGGCCCGGCCCGTAGCGGTCGGGCCCGGTGCGGTGCGGTCGGTCGACGGTCGGTCGGCGCTACAGGACGTTGGCGAGCTGCTTGACCGAGTCGCCGAGCTGCCCGAGCTCGTCCGCGACGGAGTTCAGCTCGCGGACCCGGCCCTGCGCGTGCGAGATGAAGGCGTCCGCGGCCGCGCCGTGCCAGGTCAGCCCGCCGAGCACCGCGCTGACCTCGCGGCCGAGGCCGTCGACCTGCTTGCTCAGCTCGGCCAGCTCCTGGGCGATCTTGTTCAGCTCGGCGTCGGCGTCGCCGAACATCTTGCCGAGCGCCCAGTGCGCGATCTCGGCCGGAGCCATGACGATGTCCTCGCCGACCTTGACCACGTCACCGGCGAGGTGCTTGACGTCTCCCCACAGATCCATGACCGTCCCCCTGTTTCCCCGTGGATTCCCCGAAAGCCTGTTCCCCCAAGGCTAGTCAGTACGGGCCCCGGGGGAAACGGGCGGGTACGGGGTGGAAGCGGGCGGGTGTCGGCGGGACCGGCGCGGCGGCCGGGCGGCAGCGACCGGACCCGGGCGGCGGCGGGTCGGGCGCGGGCCGGGCCGGCTGTTCGCGGTCCGGCCGCCGGGCCTGTGACACTGGATGTGCTCGAAAACCGAGGTGCGCCCCGGCCCCCACTTTTTGCAACCTAGAGGGATGCCCGCAGTGAGTTCTCCCGTAGCCCAGCAGCCCGCCCCCACGTTCGCGGAGCTGGCCGCCCGGCTGCCCGGCGTGATGCTGCGCGACGCGCAGCACCTCGGCCGCCGCCTGGAGGGCACCCGCAAGGTCAGGTCGGCCGAGGGCCGGCAGAAGGTGCTGACCGAGCTGGCCTCCGACTTCGACCGCTCCGAGTCCCGGGTGGCCGCCCGCCGGGCGGCGGTGCCGGTGATCCGGTACCCGCAGGAGCTGCCGGTCGCGCAGAAGAAGGACGAGATCCTGGCCGCCGTCCGCGACCACCAGGTGGTGATCGTGGCGGGCGAGACCGGCTCCGGCAAGACCACCCAGATCCCGAAGATCTGCCTGGAGCTGGGCCGCGGCGTCCAGGGCCTGATCGGCCACACCCAGCCGCGCCGGATCGCCGCCCGCACGGTCGCCGAGCGGGTCGCCGAGGAGCTGGACACCCCGCTGGGCGGGGCGGTCGGCTGGAAGGTCCGGTTCACCGACCAGGCCGGCCAGGACACCCTGGTGAAGCTGATGACGGACGGCATCCTGCTGGCCGAGATCCAGACCGACCGGGACCTGCGCCAGTACGACACCCTGATCATCGACGAGGCGCACGAGCGCAGCCTGAACATCGACTTCCTGCTCGGCTACCTCAAGCAGCTGCTGCCCCGCCGCCCCGACCTCAAGGTGGTCATCACCTCCGCCACCATCGACCCGGAGCGCTTCGCCGCCCACTTCGACGGCGCCCCGATCATCGAGGTCTCCGGCCGCACCTACCCGGTCGAGGTCCGCTACCGGCCCCTCGTGGAGGACGACGAGCCGGACTCCGACGACGCGGACGACAACGACCGGGACCGCGACCGGGACCAGATCCAGGGCATCTGCGACGCCGTCGAGGAGCTCCAGGCCGAGGGGCCCGGCGACATCCTGGTGTTCCTCTCCGGCGAGCGCGAGATCCGCGACACCGCCGACGCGCTGACCAAGCTGAGACTCCGGTCCACCGAGGTCCTGCCGCTCTACGCCCGGCTCTCCTCGGCCGAGCAGCACCGGGTGTTCCAGCGCTCCTCGCAGCGCCGGGTGGTGCTGGCCACCAACGTCGCCGAGACCTCGCTGACCGTCCCCGGCATCAAGTACGTGATCGACCCGGGCACCGCCCGGATCTCCCGCTACAGCCACCGCACCAAGGTGCAGCGGCTGCCGATCGAGGCGGTCAGCCAGGCCAGCGCCAACCAGCGCAAGGGCCGCTGCGGCCGCACCTCGGACGGCATCTGCATCCGGCTGTACTCGGAGGAGGACTTCCTCTCCCGCCCCGAGTTCACCGACGCCGAGATCCTGCGCACCAACCTGGCCTCGGTGATCCTGCAGATGACCGCGGCCGGCCTCGGCGACATCGCCGCCTTCCCGTTCCTCGACCCGCCGGACTCCCGGAACATCAAGGACGGCGTCAACCTGCTGCACGAGCTGGGCGCCCTCGACCCGGAGGAGAAGGACCACCGCAAGCGGCTGACCGAGCTGGGCCGCAAGCTCGCCCAGCTCCCGGTCGACCCGCGGATGGCCCGGATGGTGCTGGAGGCCGACCGCCTCGGCTGCGTCCGCGACGTGATGGTGATCGCCGCCGCGCTCTCCATCCAGGACCCGCGCGAGCGCCCGGCCGAGAAGCGCCAGGCCGCCGACGAACGGCACCGCCGCTTCCAGTCGGAGACCTCCGACTTCCTGTCCTACCTGTCGGTCTGGCGCTACGTGCGGGAGCAGCAGAAGGAGCTGTCCTCCTCGGCGTTCCGCCGGATGTGCAAGTCCGAGTTCCTCAACTACCTGCGGATACGGGAGTGGCAGGACGTCTACGTCCAGCTGCGCACCATCGCCAAGCAGCTCGGCGTCACCGTCGACGAGCCGGCGGACACCGTGCCGGTCGGGGAGGAGGGCGAACCGGACGCGGACCGGATCCACCAGGCGCTGCTCTCCGGCCTGCTCTCCCACCTGGGCCTGTTCGACGCGGAGAAGCGCGAGTACGCGGGCGCCCGCGGCGCCCGGTTCGCGGTGTTTCCGGGCTCGGGGCTGTTCAAGAAGCCGCCGCGCTGGGTGATGTCGGCCGAGCTGGTGGAGACCTCCCGGCTGTGGGCGCGGATCAACGCGAAGATCGAGCCGGAGTGGGTGGAGCCGCTGGCGGCGCACCTGATCAAGCGCAGCTACAGCGAGCCGCACTGGGAGAAGAAGGCCGGCGCGGTGCTGGCGTACGAGAAGGTCACGCTGTACGGGCTGCCGATCGTCGCCCAGCGCAAGGTCAACTACGGCCGGATCGACCCCCAGCTGTGCCGGGAGCTGTTCATCCGCTCGGCGCTGGTGGAGGGCGACTGGGAGACGCACCACCGGTTCTTCGCGGAGAACCGCAAGCTGCTCGACGAGGTCGAGGAGCTGGAGAACCGGGCCCGCCGCCGGGACATCCTGGTGGACGACCAGACCCTGTTCGACTTCTACGACGCCCGGCTGCCCGAGGACGTGGTCTCCGGGCGGCACTTCGACGCCTGGTGGAAGAGGACCCGGCGCGACCAGCCCGACCTGCTCAACTTCGAGAAGTCGATGCTGATCAACGACTCGGCGGACGGGATCACCGAGGCCGACTACCCGGACTTCTGGCAGCAGGGCAAGCTGCGCCTCCCGCTGACGTACCAGTTCGAGCCGGGCAGCGACGCGGACGGCGTGACGGTGCACATCCCGCTGGCGGTGCTCAACCAGGTGGTGTCGGAGGGCTTCGACTGGCAGATCCCCGGTCTGCGGGCGGAGCTGGTGACGGCCTGGATCCGCTCGCTGCCGAAGGCGGTCCGGCGCAACTTCGTCCCGGCCCCGGACTACGCGCGGGCCGCGATGCGCGAGCTGACGGACCGCCAGGAGCCGCTGCTGCCGACGCTGGAGCGGGTGCTGCACCGGATGTCGGGCCTGCCGATCCCGCCGGAGGCGTGGGACGAGGAGCGCATCCCGGACCACCTGAAGGTGACCTTCCGGGTGGTGGACGGCAAGCGGAAGCTCGCCGAGTCCAAGGACCTGGAGGAGCTGCGGCTCGAACTCCAGCCGAAGCTGTCCGCGACGCTCTCCAGCGCCGCCTCCGGCCGGGGCATCGAGCGCACCGGCCTGACCGCCTGGCCGGAGGACCTGCCGGTCCTCCAGCGCACCTTCGAGCAGCGCTCCCGGGGCCACTCGCTGCGCGCCTACCCGGCGCTGGTGGACGAGGGCGCCTCGGTGGGCATCAAGCTGTTCGACACCCCGGAGGCCCAGCAGCGGGCGATGTGGGCGGGCACCCGCCGGCTGCTGATGCTCCGGGTGAACTCCCCGGCCAAGTCGATCCAGGGCCGGCTGGGCAACCAGGCCAAGCTCGCGCTGTCGTACAACCCGCACGGGTCGGTCCCGGCCCTGTTCGAGGACATCGTGGCGGCGGCGACCGACCGCCTGATGGAGCTCAACGGCGGGGTGGTCTGGGAGGCGGAGGCGTTCGGGGCGCTGTACGACAAGGTCCGGGCGGACCTGTACGAGCTGTCGGCGGACACCACGCTGAAGACCGCGTCGGCGCTGATCGCCTTCCACAAGGCGTCGACCCGGCTGAAGTCGGTTTCCAGCCCGGTGCTGCTGTCCGCGGTGAACGACGTCCGGCTGCACCTGGCCTCGCTGGTGCACCCGGGCTTCGTGGCCGGGACGGGCTGGCAGCGCCTGGGCGACCTGAAGCGCTACCTGCTGGCGGTGGACCGCCGCCTGGAGGCGCTGCCCAACCACCCGCAGCGGGACCTGCAGAACCTGGTGAAGGTACAGGCGGTGCAGCAGGCGTACGGGGAGCTGCTGGCGAGGGTGCCGGCGGGCCGGGAGCCGTCGCCGGAGATCAGGGCGGTGCGCTGGATGATCGAGGAGCTGCGGGTGAGCTTCTTCGCCCAGGGGCTGGGCACGCCGAGCCCGGTGTCGGAGAAGCGGATCCTCAAGGCGATGGAGGCCGCCGCGGCGACCCTCTGAGGCGGGTCGGGAGCCGGCTCCGGGGGGCTCCGGAGCCGGTTCGACCTGGGGGGTCGCCATGCAGTACAGTCTGTCTTGTTCGCAGGCGAGAGCAGGCGGGCGAGGATCAGAACACTGGTCCCGTGGAGCAGTTGGTTAGCTCGCCACCCTGTCAAGGTGGAGGTCGCGGGTTCAAGTCCCGTCGGGATCGCAGTAGCGTAAGGCCCGGAACCGTATGGTTCCGGGCCTTATCGCGTTTCCGGAGCCCGGCGCAAGGCGCGCGACTGTGACGACCGTCACTGAACGGCTTTTGAGATGCCACTTCGGGAGCATCTCCACAAAGCGCCCTGATTTAATATATAAAATTGCACTTCCTTTCCCGGCTACGCCCCCCCTGCGATGATCATCCGAAAGGGAATGCCGGATTCCGCCCGGAACCCCTTCCGGAGCACCCGCACCCCCTCCCCCGCCCGCCCCACGGACCGGCCCCGGACATGCCGGAGGGCCACCCCTTCCGACCCGGCGGAGTCGGAAGGCGGCGGCCCTCAAGCTGTCGGTCGCGCCCCGACCCGGCGGAGTCGGGGGGCTGCCGGTACGAACGGGGGGATCAGACCTCGGTGCGCTGGGCCGGAATACCGGCCAGCAGGGCACGCACCTCCGCCTCGCGGTAGCGGCGGTGGCCGCCGAGAGTCCGGATCGACGTGAGCTTGCCTGCCTTGGCCCAGCGGGTCACGGTCTTCGGGTCCACACGAAACATCGTGGCGACCTCTGCCGGCGTCAGCAGGGGCTCGGCGTCAGGGGTACGAGCGGTCATGAGCGGCCTCCTCGGGAGAACCGAACCAGGGCGGTTCTATCCTTCAAATTCTGCACCTTGGCCCCCGATGCCCGAAATGGCACGGACGGGCCGAGTCGGTTATAGGACGAACGGCTTGTCCTGGTGTCTACAACTACACCATCCGTCCAGCCCCATCGGCCAAACCGCCAAAATTGACCCCTCACGGGTTCAAGAGCGACGGAAGGCCCCGGACCACCCCATAGCGGACAGTCACGCAGCGGTGACGTCCGGTCACGGTGCGGCACGCCTGAGTGAGCTTGGGCTGGTTGTCCCATTTTGGCATATAGGTCTGAGTTCGCGTCAACGGTGAGTAGTATCACGTTCCGTGGGGATTGACCCGATCCGGGACCATGGTCCCGGTAACCGCGCCAATGGTATGGACCATCCTCCCCCGGGCGCCGGAGTTCGGCCAGAGGCAATTTTCTGACGCCCCGTCACCTCCCCCGTCCGCCCCGCGCCCACACCGCCCACACCGCCTACACCGTCCTCACACCGCCCGGACCCGCCCGGACCCGCTCAGGACGCCTGCCGCAGCGCCAGCACCCGCCGCCAGCGCGCCGTCAGCCCCTCGTAGGCCCGCAGCGCCGCCGCGGTGTCCCCGGCCCGCAGGGCGCCCAGCCCGTCCGCCAGTTCGCCCACCGAGCGCTCCTCGGCCAGCTCCCGCGGGCCCAGCAGCCGGGCCAGGCCGCCGTAGTCCAGCTCGACCAGCGAGCGCGGGTGGAACTCCTCCAGCCAGCGCCCGACCTCCTCCGCGCCGTCCACCAGCGGCCCGCCCGGCGCCCTCCCCCAGCCCTCGGCCGGGGGCACCCCCTTGCGCAGCAGCCGGTAGGCCCGGGCCACCCGGCGGCGGGCCTGCACCATCGGCGTCAGGTAGAACAGCGCGGCCGGCTCCGGCCGCTCGCCCTCCCCCGACGAGCCATACTCCCCCGCCGGCACGTGCCGGCGGTCCTCCTCGCCGAACGGCAGGAACCAGCGCAGCGGCACCTCCCAGCGGCTGGAGGCGATCCACGGCCGGGCGTCGGGGTGCTCCTGCTGCCACCGCGCCCGGTCCGCCTCCGCGGCCGTCCGCAGGGCCGGCGGCAGCACGGTGTCCACCAGGTGCGCGGGCAGCGTCCGCTGCAGCTCCTGGAGCGCCAGCCAGCTGCGCAGCCGGGTCGTCCAGGGGCAGACGTAGACCACCCCGTCCAGCGCCCGCACGAAGGCCCGCCCGTCCTCCCGGGCGGGCAGCGGACGGGGCGTCAGGGCCGCCAGGCCCGCCAGCGCGGCCCGCTGCTCGGCCAGCGCCGCCGCGGTCACCGGCTGCCCGGGCCCCTCGGCGTCGGGGCCGTGCTCGGCGGCGTACGCCTGCCAGCGGGCGCGGTCGGGCTCGGGGAAGGCGGCCAGCGGCTCGTAGACCCGCAGCTGCGCGGTGTACGGAGGAAGCACGGTCGTGCGCCAGACGGTCACGCCCGGCATCGTCGCACGCGCCCGCGGGAACCGTCAGGGTGTCGCGCGGACGGCTTCGGTCGTTGTCCTTCGGGGGCCCCCGAAGGGCGGATTCGAAGGTGTTCCCGAGGCTAGGCTTCCACTCAGACGCCCGCACCACCGCCGCGGGCCATCCTTACTGGAGTCACCACCGTGACCGACGTACACACCACGCACACCGCACCAGGCGTGCTGAGCCGGGTCTTCGGCACCGACCGGGACGGCGAGGGGCACGAGCAGGTCGTGCTCTGCCACGACCGCTCCTCCGGCCTCAAGGCGATCATCGCCATCCACTCCACCGCCCTCGGCCCGGCCCTGGGCGGCACCCGCTTCTTCCCGTACGGCACCGAGGAGGAGGCGCTCCAGGACGCGCTGAACCTCTCCCGCGGGATGAGCTACAAGAACGCCCTCGCCGGGCTCGACCTCGGCGGCGGCAAGGCCGTGATCATCGGCGATCCCGAGAAGGTCAAGAACGAGGCGCTGCTGCGCGCCTACGGGCGCTTCGTGCAGTCCCTGCGCGGCCGCTACATCACCGCCTGCGACGTGGGCACCTACGTGCGGGACATGGACGTGGTGGCCCGGGAGACCGAGTTCGTCACCGGCCGCTCGCCCGAGCACGGCGGCGCCGGCGACTCCTCGATCCTGACCGCCTTCGGCGTCTTCCAGGGCATGCGCGCCTCGGCCCAGGCCCGCTGGGGCCGGCCCACCCTGCGCGGCAAGCGGGTCGGCGTGGCCGGCGTCGGCAAGGTCGGCCACTACCTGGTGGGCCACCTGGTCGCGGACGGCGCCACCGTGGTCGTCACCGACGTCTCCGAGGCCGCCGTGAACCGGGTCCGGGCCACCCACCCGGAGGTCGAGGTGGTGGCCGACACCGGCGCCCTGCTGGCCTCCGCGCTGGACGTCTACGCCCCCTGCGCGCTCGGCGGCGCGCTCACCGACGACACCGTCGCCGCGCTGGGCGCGGCCGGCACCGCGGTCGTCTGCGGCGCGGCCAACAACCAGCTCTCCCACCCGGGCGTCGAGAAGGACCTCGCCGACCGCGGCATCCTGTACGCGCCCGACTACCTGGTGAACTCCGGCGGCGTGATCCAGGTCGCCGACGAGATCGAGGGCTTCAACTTCGACCGGGCCAAGACCAAGGCGACGGGGATCTTCGACACCACCCTGGAGATCTTCACCCGGGCCGCCGCCGACGGCGTCCCGCCCGCGGTGGCCGCCGACCGGCTCGCCGAGAAGCGGATGCGGGAGATCAGCGCGCTGCGCTCGGTGCTGCTCCCGGGGGCCCGCCGGGGCTGACCCGGACCGCCCGTGCGCGCGGGGCCGGCACCGCCCGGCCCCGCGCATCACGATGTGGAACCGGATTCTCAGTCCGTCCCCCGATCGGGCGATACCGCGCCCCCTTCGGGGGATAATCTCTGCAGGAACGACGGGACCGGCCCTGGGTCGGACAGCCTGCCAAAGCCCCGTAATTCCCCTCTGACCTGGGCGGACCTGGTTCGGGGGGGCTCGGGTGCGCGCCACGTCACACCGGCGACGTACCGTCCGGCGGCGGAAACAGGTACCGTTAATGCTCCAAGGGACGGTTTCCCACTTCGGGCAGGCCGGACCTGATCATCAACACGTGTCAGACTCGGGGCCGTGAGCCCCACCGTTGAGGGGGTCGACCCATGGGGCGCGGCCGGGCCAAGGCCAAGCAGACGAAGGTCGCCCGCGAGCTGAAGTACAACAGCGGCGGGTTCGACGCAAACCGTCTGTCGAATGAGCTGGGTGTATCTCCGTCGACCGCGATCGAGCCTGAGCCGATCGAGGACGACGACGAGGACGACCCCTACGCGGCGTACGCGGACAAGTACAACCACGACGACGAGGAAGAGGACACCCCTCCGGCTCGTCGTCGCGCGTAACGCCCTCCGACCCGGCCGGTCCGAGCGCTCCCCGTGAGCGCCGGGCCGGTTTTCGGCGTCCCGCCGCGGCACCCCGGGGTTCTCCGGCGTCCCGCTGCGGCGCGCTGAGGCGCGGGGGCGGGCCGGGCGTGCGAAGGGCCCCACCGCGGTGCGGCGGGGCCCCTCACCGTGCCTCGGGTCAGAACGACTCGTAGGAGTTGTACAGCGCGGCGCCGCCGTCGTGCTCGGCGGTGCGCTCGACCACGTCGCCGAGCAGCCAGGCCTCCACGTCGCGGTCCTCCAGGACGGCGAGCACCGCGTCGACCGACTCCGGCGGGACGACGGCGACCATGCCGACGCCCATGTTCAGGGTCTTCTCGATCTCCAGCGTCTGCACCGCGCCGACCTGGGCGACGGTGCGGAACACCGGCAGCGGCGACCAGGTGCCGCGGTCGAGGCGGGCGTGCAGGCCGTCCGGGATGACCCGGGCCAGGTTGGCGGCCAGGCCGCCGCCGGTGACGTGCGAGAAGGCGTGGACCTCGGTGGCCCGGGTCAGCGCCAGGCAGTCCAGCGAGTAGATCCTCGTCGGCTCCAGCAGTTCCTCGCCCAGGGTCCGGCCGAACTCCTCGACCCGGCGGTCCAGCGACCAGCCGGCCCGCTCCAGCAGCACGTGCCGCACCAGCGAGTAGCCGTTGGAGTGCAGGCCGGAGGCGGCCATCGCGATCACCACGTCGCCCGCCCGGACCCGGTCCGGGCCGAGCAGCGCGTCGGCCTCGACCACGCCGGTGCCGGCGCCCGCGACGTCGTACTCGTCCGGGCCGAGCAGGCCCGGGTGCTCGGCGGTCTCGCCGCCGATCAGCGCGCAGCCGGCCAGCGTGCAGCCCTCGGCGATGCCCTTGACGATCGCGGCGACCCGCTCCGGGACGACCTTGCCGACGCAGATGTAGTCGGTCATGAACAGCGGTTCGGCGCCGCACACCACCAGGTCGTCGACGACCATGGCGACCAGGTCGTGGCCGATGGTGTCGTGCTTGTCCATGGCCTGGGCGATGGCGACCTTGGTGCCGACGCCGTCGGTGGCGGTGGCCAGCAGCGGGCGCTCGTAGCGCTTGAAGGCGGAGGCGTCGAACAGTCCGGCGAAGCCGCCGAGCCCGCCGACCACCTCGGGCCGGTTGCTCTTCCTCACCCACTGCTTCATCAGCTCGACGGCACGGTCGCCGGCCTCGATGTCGACACCCGCGGCGGCGTAGGTCGCCCCGGTCTCGTTGCTGGTCACCTGGTGTGGCCCTTTCGAAGTGGTGGTGCTGCCTCCCCGGCCGGGGCCGGGACGGGGTGCCCCCGGCGTCCGGCGCCGGGGGCGGTGCGCACGGTTACGGGCGGCGCAGCGCGTCCGCCGCGCCGGCGCCACCCAGCAGCGACTGCACGCCGTCGAGGTCGCTGGTCTGCTGGCCGCCGCGGACGGGCTGCTTGGCCTGGTGGCCGGAGTTCGCCGCACCGGCGATTTCAGCCTCCAGCAGCAGCTTGCCGAGCAGCGCCGGGTCGGGCAGCTCCATCGGGTACTCGCCGTCGAAGCAGGCCCGGCAGAGCTGGTCCTTGGGCTGCTTGGTGGCCTCGATCATCCCGTCGATCGAGATGTAGGCCAGCGAGTCGGCGCCCAGCGAGCGGCCGATCTCCTCGACCGAGAGGCCGTTGGCGATCAGCTCGGCGCGGGTGGCGAAGTCGATGCCGAAGAAGCACGGCCACTTCACCGGCGGGGAGGAGATCCGGATGTGCACCTCGGCGGCGCCGGCCTCGCGCAGCATCCGCACCAGCGCGCGCTGGGTGTTGCCGCGGACGATCGAGTCGTCCACGACCACCAGGCGCTTGCCCCGGATGACTTCCTTGAGCGGGTTGAGCTTGAGCCGGATGCCGAGCTGGCGGATGGTCTGGTTGGGCTGGATGAAGGTGCGGCCCACGTAGGCGTTCTTCACCAGGCCGGAGCCGAACGGGATGCCGCTGGCCTCCGCGTACCCGATCGCGGCGGGGGTGCCGGACTCGGGCGTGGCTATCACCAGGTCGGCCTCGACCGGGGACTCGGCGGCCAGCTTGCGGCCCATCTCCACCCGGGAGAGGTGCACGTTGCGGCCGGCGATGGTGGTGTCCGGGCGGGCCAGGTAGACGTACTCGAAGACGCAGCCCTTGGGCTTGGCCTCGGCGAAGCGCGAGGTGCGCATGCCGTTCTCGTCGATGGCGATCAGCTCGCCGGGCTCCACCTCGCGGATGAAGCTGGCGCCGACGATGTCGAGGGCGGAGGTCTCGGAGGCGACCACCCAGCCGCGCTCGATCCGGCCGAGCACCAGCGGGCGGATGCCCTGCGGGTCGCGGGCGGCGTAGAGCGTGTGCTCGTCCATGAAGACCAGCGAGAAGGCGCCCTTCACCCCGGGGAGGACCTTGCGGGCCGTCTCCTCGATGGTGAGGTCCGGGTGGCCGGCCAGCAGGGCGGTCAGCAGGTCGGTGTCGTTGGTGGCCGCGGTCCGGCCGGAGCGGGAGACGTGCTCCTCGCCCGGCAGTTCGGCGACCATCGCCGCGAGTTCGGCGGTGTTGACCAGGTTTCCGTTGTGGCCGAGGGCCAGCGAGCCGTGGACGGTCGCGCGGAAGGTCGGCTGGGCGTTCTCCCAGACCGAGGACCCGGTGGTCGAGTAGCGGGCATGTCCGACGGCGATATGCCCGTGCAGCGACCCCAGGGAGGTCTCGTCGAAGACCTGGGAGACGAGTCCCATGTCCTTGAAGACGAGAATCTGGGAGCCGTTGCTCACTGCGATGCCCGCGGATTCCTGTCCGCGGTGCTGCAGGGCATAGAGGCCGAAGTACGTGAGCTTCGCGACCTCCTCGCCGGGGGCCCAGACCCCGAAGACGCCGCAAGCGTCCTGGGGGCCCTTCTCGCCGGGGAGCAGGTCGTGATTGAGTCGTCCGTCACCACGTGGCACGTCTCCGAGTCTAGGGCAGCCGGGGCGAACGGCCTGATGGCAGCCTCCTGGTACGCGCGTAGATACCGCCTCTTACCAGCTTTCCGCACAGCGGGTGGCCGCCTTCACGCCCTTGTCATCAGGCTTTCGCACAGTGGACGGGCGGGTCGAACGTGAGCCTGCTCACGCTGGGTGATCGCGGGGCGGGTAGGGCCGCGGGAGCGGCGGGGCGGGCGCTCAGGCGGCGGGCAGCAGCAGCCGCCAGGAGGCCGGGCGGACCGTCCAGGTGCGGTGGCGGACCGGGCCGACCGGGCAGCCGTCCGCCTCGTAGCCGAAGCCGCGCCCGGCGACGGTCAGCCGGTCGGTCCGGTGGCGCAGCGGGCTGCCGTCGAGGTCCAGGGCGAGTTCCATGGCGCCGTCGACCACGGCCACCCGCAGGTGGCGCACCCGCTGGTGCACGTCGGCCAGCAGCCGGCCGTCGGCCTCGATGCGCAGTTCCTCCGGGCCGGCGGGGCTCGCCTGCTCGGTCGCAGCCAATTTCGCCCATAGCGAACGCCAGCCGCCCTCCCCCGCCCGCCGGCCGTGCGGGCCCCCACGGCCCGGACGGCCCGGACCGGTGAAGCGCACCTCGGCGAGGACCACGCCGCCGCCGTCGTCGAGCAGCAGGTCCAGCCGGCGGGCGGTGCCGGCCAGCACCGCGCGGGCCGCCGCCACCGGCTCGGCGGGCACCCCGAGCAGCCGGGCGGTGGCGGTGGCCACCGGGCCGCCGACCGGGACCAGCCCGACCGGGTCGGCGTCCAACTCCCGCTGCCGGTGCAGGGCCTGGAGCACCCGCTGGAGCGCCTGGTCGGAGCCGATCACCACGGCCCGGCGCCGGCCCCGGTGGGCGAGCACCCGGTCCAGCTCGGACGGGCTCTCGGGCAGCGCGACCTTCACGTCGGCGCCGCCGCACAGCACGTCCTTGGCGATCCGCACCGATTCGCCGTCGGCCTCCCGGGCCGACGGATCGAGCAGCACCAGCAGCGGCCCGGGGCGCTCGGCGTCCTCCGGGGGGCGGGATACGGGCGTGGACAGCGACGACACGACCGGTCCTTCCTCAGGTAATCTCTCGGTGCAAGAGCCCCTTGCGCCATTGCGCCAGGGGCTTCGTCCATCTCGGGCCAGACTGCGGTCTACGCAGGATGCCCCAACCGGAAGGGGTGTACGCCTGTGCCGGCACTCGTGCTCGTTGGCGCCCAGTGGGGAGACGAGGGCAAGGGGAAGGCCACCGACCTCCTCGGCGGCTCCGTCGACTACGTCGTCCGCTACCAGGGCGGCAACAACGCCGGTCACACGGTGGTCATCGGCGACCAGAAGTACGCCCTGCACCTGCTGCCCTCCGGCATCCTCAGCCCGAACGTGGTGCCGGTGATCGGCAACGGCGTGGTGATCGACCCGGGCGTGCTGCTCTCCGAGCTCAAGGGCCTGGACGAGCGCGGCATCGACACCTCGAAGCTGCTGATCTCGGGCAACGCCCACCTGATCACCCCGTACCACCGGACGCTGGACAAGGTCACCGAGCGCTTCCTCGGCAAGCGCCGGATCGGCACCACCGGCCGCGGCATCGGCCCGGCCTACGCCGACAAGATCAACCGGGTCGGCATCCGGGTCCAGGACCTGTTCGACGAGTCGATCCTGCGCCAGAAGATCGAGGCGGCGCTGCACGACAAGAACCAGCTGCTGGTCAAGCTCTACAACCGGCGCGCGATCCCGGCCGAGCTGGTGCTCGAGGAGTACCTGGGCTACGCCGACAAGATCAAGCCGTACCTGGCCGACACCACCCTCGTCCTGGACGAGGCGCTGAAGGCGGGCAAGGTCGTCCTGCTGGAGGGCGGCCAGGGCACCCTGCTGGACGTGGACCACGGCACGTACCCGTTCGTCACCTCGTCGAACCCGACCTCGGGCGGCGCGTGCACCGGCTCGGGCATCGGCCCGACCAAGATCGACCGGGTCATCGGCATCCTCAAGGCGTACACCACCCGCGTCGGCTCGGGCCCGTTCCCGACCGAGCTGCTGGACGCCGACGGCGACGCGCTGCGCCGGATCGGCGGCGAGCGCGGCGTCACCACCGGGCGCGACCGGCGCTGCGGCTGGTTCGACGCGGTGATCGCCCGCTACGCGACCCGGGTCAACGGCCTGACCGACTTCTTCCTCACCAAGCTGGACGTGCTGACCGGCTGGGAGCAGATCCCGGTCTGCGTGGCGTACGAGATCGACGGCAGGCGGGTCGAGGAACTCCCGTACAACCAGTCGGACTTCCACCACGCGAAGCCGATCTACGAGAACCTGCCCGGCTGGAGCGAGGACATCTCGAAGGCGCAGTCCTTCGCCGACCTGCCGAAGAACGCGCAGGCGTACGTGAAGGCGCTGGAGGAGATGTCGGGCGCCCCGATCTCGGCGATCGGCGTCGGCCCCGGCCGGACCGAGACCATCCAGATCAACTCCTTCCTGTAGGACGCGCGCGAGAGGCCCCGGCCCCCCCCGGGGGGGGGGGGGGGCGGCGCGGCGCGGGGGGGGGGGGGGGGGGCGCGGGGGGGGGGGGGGGGGGGTGGGGGGG
>NZ_JBIVXY010000011.1:0-54382 GCF_044769485.1 Kitasatospora sp. NPDC090308 | reverse complement strand
GCCCGGCACCCCCGTTCGGACGGGGGTGCCGGGCCTCTCGCGCGCGGTGGCGGCCGGACCGGCCGCCGGCGGACGTCAGTAGATGGCGGCGGAGACGATCGCCGCCACGGCCAGGTTGGTGGAGGCGGTCACCCAGACCGCCGGGTGCGGCTCGCGGTCGACCAGCAGCTCGCCGAGCCTGCCGGGCGTCACCAGGTCCAGCACCCAGAACGAGACGGCCATCAGCACCAGGCCGAACAGGCCGAACACGGCCGCCGCGGCCAGGCCCTTGGCGAACTCCTGGTAGGTCGACATCACGGCGGTGAACACGATCGCGCCGATCGCCAGCAGCGCCGAGCTGAGCACCACGGCGGCGTTCCGGTTGCGCTCGATCCAGATCTGCCGGCGCAGCTCGCCGGGCGTCAGCAGGTCGACCAGCAGCACGCCGAGCAGCAGCAGGACCAGCCCGACCGCACCGTACGCGGACGCGTATCCCAGCTGGTGAAGGATGTCGTTCATGCGTCCCGCCCCTCCTGCCTGTCCGGCCGCCGGCCCGTGCCGAGGACCGGCACAACATAGCGCACGGGGCGGGCGGCCGGACGGGGCCGAGGCTCAGTCGTTGTGCTCGACCAGGCGGTCCAGGCAGACCGCGACGGCGATCATCAGCGGGACGTCGACGCCGTCCTCGATCTCCACGCCGTAGGTGTCGCGGATCCGGAACCACTTGCGGGAGACCTCGGCGAGCCGGTGGCCGTCGCCCTTGACGGTGTACTCCTTGTCGATCAGGTCGCCGTGGATCTCGTACTCGCCGCCGTTCTCCAGCTCCACGTGGTACTTGTCGTGGAACGGGGTGAACAGCTTCTTGCGGACGGTCGCCACCACGTCCCCGTCCGCGTTCTCGATCTTCATCGCGTCGCGGACGGTCAGCACCTTCTCCCGGACGGTGGCGACCGTGTTGCCCGCGGTGTCCTGCAACTCGAAGGTGTCGCGCATCCGCAGCACCTTGCCGTCCACCAGGAACGCCTTCTCGCCGTGCTCGTCCTCGACCCAGTAGTCGTCGCCGACCGCGAAGAGGCGCTCCTTGACCACGAACTTCCGACCCATGTCCCCGACTCCTCGTCTGGTGCTCGCCGGCCCGCCGTCGGGCGGCACCCGACATGGTGCCACCGGCCGCTACGCCAGGTCCCACAACAGGCGGTAGTAGGCGAGCCGCTCGGCGTCCGGCGCGACGCCGTACGCCTCCAGCAGCGGACGCTCCCAGCCCGGGCCGTAGTTCCACACCGTGCTCCAGGTGGCCACCGCCAGGTCCGCCCAGCGGTCGGCCGTGCCGAGGGCGCCCAGGTCGACGTGGCCCGAGGGGCGGCCGTCCGCGCCGACCAGGGTGTTGGGCGCGCAGGCGTCGCCGTGGCAGACCACCTCGACGTCCACCGGCGGCGGGTCGGCGAGCACCGCCAGCGCCCGCTCCACGGTGCCGTGGTGGCGCAGGTCCGGGTGCCAGTCGGCCGGGTCGCGGCGCAGCGCGGCGGCGCGGGCCACCCGGCCCGGCGCGGACCAGTCGTACGGGCAGCCGGCCACCGGCAGCGCCTCGTGGAAGGCCCGCAGACCCGCGCCGACCGCCCGGACGGCCGTCGCCGGGTCCCGCTTCCACGCCTCGTCCACGGCCGACCGCCCCGGCAGCCCCGCCGTCAGCAGCCAGTGGCCGCCCGCGGCCTCGCCGCCGCCCAGCGCGAGCACCTCCGGGACGGTGGTGAACCGCCGCGCCCAGCCCAGCCGTTCGGCCTCCACCGCGAGGTCCGCCGGGCTGCCGGCCGGCGCCCACTTCACGAACCGCCGCCCCGGCCCGTCGCCGAGCCGGAACGTCAGGCCGTGCAGCTCGTTGCGCCACACCGCGACGACCGGCTCACCGGCGGCCAACTCGGCCACGGCGGGCGGCACTTCGACGTCGTCCCCGGGTACGTAGGCGATCATCCGGCCATTGTCGCGCGCGGGCGGCGCGGCGTCACCCGGGTTCCGGCCGGGAACCGGGGCGGGGCGCCGGACGTACCTACCGGCACGAGGAACGGGGGAACCACGTGTCCGAAACGACCAGCGGACCTGTCGAAGCGGTCGCACCGGGCGAACCGTTCGCACCGGGCGCACCGGGCGCACCGGGCGCACCGGGCGAGCTGCTCGGCACCGGCCGCACCGCGGACGTCTTCGCGCTGCCCGACGGGCGGGTGCTGCGCCGCTACCGCGCCGGGGCCGGCGCGTGGGCCGACGCGCGGGGCGAGGCCGACCTGATGGCCCACCTCGCCGGGCACGGCTACCCCGTACCGGCCGCGTGGCCCGGCGAGCGGCCCACCGACCTGCTGATGGAACGGCTCGACGGCCCCACCATGGCGCAGGCCGTCACCACCGGCGCACTCGCCCCCGACGCCGCCGGCCGGATGCTCGCCGACCTGCTGCGCCGCCTGCACGCCGTCCCGCCCCGCACCGCCGCCCACCCCGGCGACCGGGTGCTCCACCTCGACCTGCACCCCGAGAACGTCCTGCTCACCCCCCGCGGACCGGTCGTCATCGACTGGGCCACCGCCACCGAGGGCGACCCCGGCCTGGACACCGCGATGAGCGCCGTCGTCCTCGCCCAGGCCCTGCTCGGCATGCCCGAACACACCGCCGCCGCCCCCGCCGTCCTCGTCCCCCTCCTCCACGGCCTCCCCCCGCTCACCACCCACCACCTCACCACCGCCCGCGCCCGCCGCGCCGCCGACCCGGTGCTCGACGCCGCGGACCACGGACGGCTGGACGCGGCCGTCGCCCTGGTCCGCGCCTGCGCGGCGGAGGCGGCGGCCGACGCCTGACCGGCGGCCGGACGATCAGACCGGGGAGCGCTCCTGCGGGAGCGGGGCCCGGAACTCCGGCTCCACCAGGACCGGCGCCGCGGCTCCCGCCGGGCCGGCCGGGGAACGGCGCCCGGGCGGATCGGCGGCCCGCACCTGCTCCAGGGCCCGGTCCAGGCCGCGGCGCAGCACCGGCGCGAGCGGCCTCTCGACCAGCCGGTGCACCAGCCAGGCGACCACCAGCATCGCCGCGGTGACCGTCCCGACCGCCGGCCACGGGCCCATCCCGCTGCGGTGCAGCCAGCGCAGCGCCGTCCAGCCCATGACTTCGTGCAGCAGGTACAGCGGGTAGGTGAGCGCTCCGGCGACGGTCAGCCAGCGCCACTGGATCCGCGCGGTCCACCCGAGCGCGACCGCCAGCACCGCCAGGTACGCGAGGGTGACCAGCAGGACCACCGGCCAGTGTTCGAGGTGCAGGCCGGCGACGTCCAGCGGCGCGACCCGCGCGTCGCCCAGCGAGGGCTGCACCTCCGCCTGGTGGCGCAGCCCGTTCTCGACCGACAGCGCCCAGTTGAACCCGACGATGCCCCACAGCAGCAGGTTCGGACCGAACCTGTGCATCAGGTACATCGCCATTCCGGCCACGAAGAACGAGGAGTACTCCGACATGCCGATGGAGTCGACGAGGGGGGTCGACCACGCCGAGGCCACGGTCCACAGCACGCAGAAGACGACGATCTTGCGGTACGTCAGGCCGCGCCACACCAGTGGGGCGAACAGCAGGTAGAAGCGCATCTCCACCCACAGCGTCCAGTAGACCGCGTCCACGCTGTCCAGGTTCAGCCCGAGGTGGAACATGGTCAGGTTGGCCAGCACCGCGTCCACGGTCAGCGGCTTGCGCAGGGTCGGCCACAGCGCCAGGAACGCCGTGGTCGTGAGCACCGCGAACCAGTAGGCCGGGTACAGCCGGACCACCCGGGAGCGGACGAAGTCCCCGAGGCTGCGCCCCCAGGAGCTCATGCAGATCACGAAGCCGCTGATGACGAAGAACAGGCACACCCCGGTCCAGGTGTACGCGCCGAGTTCCGCGTAGCCGTGGAACACCTCCACCGCCGGCCGCTCCCAGGCGCTCTCCGCCGGCTTCGTGCCCCCGCCGTAGCCCACGTAGTGGTGGAAGAGCACCATCAGCGCGGCGACCAGCCGCAGTCCGTCCAGGGCCGCCAGTCGGCCCCGGGAGCGCGGTTCCCGGGGCGGGTCGCCGCCCGAGCGACGCAGGAGAAGTTCCACCGGTCATCCTTCCGGGACGTGGCCAGGAGTGGAACTTCGGCGCCGGTCAACGCACAGCCCACCGGTCGCGCCTCGCACGACCCTCCACCGCAGGATGACCCGCCACCGACCGGACCGCCGTGGTCCACGTCTCCTGTCACCGGATCCTGACGACAGTTTTCCGAAGCCTTTACCGGCCGTCAGTGCCCTCGGCCCGATGCGGTTGACTGGGGGCATGACTTCTCGTGCACGCGTCCGGGCCCCCGAGCTGGTGGGCAAGGGCGGATGGCTGAACACCGGCGGCAAGGACCTGTCGCTGGTCGACTTCCGCGGCAAGATCGTGATCGCGGACTTCTGGACCTTCTGCTGCGTCAACTGCCTCCACGTCCTGGACGAGCTCCGGGAGTTGGAGGAGCGGCACCGGGACACCGTGGTGATCGTCGGCGTGCACTCGCCGAAGTTCGTCCACGAGGCCGACCACCGGGCGGTGGTGGACGCGGTGGCGCGGTACGAGGTGCACCATCCGGTGTTGGACGATCCGGAGCTGGTGACGTGGAAGCAGTACGCGGTGCGGGCCTGGCCGACGCTGGTGGTGATCGACCCGGAGGGGTACGTGGTCGCGCAGCACGCCGGGGAGGGGCATGCGCACGCGATCGCGAAGCTGGTGGAGGAGCTGGAGGCCGAGCACGCGGCGAAGGGGACGCTGCGGCGCGGTGACGGGCCGTACGTGGCGCCCGAGCCGGAGGCGGGGGACCTGCGCTTCCCGGGGAAGGCGGTGCGGCTGCCGGACGGGCACTACCTGGTCGCGGACTCGGGGCACCACGCGCTGGTGGAGCTGGCCGAGGACGGCGAGCGGGTGGTGCGGCGGATCGGTGACGGCGTGCGCGGGCTGGTGGACGGGGTCGAGCCGCGGTTCAGCGAGCCGCAGGGGCTGGCGCTGGTGCCGGCGGGCCTCGACCTGGGCTACGACGTGGTGGTGGCCGACACCGTCAACCACGCGCTGCGCGGCGTCCGGCTGGCGGACGGCCGGGTGACCACGCTGGCCGGCACCGGGAAGCAGTGGTGGCAGGGCTCGCCGACCGCGGGCCCGGCCCGCGAGGTGGAGCTGTCCTCGCCGTGGGACGTCGCGTTCTTCGACGGCCGGGTGTGGATCGCGATGGCGGGCGTGCACCAGCTGTGGTCCTTCGACCCGGTGGCCGGGACGGTCGCCGTCGCGGCGGGCACCACCAACGAGGGCCTGGTGGACGGTCCGGCCGCGGAGGCGTGGTTCGCCCAGCCGTCCGGCCTGGCGGTGTCCGCCGACGGCGAGCGGCTGTGGGTGGCCGACGCGGAGACCTCCGCGCTGCGCTGGGTTTCACGTGGAACCGGCGAGGTGCGCACCGCCGTCGGCACCGGCCTGTTCGACTTCGGGCACCGGGACGGCGCGGCCGGGCAGGCGCTGCTCCAGCACCCGTTGGGCGTCACCGTGCTCCCGGACGGCTCGGTGGCCGTCAGCGACACCTACAACCACGCGCTGCGCCGCTACGACCCGGCGACCGGCGAGGTCAGCACGCTGGCCACCGACCTGCGCGAGCCGTCCGGCGCGGTGGTGGTGGACGGGGACATCGTGGTGGTGGAGTCCGCCCGGCACCGGCTGACCAGGCTGCGGCTGCCCGAGGAGGCGGTCCGGGTCGAGGCCGTCGCGCACCGCACCCGGCGGGCCGCCACCGAGGTCGCCCCGGGCCCGTTCCGCCTGGACGTGGTGTTCTCCGCGCCGTCCGGCCAGAAGCTGGACGAGCGCTACGGCCCGTCCACCCGGCTGCTGGTCAGCGCCACGCCGCCGGAGCTGCTGGTGTCGGGCGCGGGCGCGGACAGCGCGCTCGGCCGCGAGCTGGTGCTCTCCGGCGAGGTGGCCGAGGGCGTGCTGCACGTCTCGGCGATGGCGGCGTCCTGCGACGACGACCCGGCGGTCGAGTACCCGGCCTGCCACGTGCACCAGCAGGACTGGGGCGTGCCGGTGAAGCTGGTGGCGGGCGGCGCGAGCCGGCTGCCGCTGGTGCTGGCCGGGATGGAGTGAGACGCGGACGGGGGCGGGCCGCCGGCCCGCCCCCGTCGTCCGGGATGCCGCTCAGCCCTCCAGGAACGCCTTGATCGCGCTCGCCAGGTAGTGCGGGTCCTCGGCGCCGCACAGCTCGCGGGCGGAGTGCATGGACAGCGCCGCGATGCCGCAGTCGACGGTGGTGATGCCGAGCCGGGCCGCGGTGATCGGGCCGATCGTGGTGCCGCAGGGCATCGCGTTGTTGGAGACGAAGGACTGCCACGGCACGCCGGCCTTCTCGCAGGCGGCGGCGAACACCGCCCGGCCGACCCCGTCGGTGGCGTACCGGTTGTTGACGTTGACCTTGAGGATCGGGCCGCCGTTGGGCATCGGGTGGTGGCCGGGCTCGTGCCGCTCGCTGTAGTTGGGGTGCACCGCGTGGCCCATGTCGGAGGAGAGGCAGACGGTGCCGGCCAGCGCCCGGGCGCGGTCCTCCAGGGTGCCGCCGCGGGCGTGGCAGGAGCGCTCCAGCACGTTCCCCAGCAGCGGGCTCTGCGCGCCGGTGTCGGACTCGCTGCCGGTCTCCTCGTGGTCGAACGCGGCCAGCACCGGGATGCACGGCAGGTCCGCGCCGGCCTCGGCGACGGCGGCCAGCGCGGCGGTGGCGGCGTGCACGGACAGCTGGTTGTCCAGCCGCGGCCCGGCCAGCAGTTCGCGGTCGCGGCCCAGGTAGGCGGGCGGCTGCACGTCGTGCGCCATCAGGTCCCAGCCGGCCACGTCGGCGGCGTCCAGCCCGGCCTTCCCGGCGACGTACTCCAGCAGGGCGCCCTCGGTGGTGCCGCCGATCCCCCAGATCGGCGTCAGGTGGCGCTGGCGGTCGAGCTTGAGGCCGTCGTTGACCCCGCGGTCGAGGTGGATGGCCAGCTGCGGCACCCGCAGCAGCGGCTCGTCCAGGTGCACCAGGCGGGTGGTGCCGTCGCGCAGCGCGAGCCGGCCGGAGATCCCGAGGTCCCGGTCGAGCCAGGTGTTGAGCGGGACGCCGCCGTAGATCTCCACGGCGATCTGCCGCCAGCCGGCCGAGCTGGTGTCCGGGACCGGCTTGACCCGCAGGTTCGGCGAGTCGGTGTGGGTGCCGACCACCCGGTACGGGGTCGCGGCCGTCGCGTTCGGCGGCACGTACCAGGCCATCAGGGCGCCGCCGCGCACCAGGTAGCGGCCCCCGCCGTCGCCGTCCCACGCGTCCGTCTCGTTGACCCGGCGGAAGCCGACCCGCTCCAGCCGCTCGGCCGCGCTCGCCACCGCGTGGTACGGCGAGGGAGAGGCCGCGAGGAAGGCGATGAGGTCGTCCGTGTGCTTCCGGTCGAAGTGGGCCGTTCGGGCGACGGTCGACATTTTGCTCCTGGGTAGAGGGCGGGGCGGGCCTGGTGGGGTTGCCGGTCCGCACCATGAGCATATGCCCGTACACGGACAGGGCCGCGGGAAGTCCGCAACGGTGACACAACAGTGAACGGGCCGCGACCCGGCGCCGCGGCCGGGCCGCCCCGGAGCGGCTCGGAGCGGCCCCGGAGCGCCCCGGAAGTGACTCCGAGCGCCCCCGGGAGCGGACAACGCCGCGGGGCCCGGTGGAGTACCGGGCCCCGCGGCGTGAGGGTGGGTCGGGCGGTCCTGTGGCGGGCGCCGGGTCAGAACGCCTCTTCGGCCAGCTCCATCAGCTCGTTGTCGATGTTCTCGGCGATCTGGCGCTGCGCGGCGGTGGTCGGCAGCACGGTGCGGGCGAAGTGCTTGGCCGCGGCGACCTTGCCGCGGTAGAACGGCACGTCCTTCTCGGAGGCGCCGGCCTCCAGCTTGGCGAGCGCGACGGCGGCCTGGCGCAGCAGCAGCCAGCCGACCACCACGTCGCCGGAGACCAGCAGCAGGCGGGTGGTGTTCTGGCCCACCTTGTACATGTTCTTGACGTCCTGCTCGACGGACGACAGGTCGGCGATCAGGGTGCCGACGATGGCCTCCAGGTCGCCGGCGGCCTTGGCCAGCAGGTCGCGCTCGGCGGCCAGCTCGGCGCCGCCCTCGCCGGCGGCCAGGAACTTGGTGATCTGCTCGTTGACGGCGGTCAGCGCCTGGCCGCCGTCCTTGACGATCTTCCGGAAGAAGAAGTCCTGGCCCTGGATGGCGGTGGTGCCCTCGTACAGGGTGTCGATCTTGGCGTCCCGGATGTACTGCTCGATCGGGTACTCCTGCAGGTAGCCGGAGCCGCCGAAGGTCTGCAGCGACTGGGCCAGCTGCTCGTAGGACTTCTCCGAGCCGTAGCCCTTCACGATCGGCAGCAGCAGGTCGTTCAGGCGCTCGGCGGCGGCGTCGTGCTCGCCGCGCAGGCGGGCGGCCAGCATGTCGTCCTGCACCGAGGCGGTGTAGAGCACCAGGGCGCGCATGCCCTCGGCGTACGCCTTCTGGGTGAGCAGCGAGCGGCGCACGTCGGGGTGGTGGGTGATGGTGACGCGCGGCGCGGTCTTGTCCATGAACTGCGAGATGTCGGCGCCCTGCACACGCTCCTTGGCGTACTCCAGCGCGTTCAGGTAGCCGGTGGACAGGGTGGCGATGGCCTTCGTGCCGACCATCATCCGGGCGAACTCGATGATCTTGAACATCTGGCGGATGCCGTCGACGGTCTCGCCCAGCAGCCAGCCCTTGGCCGGGTGCTTGGCGCCGAAGGTCATCTCGCAGGTGTTGGACGCCTTGAGGCCCATCTTGTGCTCGACGTTGGTGGCGTAGACGCCGTTGCGCTCGCCGAGCTCGCCGGTCTCCCAGTCGAAGTCGAACTTCGGCACGATGTACAGGCCCAGGCCCTTGGTGCCCGGCTTGCCGCCCTCGGGGCGGGCCAGCACCAGGTGGATGATGTTCTCGGACATATCGTGCTCGCCCGAGGTGATGAAGCGCTTGACGCCCTCGATGTGCCAGGAGCCGTCTTCCTGCTTGACCGCCTTGGTGCGGCCGGCGCCCACGTCCGAGCCGGCGTCCGGCTCGGTCAGCACCATGGTGGCGCCCCAGAGGCCCTCGACCATCCGCTGGGCGACCTTCTGCTGCTCCTCGGTGCCCTCGTCGTAGACGACGCCGGCGAAGGCCGGGCCGGAGGAGTACATCCAGATCGCCGGGTTGGAGCCGAGCACCTGCTCCGCGTACGCCCAGACCAGGGAGTTCGGGGTGACCTGGCCGCCGATGCCCTCCGGGATGCCCAGGCGCCACCACTCGGCGTCCATGAAGGTCTGGTAGCTCTTCTTGAAGGTCTCCGGGATCGGAGCCGTGTTGGTCTCCGGGTCGAACACCGGCGGGTTGCGGTCGGCGTCGACGAAGGAGGCCGCGAGGTCGTTCTCGGCCAGCCGGGAGATCTCGCTGAGGATGTTCTTCGCGGTGTCGACGTCCATGTCGGCGAACGGACCGGTGCCGTACACCTGGTCGCGGCCGAACACCTCGAAGAGGTTGAACTCCACGTCCCGCAGGTTGGACTTGTAGTGACCCATGACCGTTTCTCCGGTTCGTCTGCTCCACGGGCGGCCGCTTCCGGCGCACCGCTTACCCACCAGTACGCCCCATGATGCTACCGGTTGGTAACTTGTTCAAGCCCCCTGACGTGACGGAGCTATGAACGTGGTCACGTCCCACAATGGCTCCCCGGGCCGGATTGTGCGGATCACCCGCCCCCAAGCGGGGCGCGGCCCGATAGCCTTGTCCCCGTGTACGGCTACGAGCAGAGCGCCTACCAGGACCCCTACCAGCAGCAGATGCAGCAGGGGATGTCCGGCATGCCCGGCCCCGGGTACGGCGACCCGCAGGCCGCCCAGCAGTCGCTCTACCCCGAGCCCTCGCCACCCTCGCTCGCGGACGCGGTGCGCGCCTTCACCACCGGCGCGATGCCCGTGGAGGACTTCCAGGCCATCTTCATCACCTCCAAGGTGTACTGCCCGCGCGGCGACCGCCCCGGCTTCCTGGCCCTGCACAACACCCCGACCCCGGTCATCCCGATGTTCAGCTCGCTCAAGGAGCTGAAGCGGTACGCGGGCAAGGAGTCCAAGCACTTCTCGGTGACCGGCGCGGAGATCCTCGACCTGCTGCCCACCGGCTACGGCTTCGCCCTCGACATGGAGGGCGAGCACCGGATGGTCTTCGACGCGCGGGCGGTCGAGCAGATGGTGGACTTCACCATGCGCCGCATGTACGGCTGACCCCTTCTCCCCTCCCCTTCTCCCCTCCTCCTGCGCCTGCCGCCGGACGGGAATGCGTCCAAGTAGTTCAACGTTCAACCTTGCGAGTGGTTGATGATTGAACTACTGTGGTGGACGTAGGCCACAGACCCGCCTAAGGAGGCCGACATGCCCGCCGTGACCGTCGAGAACCCGCTGACCCTGCCGCGCGTCACCAGCCCCGACCCGGTGCACAGCACCGCCCGGCCGGTCCTCACCGTGGCCACCGCCCCCGAGGGCTACGAGGGCGAGGGCTTCCCCGTCCGCCGGGCCTTCGCCAAGATCAACACCAAGTTCCTCGACCCGTTCATCATGATGGACCAGATGGGCGAGGTCGACTACGAGGCCGGCGAGCCCAAGGGCACCCCCTGGCACCCGCACCGCGGCTTCGAGACGGTCACCTACATCATCGACGGCACCTTCATCCACCGGGACTCGCACGGCGGCGGCGGCGTCATCACCGACGGCGACACCCAGTGGATGACGGCCGGCTCCGGCCTGCTGCACATCGAGACCCCGCCCGAGTCGCTGGTGATGTCCGGCGGCCTCTTCCACGGCCTCCAGCTCTGGGTCAACCTGCCCGCCTCGGACAAGATGATCACCCCGAAGTACCAGGACATCCGCAGCGGCAGCGTCAAGCTGCTCACCTCCGAGGACGGCGGCGCGCTGATCCGCGTCATCGCCGGCGAGGTCGACGGCCACCAGGGCCCCGGCGCCACCCACACCCCCATCACCATGACCCACGTCTCGCTCACCCCCGGCGCCCAGATCACCCTGCCGTGGCGCGCCGACTTCAACGCCCTCGCCTACGGACTGGCCGGCAGCGGCTCCGCCGGCCAGGAGCGGCGGCCGTTCCACACCGGCCAGGCCGTCGTCTTCGGCGACGGCGACAGCCTGACCGTCCGCGCCGACGAGAAGCAAGACTCCCGCTCCGCCACCTTCGAGTTCGTCCTGCTCGGCGGCCTCCCCATCCGCGAGCCCGTCGCCTGGTACGGCCCGTTCGTGATGAACAGCCACCGCGAACTCCAGCAGGCCATGGAGGACTTCCAGGCCGGCCGCCTCGGCACCGTCCCGGCCGACGCCAACTGACCGGTCACCGGCACGACGCCCGCGCGAACCCTCTCCGGAGCGGTTCGCGCGGGCGTCTCCCGTTCCGGACCGAACGGGCCCCGGACGGCTTCCGTTCGGTCACGGCTCCGCCGAACACGGACGGAGCGGCGGTACCGGACGCGATGATGTTCACGTCTCGTCCACATCCGCCCATCCGAGGAACGCGCCAGTGAATCCGTACCGGACCCCCTCGCCCCGATCCGGCCGGCGGACGGCAGGAAACCGCTGGGTGCGGATCGCCCTGCTGGTCTTCCTGCCTCCGGTGGCCGCCGTGATGGTGTGGCGGTCGCGCCGGGTGCACCTCGCGGCCAAGGTGCTGCTGACGGTGTGGTGCCTGTTCATGTCGCTGTTCTGGTTCGCGGTCATCGTCGGCCCGGAGAAGAAGGGCCGCGTCCCCGCGCCCGCGGCCACCACCGCCTCGCCCAGCGCCGCACCCAGCCCCGACGACAGCCCCACGCCGGAACCCGCCACCAGTGCGCCCGAGCCGACGCCGACGCCCGCGTCGACCCCCACCCCGACACCGGAGGTCCCGACGCCCGAGGTCCCGGTGCCGACGCCGACCGTGCCGCCCGCCGCGACGCCCGAGGCGCAGGAGCCCACCCCCGAGCCGGAGCGCACCACCGAGCAGGCGTCGGCGTACTACAAGAACTGCACGGAGGCGAAGGCCGCCGGCGCCGCGCCGCTGCACCGCGGGGACCCCGGCTACCGCTCCGCGCTCGACCGGGACGGCGACGGGATCGCCTGCGAGAAGTAGCCGCGGGGAACCCCGCCGGGCGCGGAACGCGTCCGGCGGGGTGGCGCGCGGGGCGTCCGTGCGGGTGCGGGAAGGGTGGCGGGCGTGGCCGGGGACGACTACCTCAGCGGGACGATCCGGGCGTACGACCGGGACCCGGAGCGCTACGAGCGGGCGACCGCCGGGATGCTTCCGGACGCCGAACTCGACGCGTTCGTCCGGCTGTTGCCCGACCCGGCCGGACGGGTGCTGGACGTCGGCTGCGCCTTCGGGCGGGACACCGGGCTGCTCGCCGCCCGCGGGCTGCGGGCGCGGGGCGTCGACCTGTCGCCCGCGTTCGTGGCCCGGGCCGCGGAGCGCCACCCGGAGCTCGACTTCCGGGTCATGGACGCCCGGCGGCTGGCCTTCCCGGACGGGCACTTCGCGGGCGTCTGGTGCCAGGCCACGCTGCTGCACCTCAAGGACCACGACGTCGGCGCGGCGCTGGCCGGGTTCCGCCGCGTGCTGGCCCCCGGCGGGGCGCTGTTCGCCAGCTTCAAGGAGGGCGAGGGCGAGGAGGAGGTCTTCGAGCGCTTCAGCAGCGACGCCTCCCGCTTCTACCGCTACCAGTCCGCGGCCCGCGTCACCGCGCTGCTGGAAGCCGCCGGCTTCCGGGTGGTCGCCGTCGAACGCTCCCACGAGGCCGAGCGCTACGGACCCGGCCAGCGCGACCTGACCTGGCTGCACGCCTTCGCCACCGCCCCCGCCCCGGACGGGGGCTGACCGGGCGTCGGGTCAGTCCTGGGCGGGGGGTCGGGCCCGGAGCTGTTCGAGTGCGGCGAGGGCGGCGGCGCCCGCCTCGGCCTTGGTGGGCTCGGGTTCGGCGGCGCGCAGGCGGCGCAGGGCCTCGGTGAGGCGGTCCGCGGCGCCGCGGAGCTGGGCGGCGCGTTCGGCGTGCAGGCCGGTCATCGGGTCCTCGACGACGGTGACCGGGATGCCGCGTTCGCGGGCGGCGGCGAGGACCGCCTCGCCCGCCTCCGGGATCAGGGTGAGCGCGGAGGCCGCGAACAGGCCGCCGGCCAGGTTCTTCGGGCGGCCGAGCAGGTTCTTGGCGACGATCTCGCAGGGCAGCGGGCGCTCCTGCCGCTCGGCGGTGGCGGTCGCCGCCAGCGCGACCGTGAGCAGCGCCTCGGCGGCCCTGGTGACCAGCCACCTGCGGCCCGGGACGGGCGGCAGGAACTCGCGGATCCGGTCCACCTCGCGGTCGACCACCACGTCCGGCAGCAGGTCGACGGTGCTGTGGCAGCGGATCTCCAGCACCTTGTCCCAGGCGGCCGACTCCCCGTCGAAGCCGACCTGCTCCGGCCCGACCGCGACCTGGCCGAGCCCGTCCAGCAGGTGCAGCAGCCGCACCGCCGGGCCCGGGACGCGCGGGAGCCGCCCGACCAGCCCGGCGAGCGAGACCTCCCACTCCTGCGTCGGCGGCGTCCCCGGCTTCGGGTGCGTCTCCAGTGCCCGCCGGGCCCAGTCCGTCCCCACCCTGGTCCGGACCGAGGCCAGCGCCGCCCCGGCCCGCCGCCCGGCGTCCTCGCCGACCCGCCTGATCCCCATGCCGGTCCCTCCCCGTGGCCCGCCGGTCCGCTGCACCCGCCACGCTACCGGCCGGGGGCGCGCGGGACGGGGGGTCGGCGGCGGAAGGGCACGGGAGGAGGAAGAGGGAGAGGGCGGGGAGCCCTGGGCGGGAGGCGCTGCGGAGCGGGCGGCCGGGGCGCGGGCGGCGCGGGTGGCGGCGGGCGGGAAATGGCGGCCCGGGGCGGGGCGGGGGTTCGTAGGGTGGGGGTGACGTTGACCGCAGGACCGGGAGGACGGCATGGCGACGATTCACCGCACCACCTTGGAGCCGGGCAAGTTGGAGCTGCTGGCGAAGTGGCTGCCGGAGCAGGAGTGGTTCCGTCCGGGGGGCGGGGAGCTGGTGCGGGCCGGGGGGTTCCGGCTGGACGATCCGGCGGGGGAGGTGGGGATCGAGCTGATGGTGGTGACGGACGGCCGGGACGCCTACCTGGTGCCGATGGCGTACCGGGGCGCGCCGCTGGAGGGGGCGCCGGCCGGGGCGTTGATCGGGGTCTCGGAGCACGGGGTGCTGGGGACGCGCTGGTTCTACGACGGGGCTCAGGACCCCTTGGTGCGCGAGGAGTTGGCCCGGCTGCTGCGCGGTGAGGCGGTGCCGCAGATGCAGGGCGAGAGCGACGCGGTGGACGGCAGCGTGGCGGTGGCGCCGGTGGCGGGCGAGGTCGTGCCGGTGGTGCGCCGGGTGCTGGAGCCGGCCGGGGAGCCGGTGGCGGGCCAGGTGGTGGCGGGGTACACCGCGCCGGACGGGTCGGCGCTGCGGGCGGTGTTCGTGGCGGACGGCCGGTCCTGACGGGGGTTCAGAGCGCGGCGTAGAGCGCGGCGGCGTCGTCGTGGGCCTTGCTGCGGGGCCAGCGCAGGCAGGCGGCGTCGGAGCGTTCGGCGGCCCGGACCTGGGCGATCAGCTCGGCCGGGCCGTCCTGGGCGAGCAGCCGGAGCGCGTCGGCCCAACTGCCCAGTTCCAGGCGGTCGGTGTAGCGGGCGGCGCCGTCCGAGAGGGCGGCCACGCCGTGCAGGTCGGCGCGGGCGACGGCGCCGGTCTCGGCGTGCGCGGCGGCGTGCGGGGTGGCGGCGGCGATCCACGGGCCGCGGCCGGTGTTGCGGGCGGCCCGGACGGCGATCGCGTACCGCAGGTAGAGCGCGGCGCGTTCGGCGGTGCCCGGGACGGTGGACCAGATCTGCCGGCGCAGCGCCTCGCCGTCGGGGAAGCGCTGGTTGTCGCCGATCACCCGGGGCGGGCCGTCCTTGGGGTGCAGCACCAGCAGGGAGTCGCCGAGCGCCAGGTACTCCAGGGTGTCGCCGCGCAGCCGGGCGGCGACCACCATGGCGGCGGGGGTGGCCGGGTCGGTCAGGTCGCAGGTGCCGTCGTGCAGGGCGGCGGTCTCGGCGATCGCGTCGGCCAGGCAGTCGGCCATCGGGCGGTCGGTCCGGTCGGTGAGCCCGGTCAGCAGGTGGACGCCGAGGCGGCGCACGTACCAGGCGATGCCGTGGGTGCAGCCGGACCGCAGGGTGTCCGGGGCGCTGGAGCCGTCCAGGAGGACCAGGGCCTCCGGGGTGGCGGCCGCGAAGTCCTCGTTGGCCCGGTCGGGGCGGCGCGCGTCGACTGCCAGCTCTACCCGCATGCCCACCAGTCTGCGGCCGGGGCTCGGCCTCGAACAGGGGGACGACCGTGATCGCTCCGCGGAATGATTCGGACATAATGGTACGAAAGTGCGCCAATCAGTCGCAGCGTCCCGGCCTCCGGCCCCGGCAACAGGAGCACCCCATGGTCTGGCAGTTCTTCGTCCTGGTGATCGCCTCGATCGGCTTCCCGGTCCTCACCCTGCTGTTCATGATGGGCGGTCTGGAGTACCGCGAGGACCGCCGGCACGGGCACGGCGCGGCGCGCCAGGGCTGACGGACACCGATATCGGCTGACAGCACCCCCCGTCGGCATGACAGGGTGGGCACTCAGCACACCCGTCTTCCGCCCAGGAGGTCCCCCCATGAGCAGCGACACCGCCCCGGCCGCCGAGCCCTCGCCGGACGCCACCGACGGTGCCGAGGCCGCCGCCCCGGACGACCAGAAGGCCAAGTTCCTGGCCGCGCTCCAGCGCAAGGGCAACGAGAACCGGAACGCCGCCGGCGGTCCCGGCGGCGACTCGAAGATCCACGGCACCCACGGCGCGGCCGGCGGCAAGCGCACCTTCCGCCGCAAGAGCGGCGGCTGAGCGGCCCCCGCCCGGCACCCGGACGGCCGGTCCCGCGCACGGAGCGCGGGGCCGGCCGTCCGGCGTTCCCGACCGGGCCGCGGTCAGGCCGCGGGCGCGGTCGGCGGGACCGGCAGCGGCGCCGGCGCCGGCAGCGGTAGCGGCTCGGCGAGGAAGGCCAGCGCGTTGTCGACCACCGTCGGCTCGGAGAGCACCCGGCGGTGCCCCAGGCCCCGGGTGGTGATCAGGCGCAGCTGCTCCTCGCCGTACGCCGCGCGCAGCAGGTGCGCCTGGCGGAGCGGGACGACCTCGTCGTCCTCGTCGTGCACCACCAGGATCGGCGCGCCGACCCGTTCGGGGCGGTGGGTGGCGTCGAAGCGCCGCCGGACGTCCCCGGCGTCCGGCAGCAGGACGCGTTCGATCCGCCGGGCGAGGTCCGCCTTGAGGCGGTCGTTCAGGCCCAGGCCGGCGGTGAACCCCTCGACCAGGAAGCCGAATTCGGCGACCCCGGCGACGGCGACCAGGCGGCCGACCGGCACGCCCTCGGCCATCGCGAGGAAGGTGCAGCAGACCCCGAAGGAGTGCGCGACGGCGCCCTCGAACGGACCGTGCCGCTCGGCGAGCCGGCCGATCAGCTCGCGGTACTCCAGGATCGTGGTGGCCCGCCCCGCGGAGTCGCCGTGGCCGGGGGCGTCGAAGGCGACCGGGCTCATCCCGAGGTCGAGCAGGCCCCGCACGTACGGCGCGAACCGGGACGCCCGGGACTGCCAGCCGTGCACCAGCAGCACCGGCCGCCGGCCGTCGCCCCAGCGGTAGGCGCGCACCCGCTTGCCGTTCACCGCCAGCTCCTCGGTGGTGGCGCGGTCGTGCAGTTCGCGCTCCGCCGTGCGCACCCGGCTGCGGCGGAGCGGGCGGCGGAAGAGCTCGTAGGCCACTCGGCCCGGCGGGGCGGTGGCGACCAGGGAGGTGGCGTTCAGCGTGGTGCGCAGGAGAGCGGTAGCTGCCATGGGCGAGATGTTAGCACGACCGTTCGTGCAGTTTGATGGGTGAGAAGAAGCCCCGCGCCGGAGCCGGACGGGGCGGTCGCGGGGCGGGGCGGTCGCGGGGCGGGAAGGACGGACCCGCCGGTCAGGCCGCGGGAAAGCCGAGCAGGCGGCGGATGATCCGCGCCGCCCGGTCGTAGCGGGACGGGTCGTCGTGCAGCACCGCGAGGCTGTTCGCGCTCTCCATCAGGGCGGTCAGCAGCAGGGCCAGCTCCGCCGGGTCGGTGCCCGCCGGCAGTTCGCCGGACGCGTCGGCCGCCCGGGCCAGGTCGGCGACCAGGCCCTCCCACTCCAGCGCCGACTCGGCCAGCGCGTCGCGCAGCGGGCCGGGCCGGGCGTCGAACTCGGCCGTCACCGCGTAGAAGAAGCAGCCGCCCGCGAAGACCCGGCCGCGCGAGTAGTCCAGCCAGTGCTCGCACAGCGCCAGCAGCCGGGCCGCCCCCTCCGGGCGCTCCAGCGCCGGGGTGACCACCCGGTCGTAGAAGATCCGCCGGGCCGCCCGGACGGTGGCCAGCTGGAGCTCCTCCTTGGAGCCGAAGCCCGCGAACACGCCGCTCTTGCTCAGCCCCAGGTCCGCCGCCAGCCGCCCGATCGACAGCGCCTCCAGGCCCTCGACCGACGCGATCTGCACCGCCCGGCCGAGCACCGCCCGCCGGGTCTCGTTGCCGCGCTGGACCCGGCCGTCGGTGGAGCGGGCCTCCGGGGAGACCTCGACGGGGACGGTCGCGGCGCGGACGGCCACGGCCGGGACGGTCGCGGCGGGAGCGGCCTTGGTGGAGGGGCTGGCGGCCACGGGAACACCTCCGGCGGGGCGGGTCGGGGACACCCGCCAGCGTACGCCGGGGCGGCCGTCAGCCGGTGTGCTCGTCCGGCAGGTACGGGGTCTCGCGCAGGAAGAGCGCCCCGCAGGTGTGGCAGTTGCGGTCGGGGTCGAGGGTCCAGCGGGTGG
Source organism: Kitasatospora sp. NPDC090308 (assembly GCF_044769485.1). Lineage (NCBI taxonomy): Bacteria > Bacillati > Actinomycetota > Actinomycetes > Kitasatosporales > Streptomycetaceae > Kitasatospora > Kitasatospora sp. NPDC090308. The sequence continues at coordinate 36,440 of NZ_JBIVXY010000011.1, read as the reverse complement.
CCTCCTCGACGGGGGCGGTGGCGGCGAGCTCCTTGCCGCACAGGGCGATGAGGTCCGCGTTGCGGACGATGTGCCAGCTGACCACGGAGTCCGTGGCACCGTCCGGGCCGGTCTCGGCGCGCATCTGATGCATCATGATCACCATGGTCCGCCGCCCGGACCGCTCCGGCAATTCGTACCCCGGGCGGTACCGCGCCCGGGGCCCTCCCCCGGCGTGCGCGGCTCAGCCCCCGGCCGGGGGCTCCGGCAGCACCTCGCGGACCTCGACCGGCATGTTCATCGGCCTCCCGTCGTGCCCGGGCGCGGCGGAGACCAGGGCCGCGACCTCGACCGCCCGCGCCTCGTCCGCGCAGTCGACGATCCACCAGCCGAACAGGAACTCCTTGTGGTCCGGGAACGGCCCGCCGGTGACGGCGGGCGCCCCGTCGGCGGCCCGCACGATCCGGGCGGTCTCCGGCGCCGCCAGGCCGCGGGCCTCGACCAGTTCGCCGGTGGCGGTCAGGTCGGCCACCGCCCGCCGCATGTACGCGACGTGCGCGGCGACGGCCCCGGCGTCCCAGGTCGGGATCGGCGGGACGGGGGTGTCGTCCTGGCTGAAGTGCAGTTGCAGCATGTACGTCACGGCGGGGCTCCTCGGGGCGCGGCTGGTTCGTCGTCCTCCGTACCAGGGTCGGAGCCGGGACGCCGCTCTCGACGTCCCGGGTCCGCGACGTCCCGGCCGCCGTACCCGCGGGGGCTCAGTCGGTGGCGCGCAGGGCCCGCCAGGCCGCCAGGGTGGCCAGCAGCAGGGCGGTGCCGGAGACGCAGAAGCCGACCCGGGCGCCGACGTGCTGGGCCACGAAGGTGACGGCGAGTCCGGTGAAGGGGAGGGTGCCGGTCATCGCGCTGCCCCACAGCGACATCACCCGGCCGCGCATCCCGGGGGCGGAGCGCAGCTGGGCCAGGGTGTTGGCGGTGGCGATGAACCAGATCGAGGTGAGGCCGACGGCGGCCATGCCGATCACCGCGACGAAGGCGTTGGGCGACAGCGCGGTGCCGAGGACGGCGACGGAGGTGGTCAGCGCCAGGGTGCGCACCCGGCGCGGGGTGGGTTCGGGCGCGGAGGCGGCGAGCAGCGCGCCGGGCAGGCCGCCGATCCCGAACGCGGCCATCAGCAGGCCGTACCCGCCGCCGCCCATCTGCAGGGAGCGGCTGACCAGCGGCGGGAGGGTGAGGTTCATCGCGAAGATCAGGCCGCTGGCCGCGGACATCGGCAGCAGGCCGCGGACGATCGGCGAGCGCCGGGCGTAGGCCAGCCCCTCGCGGGCGCTCGCCCGCGGGCCGCGGACGACCTCCCGGCGCGGGCCGCCGTCGGCGGGGCGGAGCTTGATCAGGGCGATCATCGGGGCGGCGTAGGCGAGGCCGTTGAAGGCGAAGCAGAACGCCGGGCCGTTGGTGGCGAGCAGCGCGCCGGCGATGCTGGGGCCGATCACCCGGGAGGCGTTGAGCGCGACCTCCCAGAGGCCGACCGCGCTGGCCACCGAGCCGGCGCCGACCAGGTCGACCACGAAGACCTGGCGGGCCGGGGAGTCGACGGTCGCGATCAGCCCGGTGCAGGTGGCGAGCGCCAGCAGCACCCACAGGTGGACGCCGCCGACGGCGGTGAGCAGGGCCAGGGTCAGGCCGACGGCCATCATCAGGCCCTGGGTGAGCAGCAGCAGGCGGCGCCGGTCGGAGCGGTCGACCAGGGCGCCGGCCCACGGGCCGAGGACCAGCGTCGGGCCCCAGGTGCAGGCCGTCAGGACGGTCAACCAGACGGCGTTGTGGGTGAGTTCGAAGATCAGCCAGGACAGTGCGACGCCCTGCGCGAGGGTGCCGGACGCGGACGTCAGCTGGCCGTAGAACCAGATGCGGAAGTCCCGCCCCTGGAGGGCCTGACCCATCCGGGACAGCGCGCGACGAGGTGCGGAGAACGGCTCCGCGGCAGTGGTGGTCATGGTCCCTCCGGTGGCCGGTCTAGACCTTAACCGGAGTTCCGGGGCGCTCGGCCAACGGGTTTCGGGCCGTGGGACGGGCCCCGCGTCGGCCGGACGGGGCCGCAGCGGAAGCGGGGCTCGGCGGCGGTGCGCGGCGGCGGGACGGGCCGGACGGGCCCTCAGGAGGCGGTGCGCAGCAGCGGGGCGGTCGGGCGCGGGGTGAGGATCTTGTCGAAGCTCACGGTGGCGCCGCGCAGCGGGTGGGTGCGCAGCTGGACGCGGTCGGCCAGGGCGTGGATCAGGAACAGGCCGCGGCCGCACTCGGCGTCCAGGTCGGGGACGGTGTCGGCGACCGGGGCCGGCAGCGCGGGGCGCAGCGGGGGCAGCACGTGGGTGTCGTAGGGGGCGGGGCGGTCCGCGGCGGGACGGCGGACGGCGAGCACCCGGGCCGGGACGGAGGCCCGGCCGCGGCGGGTGCGGCAGCGCGGGCCGGGCCGGTCGGCGGCGGGGCGGCGCGGCGCGGCCGGGCGCGGGCCGGGGCGCTCGGCGGCCACGGGCGCGGCGGCGGACGCGGCGGGGGCGGGGGCGGACACGGCGGGGGCGGCCGGGCAGGCGTTGGCGACCTCGATCCGCAGCAGGTCGCCGCTGAGCGAGGCGGTGACCTGGAAGGTGTCCCCGGGGTGGGCGGGAACGGCGTGCTCGACCGCGTTGGCGCACGCCTCGGTGAGGGCCAGTCCGAGGTCGAAGGCGATCTGCGGGTCGACTCCGGCGGAGTCCATGGCGCCGAGCAGGATGCGGCGGGCGAGCGGCACGCTGGCCGGGTCGCGCTTGAGGTGCAGAGTCCACCAGATGTCCACGGGAGATCCCTCCTGGCTGCGGCTCCACATACAACTAGCTATCTCCTCGGCCGTGCGCGGTGAACCGTCCGCACGAGCGAAGCCCGCCCGTTCGGCGGATGGACCGGCCCCGCCGGGTGTGCCGATCAGCGCGTGGCCGGGTGAGTGCGCCGGGCGGTTTCCCGCCATTCGCGACGGGTTGCCGACCCTGCCCCGGTAGCGGGTGTAGGCGGTGAGATGATGGCCCGGCCATGACCGACCCCACCGCCGCCGCCCGCCGGGCCGCCGCCGCGCCCGCTGGACGGGTGCCGACGGCCGCCTGGGACCTGCGGCTGCTGCGGGCGGTGCCGTTCGCGCTGGTGTGCACGCTGGTGGCGGCCTTCGGGCACGTCCGGGCGGGCGGCGCGGTGGCACCCGACACGCTGGTGCTGGGGTTCGCCGCGGTGTGCGCGGTGGCGGCGCTGGCCGGCGGGCGGGAACGCCCGCTGGGGGCGATCGCGGCCGGGCTGGGCACCGGGCAACTGGGCCTGCACCTGCTGTTCCACTCCTTCGGGAGCGGGCTGGGCGGCGGTCGGGCGATGGCGCACGCGCAGATGGCCGGAAACGGCTCCATGGACCCGCTGGCGGTCGCCGCGGGCCGGCTGCTGTGCGACGACACGCCCGGCAACGGGCTGACCGTCGTCCCGCTGGACACCACGCCGGAACAGGTGGTGAGCGCCGCGGGCCTGGACCCGCAGGCGGTGGTCGCCGCCGCCGCGCCGCACGCGTCCGGCTGGCTGGGGCTGACCCCCGGCATGCTGCTGGGGCACCTGGCGGCGGCGCTGGTCGCGGGCTGGTGGCTGCGGCGCGGCGAGGCCGCGCTGTGGCGGCTGGTGCGGACGGCCGCGCTGACCGCCCGGGAGTGGGCGGCGCCGGTGCGCCGCGCGGTGGCGCTGCTGTCGGCGCTGCTGCTGGGCGCCGAGCGCCCGGCCGCGCCGCGCCGGGCCGGGCGTCCGGAGGACTGGCCGCTGCCGGTGGCGGCGGTGCTGCGGCACAGCCTGCCGCGCCGGGGACCGCCCGCGGTGGCGTTCGCGCGCTGACCGGGCCCGGGGGAACCGGGGCTCGGGCGCGCGCCGCTGCCGCCGTGCCCGCGCCCTGAGCGGGCCGGCCGAGTCTCCCGCACCTCCCCCACCGGGCCGACGCGCACCGCCGCGCGGCCCCTCTCCCTCAGGAGTCCCCTGATGCGTTCGCTTCCCGCCCGTCGTTCCCTCGGCGCGCTCGTAGTGACGGCCGGCGCCCTGCTGGCGTCCGCCGTGCCCGCCTTCGCCCACGTCACCGTCCAGCCCGGCAGTGTCCAGCAGGGCGGCTACAGCGCCGTGGCGTTCCGGGTGCCGAACGAGAGCGACACCGCCTCCACCGTGAAGGTCGAGGTCAACCTGCCGCTGGACCACCCGATGGCCTCGGTGCGCACCCAGCCGGTCCCGGGCTGGACCGCCGTCCTGGAGAAGTCGAAGCTCGACAAGCCGCTGGACTCGCACGGCCAGCAGATCACCGAGGCCGTCTCGAAGATCACCTGGACCGCCAACGAGGGCACCAAGATCGCGCCCGGGCAGTACCAGGACTTCGCGGTCTCGCTCGGCGCGCTGCCGACCGACGCCGACACGCTGGTCTTCAAGGCGCTCCAGACGTACGACAACGGCGACGTGGTCCGCTGGATCGAGGAGGCCAAGGACGGGCAGCCCGAACCGTCCAAGCCCGCCCCGGCGCTGAAGCTGACCAAGGCCGCGGGCGCCACCGCCGCGGCCGCCGACCAGCACTCGGCGGACTCCACCGGCCAGCAGGAGGCCGCGTCCGGCGCGAAGTCCTCCGACTCGACCGCCCGCACGCTGGGCGTGGTCGGCATCGTGGTCGGCGTGGTCGGCGCGGCGCTCGGCGCGGCCGGGCTGCGCCGCCGTTCCGCGCAGTCCTGACGCCCCGCCGGGGCGGGGCCGCCGCACGTCCGGCGGCCCCGCTCCGGCCCCTCGCCGCACCCGGCGCCGCCGCGCGCCCGCTCCCGCGCACCACCCGCTCCCCGCACGAACAGGAAAGTCCCTTGGTCTCCCTCCGCCGCACCCGCCCCCGGCTCCTGTCCGCCGCCGCCCTCGTCCTGGGCGCCTCGCTCGCGCTGTCCGCCTGCTCCTCGTCCGGAGGAGGCGCGCAGGACACCGGGGCGGCCAAGGTCAGCAGGAAGGCGTCGACCAGCCCGTACCAGGGCACGGTGCTGAGCAAGAACTTCGAGAAGCCGGACCTGGTGCTGGACGACACCTCCGGGCAGCCGTACGACCTGCGGGCGCGGACCGCGGGCAGGACGGTGCTGCTGTTCTTCGGGTACACCAGCTGCCCGGACGTCTGCCCGACCACGATGGGCGACATCGGCGTGGCGATGTCGAAGCTGACCCCGGAGCAGCGGGCGAAGCTGGCGGTGGTGTTCGTCTCCACCGACCCGGAGCGGGACACCCCGCAGGTGCTGCGGACCTGGCTGGACTCGATGGGCAAGGACTTCGTCGGGATGACCGGCGACCTGGCGAAGGTGAAGGCCGCGGCCAAGCCGCTGGGCATCCTGGTCGAGGACCCGGTGGTGGACGCCAAGGGCGCGGTGACCTCCACCCACGGCGCGCAGGTGCTGGCGTTCCTGCCCGGCGACGACAGGGCGCACCTGCTGTACATGGCGGGCACCTCGATCGACGTCTACCGGCACGACCTGGAGCTGATGGCGAACGGGGTGGCGGTGTGAGCCGGGCGTTCCGGCGCGGCGCGCTGGTCGGGGCGGGGCTGGCCGCCGCCCTGGCGGTGGGCGCGGTCGCGGTGGCGCACCAGTCCGACGGGCCCGGCGGCGCGCCGCGGCTGACCGTCGCGGACCCGTACATACCGCTGCCCGCCACGCCCGACGGGATGGGCGCGGGCTACCTGACGGTCCGCAACAGCGGCGGCGCGGACACCCTGGTGGGGGTGAGCAGCCCGGCCGCCGGGTCGGTGACCATCCACCGCTCGACCGACACCTCGATGGAGCCGGTCGCGGCGATGGACGTGCCGGCCGGCGGCACCCTCGACCTGGCCCGCGGCGGCGCACACCTGATGATCATGGACTGGGCCAGGCGGCCCGCGCTGGGCGACGAGCTGGAACTGGACCTGGAGTTCGCCAAGGCGGGCCGGGTCGTGGTCAAGGTCCCGGTGAAACCGCTGACGTACCGTCCGGGTAGCTGATCGGCGATGGCGACGAGAAGGGGCACGCACGTGGTGACAGGGGCGAGGCGGCGGCTGGGCGCGCTGCTGGCGGTGCTGGTGGCGGCGCTCGGGCTGGTGCTCGGCGGGGCGACGGCCGCGTCCGCGCACGCCAGCCTGGAGGGCACCGACCCGCAGCGGGGCTCGGTGGTGGCCACCGCGCCCGCCGCGGTGACGCTGACCTTCAGCGAGGGCGTCTCGCTGGCCGCGGACTCGGTGCGGGTGCTCGACCCGCGGGGCGAGGCGGTCGACGACGGGAAGCCCGAGCACGTGGACGGCAAGGAGTCGACCGCCCGGGTGGGGCTGCGCCCCGGCCTGGCCGACGGCACCTACACGGTGGCCTGGCGGGCCGTCTCGGAGGACTCGCACCCGGTCGGCGGCGCGTTCACCTTCTCCGTCGGCGCCCCCTCCGACACCTCGGTCAACGCCGCCGCCGTGCAGGGCGCCGAGGCCGACGGCGCGGTCGCCTTCGCCTACGGCACCGCCCGCACCGTCGCCTACCTCGGGTTCGCGCTGCTGGCCGGCGCCGCCGCGTTCGTGATCGCGGTCTGGCCCGGCGGCGCGGCCGTGCGCGGCGTGCAGCGGCTGCTGATGACCGGCTGGATCGGGCTGCTGCTGTCCACCGTCGCCGTGCTGATGCTGCGCGGCCCGTACGAGCGCGGCACCGGCCTCGGGCAGTCCTTCGACCTGTCGCTGGTGCGCGCCACCCTGGACGAGCGGATCGGCACCGCGCTCGCCGCCCGGCTGCTGCTGCTCGCCGCCGCGGGCGTCTTCCTGTCGCTGCTGGTCGGCCAGTTGGGGGTGCAGCAGCCGAAGCCCGCCACCGCCCCGGAACCCGAGGACCCCGAGGACCCCGAGGACGAGGAGGAGGCGGAGCTGCGCCGGCTGGAGCGGGCCGCCGCCGAGCGCCCGCAGCGCGACACCCGGCTCGGCCTCGGCCTGGCCGGGCTCGCCCTCGCCCTGGCGCTCTCCGCGACCTGGGTCGGCGCCGACCACTCCTCGGTCGGCATCCAGGTCGCCCTCGCGCTGCCGCTGGCCGCCCTGCACCTGCTGGCGATGGCCGGCTGGCTCGGCGGCCTGGCCGTGCTGGCCGTCGGCCTGCGCCACGGCCTGCCCGCCGCCGCCGTCGAGCGCTTCTCCAGGCTGGCGTTCTGGCTGGTCGCGGTGCTCGTGGCCACCGGCGTCTACCAGTCCTGGCGCGGCCTCGGCTCGTGGAGCGCGCTGGTCGACACCTCGTACGGGCGGCTGCTGCTGGTCAAGGTGGGCTGCGTGGCCGCGATGCTCGGCGTGGCCTGGATCTCCCGCGCCTGGACGGCCCGGCTGCGCACCGCCGACGAGACGCCGTCCGTCGCGGCGGACGGCGGGCCCGCCGACCCGGCTGCGGTGGACGCCGAGCCGGTGGACGCCGAGCCGGTGAGGGCCGCGGTCGGCGGCGGCGACCCGGAGCGGGCCGCCCAGCTCGCCCGGCAGCGGGCGCTGCGGGTGCGCGCCCGGGGCGAGCGGGCCGGCGGGGGCTCCCCGGCCCGGTCCGGGCTGCGGCGCAGCGTGGTGGTGGAGACCTCGGTGGCCGTGCTGGTCCTGGTGGTCACCACCCTGCTCACCAACTCCCCGCCCGGACGCGTCGCCCGGGCCGCCGCCGACGCGCCCGCGACCGCCCCCTCCGCCGGGGCCCCGGCGGCGCCCGGGCGGACCGAGGAGCTCAAGCTCCCGTACGACACCGGCGGCCGCACGCCCAACGCCAAGGGCACCGCGACCGTCACCGTCGACCCGGTCGGCACCGGCCCGAACGCGGTCACCCTCAAGCTCACCGACTCCGCCGGGCAGCCGGCCGAAGTCCCGGAGCTGGAGCTGGCGTTCACCCTCCCCGACCGCGACCTCGGCCCGCTCCCCGTCACCCTCCAGCCGCAGGGCGCCGGCAGTTGGAGCGGCACCGCGCAGCTCCCGCTGGGCGGGGTGTGGGTGGTGTCGGTGACCGTCCGCTCCTCCGACATCGACCAGGTGACGGCCACCCAGCAGCTCAAGGTCGGCCAGTGAGCACCGCCGAGCGGCCGGGCACCGCCGAGCGGCCGCCCGCCGCCGCGCCGGGGGCGGCGCGGGGGCCGTCCCGGCGGGCGGTGCTCGGCGGGGCCGGGGCCGGGCTCGCGGTGGGCGCGGCCGGCGGGGCGTGGGGCGGCCGGGCCTCGGCGCAGGCCCCGGCGGCGGGTGCCGGGGCCGCGCCGGGCGGGGCCCGGGTGCCGTTCCACGGGGCGCGGCAGGGCGGGATCGTCGAACCGGCCCAGGCCCGGGTCGAGTGGGCGGCGTTCGACCTGCTGTCCAGCACCCGCCGGGACGGGCTGGCCGCGCTGCTGCGCGGCTGGTCGGCGGCGGCGGCCCGGATGGCCGCGGGCGAGCCCGCCGCGGAGGGCGAGAACCAGATCGCGCTGGACGCCGGGCCCAGCTCGCTGACCGTCACCTTCGGCTTCGGCGCCACCCTGTTCGACAAGGCCGGGCTGGCCGACCGCCGCCCCGAGGCGCTGGCCGCGCTGCCCGCCTTCCCCGGCGACGCGCTGGACCCGGCCCGCTCCGACGGCGACCTGTGGGTGCAGGTCGGCGCCGACGACGCCCTGGTCGCGGTGCACGCGCTGCGGGTGCTGGTGCGGCTGGCCACCGGGCTGGCCGCGCCGCGCTGGCTGATGTCCGGCTTCGCCCGGACGCCCGGCGCGACCCCGCACCCGATGACCGGCCGCAACCTGATGGGCCAGGTCGACGGCACCAACAACCCGCGCCCGCAGGACGAGGGCTTCGCCGCCACCGTGTTCGCCACCGGCCCGGACTGGATGGCCGGCGGCAGCTACGCCGTGCTGCGCCGGATCAGGATGCTGCTGGAGGGCTGGGACACCCTGCCGCTGGAGCGCCAGGAGCGGATCGTCGGCCGCCGCAAGAGCGACGGCGCCCCGCTGTCCGGCGGGCCGGACGCCGTCGAGCGCACCCCCGTCGACCTGGCCGCCACCCACCCGGACGGCACCCTGGCGATCGCCCCCGACGCGCACGTCCGGGTCGCCGCGGCGGCCTCCAACGGCGGGGCGGCGATGCTGCGCCGCGGCTTCTCCTTCCACGACGGCCTGCTGCCGGACGGCTCCCCCGACGCCGGGCTGCTGTTCGCCGCGTACCAGGCCGACCCGGCGCGCGGCTTCGTGCCGGTGCAGCAGCGGCTGGCGCGCGGCGACGGCCTCTCCCGCTACCTGCGGCACGAGGCGTCCGCGCTGTTCGCGGTGCCGCCGGGCGCGCCCGAGGGCGGGTACGTGGGGCAGCCGCTGCTGGAGGGCTGAGCCCGCCGGGGGCGCGGGCCGCCGCCCGGGGGGAGCCGGGCCGGCTGCCCGGAGTGCGGAACGGGGCCGGGCGGGGCGGCGGAAGTGGCTAGGGTGAAGGCGGATCGGCCTTCGGGCCGCGCAACACTCGCTGCTCGTTCGGAGGCGGTCATGTCGGCGACCCGTTACACCTACCTCGGGCCCGCGGGCACGTTCACCGAGGCCGCCCTGCGCACCCTGCCGGAGGCCGGGACGCGGGAGCTGACGCCGATGGCGTCGGTGTCGGCGGCGCTGGACGCGGTGCGGGCGGGCGAGGCCGCGGGCGCGATGGTGGCGATCGAGAACTCGGTGGACGGCGCGGTCACCACCACCAGCGACGAGCTGATCAACGGCAGCCCGCTGATGATCTACCGCGAGGTGCTGCTCCCGATCTCGTTCGCGGTGCTGGTGCGGCCGGGCACGGCGCTGTCGGACGTGAAGACGGTCAGCGGCCACCCGGTGGCCCAGCCGCAGGTGCGGCACTGGCTGGCCGCGCACCTGCCGGACGCGCAGTGGGAGTCGGCGGCGTCCAACGCGGAGGCGGCCCGGCTGGTCCAGGACGGCCGCTACGACGCGGCGGTGGCGGGGGCGTTCGCCGCCGAGCTGTACGGGCTGGAGGTGCTGTCCGACGAGATCCACGACGCGGCGGCGCCGACCACCCGGTTCGTGCTGGCGGGCCGTCCCGGGCGGGTGTCCTCGGCGACCGGCTGGGACAAGACCTCGATGGTGGTGTGGCTGCCGGAGGACCACCCGGGCGCGCTGCTGGAGCTGCTCCAGGAGTTCGCGGTGCGCGGGATCAACCTGATGCGGATCGAGTCCCGGCCGACCGGCGAGGGCATGGGCAACTACTGCTTCCTGATCGACTGCGAGGGGCACCTCAGCGAGCGACGGGTCAGCGAGGCGCTGATGGGCCTGAAGCGGATCTGCCCGCAGGTGCGCTTCCTCGGCTCCTACCCGCGGGCCGACCAGGGCACCTCCGCGCCGCTGCGGGCCGGCACCTCGGACCTGGATTTCGCGAACGCCGCGGACTGGCTGTCGCGCTGCCTGGACGGGCGCGGGGAGCTCTGAGCGCGCCCCCCGGCGCGGGGGTGCGATTCCGGCCGGACGGGACGGTACGCCGTCCCGTCCCGTTCATTTCCGACCTGCCCGCACGTCACCTGCCCGGCCGAGCGCCGTTCACCGGCGGTGCGACCGGGCGCCGCGCGGGCCGGGGCGGGCGGGGCGGTTCATCCACAGGGCGGCGGTCGGCGTCCACAGGGGCGGTTGTCCCCAGCTGACGGGCAGTTATCCACAGGGCCCGGCGCGAGTCGACAAACCGGTAAAGAAACCCCCAGTACCGGTCAGATCATCTACTAGGGGCGCGGAGTGGACTTATCGGACCAGAGTCCCCCTCGCGCCGACAAATCACCTGGGCGAGCGAGCGAATTCCCTCACTCGGGAAGCCGAATCGAGGTTTGAAACCTGGAATTCCCGGTTCGGACGCCTGCGGACCTTCGGTTTCCCGCTGTCCACAGGCCCGGCCCGGAACCTGTGGATAACTCGCCCCCGGCAGAGTTGTCCACCGGGGTTATCCACAGGCGGGGCCGGGTTATCCCCAGGCCGGGCGGGGCCGCCCCGGCCCCCTCCCCCGGCGGCCCGGGGCAGGATGCCGCATTTCCTGCCGGAAGGCCACAGACCACCGCACACCGCGCACCGGCCGGAACCCGCCCCCGGCCGAGCCGGGCGGCGTCCCGGAGCGCCCCCCGCCCACCGGTAGGCTGGAGCCCGTGATCGACCTTCGCCTGCTCCGTGACGACCCCGAGCGAGTGCGCACCTCGCAGCGCTCCCGTGGTGAGGACGTCGACCTGGTCGACGCCCTGCTCTCCGCCGACGAACGCCGCCGCGCGTCCGGCACCCGCTTCGACGAACTGCGCGCCGAGCAGAAGCAGCTGGGCAAGCTGGTGGCCGCCGCCAAGGGCGAGGAGAAGGCCGCCCTGCTGGCCCGCACCAAGGAGCTGGCCGCCGAGGTGAAGGCCGCCGACGCCGCGCAGGGCGAGGCCCGGGAGGAGGCCGAGCGGCTGCAGCGCTCGCTGGCCAACCTGATCGACCCGGCCGCCCCGGTCGGCGGCGAGGAGGACTTCGTCACGCTGGAGGAGATCGGCACCCCGCGCGACTTCGCCGCCGAGGGCTTCGAGCCCCGCGACCACGTCGAGCTCGGCCGGCTGCTCGGCGCGATCGACACCGAGCGCGGCGCCAAGGTGGCCGGCGCCCGCTCCTACTACCTGACCGGCCCCGGCGCGCTGCTGGAGCTGGCCCTGGTCAACATGGCGATGGCGCGGGCCACCGCGGTCGGCTTCACCCCGATGATCACCCCGGCGCTGGTGCGCCCCGCCGCGATGGACGGCACCGGCTTCCTCGGCCAGGCCGCCGAGAACGTGTACTACCTCGCCGACGACGACCGCTACCTGGTCGGCACCAGCGAGGTCCCGCTCGCCGCGTACCACATGGACGAGATCCTGGACGCCGAGCGGCTCCCGCTGCGCTACGCCGGCTTCTCCTCCTGCTTCCGCCGCGAGGCCGGCACCTACGGCAAGGACACCCGCGGCATCATCCGGGTCCACCAGTTCGAGAAGGTGGAGATGTTCGTCTTCACCACCCCCGAGGACGCCGAGGCCGAGCACCGCCGCCTGCTCCAGTGGGAGAAGGACTTCCTGAACGCGCTGGAACTGCCCTACCGGGTGATCGACGTCGCCTCCGGCGACCTCGGCTCCTCCGCCGCCCGCAAGTTCGACATCGAGGCGTGGGTGCCGACCCAGGGCAAGTACCGCGAGGTCACCTCCACCTCCAACACCACCGAGTACCAGGCCCGCCGACTCTCCATCCGGATGCGCGACGCCGACGGCGTCCGCCCGCTCGCCACCCTCAACGGCACCCTGGTCGCCGTCCCCCGGGTGATCGTCGCGCTGCTGGAGAACCACCAGCGGGCGGACGGCTCGGTGGTCCTCCCCGAGGCGCTGCGGCCCTTCCTCGGCGGGAAGGCCGTGCTGGAGCCCGTCACCAAGTAACGCCCCCTCTCCCAGGAGCACCCCGCGCCATGAGCACCGCACCCCTGCCCTACCGACTGGTCGCCACCGACCTCGACGGGACGCTGCTCACCAGCGCCGAGAACGTCTCCGCCCGCACCCGCGCGGCCCTGGGCGCGGTCACCGCGCTCGGGGCGAGGCACATCATCGTCACCGGGCGCTCGGCCGGCTGGACCAGGCCGGTGCTCGACGAGATCGGGTACGACGGGATAGCGGTGTGCGGGCAGGGCGCCCAGGTCTACGACGCGGGCGCGCACAAGCTGATCACCTCCGTCACCCTGGACCGGCGGCTGGCCGCGGTCGCCCTCGCCAAGATCGAGGCCGAGGTCGGCCCGCTCGCCGTCGCCGCCAACCAGGACGGCCTGGACGGCGAGGTGCTCGCCGGGCCCGGCTACCGGCTGCGGATCGGCGCCGAGCTGCCGCTGCGCCCGGTCTCCCCCGACCAGCTGCTCGCCACCCCCGTCAGCAAGCTCTACATCCAGCACCCCGAGCTGACCGACGACCAGCTCGCCGAGGCCGCCTGGTCGGTGGCCGGCCAGCTGGTCGGCATCACGATGGCCGGCGCGGGCATCGTCGAACTCCTCCCGCTCGGCCTGACCAAGGCCACCGGCCTCTCGCTGGCCGCCCGCCGGCTGGGCGTCACCGCCGCCGAGACGATCGCCTTCGGCGACATGCCCAACGACGTCCCGATGTTCCACTGGGCCGGGTACGGCGTGGCGATGGGCAACGCGCACGAGCGGCTGCGCGCGGTGGCCGACGAGGTGACGGTCGACAACGACGAGGACGGCGTGGCCGTGGTGCTGGAGCGGGTGTTCGGGCTGCGCTGAGCCGCACCGCCCCGCGGGGACGGCGGAGGGGCCGGGCGTCCGCCCGGCCCCTCCGCCGTCCGTACCGTCCTGCGGTGACCCGCCGTCACCTGCCGTCCGGTCAGCCGTAGCTGACGTTGGAGCAGGCGTCGTCGTCCGCCGAGCGGGCGTTCTCGGCGACCTGGGAGGCGACCGGGCCCGGGTCGGTGGCGCCGGCGGCCGGGGCCGTGCCCGCGTAGTCCTTGCCGAGGATCAGCGTGACGCCCGCGCCGCCGCCCGCCTCGACGGTCGAGCCGGGGAACAGCGCGGCCACCGCCTCGGCGTGCGCCTTCTGCCCGGCGGAGCCGTACTGCACCACCGTGGTGGCGTGGTTCTGGCTGGCCGCGTTGCCGGTCGCGGTGATGGTGTAGTTGGCGGCCTTGAGGGTCGCGGCGGCCTTGGTGCCGAGGCCGCCGGTGGTGGTGCCGTTGTAGACGGCGACCTTCACGCCGGTGCCGTCCGCGGGCGGGGCCGGGGTCGCGGTCGGCGTGGCCGGGTCGGGACTCGGGGCGGCGGTGCCCGCGCTGGCGTCCTTCCCGTCCAGGGTGCGGTCGGCCTTCAGCGCGGCCCAGAGCTGGTCGACCTCGGGGTGGTTGAGGCCGATCCGCTCGCCCTGGTAGTGCCAGGGGGTGGTGAGGAACTTGATGTCGTGCAGGTCGATGTTCTTGAGCGACATCGCCAGGTCGGTCAGCTTCTGCACGCTGCCCAGGTCCTCGTCCACCGTCAGCGACTTGGTGGCGGCGTCGGCCAGCGGGAACAGGCTGGTCGGGCTCATCCCGTTCGCCTTGACCTGCTTGATCAGCGAGGAGAGGAACGCCTGCTGGCGCTGCATCCGGCCGACGTCGGAGCCGTCGCCGATGCCGTGGCGCAGCCGGACGTAGTCCAGCGCGGCCTGGCCCTCGACCTTCTGGACGCCCTTCGGGTAGACCAGGTTGCCCTTGCGGGGCAGGTTGGGGTTGATGTCGCGCTCGTAGATGTCGTTGGGCAGGCAGACCTCGACGCCGCCGACCGCCTTGGTCATCGCGGCGAAGCCCTCGAAGTTGACCACGATGGTGTGGTCGACCCGGAGGTTGGTGAGCTGCTCGACGGTGTTCTGGGTGCAGGCCGGGTTGCCGTCCTTGAAGTTGCCCACCGAGAAGGCGCTGTTGAACATGACGTCGGTCTGGGGCTTGGTCCAACTCTTGTTGGCCAGCATGCACTTGGGGATGTCGACCAGGGCGTCGCGGGGGAACGAGACACCGACGGCGTGCTTGTGGTCGGCGTAGACGTGCAGCAGGATCGTGGTGTCGGAGCGGGCGCCGCCCTCGTCGCCGCCGCCGAGGTCCTTGTTGGCGCCGTCGCGCGAGTCGGAGCCGATCAGCAGGATGTTCATCGGCTTGTTGCCGTTGGCGTCGGCCTGCGCCTCCGGCGGGCGGCTCTCGCTGACGCCGGCGCTGTCCCAGGAGGAGAGGTTGGCGTTCAGCCGCCAGTAGAGGAAGCCTCCGGTGCCGACCACGGCGAGGCTGGTGCCGACCAGGCTCCAGACGACTATCCGCTTGGTCCGGCGGGGCGGTTTGCGGCGGCCCTGCGCGGCGGCCCGGCCGCCACCGCCGCCGCCCTGCGCGGCCCGGCGGGCCTCCGCCCGTCCGCCGCCACCGGCACCGCCACCGCCGGCACCGCCGCTGGTGCCGCCACCGGCTCCGGGGCGGCCCTGGGCGGCCCGGCGGGCCTCGGCGCGGCCCCGGGCGGGGGCGGCGCTGTCGTGGTCGGGGGAACGGCGGCGCGGAACGGTCGGCGCGGGTGCGTCGTCGCGCCGGGGGGCGTCCTGCCGGTAGGTGTCCCCCTGCGGCGGGAGGTTCTCCCACCAGCCGGGGTCCTCGCCCGACGACCCCGCCCTGTGGCCTGTCATACCTGCACCCTTCACCGGAGGCTGCCGTCGGGCGCCTCTGCCACCGCGCCGTCCGCCCGGATCGGCGCGGCGGACGGATGAAGCCGGAGAGCGGAGCATACAAAGGGATCATTTCCGAGTCACCGCCCGGGGCACCACTCCGAGCAATGGAACGCCGGCACGCGGACCGCCGGTTCCCGCCCCGGGTGTGAGACGCACAACGCCGCGCACGTCCCACCCGCCCCGGTGGTGGGCGCGCGGGGCCGGGAGGCGCGGGACCGGCCAGTTGTAGGATGACCGGGCAAGGGGTTGTAGGATGACCGGCGTCGGTCGGTCGGTGCGTACGGAGAGGAGCCCGGGCGTGGAGGGGTTGCAGGCGGCGGGGCGGCGTTCGTTGGTGGACGCCGCGATCGAGCAGCTGCGGGAGCAACTGGCGTCCGGGGTGTGGCCGGTGGGGGCGCGGATCCCGACCGAGCACGAGCTGGCGGAGCGGCTCCGGGTGGGGCGCAACACCGTGCGGGAGGCGATCCGGGTGCTGGTGCACGCGGGGATGCTGGTGTCGCGGCAGGGGGAGGGGACGTTCGTCCGGTCGACGAGCGACCCGGCGTCGGTGCTGCGCGGGGTGCAGCGGTCGGGGGTGCGGGACGTGCTGGAGGTGCGGGCCGCGCTGGAGACCGAGGCGGCGCGGCTGGCCGCCGAGCGGCACACCGCGGAGGACCTGGCCCGGATGCGGGCGGCGCTGGAGCGGGAGGCCGCCGTGATGGCGGCGCACCCTGAGCGGGCCGGCCGGGAGGCCACCGTCGAGCACGACCTGGAGTTCCACACCGCCGTGGTGGAGGCGGCGCACAATCCGGCGCTGACCGAGGTCTACCGGTACTTCGGGGCCTCGGTGCGGGAGTCGATGCGCACCGCGTTCGGCGACCACGAGATGCCGGAGGTGGCGATCGCCACCCACGCGGCGCTGGTCGACGCGATCGAGAGCCGGGACCCGGAGCGGGCCGAGGCGGCCTGCCGGGCGCTGCTGGCGGAGCCGACGGCGGCGGTGGAGCAGCTGCTCGCCGAGATCGCCGCCCGGAAGTAACGCCCGGTCAGTCCGGTCGACCCGGTTCCGCCCCTTCCCCGTTCCGTTCCACCCGCACAGAGAGTCAGCCCCGCCATGTCGGTCACCCGTGCCGTGCCGCCCGTCCTCGACCAGAAGGCCGGCGGCCGGACCGCCGCCCCGTACGCCCACCCCGCCCTGCTGCTGGCCGGGATCGTGCTGGTGGCCCTGAACATGCGGGCCTGCCTGGCCGCGGTGTCGCCGATGGTCGCGGAGATCCAGCGCGCCTTCGGCCTGTCCGCCACCGCGAGCGGCCTGATCACCACCGTGCCGGTGCTGTTCCAGGGCGTGGGCGCGCCGCTCACGCCCCGGCTGACCCGGCGGTTCGGCACCGAGCGGGTGGTGCTGGGCGCGGTGCTGGCGCTGGGCGCGGGCGTGCTGCTGCGGGTGCTGCCCTCGGTGGCGGCGCTGTACGCGGGCTGCGTGGTGATCGGCGTGGCGATCGCGGTGCTGAACGTGTCGATGCCGGGCCTGGTGAAGCGGGAGTTCCCGCAGAGGGCCGCGGCGATGACCGGCGTCTACTCGACCACCATGCTGGTCGGCGCGACCATGGCCGCCGGGCTGTCGGTGCCGCTGGAGCACGCGCTGGGCGGCGGCTGGCAGGCGTCGCTGGGGGCCTGGTCGGTGCTGGCGCTGGTCGCCGCGGTGGCCTGGCTGCCGCAGGTGCTGAAGGCCCGTCAGGAGCGGACGGTGCCCCTGCGGGTCGCCCCGGTGACGCCCGTCCCGGACTTCGGCACCAGCTCGTGGCGGTCCGGGCTGGCCTGGCAGATCAGCGTGTTCATGGGCATCTCCTCGCTGCTGGTGTACACCCTGGTGGCGTGGATGCCGACCATCCTGGCCGACCACGGGATGCCGCGCGGCGAGGCGGGCCTGGTGTTCGCGTTCAGCAACCTGGTGCAGGTGGTCGGCGCGTTCCTGGTGCCGCTGGCGGCGGGCCGGATGACCCGGCAGCGCGGGCTGGCGCTGGTGATGGCCGGGCTGAACGGCGCGGGCGTGCTGTGGCTGCTGCTGGCGCCGGTGTCCGGGGCCTGGTTCTCGGCGACGGTGCTGGGCCTGGCGCAGGGCGGTTCGCTGGGCCTGGGCCTGGCGTTCATCGTGCTGCGCACCGACAGCGTGCCGGGCGCGGCCCGGCTGGGCGGGATGAGCCAGGCGGTGGGCTACCTGGTGGCGGCGGCCGGCCCGGTCGGTGCGGGTGCGCTGCACCAGCTGACCGGCGGCTGGGACGCGACGCTGCTGGTGATGCTGGTGCTGGCCGCGGTCGCGGCGGTGGCGGGCTGGGGCGCGGGCCGCAACCGGACGGTGTGACGGGGCGGGAGGACGGACGGGCGGGAAGGTCGTCGACCTTCCCGCCCGTCCGCGTGTCCGGGGCCCGCGGCCGGTGCCGCCGGGCCTACTCCTCGCTGCCGAGGGTGAGTCCGGCCAGCTTGACCGAGGCGACGGCGGTGGCGCCCGCCGCGACGACGACCAGCAGCCAGACCGCGGTGGTCAGGCCGACCGGGGCGGTGACGGTGCCGTCGGCGGCGACCGCCTCGGTCAGGGCCAGGCCCCACTGCTGGACCGAGAGGGTGCGGGCGCCCTCGACGTAGTTGCCGATCAGGGACTCCCAGATCAGCGCGTAGGCGAGGCCGGCGATCACCGCGTGCCGGGTGAGCACGCCCAGCAGCAGGAACAGCGCGCTGTAGGCGGCGCCCGCGGCGAGCGCGCCCACCCCGTAGCCGAGCGCCACGCCGTCCCCGGGGCCGTACAGGATCAGGCCGGCGACGTAGGTGGGGACGGCGGAGAGCAGCCAGGTGCTGGCGACGGCGACGGCCAGCTTGGTGGTGACGATCTTCCAGCGGGGCAGCGGCTTGGCGAGCAGGTAGACGATCGAGCCGTCCTCGATCTCGGTGGCGATCACGCCGGTGCCGACGATCAGGCCGGTGATCGGGACCAGGGTGCCCAGGGCGAGGCTGCCCAGGACGCTGTGCGCGAGGTCCAGCTCGTCCAGGGTGCTGTTGCCGGCGATCACGGCCAGGACCAGCAGCATGACCGGGACGGCCAGCAGGACCAGGACCCGGCGGCGGCCGAACAGGCCGCGCGCGGTGAGCCGGGCGACGGTGGTGTTCATCGGTGGGCCCTTCAGGACGAGACCAGGTACGAGAAAACGCTTTCCAGCGACTCGTCGGCCGGGGAGACGGTGTACAGGCGGATGCCGGCCTCGCGGGCGACCTTGGGCAGCAGGGTGGTGAAGCCCTGGAAGTCGATCGCCTGGATGCGCAGGGCCTTCTCGGCGGCGTCGAGTTCGATGCCCGCGGTGGAGCCGTCCGCGATCAGCGCCGAGGCGAGCCGCCGGTCGTCGCTGGAGCGCACCAGGTAGCGGTGCGGGCGGTCGGTCATCAGGCGGCGGATCTCCCGGAAGTCGCCGGACGCGGCGTGCCGCCCGGCCACCACCACCTCGATGTGGCGGGCCAGTTGCTCGACCTCCTCCAGGATGTGCGAGGAGAACAGCACGGTGCGCCCGTCGGCGCCGAACCGGCGCAGCAGCTCCATCAGGTGCAGGCGCTGGCGCGGGTCCATGCCGTTGAACGGTTCGTCCAGCAGCAGCACCGAGGGGTCGTGGACCAGCGCGGAGGCCATCTTGACCCGCTGCTTCATGCCCTTGGAGTAGGTGCCGGTGTGCCGGTCCTGGGCGTACTCCATCTCGACCAGGGCGAGGGCGTGTTCGGCGGCGGCGCCCGGGTCGGCCAGGCCGTGCAGTTCGGCGTTGGCGAGGACGAACTCCCAGCCGGTCAGGTAGTCGTACATCGACTCCTTCTCGGGGACCAGGCCGATCTCCCGGTAGACCTCCTGGTTGCGCCAGATCGGGGTGCCGTCGAGGGCGACGGTGCCGGAGGAGGGGGCGAGGAAGCCGCTCATCATGTGGATGAGGGTGGACTTCCCGGCGCCGTTGGGGCCCAGCAGGCCGGTGATGCCGGGTCCGATGGTCATGGTGACGTCGTTGACGGCGACCACGTTGCCGAACCAGCGGGAGACCTTGTCGATGGTGATGACGGCCATGGCTGCCTCTCAGACGTTCCGGTAGCGGCGCAGCATCAGCGCGTAGCCGCCGGCCGTGAGTGCGACGAGCACGGCCGCGAACACCGCCGCGCCGGCCGCGCCGGGGGCGTGCAGGACGGTGGCGCTGTCCGTCCCCAGGCCGAAGAGCCGGTTGGCCAGGGCCTCCACCAGCTGGGACGGCGAGATCAGGAACGCCCAGGCGGCGGAGTCCGACCGCAGCGGGTCGAGGCCGCCGTTGAGCGCGTAGACGATCGAGGCCAGCGCCCGGGTGATCATCAGGACGCCCATGATCGCGGCCACGCCGAAGCCGCGGCGCGGGGTGGCGGCGGCGATCAGCAGGCCGAGCGAGGCGTACAGCAGCGCGTACAGCAGGGCCGCGACCAGGCCGTACAGCAGGTGCAGCAGGTTGTCGCCGAGCGGGAACTTCGCCAGCAGCGCGCCGACGAACAGCAGCAGCAGCGGCGTGGACAGCACGATCATCAGCGCGCTGAACATCGCGGCGAACTTGGCCGCCACGTAGTCGCCGCGGGTGGCCGGGCGGGAGAAGTACAGCGGCACCACGTGGTGCCGCAGGTCCCGGGACATCAGCACGGGGGCCTGCGCGGCCAGGAAGATCTGCGGCAGGACGACGAACGTGGCCAGGTAGTCGGCGTAGTCCATCGGCATCTTGTCCAGGTGCGCGAACAGCGCGATCGCCAGCATCGCCAGGGCCGGCGCGGCCATCCCGCCCAGCAGCAGGAACGGCAGCACCTTGGACTTGCCGGAGCGGCCCAGGCCGAACGCGGCCCGCAGGCTCTGCACGTACAGCGAGCGGGTGGCGTACCGGCGGCCCAACCGCGGCCCGGTGTACGGGCGGTAGCCGATGTCGTGGATGACGCCGCTGTGGGCGTCGGCGGGGGTGGTCATGCCTGCTCGCCTCCTACGGCCGCGGCCCGGTACGTGTCGTGGCCGTACTCGCCGTACTCGCCCGGCTCGTCCTCGTCGGACCGGGTGCTGAAGATCTCGGCGACCCGGTGGCGGCGCTGCTCCAGCCGGATCAGGCCGAGGCCGAGGTCGTCCACGGTGTCGCGGACGGTGTCGTACGTCTCGTCGCCGGCGATCTCCACCAGCAGGATGCGGCTGCCGTCGGCGCGGACCGTCAGGCCGGCCGCGGTCAGCCGCTCGCGCAGCACCGCGTCGGCGTCGAAGGCGCGGTCGACCGGGTGGTCGGTGACCTCGACGGCGAGCAGCTGGGTGGTGCCGGTGAACGAGGCGGTGGAGGAGGACCGCAGCAGCTTGCCGCCGTCGATCACCACCAGGTGGTCGCAGGTCCGCTCCAGCTCGCCCAGCAGGTGGGTGGTGACCAGCACCGAGATGCCGAAGTCGGAGTGGATGCGGCGGATCAGCCCGAGCATCTCGTCCCGGCCGACCGGGTCGAGGCCGTTGGTCGGCTCGTCCAGCAGCACCAACTGCGGGTCGTGGACCAGCGCCTGGGCCAGCTTCACCCGCTGCTTCATGCCGGTCGAGTAGCCGCCCATCGGGCGGTAGCGCTCCTCGTACAGGCCGACGTGGCGCAGGGTGTCGGCGGTGCGCTCGCGGGCCGCGGCGGCGGGCAGGCCGGACATCCGGGCCATGTGCACCACGAACTCGGTGGCGGACACGTCCGGCGGCAGGCAGTCGTGCTCCGGCATGTAGCCGACGCGTTCGCGGATCGCCGGGCCCTGGGTGGCGATGTCCAGGCCGAGCACCTGGCCGGTGCCCTCGGTGGCCGGGGACAGCCCGAGGAGGATCTTGATGAGGGTGGACTTGCCCGCGCCGTTCGCCCCGACCAGGCCGACCACGCCCGGCTGCACCTCCACGGTGAGCCGGTCGAGTGCGGTGACCCGGGGGAACCTCTTGGTGAGGCCGTCCGTCTTGATGACTGTGGACACGGTCATCAACGTAGCCGTGCACCGGCGGCCCGCGGAATGCGCTGGGAAGCCGGGCTTCCCTCCCCCCACGGGATGACCGCCCGGCCCCGCCCCCTAGGGGACGGGGCGGCGGGCCGGTGCCCGAGCGGCGCCCGACGGTGCGTCAGGGTGCCGCCCGGGCCGGAACGGCCCGCCCGGGCCGTGCTCAGGACAGCATGCTGCTCTGTAGGGCGACCACCTGCCGGAACGCCTGCACCGGGACGCCCTGCGGGTTGGTCAGCTGGACCATCGCCACCACGTCGCCGCTCTGCACCCAGCCGACCCGGCCGGTGGGCATCCCGTGGGCCTGCTCGTCGGAGAGCCGGACGTCCACCCGCCCGAAGGCGATCGGGTACGTGCCGCCGGCGTCCAGCTGCCAGGACGCGATGTCCTTCGTCCCCGTCATCAGGGTCGCGCCGGCGAAGTAGTCGGCCGCCTCGTCGCCCGTCCCGAAGTGGAACAGCCGCAGCTCGGTGCGGGTGCCGTCGGGGGTGGTCCAGCCCTGGGCGGCGGCGCCCCGGCAGGCGTCCGTGGTCAGCCGCAGGGTGTGCGCGTCGTCCTTGGCCAGCATCGCGTCGCGGTCGCACGGGATCCAGCGGCCCGCCACCGCGGGCAGGGCCGGCCCGGCGGACCCGGACGCGGTCCCGGACGGCGTCGCGGACGGTGCGCCGGAGGCCGTCGCGGCGGCGCTCGGGGACGCGGACGCGCTCGGGGACGCTCCCGGGGAGGCGCTGGACGACGGATCGGCCGACGGGTCGGCCGACGGACCCGTGGCGACCGCGCCCTTCGGGAGCGGCAGCAGCAGCCCCCGCAGGTCCGCCGCGTGCGTCCTGACCTTGTAGTCGGACGGGGCCGAGGCGCCCGCGGGCAGCGGAGGCAGCGTCAGTTCCGGGAACGCGTACCGGCCGTCGTTCGGCGTGGCCAGGCCCGGGACGTCGGTGCGGTCCGGCAGGGTCACCAGCACGGCGGTCGCCGCGCCGGTCACCAGCGTCAGCAGCACCGCCGCGCCGACCTGCCACCCGCGCCGGCGGTCGGAGCCGGTCCGCGCCCCGGCCGGGGCCTCGGCCGGGGGCTGGAACGGGTCCGGGGCCGGGGGCGCCCAGGGGTCCAGCGGCTGCGCGGGCGGCGGCGGGGTGGCCGGGGCCGCGGGGGCGTCCGGCTGCGGAGGGGTGGTGTCACTGCTCATGCGGCGGCTCCCGGTCGGGCCAGTCGGTCCAGTTGCTGGCGGAACAGGTCCACGACCTTGTTCTGGTCGAGGGGTGCCACGCCCGAGACCCGCAGCTGCACCAGCAGGTCGCCCTCGGCCGAGTAGCAGGTCACGTAGTCGAGTTGGTCGCCGGCCTGGAGCGCCGGCAGCGCGCAGCGCGCGTCCGGGTGGCCCGGTACGTCCGGGCCGCGCCGGAACAGGTCGCTGTCGTCGACCAGGGCCCCGAACAGCGCGTTCTGCTCCGACACCGTCTGCTGGTTGAACTGGGTCAGCTTCAGCACCGCCATCAGCCGGTTGTCGAACCGGGTCAGGCTGCGCACCCCGATGCCGGTGAAGTGCAGGGTGGAGAGCGCGTCCTTCAACTGGCCCCGGTACTTCTCCGGGACCTCGTCCAGCAGTTCCTCCTGGGCCCGGGCCAGGTCCGCGCCGCCGAACTCGTCGTCGTTGCCGAGGTCCTTGTAGTCCGGGCCCAGCCGGTACCCGTCGGGCACCGGCAGCAGCAGGTCGCGCAGGCTGCCGAAGTGGTTGCCGTTGGACTTGGCGCCCCACGGCGCGGGCGTGCCGACCGAGGGCGCGGGGGCCGCGGCGGCGACCGGCGCGGCCGGCTCGTCGCCGTAGTGCACCCGGATCACCACCTCGCCGATGCCGACGCCGAGCAGCGCCGCCGCGACCACCGCGGCGACCGCCTTCGGGGCCCGTCGGCGGGGTTTCACCGGGGCGTCCGTCCCGGGGGATTCGATGTCGGTCACGCGAGTCGCTCCCACTGGCGCTTGGCGATGTCTTCGAGTTGCGCCCGGTCCACCGGCTTCTCGGCGTAGACCTGGACGGTCATCAGCACGGTGCCCTTGCGGGCGAGCGCCTCGCCGTAGTGGTAGGTCTCGGTGCTGCGCGCGTAGGTGTAGGGCTGCTTGGCGAGCAGCAGGACGCCCTCGTCGTTCCCCGGGAACTTCGACACGTCCATGTCCGCGGTGGCGCTCGGGGTCATCCCGGTGATCGCCTCCACCACGGACTCGGGCACGTACTGGACCAGCATCACCTGGTAGACGTCCTCGCCCGTCTTCCAGCGCACCGTGGCGGCGCGGCGGAAGCCGTTGCCGAGCATCCGGACGAACATCTGCTCGCTGTCGCCGAAGGTCTCCGCCCGGTCGGCCGGGGACAGCCAGCCGTCGCCGTCGCCGTCCTCGCCGGTCAGGTCGGTGCTGCCCGACGGCGGCTCGACCAGCAGCTTGCGCAGGTCGCCGTCGATGTCGAGCGGCGGCGGACCGGCGGCGGCCAGCGCGGCGGCGTCCACCCGCTCGGCGGAGTACGTCATCTTCGGCGCGGTGAGGGCCGGCAGCGGCGTCGGCGGCCGGGACGCCTGGATCGCGTAGCCCACCCCGGCGCCGACCACCGGGCCGACCAGCACCGCGGCCAGGAACAGCGCGCCCGCGCCGAACCGCCGCCTGCCGCGGGCGGGTTCGGCGTCCGGGCGGCCCGACTCGATCAGGTCGGACCCGGGGTCGAGGGGTGCGACGGGGGCAAGGGGTGCGGCGGGGTCGAGGGGGGCGGTGGGGTCAAGGGGTGCGGTGGGCGGGACGGTCGGCGCGGGTGGCGCGGACGGCTCGGCAGCGGCCGTCCCGGGCTCCGCCGCGTCCGCGGGTTCGGTGCTCAACTGGTGCTCCTGGAAAGAGGGTTCGGGACGTCCGTCAGCCGTTGGCAAGGCGGTCGCGCGCACGTTTCATGGCGTCGGCGAGCAGCGCCTTGTCGGGGTCGCCCTGCACCTGGACGGTGACCTCGTAGACCACGTCGCCGACCACGCCGATGCCGACCAGCTCGCCGGTGTACGCCTGCTGCTCGGGCTTGAAGACGTAGCCCCTGGCGTTCGACACCCCGTCGACGCCGAACGAGGGCTGGTCGTAACTGGTGTTGTCGGCGAAGCCCTGCGCCCGGTCGGCCCGGCCGAAGCGCCGCAGGTCGGTGCGGACCTCGGACTTCCCGTCCCGGGTGCGGTAGGTGCGGGTGGCCGCCTCCTTGAAGCCCCAGGAGTCAAGGACCGCCTTGATGTCCACGTCCTTGCTGTACTGGGCCTGGAGGTCCGCCATGCTCATCATCGCGCCGTCCGGGGAGCCGTACGGGTCCGCGTCGTCGGGCACGGGCAGCAGGAAGTACCGCAGGTCACCGCTGTGCTTGCCGCCCGAGACGCTGCCCCGCAGGGTGCTGGCCGGACGCGGGGCCACCGTCGGCGACGGGGTCGGCGCGGCCGACGGCGTCGGGGTCGGACTCGGCGTGGCCGACGGGCTCGGGGCCGCCGACGGGGACGCCGCGACGGCCGCGACGTGCCCGGAGCGGTCGGGCCGGCCCACCGCGACGGTGACGGCCGCGCTGGCCGCGGTCACCGCGAGCAGCCCGGCCACCGACAGCACCACCCCGGCCGCCCGGGGCAGCCGGCGCGGGGGCCCGGCGGGGGCCGCCTGCGCGTCCTGGGTCTCCTGGGCCTCAGCGGCGGGCGCGGGCACGGGCTCCGGCCCGGACGCGGGCGCGGGCGCGGGTGCGACGGGCGGGGCCGTCGGGGTCGGTGCCGGGGCCGGAACCGAGGCCGGGGTCGGCGCCGGATCCGGGGTCAGGTCCCGGTCAGGGGACGGTTCGGGAACGGACAAGGGTCTCCCCCCAGGGTTCACATGGCGGCCCGCGCAGCGGCGCGGGCCGTCCCCCCGGTCGGCCCGAACGCGTTCGTCATTGCGCGGTGCACGAATTATGTGAGACCTGTGTGGCCCTCAACAACACGGTTCCGCCGACCAATCGCCGTAATCCACGGCCAATCGGACAGGCCGTGACTGAACCGCAACCCGGAACCGGAGCGGTTCAGCGCCCCGCCGGCCCCTCCTCGGCGGACGGCTCGGCCGCCGTCCCGGGCTCCGCGGGCGCCCCGGGCTGGGAAGGAACGGGCGCGGACGGCGCGGACGGCGCGGGCTGGGCGGGCGCGGGCTGGGACGGCGCGGACGGCGCCGCCTGCGGGTAGCCGTACGCCTCGGCGAAGTGGATGCCGGCCGCCTCGGCGAGCGCGATGTCCAGGCGCTCGTTGCGGATCCGGCGGTCGATGTAGAGCACGCCGTTGACCAGCGGGACCAGCGGGCCGGTCGCCAGCGTGCCGAACAGCACCAGCAGCGAGTAGCCCACCAGCACGGCGGTCATCGTGCCGTGGCTGAGCTGGAGCCGGGCGGGTTCGCCCTCGAAGTCGACGGAGCTGAGCGGCACCAGCACCGACAGGACGATCGTCAGCGGGTAGCTGATCACCCCGGCCGCGACCCGGCCGATGGCGATGACCAGCGCGGTGAGGCCGAAGCTGCGCCACCAGTTGCCCCGGTTGAGCTGCCAGGCCCGGCCGATCGCCGCCTTCGGGGTGCTGTCCTCCAGCACCAGCACCGGGACCTGCGGGGCCAGCCGCACCACCGCGTAGACGCCGGCGATCCCGACGGCCGCGCTCAGCAGGAGCAGCAGCAGGAACAGCGGCGCGCTGCCGGTGACGGCACCGAGCCCCACCGCCAGGCCCAGCAGCAGGACGTTCAGCACCAGCAGCGGGCCGTACAGCAGCGCCATCGAGGCGACGGCCGCCCCGAGCCGGGGGCGGGCCTCCTTCCAGGCCTGACCGGCCGTCATCCGGCGGCCGAGGGTCGCGGCCCGCAGCACCACCGTGGCCAGCGGTCCGGCGATCACGTACTGCACGATCCCCAGCAGCAGGATCAGCCCGAAGACCACCAGCAGTGGCCAGCACAGCGCCCACAGTTGGTCGCCGGTGGGCACTTCGCCCTGCGAGGTGTCCGGGAGGGCGTTGTAGGCGTCGCCGAGCCGGCCCGCCAGCAGCACCGACACCACCACCATCGGCACCGCCAGGACGCCGGTGACCGCCGTGAGCGGCAGGTAGAGCGCGCCGGTGTAGCGCCGCACGGTGTCGAAGACGGCGCTGAACATCTCCCCGAACGCGAGCGGGCGCAGCGGCAGCACCCCGGGCTTCGGCGCGACCGGCACGGCGCCCCAGGGGCTCCGCCCCCAGCCCCCGTTGGGGTGGCCCCCCGGCTGTCCGTACCCCGGCCAGTACCCCGGCCCGCCGCCCGGCCCGTGGGCCCCCGGCCCGTACGGCTGCCCGCCGCCGTGCTGCTGACCCGGACTGCCGCCGTCCCCGCTCATCCGTACCCCTCCATGGCTCCGGTCCCGTCCTTCGGGCTCCGCCACCGAGCCTAGGGCCCGGTTCGGACCACCACCGAGGCACCCCACTGATCAGGTCCGGGCTCGGACCCGGTGTCGCGCCCGGTCCGCCCGTCCCGCCCGTCCCGCTCGTCCCGGTCCTCGTCGACGCCGGGGGCGGAGCAGCCCGGTCGGGGCCGGCTGAACCGGCCGGACCGGCGGGGGCCGGGGTCGGTCGGCCCGGCCGGACCGGTCGGCCGGTGGAGGTCCGGGCGTTGGAGGTCCGGGCGGTGGAGGTCAAGGCGGCGGAGGTCCAGCCGGTCCTTCGGGCGGTCGAGCCAGCGTTTCCACGCGGCGGTGTCGGCGATGCCCAGGAAGTGGAGGCCGCCGATCTCCTCCGCCCGGTCGAACAGTTCCTCCACGCCGCCGAGGAGGCCGGTGAACCAGCTGTCGGTGATCTCCAGCCGCCCTTCCAGCAGGCGGACCGAGACGGCGCCGTCGAACGGAGCCGGTTCCGGTTCGCCGAGCAGCAGGGCCCGCCGCAGCGCCTCGCCCCGCGCCACCACGTCGAGGTCGCCGATCCGGTCGCGCAGTCCCCGGACGTACAGGGGGGCGCTCCCGGCGATCAGCAGGTCCTCGGGCGGGAGGCCCAACTCCCCCAGCAGGACGAACGGTTCGGTGTGCAGCCGTTCCGGTAGCAGGGGCGCCGCCTCCCCGCCGGGGCCGGCCTCGCGGGGCGGCGCCGGCTGCTTCCGGCACCCCCGTCCGCGGCCGGCCCTGGAGGGCGGGCGCCCCTGTCCGGTCACCGCTAGACCTTGAAGGAGGCGAACGCGGCGATCAGCGGCGGAAGTACGGCGATCAGTCCGGCCAGCGCGGTGATCACGGCCGCCACCTTGAGCGGGGCGCTCCCGCTCATCCTGGCGACGGCGAAGCCCGCCAGGCCGAGGGCGGCCAGCGCGACCACCGCGCCGACCGCCGCGATCCAGATGTTGGTGTCCAAACTGCCTCCCGGAAGGGGTGTCTGCCGAGCCCTGGGCACCGGCGGCCCCGGGGCGCCCTGGTAGGGGGGTGCCGCGTCTCGCGGGCGGCCGGTGGAGTCCACGCTACGAGCCGGAAGTGCCGGGCTCCAGGGCTTCGGGCGGCTCGGAACGGAGCGCGGAAAGGGCGTCGGACTCTCTACTTTGAGCAGGTCTTGGCCCGGTCCGGGCATCTACCCTGATCAGGCTGTCGCCGGGTCCTCCTGCCGAGCCCGCCGCAGTGCGACCGTGGGTGGAGCCGCGGGGGTGGTAGCCCGCAGCTCCCACCTGCGCACGTCCAGGTGCCGGTCGTCGGTCCGGCGTAGCCCGGCTACGTCCCCGCCGGGAGCCCGGTGGCCGTCCCGCCGATCGCCCTGTCGACCGTCCCGCCGACCGCCCCGTCGACCGTCCCGTCGGCCGGGCGGGAGAGCACCGCCAGCTCGCTGAGCGCGTCCAGGTCCAGGACGGTCAGCCGCCGGTAGCTGGTGTCGATGAGCCCGTTCTTCCTGAGGTGCTGGAGCGACCGCGTCACCCCCGCCGTGGACGAGGAGATCAGCGCGGCCAGGTCCTCCTGGCTCAGCGGGACGGTGATGGTGATCCCGGTGCCCGCGGGCTCCCCGTAGGTCTCCGCGAGTTCCACCAGCGCCCGCGCCATGCGCACCTGGAGCGGGTAGCCCCCGGTGTCCACCCGGGCCCTGGTGGCCGCCCGCAGCTTGCCCGCCACGGCCGCCACCAGGGCGAGGGCGATCTGCGGCTGCTCGCGGAAGAGGCGCACGAACTCGCCGTGCTGGATGGCGCGCGCCCGCACCGCCCGGGCCGCGGTCACCGTGGCGGAGCGGGGCGCGCCGTCGATCGCGGCGAGCTCCCCGACCACGTCGCCCGCGGCCCGGATGGCGAGCAGGCTGGTGTGCCCCTCCCGGGTCGTGGACGTGACCTTGACGAGCCCCTTCTCGATCAGGAGGAGGTGGGAGGCCCGGTCCCCCTCCCGGAGGATGACCTCGCCGGGGGCGTAGGACGCCACCCGCCCCGCCCGCAGCAGGAGTTGCCGCGACGGCGCGGACAGCAGGCCCAGGTACGAGCCGGTCGGCCAGACCGCGTCGGCCGTCCGCCGCCGTTCGCGCCCCGCGGGCCGGACGGTCCCGTCGACGCGGTCACCGGTGGCGCCGTCGGCGCCGTCGCCGGGGGTGTCACCGGCGCCGTCGTCGGGGATGTCGTCGGTGGGCGGTGCACCGGTGTTCACGCAGCACCTCCGCGGTCTGGGTCCGGTCCGGTCCATGCTCCCAAAGAGCGGGCCCGCTGGGAACGCGCCGTCCCGGACCGCCGACGGCCGGCACCACCGTACGCGCGGGCCCGGTGCACGCGGTCAACGTTGCGCAAAATCCCCCTCCCGCCCGCCCACCCGTGGTTACGGTCGCCCGGATGTGCGCCGGATGTGCGGACGTCTTCGGGGGGGCTTGGCGTGGCGATCGAACTGCCCGGCGAGGTGGTGGACTTCCTCTCGATCATCGGCATCAACTGGCCGACGGTGAACGAGGACAAGGTCCGCGAGTTCGCGGGCCACGTGCGGGAGTTCGCGGAGAACGTGGACGCCTCGCACCAGCAGTCCACGGCGACGATCCAGCAACTGGGCCAGGCCTACGAGGGCGCCTCCTACGAGGCGCTGCTCGCCAAGTGGGCGGCCGTCTCCGACCAGCACCTGAACGAACTCGTCCAGGCCTGCCACGTGGTGGCGCAGGCACTGGACGCGGCGGCGGACGTGATCGTGGCGATGAAGGTGGAGACCATCGCCGAACTGGTCGCGCTGGCCGCCGCGTTCGTCGCCGACCAGGCCGCCGCGATCGCCACCCTCGGCGCGGCCGAAGCCGCGGTGCTCCTGATCGAGGAGGCCGCCAAACGCCTGATCAACTACCTGGAACAGCAGTTGGAGCAGTACGTCATCGGCCAGGTGGTGGAAGCCGCCATCAACCCGCTGGTGGACACCGTCGCCAACGCCGTCCAGGGCATGGTCTTCCAGGCCGCCGAAGGCGCGCTCGGCGTCTCCGCCGGCGGCGCGGGCGGCACCGGCTTCCGCATCGACCCGGACGCCCTGGACGAACACGCCCGCACCATGCACGACCACGCCGAGACCGTCGCCGGCCACGCCCAGGCCTTCCAGTCGAAGATCGCGGGAGTGAGCTTCGAGTGAGCAACCAGATCGTCAGAGCACTCGAACACGGCGCGCAGAAGCTCGGCAGGACACTCGCCGAGGACGCCGGCAAGGCGCTGGAGTCCTTCTCCCGCGAGGCCGGCGGCTCAGGGGCCCCGGCCCAGGACGGAAGCGCGTGAAATGACCTGGGTGGTACTCGGCTTCGACCGGAGCAGCGACTCGCTGGTGGTGGAGTGGGAGCTGCCCGCGAGCTTCACCGAGGACGACGCGGCCCGGCTGGTCGGACCGCACCCCGACCTGGTCGGGTCGTCCTTCCCGCTCCCGGAGAGCCGGCTCGCGGCGGTCTCCGCGCTCCTGGGTGTCCGGACGGACACCGATCGGATCGCCTACTTCCTCGAAGCGCAGGACGATTCCCGGGGAGTCCGCTGACCCGTGGGGTGGCGCGGGGTCGCCGCTGTGCGGCCGGGTCCGGTGGCGTCGCCGCGTCCGAGGCGGGCCGTGGCGGTGAGGGCCGCGTCGACGGCGTACGCACGGCCGTGCGCCGTCGGCCTGCGCGCCTCCATGGTCAAGGTTTCGGAAAGTCCCTCCTTCCCGGTGTGCGGCCGTGGTTACGGTCGCACGGATGTGCGGGCGTCTTCGGGGGAGGTCTTGGCGTGGCGATCGAGCTGCCGGGCGAGGTGGTGTCGTTCCTGTCGGTGATCGGGATCGACCGGCCGACGGTGCACGCGGACGAGGTGGGTGAGTCCGCTCCGCACGCGAGGGGGTTCGCGCAGGGCGCGGGGTCCTCGTACCGGGCGGCGGTGAGCTCCGGATGAGCAACCAGATCGTCAAGGCACTGGAGCACGGCGCCCAGAAGCTCGGCAAGACGCTGGCCGAGGACGCCGGGAAGGCGTTGAAGGGCTTCTACCGCAAGGCCGGCGACAACCTGAAGAAGGTCGCCAAGAACGTCCGGGACGTGGAGGAGAAGCACGTCAAGGACCTGGAGAAGATCCTCAAGGGCGAGGGCAAGGACGGCCTGCCGCACCCGCGCTCCGGCGGTGGACGGCGCGGAAAGGACGGCACCTCGCACCCCGGGGGCCGGGGGCGCGAGCAGGTCGGGAGCCCGCGTACCGAGGGCCGCCCGCTGGACACCCGGTGCGGTGGCGGCGAGCCCGTCGACATGGCCACCGGGCGGATGTACATCGACCAGGTCGACGCGAGCCTGCCCGGCTCGCTGCCGCTGCGGTTCACCCGCGGCTTCGACTCCGGCCTGCGGACCGGCCGCTGGATGGGCCCGAGGTGGATCTGCACCTTCGACGAGCGGCTGGAGATCGACGAGCACGGCGTCGTCCACGTCCGCCCCGACCGGATCACCCAGGCATACCCGCACCCCGAACCCGGCGACCCGGTGCACGCCTCGGCCGGCTCCCGCCACGAACTCGGCCTCGTCAATGGCCGCTTCACCGTCACCGACCCCGCCACCGGCCTGGTCAAGACCTTCACCCCCACCCCCGACGGCGACGAGGCGCTGCTCACCGAGGTCCGCGACCGCCACGGCCGCCACTACGCCCTCGCCTACGACCCCGACGGCGTCCCGCTCTCGATCACCCACTCCGGTGGCTACCGGCTCCTGGTCACCGTCGACAACGACCGCATCACCGCCCTGCGCCTCGCGGGCGCCGGGGACAACGGCGGCGACGCCCTGCTGACCCGCTACAGCTACACCGACGGCCACCTCGCCGCGGTCTACAACTCCAGCGGCAAGCCGATGCGCTTCACCAACGACGCCACCGGACGCCTCACCTCCTGGACCGACCGCAACGGCTCCCAGTACGTCTACCGGTACGACAGCCTGGACCGCGTGGTCGACGAAGGCGGCACCACCGGCGCCCTGCGCTTCACCTTCACCTACGGCGACCCCGACCCCGCCACCGGCCTGCGCACCCACACCGAGACCAACGCCCTCGGCCGCACCACCACCTACACCGTCAACGACCACGCCCAGATCACCGCCGTCACCGACCCCCTCGGCCACACCACCCGGTACGAACGCGACGACCACGACCGCCTCCTCGCCGAGACCGACCCGCTCGGCCGCACCACCCGCTACGAGTACGACGGCGCCGGCGACCTCACCGCCATCACCCGCCCCGACGGCGGGCGTTCCACTGCGCAGTACGCCGACCTCCTCGGCCTTCCGGTCACGATCACCGAACCCGGCGGCGCCACCTGGCACCAGACGTACGACGAGAACGGCCTGCGCACCGCCCTGACCGGCCCGCTCGGCGCCACCACCACGTACGCCTACGACGGGCTCGGTCACCTCGCCGGCACGACCGACGCCCTGGGCCACACCACCCGAGTGCGCTGCGACCCCGCCGGTCTCCCCGTCGAGGTCACGGACCCCACCGGCGCGGTGATCCGCTACGACCGGGACGCCTTCGGCCGGGTCGTGGCGATCACCGACCCGCTCGGCGGCACCGTCCGGTCGCGCTGGACGGTCGAGGGCAACCTGGCTGAGCGGACCCGCCCGGACGGCAGCACCGAGCGCTGGACGTACGACGGCGAGGGCAACGCGCTGACCCACACCGACCAACTCGGCCTGACCACCGCGTTCGAGTACACCCACTTCGAGACGCTCGCCGCCCGCACCGCTCCCGACGGTGCCCGCGTCGCCTTCACTCACGACGCCGACATGCGGCTGATCGCGGTCACCGACGGGCTCGGCCGGACCTGGCACTACGACTACGACGCCGCGGGGCGGGTGACCGGCGAACGCGACTACCAGGGCCGCACCCTGACATACCGGCTGGACGCCGCGGGACAGGTCACCGCGGTGACCGATTCGCTCGGCACGGTCACCGAGTACTCCTACGACCTGACCGGCCACCTGGTCCGGAAGAACGCCGGTGGCCGGGAGACGGCCTACGCGTACAACGGATCGGGCCACCTGGTGCGGGCGGAGAACGCCGACGCGACGGTCGTCCGTACGGTCGACGCCCTCGGCAACCTCTTGGAGGAGACGGTCAACGGGCGCACCCTGCGCATCACCCGCGACGTCCTCGGCCGCCGCACGAGCCGCACCACCCCCACCGGCCGCTCCGGGACCTGGACGTACGACGGCGCAGGCCGCGCGACGGCGCTGGACACCCCGGACGGAAGCATCGCGTTCGGCTACGACCCGGCCGGTCGTGAGACCCACCGGACCTTCGACCGGCGGCTCGTGCTGACCAGCGAGTGGGACTCCAGGCACCGGATGACCGGGCAGTCGGCCCGTACGGCCGACCGTACCCTGCAGCAGCGCAGTTACGACTACCGCGCCGACAGCTCGCTCGTGACGGTCGAGGACCTGTGGGGCGGTCCCCGTGCCTTCGACCTCGACCCGGTCGGGAGGGTCACGGCCGTCCGGGGAACGGAGTGGGAGGAGAGCTACGCCTACGACCCGGCCGGCAACATCACCCGCGCGTCGTGGCCCGCGACCGGCACCACCCGGTCGGCCGTCGGTGAGCGGACCTACTCCGGCACCCTGATCTCCACCGCGGGCCGGACGGCCTTCGAGTACGACGCCGCAGGTCGCACCACGGTGCGCCGGGTCACCCGGCTCTCCCGCAAGCCCGACGCCTGGCACTACACCTGGGACGCCGAGGACCGGCTGACCGAGGTCACCACCCCGGACGGCAGCCGTTGGCAGTACCGCTACGACCCGTTCGGCCGCCGCATCGCCAAGGAGCGGACCCCCACCTCCGGCAGCGCCGGGGAGCGCACGGACTTCACCTGGGACGGCCCGGTGCTCGCCGAGCAGACCACCTCCGCGCCCTACCTCCCGGGCCCGCACACCCTGAGCTGGGAGCACCACGGGATCCGTCCGCTCACGCAGACCGAGACCATCAGCACGGCGGAGCGGGTGGACCGGCGGTTCTTCGCGATCGTCACCGACCTGATCGGCACGCCCACCGAACTGATCGACCCGGCCGCCGAGTCGATCGCCTGGCGCGCCACTCCCACCCTCTGGGGGCAGACCACCTGGCCGTCCGACAGCACCACCTACACGCCGCTGCGCTTCCCCGGCCAGTACTTCGACCCCGAGACCCGCCTCCACTACAACGTCCACCGCTACTACAACCCCGAGACCGCCCGGTACCTGACGCCGGATCCGCTGGGCCTGATCCCCGGCCCGAACCCGGACGCCTACGTCACCAACCCGCACACCTGGTGCGACCCGCTCGGCCTGTCCCCCCACCAGAACCACCAGGGGCCGCCGCGGGGTGAGCACAGCAACCCCTTCGACTCCCGCGAGGAGGCCGAGCGGGCGGCCTTCGACCTGGCGGGCGTTCCGTACGGGGAAGAACCGATCGCGGAATGGAAGGTCGTCGGGGACAAGCGGTACCGGAACATGCCGGGACATGTCTACTCCGAAGATCCCACGCACTGGGGGAATTTCCGTCAATTCGAGACGGAAAACGGTTCCCGCGTGGTCGTGGAGCACACCGACGACCCCGCCGGCCTGCACTTCCACGCCGGAAAACCCAAGTACGACGACACCCGGGAATTGGTCAATTTCGGCTGGGACAACTCACCCGAGGGCTACACCAGGATGGAACGCTACGGTAAGATGAACAAACCTGGCGGAGACCACCACTTCTTCTACCGGAGGAAATAATGCCGGCCCCTTCCGAGGATTCGAGAAGGCTACTGCTGGAAGCCGCCGGTCTCACCGTCCTCGGCGCGCCGGACGAGGCCGGCCTACCGTCCCCGGGCGAGGTCTGGCAGTCGGTCATCGGCTTCCTCGTGGAACCCGACGCCACCGTTCCGCTCAGCACCTCCGACTGGGCCGCGCAGGTCGACGAGCACTGGCTCCGGCTCTCGCGGGAGTCCGAACTGCTCGCCCCCGACGGGACTTTCCTCATCCACGTCGGAGGCCACGGCATGGGCCGCCTCGGCTGGGCCCTGGTCCGCTGGAACGACGACGCGCACTTGGCCGCGCACCTCACCGACGGCCCACAGCAGCCGGAGTTCGTCGCCATGGCACGCGACGGCCACACCTCCTGCGGCGTGACGACCGAGGAGTACGACGTCTGGCTGGTCCGCTCCACCCCCGTCCCCGAGAAGACGCCGGGCAACTGATCGACTGGGCGGGGCACCGCACGGTCCGTGATCTTCGCGGGCTGGGGCTCGCGCAGATCACGACCCCGCGCGCCTGCCGGCGCGAGCCCCGCTGCCCGACCTGTCGAAACACCCACCAGGAGCCGTTCAGGTTCCGCTCCGGCTCGGATCGCGATCGGTCGGACCCGTGAACCGCAGAGCTTGGCCGTGTCGTCGACGTCCGAGGTGAGCACGGCCACCGGCCCCGGCCGGCGGAGCGCCATCTCGGCGACAGTGGCGTCGACGGCGTCCTTGTGGCCGTGCAGCCTCTTCGGTCGCGAGGAGTTCGCTCGCGGCGCGTGCCGCTCACGCCGCGTCCGCCGGAGTCGAGTTGCTGCGGTGGGCGGCGTGGTGGGCGCGGACGCGCTCCGCCCTGGCCGCCACCTCGGCCGGATCGACCGGGCCGTGTTCCGCTTCGGCGGTGGCGATGTACCCGTCGATGGCTTCGCGCTGGAGCTGCCGCTGCACGGCCTCCTCGATGTAGGAGCAGACCCCCTGCTTCCCGGCGCGCGCGAATCGCCTCCCACGTCTCGGCCCGCGAGGAGACACTGGTGATCCGGGCCCGCATCCGACCGCGACCGGCGCCCCGCCGGGAGGGGCGGGGCGCCGGTCGCGGTCGAAGCACCGGAGGGGTCAGGCGGGGTGCTCTTCGGTGCTGTGGGAGTCGGTGAGGGTGAGTGCGCCGAATGCGGTGATGAGGCCGACGACGGCGGCGAGGATGGCGTAGGTGATGCGTTCGCCGTGGAAGAAGGAGTGGACGAGGGTGTTGCTCCAGGTGCCGGCGGGGAGCTGGGTGGTGACCAGGGCGGCGATCAGGGTGCCGACGACGGCGGTGCCGACGCTGCTGCCGACCTCCTGGGCGGTGTCGTTGAGGGCGGTGCCGATCGAGGTGCGGTTCTCGGGCATCTTCTCGACCAGGGCGATCGCGCAGATGGTCATCACGGTGCGCAGGCCAATCGTCATCACCACCATGCAGACCGCGATGGCGGCGTAGCCGTGCGAGACGCCCCAGGCCAGGCCCGCCAGCGAACCCGACAGGCAGAGCGCGCCGATCAGGCAGGCGATGCGGTGGCCGAAGCGCTTGGCGAACCATTCGGACAGCGGGGTGGCGGCGAGCATGGTGACGATGATCGGCAGGTTGGCCAGGCCCGCTTTGACGGGGCTCCAGCCGTAGGCGTACTGGAAGTGCAGGATCAGGCCGAACATGACGGCGGCCATGGCGATGGCGGTGCCGATCTGCGCCACGGCCGCGCCCCGGACGGTGCCGTTCGAGAACAGCCGCAGGTCCAGCATCGGCGAGGCGGTGCGGCGCTCGTGCCAGACGAACACCGCGCCCGCCAGCAGGGCGCCGAGGATCGAGCCGAGGGTGGCGGCGGAGGTCCAGCCGTGGTCGACGCCGCTGGTCAGCGCGTAGCAGGCGAGGCCGATGGCGGCGACGCTGAGGAGCGCGCCGGGCAGGTCGAGGCGGTCGCGGGTGAGGTCTTCGGGCCGGTCGGCGGAGACGCCCAGGCGCACGCCGATGGCGGCGATCAGTGCGATCGGGGCGTTCACCAGCAGCAGCCACTGCCACTTGACGTGGGCCAGCGCGGTGCCGC
>NZ_JBIVXY010000010.1:16768-249165 GCF_044769485.1 Kitasatospora sp. NPDC090308 | reverse complement strand
GGCCTGACGGCCGAGCGTTTCGTCGCCGACCCGTTCGGCGCGCCGGGTGCCCGGATGTACCGCACCGGCGACGTGGTCCGCTGGCGCGCCGACGGTCTGCTGGACTTCCTGGGCCGGGCCGACGACCAGGTCAAGATCCGCGGCTACCGGATCGAGCCCGGCGAGATCGAGGACGCGCTGACCGCACATCAGGACGTCGCCCAGGCGGCGGTCGTGGTGCGGGAGGACACGCCGGGGGTGAAGCGGCTGGCTGCCTACCTGGTGCCAGGTGAGGGTACCCTTATCTCGGCCGCTGCGATCCGTCGTACGCTGGCCGCCCGGCTGCCCGCGTACATGGTGCCCTCGGCCTTCGTGGTCCTGGACGCCCTGCCGCTGACCGTCAACGGCAAGCTCGACCGCAAGGCGCTCCCCGCGCCCCGGGCCGAGGACTTCACCGCCGACGGTGAGCGGCGCGCCCCGCGCTACCCGAGCGA
This sequence comes from Kitasatospora sp. NPDC090308, assembly GCF_044769485.1. NCBI lineage: Bacteria > Bacillati > Actinomycetota > Actinomycetes > Kitasatosporales > Streptomycetaceae > Kitasatospora > Kitasatospora sp. NPDC090308. The sequence continues at coordinate 248,692 of NZ_JBIVXY010000010.1, read as the reverse complement.
GCGGGCGGTGCACGCGGCGTTCGCCGAGGTGCTCGGGCTGCCCGAGGTCGGCATCGACGAGAACTTCTTCGACCTCGGCGGCCACTCGCTGCTGGCGATGGAACTGCTCCAGCGCCTGCGCACCGACTTCGAGGGGGACCTGCGCCTGCCCGACCTGCTGACCCGGCCCACCGTCTCGGCCCTCGCCGAGTTCCTGGTCGACCGGCTGGTCGACGCCGCGCTCGGCGGCCCGCCCTCCTGCTCCGCCTGACCCGCCGACCCCCCCGCCCGCCACCGTCCCGCACCACCCGCCCCGCACCACCCGCGACGAGGAGAACACCCCGATGGCTTCCACCAACCCGTTCGAGGACGACGACGCCCGCTACCTGGTGCTGGTCAACGACGAGAACCAGCACTCGCTGTGGCCCGCCTTCGCCGAGGTCCCGGCCGGCTGGCGCACCGTCCACGGCGAGGACACCCGGGAGGGCGCCACCGCGTACATCGACGCGCACTGGACCGACCTGCGCCCCGCCAGCCTGGTCGCCCGCACCGCCTGACCTCCCCTCCCACCAGCAGCAGCCCGCCGCGAGGGGGCGGCCCGCCCACCCGGGCCGCCCCCTCCGCCGCGCCCCGCGAACCCGCTACCCGACGGATGGCCAACGCCGTGAGCACCCACCAGCCAGCCCCCGCCGCCGGCCCGCCCGACGGCGACCCCGCCCGCCCCGACCCCACCGCCGTCGACGGCCGCACCCCCGGGGAACCCGACGGCGACGGCCCCACCCCCGACGGTCCCACTCCGGGCGGCCCCGGCCCCGACGGCCTCACCCCCGACGACCTCGCCGACGAGGACCTGCCGCCCACCGCGCTCTCCGCCGAGCGCCGCCGCCGGGCCAAGGCCCTGCTGCGCGGCGCGCTGCGCCCGCACCGGGCCACCGTCGCCGCCGCGATGACCGCCGCCGCGATCCGCCAGCTCGCCCTGCTCGCCGTCCCGTGGTGCGTGCAGAAGGCGCTGGACGACGGCCTGGAGAAGCACGACAGCGGCGCCCTGCTGCGCTGGGCGGCCGCCACCGCGCTCGCCGCGCTGGTCCAGTTCGCCGGCCTGTACGGCTGGCAGTACTGGGCCGGGTACGCGGACGCCAAGGTCGGCGCCGACCTGCGCGGGCGGCTGCTGCGCCACCTGGCCGGCCTGGACCGGGCCGCGCTCGCCTCGCGCGGCCACGGCGACCTGGCGATGCGCGCCACCCGGGACACCGACCTGGTCCGCGAGTGGGTGCACGGCCTGGCGATCTGGGTGGTGCTCGGCACCACCTTCCTCACCGTGCTGCCCGCGATCGGCGCGCTCGACCTGAGCCTGCTGCTGGTCACCCTGGCCACCCTGCCGTTCCTGGTCTGGGTCAACCTGTACTACCCGCGCCGGTTCGCCGCCGCCTCCGCCGACCTGGCCGCCGCCCACGGCCGCCGGGCCGACGCCGTCGCCGACCTGCTCCAGCTCGGCACCGGCCTGCGCGGCACCGGCGGCCACCGCCCGCTGGTCGACCGGCACCACACCGCCAGCGCCGAGGTCACCCGGCGCACCGTCACCGCCGCCCGGATCGAGGCCGGCTGGGCCGCCGTCGCCCCGCTGGTCCCGCGGCTGGCCGTCGCCGCCGGGGTCGGCCTCGGCGGCCTCGCCGTGCTGGACGGGCATCTGACCGTCGGCGGACTGGTCGCCTTCACCACCTGGATGGCCATCGTCACCCTCGCCACCCGGGTCCTGGTCGACCGCCTGCTCGAACGCGGCCAGGCCGACGTGGCCGCCGCCCGGATCGACGAGGCGCTGTCCATCGGCGCGGGCGTCACCGACCCGGCCCGGCCGGTGGAGCTGCCGGCGGCGGGCGCGCTGGAGTTCACCGGGGCGATCGCCCGGCGGGACGGCAAGACCGTCCTCGGACCGGTCGAACTGACCGTCGCCCCCGGCGAGTTCGTCGCCCTGCACGGCGCCACCGGCGCGGGCAAGAGCACCCTGCTGCGGCTCGGCGTCCGCCTCGACGACCCCGACGAGGGCACCGTCCGCTACGGCGGCACCGACCTGCGCGCCGCCCGCCTGGACGAGGTCCGGGCCCGGATCGCCTACGTCGCCCAGCGGCCGGTGCTGCTCTCCGGCACCGTCGCCGACAACCTGCGCCTGGGCCGCGACCTCCCGCCGGAGGCGCTCGAACGGGCCTGCCGCACCGCCGGGCTGCACGACCAGCTCGCCGCCATGCCCGACGGCTACGCCACCGAACTCGGCGAGGGCGGCACCGCGCTGTCCGGCGGCCAGGTCCAGCGCCTGGCCATCGCCCGCGCGCTGCTCGGCGACCCCGCCGTGCTGCTGCTCGACGACGCCACCTCCGCGCTCGACACCGCCACCGAGGCCCTGGTCCTGGAGCGGCTGCGCGCCTGGGCCGACGGCCGCCGCACCCTGCTGTTCGCCACCCACCGCGCCGCCGTGCTGGCCGCCGCCGACCGGGTGGTCGAACTCCACGCCCCCCGGACCGGCGCCCCGTCCGGCGCCCCCGACCCGTCCGGCGACCCCTGCCCGTCCGGGACCGACGGCCCGCCCCGCGGCACCGACCCGTCCGGGACCGCCGATCCGTCCGGCGCCCCCGACCCGACCGGCGCCGACGGCGTGTCACCGAACCTCGTGGAGGCCACCCGTGGCTGATCAGCCGCTGCTGCGCGAGGAGGCCGACGAGCGCGGCGTGCTGCGCCGCGCCCTGCCCTACCTGCGCCCGCACCGGGTCCGGCTCGCCGTCGCGCTCGGCGTCGGACTCGCCGACTCCGCCGCGCTGGTGGCGGTCGCCCCGCTGGTGGGCCTGGCCACCGACGCGCTGTTCCACCGGGACCGGGGCGGGCTCGGCCTGGCCGTCGCCCTGCTCGCCGGGCTCGCCGCCGTCCAGCTGGTGCTGGCCCGGGTCGGCGAGCTGCTGCTGATCCGCAGCGGCGAGGACGTGGTGCGCACCCTGCGCGAGCAGGCGGTGGAGAACCTGGCCACCGCGCCGCTGCGCTTCCTGGAGACCCACCGCAGCGGCGACCTGCTGCGCCGGGCCACCGGCGAGGTGGCCGCGCTGGCCGCGTTCGTCCGGCTGCACCTGCGCAACCTGGTCTCCGCGCTGGCCACCCTCGGCTTCACGCTGGCGGTGCTGGCCGGGTACTCCTGGCAGTTGCTGCTGGTCCAGCTGGTGGTGTTCCTGCCGCCCACCCTGCTGGTGACCCGCTGGTTCCAGCGCGACGCGGCGGCGGCGTTCGGCGGCAAGGCGAGCGCCGAGGCCACCGTCGCGGCCACCTTCACCGAGACGCTGACCGCCCGCGAGGCGCTCCAGACCTCGCGCGGCCTGACCGGCTGGACCCGGCGCTTCGACCGGGAGAACCGGCACGCGGTGCGGGCGGCCCGGCGGGCGCTGCGGGTGGAGAACCGGATCGACCTGGTCAGCCTGATCGAGGGCCTGGCGCTGGTCGCCCTGCTCGCCGTCGGCGGCTGGCTGGTCACCCGGGACGCGACCGGCGTCACCACCGTGGTGGTGTTCGTGGTGGCCAGCCGCAACCTGTTCGACTCGTTCACCGACCTCTCGCAACTGGTCGGCGAGGTCGCCACCGCCCGCACCGGCCTGGCCCGGCTGCTCGACCTGCTCTCCGCGACCACCGCCGCCGCGCCCTCCGAGGAGGTCGACGACCTGCCCGAGCGCGGCGAACTGCGCTGCGAGGGCGTCGACTTCGGCTACCGCGCGGACGGCCCCGACCTGCACGGCGTCACCCTGGCGTTCCCGCCCGGCAGCCGGACCGGCGTGGTCGGCGAGACCGGCTCCGGCAAGACCACGCTCTCCAAGCTGCTGTGCGGCCTGTACGCCCCCGACGCGGGCCGGGTGACCTTCGCCGGCGCCCCGCTGGCCGAACTGCCCGAGCGGCAGCTGCGCCGCCGGATCGTGCTCGTCCCGCAGGAGGTGCGGCTGGTCACCGGCACCGTCGCGGAGAACCTGGCGCTGGTGCGCGGCGAGCCCGACCGGGCGGCGATCGAACGGGCGGTGGAGCGGCTCGGCCTGACGCAGTGGCTGGACGGCCTGGGCGGCCCGAACGCCGAGGTCGGGCAGCGCGGCGCCCGGCTGTCGGCGGGGGAGCGGCAGATCCTCGGCGTGGTGCGCGCGGTGCTGGCCGACCCGGCGGTGCTGGTGCTGGACGAGGCCACCGCGGACATCGACCCGGTCACCGCCGCCCGGCTGGAGCACGCCCTGGACGAGCTGCGCGCCGACTGCACGCTGATCGTCATCGCGCACCGCCCGGCCACCATCGCCCGGCTGCCCCGGGTGGTCCGGCTGGACGCCGGGCGGGTGGTCGCTGACCAGCTGTCAGCGGGCGCGGCGGCGGGGGCGGGTCACCCTTCCCGCGAGGAGAAGGTTAGGCTAGCCTAAGCGCAGGCGCACGCTGTCGCCGCCGCACTCCGCCCCCGCCTGGGGCACGGGTGCGGCGGCGCGCGGCACCCCGGCCACCACCGATCGAATGGGCTGACCGATGACCACCACCACGACCGTGCCCCCGCGGATGCGGATCGTCCGCCACCCGCTCAAGTACCGCCTGCTGGACGTCAAGCGGGTCCAGCGGATCACCCCCGGCACGGTCAGGGTCACCTTCGCCGGCGACGCCCTCGACGGCTTCTGCGAACAGGCCCCCACCGACCACGTCAAGCTCTGCTTCGCCGCACCCGGCCACGACCTGCCGACCGAGCCCGTGGTCGAGAACGACACCTGGATGGACGCCCCCGTGGAGCCCATCACCCGGGACTACACGATCCGCCAGTACCGGCGCGAGGCCCGCGAACTCGACATCGACATGGTGCTGCACGGCACCGGCGTCGGCTCCGGCTGGGCCGCCGCCGCCCGGCCCGGCATGAAGCTCGGCGTGTTCGGGCCGCGCGGCTCCGAGGAGATCGACTTCGTCCACGACTGGTACCTGCTCGGCGCCGACGAGACCGCGCTGCCCGCGCTCGCCCGCTGGCTGGAGATGCTGCCCGCCGGCGTCAAGGTGCTCGCCTTCGCCGAGGTCCCCGGCCCCGAGGACGAGCAGCACCTCACCACCGCCGCCGACGCCACCGTCGTCTGGCTGCACCGCGGCGCCGCCGCCCCCGGCACCACCGACCACCTCGAACGCGCCGTGCGCGCCGCCGAACTGCCGCCCGGCATGGGCTTCGCCTGGATCGCCGGCGAGGCCAACACGCTCCGCCCGATCCGCCGCCACCTGCGGGGCGAACGCGGCCTCGGCCGCGACCAGGTCGACGTCGACGGCTACTGGAAGCGCGGCACCGCCAACCACGACCACCACGAGGACGAGCACACCCCGCACGCATGAGCACGCACGTCTCCGCCCGGCCGGTCGCCAAGCCCCGCCGCGCCGCCACCACCGCCGCCCGCCGCACCGCCTGGCTGTTCGGCGCCCTCGCCCTGCTCGCCGTCCTGGCCGTCCTCTCGCTGGGCGTCGGCGCCCGCGCCATCGCCCCCGGGCAGGTGCTGCACGTCCTGCTGCACCGCGACCCGACCGGCGAGGACTGGATCGTCGTCCACCACTCGCGCATCCCGCGCACCCTGCTCGGCATCACCGTCGGTGCGGCGCTCGGCATCTCCGGCGCGATGATGCAGGCCCTCACCCGCAACCCGCTCGCCGACCCCGGCCTGCTCGGCATCAACGGCGGTGCCGCGGCCGCCGTCGCCGCCGGCACCGCCCTGTTCGACCTGCGCACCTTCCACACCTTCGTCTGGTTCGCGCTGCTCGGCGCCGCCGTCGCCGCGTTCGTCGTGCAGCTCCTCGGCGGCAGCGGCCGGGCCTCCGCCACCCCCGCCCGGCTCGCCCTGGCCGGCACCGCCGTCACCGCCGTGCTCACCGCCTTCGTCAACGCCCTGGTGCTGCTCGACCCGCTCACCCTCAACCGCTTCCGCTACTGGCAGATCGGCACCTTCGCCGGCGTCGACTCCGCCGCCGTCGGCCAGGTGCTGCCGTTCCTGCTGGTCGGCGGGGTGCTCGCGCTGCTGCTCGGCCGCCCGCTCAACGCGCTCGCCCTCGGCGACGACACCGGCCACGCCCTCGGCGCCCACCCCGGCCGCACCCGCGCCCTCAGCCTGCTCGCCATCACCCTGCTGTGCGGCGCCGCCACCGCCGCCGTCGGCCCGATCGCCTTCGTCGGCCTCGCCGTCCCGCACCTGGCCCGCCGCCTCTGCGGCCCCGACCAGCGCTGGATCATGCTGCTCTCGGCGGCCCTCGCCCCCGTCCTGCTGCTCGCCTCCGACATCCTCGGCCGGCTCCTGCTCCGCCCCGCCGAACTCCAGGTCGGCGTGGTCACCGCCTTCCTCGGCGCCCCGCTCTTCATCGCGCTGGTGCGCGGCCGGAGGATCGCCCGCCTGTGAACCCCACCCCCGTCATCGACGCCCCGCCCGCCACGCCCCCGGCCCGCCCGCTGCCGATCCGGTCGCTGCCGCTGCCCGGCGGGCGCTCGCTGCGCTGGCACCCGCGCGCCGCCCTGGTGGCCGGACTGCTGCTGCTCGCCCTGCTCGGCACCGCCGCGTGGACCCTCACCGCCGGCGACTACCCGCTGCCGGTCCGGGACGTGCTCGACATCCTCGGCGGCGACGGACGGCGCGCCGACCGCTACATCGTCATGGAGGTGCGGCTGCCCCGGCTGCTCACCGCGCTGCTGGTCGGCGCGGCGCTCGGGCTCGCCGGGTCGCTGTTCCAGACCCTGGCCCGCAACCCGCTGGGCAGCCCCGACGTCATCGGCTTCACCGTCGGCTCGGCGACCGGCGCGCTCGTCGTCATCCTGCTGATCGGCGGCGGCGCGGCCACCGTCGCGGGCGGGGCGGTGGTCGGCGGGCTGGCCACCTCGGTGCTGGTCTACCTGCTGGCCCGGCGCGGCGGCACCCAGGGCTACCGGCTGGTCCTGGTCGGCATCGGCGTCTCCTCGCTGCTCGCCTCGCTCAACGCCTACCTGATCGCCCGGGCCTCGTTCAGCGACGCCCAGAGCGCCGCGGTCTGGCTCACCGGCAGCCTCAACGCCCGCGGCTGGGAGCACTGCACGCCGATGGCGCTCGCCCTGCTGGTCCTGCTGCCCGCCGCGGTGCTGCTCGGCCGCCCGCTGCGGATGCTGGAGATGGGCGACGACACCGCCGCCTCGCTGGGCGTGCGCACCGAGGCCGTCCAGGTCCGGCTGGTGCTGATCGGCGTCGCGCTCACCGCCGCGGCGACCGCCGCCGCCGGGCCGGTCCCGTTCGTCGCGCTGATGGCCCCGCAGGCCGTCCGCCGCCTCACCCGCGCCACCGGCCCCAACCTGCTCGGCTCGGCCCTGCTGGGCGCCCTGCTGCTGGCCCTCTCCGACCTGGCCGCGCAGCGGCTGCTCGCCCCCACCCAGCTGCCGGTCGGCGTGCTGACCGGCGTGGTCGGCGGCGGCTACCTGCTCTGGCTGATCGTCCGTCAGTGGCGGCGCACCGCCTGAGCCGGCACCGCCACCGCCCGCCCCGCGCCGGACCCGGCCCCGGACCGCCCCGCGCCCGCTCAGCCCGCGGGGCGGGCGGCCAGCTCGCGGGACAGGAACGCCACCGCCTGCGCGACCAGGCCCGGCACGTCCGGGTACCCGGCGAAGCAGTGCCCGGCGCCCTCGACCGGCACCAGCACCGAGCGGGCGCCCGCCGCGCGCAGCCGCTCGTGCAGCGCCTCGGACTGGGCGAACGGCACCTGCTCGTCCCGCACCCCGTGCACCAGCAGGAACGGCGGCGCGCCCGGCGCGACCCGTCGGGCCGGGCTGGCCAGTGCGGCGGCCTCCGGCAGCTCGGCGGCCGGGCCGCCCAGCAGCCGGGTGATCGGGGAGTCCGGCCCGTCGTGGCCGAGGGCGGCCAGGTCGGTGGGCGGGTACCAGCAGACCGCGGCCGCCACCGCGTCCGTGGTGAGCGCCGCCAGCGCCCCCAGCGTCGCGCCCGCGGACTCGCCCCACACCCCGAGCCGGTCGACGTCCAGACCCAACTCCCCGGCGTACGACCGCAGGTAGCCCAACGCGGCCGTCACGTCGTCCAGCGGGGCCGGGAAGACGGCCTCGCCGGAGAGCCGGTAGTCGACCGTCGCGACCGCGACGCCCGCCGCCACCAGCGCCTCGAACACCGCGCCGGGCCGCACCGTGTCCGGCAGGTAGCGGCGGTCGCCGGCCCGGAACGCGCCGCCGTGCAGCCACACCACCACTGGGAACGGCCCCGCCCCGGCCGGCACGTGCAGGTCCAGCAGCAGCGGCCGGAAGCCGCTGCGCAGCGCGTAACTGACGCCGTGCCGGGTCAGGCCCCCGGACGGCGAGGGGACGGGGGCGACGGGCGGCAGCGAAAGATCCATACCGGCCCGCAGCACCCCCGCCCCGCCGTTCATTCCCGCCCCGGCCGCCGTCTCACCGGCCGAACAGCCGGGCCGCGTTGTCGTGGCAGACCGCGCGCAGCCAGGCGGTGCCCAGGCCGAGGCGCTCCAGGGCGCGGAGCTGGTGCAGGTACGGGTAGGGGATGTTGGGGAAGTCGGTGCCGAGCAGGACGCGGTCGCCGCGGTCGGCGAGGCGGGGGAGCAGCTCGCGGGGGAAGGGCATCAGGTCCTCGGTGAAGTCGGTGAACGCCATGGTGGTGTCCAGGTGGACGCGCTCGTGGCGGTCGGCCAGGTCGAGGAACTCCCGGTACTCGGGCATCCCCAGGTGGGCGACCACCAGGGTCAGTCGGGGGTGCCGGGCCAGCACCCGGGCGACCGGCTCCGGCCCGGTGTGCGCGCCGGGCGCCGGGCCCGAACCGCAGTGGATCACCACCGGCGTGCCGGCCTCCGCGAGCAGGCCCCACACGGCGTCCAGCCGCGCGTCGGCCGGGTCGTAGCCGCCGACCTGCACGTGCGCCTTGAACACCCGCGCCCCGGCCTCCAGCGCCTCCCGGACGTACCCCGCCACGCCCGGCTCCGGGTACAGCGTCGCGGTGTGCAGGCAGTCGGGCGTCCGCCCCGCGAACTCCGCCGCCCAGCCGTTCAGCCAGCCCGCCATGCCCGGCTTGTGCGGGTACAGCAGCGAGGTGAACGCCCGGACCCCGAACTCCCGCAGCAGCGCGGTGCGTTCGTCCTCCGCGCGGCGGTAGGTGATCGGCCAGCCGCGGGCGCCGATCAGCGGCCCGTTGGCGTCGAAGTACGCCCAGACCTTCCGCAGCACCCGCTCCGGCATGAAGTGCGTGTGCACGTCGATCAGCCCGGGCAGCCCCAACCCGCCCCAGAACCGCCGCACTTCGGCGGCTTCGGCGGCCCCTGCGGTCTGGACGGCCCCGGCCGCCTCCGCGCCGGAGGCCTGCTGCGGCGTACCCATCGGGACTCCTCTCCGCCCGCCGCGCCCGCGGGACACCGCTCCGACCGTACGCGCCCGGGGCCAGGCCCGGGGCCGCGGGGTCAGAGCAGGCGGCGGTAGACCCGGGAGCCGCGGGCGGGGTCGAGCGCGGCGGACCAGGACGGGGGCGCGGCGGAGGCGGGGATCTCGGCGAAGCCGTGGTGCCGGAAGACCGTGCCGTCGCCGGTGGTGGCGGTGACCACGGCGGTCAGCGCGGTGCGGCGGGCGTGCGCGAGGACGGCGGTGATCAGCAGGCCGCCCAGCCCCAGGCCCTGCCGGTCGGCGCGCACGCAGAGGTTGTGCAGGACGCCGGTGGGCGGGTGGCCGGGGTCGGGGTCGAGGACGCGCAGCGCGGCGCAGGCGTCCGGGGCGGCGGCGCCGCGGACGACCAGGAAGGTGTCCGCGGCGTGCCGGTAGTCGGCGGGGGTGCGGGCGCGCAGCGCCCCGGAGCGGATGAACGGCAGCGACAGCTCGTACAGGGCGCGGGCGTCGCGGAAGTCGGTGCGCACCGCGACGGGGGAGAGGGCGGCGGCGGTCATCGCGGCGCGAGCGGGACGACCAGCGGGGTGCCGGTCTGCGGGTCGGGGACGACCTGGCAGGGCAGGTCGAACACCCGCCGGACCAGGTCGGCGGTGACGATCTCGCCGGGCGGCCCCTCGGCGACCACCGCGCCGTCGCGCAGCGCGATCAGGTGGGTGGCGTACCGGGCGGCCTGGTTGAGGTCGTGCAGCACGGCGACCAGGGTGCGGCCCTGCTCGCGGCGCAGCCGGGCGCACAGGTCGAGGACCTCGACCTGGTGCGCGATGTCGAGGAAGGTGGTGGGTTCGTCGAGCAGCAGCAGCGGGGTCTGCTGGGCGATCGCCATGGCCAGCCAGACCCGCTGGCGCTGCCCGCCGGACAGCTCGTCGACGAAGCGGTCGGCGAGCGCCTCGACGTTGGTGGCGGTCATCGCGTCGCAGACGATCCGCCGGTCCTCGGGCGACCACTGGCGCAGCAGCCCCTGGTGCGGGTACCGGCCGCGGGCGACCAGGTCGGCGACGGTGATGCCCTCGGGCGCGGTCGAGCTCTGCGGCAGCAGGCCCATCCGGCGGGCCAGCTGCCGGGCCGGCAGGGTGGCGATCCGCTCGCCGTCGAGCAGCACCTGCCCGGCGGTCGGCCGCAGCAGCCGGGCGAAGGCCCGCAGCAGGGTGGACTTGCCGCAGGCGTTCGGCCCGACGATCACGGTGAACGAGCCGTCCGGGACGCCCACCGTCAGGTCGGTGGCGACCGGCCGGTCGCCGTACCGCAGGGTGACCCCGGCGGCCAGCAGCCGGGCGGCGGGGAGCGTCACGAGACCCCCTCCGGGGCCGGCTCCGCCGCTCCCACCCGGGCCAGCAGCTGCGCGGTGTCCAGGACGACGGCGCACTTCCCGGCCGTCCAGCGCAGCGCCTCGCGGTGCTGCTCGGCGGAGAAGTCCGCGACGGCGTCGGCGACCACGAACGCCTGGAGGTCGCGCTGCCAGGCGTCGGCGGCGGTCATCTGCACCCCGATGTGGGCGTACACGCCGACGATGACCAGCTGGTCGCGGCCCAGCTCGGCCAACTGCTCGGCCAGGTCGGTGCGGACGAACGCGCTGTACTTCCACTTCAGCACCAGCCGGTCGCCGGGCTCGGGCGCGACGGCGGCGGGCATCGCCTGGGCGTGCTCGTCGGCGGGCAGGCCGGGGCCCCAGAAGTCCAGTTGCAGGCCGCGCTGTTCGGGCGTCTGGCCGCCGCGCTGGTGCGAGTAGAACACCGGCAGCCCGGCGGCCCGGGCGGCGGCGAGGATGCGCGCGGTGTGGGCCAGCACGGGCTCCAGCGGCGGCCCGGCGGCCGGGAAGGCCCCCAGGAAGTAGTGCTGGAGGTCGTGCACCAGGACGGCCGCCCGGGCCGGGTCGACCCGCCACGGGACGCGGCTCGGCGGCAGCTCGGCGGGCAGCTCGTAGGGGGCGATGGCGGGAAGCGCCACGGGGAGGGTCCTTTCTGACGGGCCTGACGCGTCCGGCGGACGGTCAGTTCTGGTGGGCGCGCAGGTCCTTCTTGCTGACCTTGCCGATGCCGGTGGACGGGAAGGCCGTGACGAACTCGACCCGGTCCGGCACCTTGTACCCGGCCAGCCCGGCGGCCCGCACGAACGACTTCAGCTCGACCGGCCGGGGCCGCTCGGCGCCCGGGCGGAGGATCACGTACGCGCAGGACCGCTCGCCGAGGAACTCGTCGGGCTCGGCCACCACCGACGCGTCGTGCACCGCCGGGTGCGCCAGCAGCACGTTCTCCACCTCCTCGGCGGCGACCTTCTCGCCGCCCCGGTTGATCTGGTCCTTGGCCCGGCCCTCCACCACCAGGTGCCCGGTGGCGGTGCGGCGGACGATGTCGCCGGTGCGGTAGAAGCCGTCGGCGGTGAACGAGCGGGCGTTGTGCTCCGGGGCCCGCCAGTAGCCGCGGATGGTGTACGGGCCGCGGGTGAGCAGGTGGCCGGCGGTGCCGTCGGGCAGGTCGCGGTCCTCGTCGTCGACCACCCGGACCTCGTCGTCCGGGGAGATCGGACGGCCCTGGGTGGTCAGCACGGTGTGCTCGTCGTCCTCGGGACGGGTGTAGTTGACCAGGCCCTCCGCCATCCCGAACACCTGCTGGAGGCGGCAGCCCAGCGCCGGGCCGAGCCGGCGCGCGGCCTCCTCGCTGAGCTTGGCCCCGCCGACCTGGAGCAGCTCCAGGCTGGACAGGTCCGGCCCGTCCGGCCCGGCGGCCTCGGCGGCGCCCGCCCAGGCCAGCGCGAGCGGCGGCACCACACCGGTCAGCGTGACCCGCTCGCGGGCGATCAGGCCGAGCGCGGTGGCCGGGCTCGGGTCGGGGGCCAGCACCACCCGGCCGCCCGCGAAGAAGGTGCCGAGCGTGCCGGGCGAGGACAGCGGGAAGTTGTGCGCCGCCGGGAGCGCGCACAGGTACACCGACTCCGGTGAGAGCCCGCAGATCTCGGCGGACGCCCGGACGCTGTACAGGTAGTCGTCGTGGCAGCGCGGGATCAGCTTCGGCAGGCCGGTCGAGCCGCCGGACAGCTGGAGGAAGGCCAGGTCGCCGGAGTCCGGCGGGGCGGGCAGCGGCGCGTCCGCGGGGGCCCGCAGCTCGGCCAGCGGGGAGAACGGCCCCGGCTCGCCCACCACGAACACCTCCAGCGGCTGCGGCACCGCCGCCCGCACCTCGGCCGCCAGCTCCCGGTGGTCGAAGCCCTCGTGGCGGTCGGGCACGAACAGCGCCCGGGCCTCGGCGAACTCGCAGAAGTACCCGATCTCGGAGCGCCGGTGCGCGGGCAGCGCCATCACCGGCACCACCCCGGCCCGCAGCGCGCCGAAGAACACCTCGAAGAACTCCGCCACGTTCGGCAGTTGCAGCACCACCCGGTCGCCCCGGCGCAGCCCGCGGGCCGCCAGCCCGGCCGCCAGCCGGTCCGCCCGGGCGTCCAGTTCGGCGTAACTCCACCGCCGGTCCCGGTCGGTGACCGCGGTCCGCTCCGGCGTCGCGGCGGCGTGCCGCCGGATCATCGCGTCCAGCAGCTCGCCGGTCCAGTACCCGGCGGCACGGTGACGGGCGGCGGCCTCGGGCGGGTACAGGTTCATCGGACGTCCTCCGGCGGGCAACTCGACTGGATGGGCGGGGAATCGGCCGCCGCGACGGTACCGGGCCCGGCGTCGGCTCCGGCACCCGACCCGGCGGCGGTGCGGGTCGTCCCGGCCTGGACGTCGGCCCAGGCCCCGGCACTGGCCCCGACCCCGGCGTGAATTCCGGCTCCGGCGCCGGCCGGGGTGCCGGTCTCGGCGGGAGCCTCGGCACCGGCTGCGACACCCGATCCGGCGTCGGCGCGGGTCTCGGTCCCGGCCCGGGTGCCGTACTCGGCCCGGGTGCCGTACTCGGCGTCGGCGCGGGTCTCGGCTCCGGCCCGGGAGCCGGTCTCGGACCCGGTGTCGTGCTGGCGCAGGCCGGCGTCCAGCAGGCGGCCGTTCCAGCGGCGGGTGACGGCCTCGTCGGGGTGGGGGCTCATCGGGTGTCCGCCAGGCCCACCGCGTGCAGGAAGGTGCGGAACTTGGCGGCGGTCTCGGCGAGTTCGAGCTCCGGGTCGGAGGCGGCGACCACGCCCGCGCCCGCGAACAGGCGCAGCCGGTCGCCGTCGGCCTCGGCGCAGCGCAGGGTGACCACCCACTCGCCGTCGCCGGAGGCGTCGCCCCAGCCGACCACGCCCGTGTACAGGCCCCGGTCGAAGGGCTCCAGTTCGCCGATCGCGGCCCGGGCGTGCGCGGTGGGGGTGCCGCAGACCGCCGGGGTCGGGTGCAGGGCGAGGGCCAGCTCCAGCGCGCTGGTGGCGGGTTCGCGCAGGACGCCGGTGACGGTGGAGGACAGGTGCCACATCGCGGCGGTGCGCAGCAGGGACGGCCGTTCCGGCGCGACCAGCTCGGTGCAGAACGGGGCGAGCGCGGCGCGGACCGCGTCGACCACGAAGGCGTGCTCGGCGAGGTCCTTGGCGGACTCCAGCAGCGCCTCGGCGCGCCGCCGGTCCTCCACCGGGTCGGCGCTGCGGGCGGCCGAACCGGCCAGCGGGTTGGAGACCACCCGGGTGCCGCGCCGCGACACCAGCAGCTCCGGGCTGGCGCCGATCAGGGTGGCGGTGCCGCCGGCCGGCACCGCGAAGGTGTAGCCGTGCGGGTCGCGGTGCACCAGCCGGGCGGCCATCGCGGCCAGGTCGCTCCCGCCGGGCGTGGTCAGCTCCAGGGTGCGGGCCAGGACCACCTTCTCCAGCGGCGAGTCGCCGGCCAGCCGGCGCACGGCCTCCGCGACCGCCGCCCGGTACCCGTCCGGTTCCGGCACCGGGCGGCTGTGCCAACGCCCTTCGCCGGTGCGGTCGGTGGCCAGCGGGACCCCGGACGGCGGCGGTACCGGCCCGGCCCGGCGGACCCGGCCGGGGACGAACAGCCGGGCGGGCGCGGCCGGGTCGAACGGGATCGCGCCGATCAGCAGCCGCTCCCCGCCGTCGGGCCGGGCCTCGGCGAGCACCCGCCCGGCCGCCGCCGGGTCGTCGACCGTGCGGTGCACGCCCTCGGCGAGCAGGGTGCGGGTGGGCGTGGCGAGCAGGGCCCGGTCCGGTCCGGGACGGTACGCGGCCAGCAGGTCGCTGCCGGGCAGGTCGCCGGGTAGCGGACCGGCGCCGCCGGAGGCGGTACTGGTGGCGGGCGGCCGGAGCTCGGAGGCCGTGGTCATGCTGCTGCTCCGTTCCGCCGACGCGGGGCGCGCGCCGGCACTGCGAGGGCGGGAGGATGGCGGAGGGGGGAGGAGAAGGGGAGTTCGGGCCGGGTCGGGGCAGGACGTGGCGGAGCGGCCCGGGGCGGTCGCGGGGGGACCGCCGCACGGACCCGCGGGGCCCGTCGGCCGGGCCGGGGTGTGCCGCGCCGGGCGCGCCGGGCGGGTCAGGCCCGCAGCGTCGCGCCGCCGTCGACGTACAGGTCGTGCATGGTGATGTGCCGGGCGCGGTCGCCGGCCAGGAAGGCGACGGCCTCGGCGACGTCCTCGGGATCGGCGATCCGGCCGAGCGGGATGCCGACCCGGTAGCTGCCCGGGTCGCCCTCCAGGACGCGGCGTTCGGCGTCGGGGTCGGTCCACAGCGAGCGCTGCATGGCGGTGTCGGTGGAGCCGGGGGAGACCAGGTTGCAGCGCACCCCGGCGGCGGCGAGCTCCAGGCCCAGGCAGCGGACGTACATGGTGGTGGCGGCCTTGGACGCGGCGTACGCGGCCATGCCGGTGCGCGGGACGCCGGCGGCGTTGGAGCCGACGGTGACGATGCTGCCCCGGCCGCGCTCGGCCATCCGGCGCCCGACGGCGCGGCAGGTGTGGAAGACGCCGGTGGTGTTGACGTCGAAGGAGTGCTGCCAGTCGGCGTCGGTGAGTTCCAGCGCGGGCGCCACGTGCAGCACGCCCGCGACGTTCACCAGCACGTCCACCGGGCCGACTTCGCGCTCCACGCGTTCCACCAGCGCCTCGACGGCGGCCCCGTCGGTGACGTCCAGCCGCTGGACGGCGTCCGGACCGGTCGCCAGGCCGCCGCCGTCCGCACCGCCGTCCGCACCGCCGTCCGCACCACTGTCACCGCCGCCCTCACCGCCGCCGCTGCCGCGCAGGTCGCAGCCGACCACCCGGGCGCCGCGCGCGGCGAGCAGGGCGGCCACGGCCGCGCCGATGCCCTGGGCGGCGCCGGTGACCAGCGCGACCCGCCCCTCGAAGCTGTCCCCGGCACCGAGGACGGCACCGGGCGCGGGGCCGGTGACGGGGCCGGTGGCGGTGGCCGCGGTGGCGGGTGCGGGTATGCGGGTGGTGAACGGCATGGGGGTGCTCCCGGGTGTACGGATGCGGCGGATCGGAGGACCCCGACCCACTTAGGTTAGGTTAGCCTAATCATGCTTCCTGAGCTGCCCCGCGACCACCCTGCCCCGACGCCGGGCTGACCGCCCGTCACCCCGCCCCCGCCGGTCGCGCGCTCGCGGACCGGACGCCGGACCGGATCCCGGGAAGGGGCTGGTCAAGCGGCCTCCGGCTGCGCAGCATGGGTACCCGTCGGTACACCCCGCCCAGGAGGCCCCCTTGTCGCGCGATCCGCTCCCGCTCAGCTACTCCTCCGGCCCATCCGCGGTGCCGCTGCTCGGCGACACCATCGGGGCCAACCTCGACCGGGCGGTGCGGGCCTTCCCGGAGCGGGAGGCGCTGGTCGAGTGCGCCACCGGCCGGCGCTGGACGTACGCCGAGTTCGCCGCCGACGTGGACGCGGTGGCGCTCGGGCTGCGCGCGCGGGGCGTGGGCCGGGGCGACCGGGTGGGCATCTGGGCGCCGAACCGGGCCGAGTGGACGCTCACCCAGTACGCCACCGCCCGGCTCGGCGCGATCCTGGTGACGATCAACCCGGCGTACCGCGCGCACGAGTTGGAGTACGTGCTGGTGCAGGCGGGGGTGCGGCTGCTGGTGGCCGCCGAGCGGTTCCGGTCCTCCGACTACGCGGGCATGATCGCCGAGGTGCGCCCGCGCTGTCCGGAGCTGGCCGGGGTGGTGCTGCTGGACGGCCCGGACTGGCCGGACCTGCTGGCCGCCGGGCGGGCCGGCGACCGGGCCGAACTGGCGGCGATCGAGCGGGAACTGAGCACCGACGACCCGATCAACATCCAGTACACCTCGGGCACCACCGGCTTCCCCAAGGGCGCGACGCTCTCGCACCACAACATCCTGAACAACGGCTACTTCGTCGGCGAGCTGTGCAACTACACCGAGCGGGACCGGATCTGCCTCCCGGTGCCGTTCTACCACTGCTTCGGCATGGTGATGGGCAACCTCGCCGCCACCTCGCACGGCGCCTGCACGGTGATCCCGGCCCCGGCCTTCGACGCCGCCGCCACGCTCGCCGCGGTGGCCGCCGAGCGGTGCACCTCGCTGTACGGGGTGCCGACCATGTTCATCGCCGAGCTGGCCGACCCGGGCTTCGACGGGTACGACCTGTCCAGCCTGCGCACCGGCATCATGGCGGGCGCCCCGTGCCCGACCGAGGTGATGAAGGGCGTGATGGACCGGATGGGCATGACCGAGGTGTCGATCTGCTACGGCATGACGGAGACCTCCCCGGTCTCCACCCAGACCCGGGCCGACGACTCGGTCGAGCGCCGGGTCTCCACCGTCGGCCGGGTCGGGCCGCACCTGGAGGTCAAGGTGGTCGATCCGGACACCGGCCGCACCGTCCCGCGCGGCGAGCCCGGCGAACTGTGCACCCGCGGCTACTCGGTGATGCTCGGCTACTGGTCCGAGCCGGAGCGGACCGCCGAGGTGGTCGACGCCGCCCGCTGGATGCGCACCGGCGACCTGGCGGTGATGGACGCGGAGGGGTACCTCTCCATCACCGGCCGGATCAAGGACATGGTGATCCGCGGCGGCGAGAACGTGTACCCGCGCGAGATCGAGGAGTTCCTGTACACCCACCCGGACGTGCTCGACGTCCAGGTGATCGGGGTGCCCGACGCCAAGTACGGCGAGGAGCTGATGGCCTGGGTGCGGATGCGCGAGGGCGCGCCGCCGCTCACGGCCGAGGCGGTGCGCGCATTCTGCACCGGACGGCTGGCCCACTTCAAGGTCCCGCGCTACGTGCACGTGGTCGACGAGTTCCCGATGACGGTCACCGGCAAGGTCCGCAAGGTCGAGATGCGCGAGCTGGCGGCGGCGATCCTGGCCGGCTGAGCCCCGCCGCCACCGACCGCGGACCGGTGCCGCCGACCACCGCCGACCGGCACCGACCACCGCTGACCGGCGCCGACCACCGCTGACCGGCACCGCACCGAGGGCCGGACCCCGCCCGGGCCCGGCCCTCCGCCGGGCCCGGCCGGACCGGGCACGTCACAGGTCTTGACGCCCCTCTTTTCTCAGACGTTAAATCTCGGCGTGAAGTAAGCGGGCCGGTTCGGTGGCTGACACCCCGTCAGCGAGCCGTCCGGTCCCGGTCGTCCTCCCCGGATCCCACCAGACGGGTGTGCACCCCCATGAACCGAGCTCCCCGGTACCGCAGATACGGCCTCGCGGCCGCCGCCGCGACCGCCCTGGTCGCGACCCTCGTCGCCCCCACCACCCAGGCCGCCGCGGCCCCCGTGCCGCCCGGCGGCGGCAGTCTCGGCGAGAACGCGATCGTGCTCGACCCGAGCATGCCCAAGGCCCAGATCCAGGACCGGCTGAACGCCCTCGCCCAGGCCCAGGCCGGCAACGAGTTCGGCCCCCAGCGCTACGCCGTCCTGTTCAAGCCCGGCACCTACGGCACCGCCGCCGACCCGCTGGTCTTCCCGGTCGGCTTCTACGAGAGCGTGGCCGGCCTCGGCCGCAACCCCGGCGACGTGGTGATCAACGGCTCCGTCAACGTGTACAACCAGTGCGTCGGCGGCGACCAGTCGCAGTGCTACGCCACCACCAACTTCTGGCGCTCGCTCAGCAACCTCACCGTCAACGTCGCGGGCCAGAGCGGCTGTTACGGCAACACCGACTTCTGGGCGGTCTCCCAGGCCGCGCCGCTGCGCCGGGTCCGGCTGAACGGCAACGTGACGCTGATGGACTACTGCACCGGCTCGCCCTCCTGGGCCAGCGGCGGCTTCATCGCCGACTCCGAGTTCACCGGCGCCACCGTGGTCAACGGCTCCCAGCAGCAGTTCTTCACCCGCACCAGCAGCCTGGACGGCTGGAGCAACGGCGTCTGGAACCAGGTGTTCTGCGGTACCGAGGGCGCCCCCGCGCAGTCCTTCTCCACCGACCCGGCCGCCGCCCCCTACACCACCCTGGACACCTGCCCGGTCACCCGCGAGGCCCCCTACCTCTACCTGGACGACCGCGGCCGGTACCGGGTGTTCGTGCCCGCCGTGCGACGCGACGCGCGCGGCACCAGCTGGGCGGACGGCGCCACCCCCGGCCGCTCGATCTCCCTGGACGACTTCTACGTGGTCCGCCCCGGCGCCGACGTCAAGCAGATCAACGCCGCCCTCAAGGCCGGCCGCCACCTGCTGCTCACCCCCGGCGTCCACCGACTGCCCGACGCGATCAAGGTGACCCGTCCCGGCACCCAGGTGATCGGCCTCGGCTTCGCCACCCTCGTCCCGACCGGGGGCAACGCCGCCGTCAAGGTCGACGACGTGGACGGCGTCAACGTCTCCGGCCTGATCATCGACGCGGGGGAGAAGAAGTCCAAGGTCCTGATGCAGGTCGGCGACCGGGGGAGCGGCGACTCGCACCGCAACGACCCGATCGCCCTGTCCGACGTGTTCTTCCGGGTCGGCGGCGCGCTGAACGGCGCGGCCGACACCGCGCTGGAGGTCAACAGCGACGACACCCTGATCGACGACGCCTGGATCTGGCGCGCCGACCACGGCGCCGGCGGCGGCAGTTGGACCGGCGCCCGCAGCGACACCGGACTGGTCGTCAACGGCGACCGGGTCACCGCCACCGGCCTCGCCGTCGAGCACTTCCAGAAGACCGAGGTCGAGTGGAACGGCGAGCACGGCAAGGTGGTGTTCTTCCAGAACGAGAACCCCTACGACGTGCCGAACCAGGCCGCCTGGATGGCGAGCAGGAAGCAGAAGGGCTACCCGGCGTTCGCCGTCGGCCCGAAGGTGAAGACCTTCGAGGGCTGGGGCATGGGCAGCTACTCCTACTTCAACCAGGGCGTCGACATCCGCAACTCCACGGCCTTCCAGGCCCCGAGCACCCCGGGCGTCAGGTTCCACGACCTGCTGACCGTCTTCCTGAACGGCTCCGGCGGCATCGACTCGGTGATCAACGGCACCGGCCGCGCCGTCGACCCCACCTTCGGCGGCCCCAGCAACGTCGTCTCCTACCCGTGACGACCCGCTGACCGCCCGCCCCACTGACCGGCCCCCCGCCGCCCGCCCGCCCCACTGACCGGCCACCCCCGGACACGGCCCGCCGCGCACTCCGGCCCGAGCGCGCGGCGGGCCGCACCACGGACGCCGGCGGCCCGGCCGCCACCTCCGGACGGCGGCGTTCCCAGGAAACACTCAGGAATGCCGTCGTTCGGCCCAATACGCCGATCTCCGGCCTGACGGGTGGTCAGGTTGGCGTGTCTTCGCAAGAAGGCAACCGACCGTTCGTCAGAGGAGACCCCGCCTTGTCTCGTCCCCGTCCCACCCGGCGCGCCCTGATCGCCACCTCCGCCTTCGTGGCCGCCGCGAGCACCCTGGCCGTCCCGGCCGCGTACTCCACCGACAGCCGTCCCGCCCCCCACCAGCGGGTCACGGCCGCGACCACCATCAACGAGAACCGGCTGCCCTTCACCACCCGTTTCGAGGGCGACTTCCACGGCGGCATCACCCACATCAGCAACACCCTGATGACCTGCGACGAGACCCAGCCCCCCGTCGACCCGGCCCAGGCCCCCTGCGAGCAGGCCCGCAACGGGGACGGGTCGCGCCCGATCAACAACAACTTCCAGATGAAGTACATCAACATCGACGGCCCCGGCCACATCGGCCCGCTCGGCGACCCGATCTACTCCTCCAGCTCCGCCGACCTCCAGATCCCCGAGGACGCCACCGTCAAGTTCGCCCGCCTCTACTGGGGCGGCACCCGCGGCATCGGCAGCACCGTCCTGCCCGAGAGCCAGATCGACGAGATCTACTTCAAGTTCCCCGGCGACGCCCAGTACACCAACATCGCCAACCAGCAGCCCTCCATCGGCTACATCACCACCGACGACGAGAGCAGCTACCAGGCCTCCGCCGACATCACCGAGCAGGTCCGCAACCACGGCTCCGGCACCTACGAGGCCGCCGACATGGACTCCGTCGTCAAGGCCCACAGCTGGGGCGGCTGGACGGTCGTCGTCGCCTACGAGCGCGAGTGCGAGCCCCTGCGCCACCTGCACGTCTGGGACGGCTTCCAGCCCGAACTGCCCAACAGTCCCGCCCTCACCGGCGTCCTGAGCGGCATCAAGACCCCCGCCAGCGGCCCCGTCACCGGCCACCTCGGCTGGGTCGTCTACGACGGCGACCACAAGTGGACCGGCGACACGATGGACATGAAGTCCACCAACGGCCCGCTCACCCGCTTCTCCGACGCCCTGCACCCGGCGGACGACGCCTTCACCTCCAACCTCGACAACGCCGACCCGGCCCAGCGCTTCCCGCGCAACCCCGCCTACCCCAACTCCTTCGGCTACGACGCCAACCGCTGGGACGTCTCCCCGTACCTGCGCAACGCCGACAGCGACATCAACATCACCGTCAACACCCAGGGCGACGGCTACAACCTCGGCGTCTTCTACGCCGACGTCGACATCGACCCGGCCTCCCTCCGCGGCGTGAAGACCCAGCCCCGCTCCTCCTGGACCGGCCAGCGGTAACCGCCGCTCCGAAGCCCCTTCCCCTCCCGGGGAAGGGGCTTCGGCCGTCCGGGGGAAGCGGGGGTTCGGGGGCGCGGAGGGGGGAACCGGTCTCGGGTGGACGTGCTCGCAGTGGTGTTCGCCGTGCTCGGGGCCGCCTCCAACGCGGCCGGGACCGCCTTCCAGCGGAAGGCGGCGTCCCGGGTGGCGCGGGGCGGGGGACTGCGCTTCCTGGCGGTGCTGGCCCGGGACCCGGCCTGGGTGCTGGGCATCCTCGGGGTGGCCGGGGCGGCGCTGTTCCAGGCCCTGGCCCTGGTGTTCGGGCCGCTCGCGCTGGTGCAGCCGGTCTTCGTGCTGGAACTGCCGTTCGCGCTGCTGATCGCCGCGCCGCTGCTGCACCGGCGGATCCCGCCCGCCGGATGGGCGGGCGTCGCGGCCGTGGTCGGCGGCCTCGCGGTGTTCCTCGGGTGCGCCGCGCCCTCCGGGGCCGAGGACCACGCGCCGATGAGCCGGTGGACGCCCGTCCTGACCGGCTGCCTCGGGGCGATGGCGCTCTGCGTGGCCGCCGCCCGCGGCCGGGGCCCGGTCTTCCGGGCCGGGGCCCTGGGCACCGCCGCCGCGATCGGCAACGCGCTGACCGCGGCCCTGCTGAAGTCCGCCACCGGCACCTTCTCCGACCACGGCCCGGCCGCCTTCCTGACCGCCTGGCAGACGTACGGCTTCGCGCTCACCGGCATCGCCGCCGTCCTGCTGCTGGAGAACGCCCTCCAGGCCGGCCCGCTGCTCGCCTCCCAGCCCGCGCTGACCATCGGCGACGCCTCGGTCAGCCTGCTGCTCGGCGTCGTCCTGTTCGACGAGGAGGTCCGCACCGGCCTGCTGCTGGTCCCCGAACTCCTCGCCGTCGCCCTGGTGGCCGGCGGCGTGGTCACCCTGGTCCGGGCCGTCCCGAACATCCGCGAGACGGCGCGCTGAACCGGCCGCCGCGCCCCGCCGCGGAGCGCCCCGTCGTCCCCCGCAGCGGACGCGCGGGGAGCCGGGGACGGCCCCACACCGCCCCCGGGCCCCGCTGCTCCCGGCCCCCGGGCCCCGCTGCTCCCGGCCGGACCCCCACGGCCGCCGGGAGCCGGTCCGCTACCCGGCGGGCGCGACCAGCCCGCAGTGGCCGTCGTGGCGGCGGTACGGGACGTGGCCGCGGCCGGTCCCGGCGCCGGTGAAGAAGACGAACGGCAGACCGCTCAGGTCCAGCCGCTCCCGGGCCCCGGCGAGGGGCAGCCGCGGCACGGCCGGCCGACTGGTCACCAGCCCCGGCACCGGCGCGGACAGCGGCCCGGCCGAGGCCGGCCGGTAGCCGCCCGCGGCGCCCCGGTACACCACGCCCTCCAGGCCGCTGCCCGCGTCCGTGAACAGGTGGAAGTCGTGGTCCAGCGCCTCCAGTTCGCGCACCGCGGCGAGCGGCGTGCAGCGGGCCGGGCCGTAGCTCCCGTGCCGCACCGCCCGGCGCTCCTCGGGCGGGCGGACCCGGTACCCGGGACGGTGCTCGCCGCCGTCGGCCGGGAGGCCCAGCGGCTCGCGCGGGTGCTGCCGCTGCCGGCGCAGCCGGGAGACCAGCCGGTCCTGGAGCAGGTCGACGGCCTCGCGCACGGTCCGCGCCGCGACGTGCGCCCGCACCGGGCGGCCGTCCAGGTCCACCACCACCTGGGCCGGCGACGGCCGGGCCACCGCGCGGTGCGGCTCCTGGACCAGCCGCACCCGCACCCCGAGCACCGGCTCCTCCAGCCGTTCCGACCCGGCCCGCACCTTCACCCGCGCGTAGTCCGGCGCACCGGCCGACACCGCGCCGCGGGTCTCCACCGGCACCCCGGCCCCGGGGCGGGTCTCCAGACGGTCCATCAGCACTCCTTTCCCGACGCCCCCCACTGTGCGCCGCGCACCGGGGCCGGGCCGAGGGCCGAACGGTCCCCTCCGGTCGGGTCAGTCGTCCCCGTCCCCGTCCGCGTGCTCCTGCTCCTGCTCCCGGGCGTGCTCCCTGCAGTGGCCGCGGACGTAGTGGACCAGCACCGCCAGCACCAGCACGCCCGCCACCACCAGCGCGGCGGTCCGGCCGACCGTCCCCTCCACCCTGGTGTAGGCCGCGCCCGCGAAGTAGCCGAGCAGGACGAAGCCGACGCCCCACAGCAGGCCGCCGAGTGCGTTGAAGAGCAGGAACCGGCGGTACGGCATCCGGGACACCCCCGCCAGGGCGGGCATCAGGGCGCGGAAGAAGGCCACGAACCGGCCCAGCAGGACGGCCGCCGGGCCCCGGCGGCGGATCAGGTCCTGGGCGCGGCCGATCCGGTCGGCGTGCCGGCGCAGCGACTTGGTCTCCAGCACCCGCGGGCCCAGCCGCCGGCCCACCTCGTAGCCGACCGAGTCGCCGAGCACCGCCGCGCCCACCACCGTCACCAGGATCCAGCCCAGCGAGACACCGCCCTGGTGGGCCAGCACCCCGCCGAGCACCGCCGCGGTCTCGCCGGGCAGCACGAAGCCGAAGAACAGCGCGTCCTCGGCGAACACCAGCGCCGCCACCACCGCGTACACCACCGGCCCGGACAGGCCGCCCAGCCAGTCGGTCACCGTCCGCACCCGGACCACCTCGCTCCCGTCCCACCGTAACCCGCGCACGCGCGGCCGACCGGGACCGGACGGTGCCCGGCGCGGTCGCGGCGGGCAGACTGGGGAGGTGACAGCGACTCCACTCCCCAAGGGCGGCAACCTGCCGGTCGACGCCGCCGCCGTCCGGGCCCGGCTCACCTGGCGCGCCGGGCCCGGCGTCCCCGCGGTCGGCACCGCCGCGCTGCTGATCGGGCCGGACGACGGCCCGCGGCTGGTCCGGGCGCAGGCCCCCGGCGTCCTGGTGCGGCCGGACGGGATCGACGTCGACCTGGCCGCGCTGGCGCCCGCCGTGCAGCGGGTGCTGCTGCTGGCGCTCTCGGACGGGGCCGGGCTCGGCGCCGTCCCCGGGCTGTCGCTGCTGCTCGACGACGCCCGCGGCGGGGCCGAGTTGGCGCGCTTCGACCCCGGCGCGGGCGCGGAGACCGCGCTGGTCTGCGGCGAGCTGTACCGGCGCGAGGGCCGCTGGAAGTTCCGCGCCGTCGGCCAGGGCTGGGCGGACGGCCTGGCGGGCCTCGCCGTCGCGCACGGGTTCACCCTCCCGGAGCCGGAGCCGGAGCCGGAGCCGGAGCCGGAGCCGGAGCCCGCGCCTGTGACGGTGCCGGAGGTGACAGATCGTCAGGAGGCTTCGGTTCATGACGAGCTGGCGCTGCCCGTCGACATGCGCGAGCGGCTGAGCCTGCGCAAGCGGCAGGTCGCGGTCAGCCTGCGCAAGCACGGCGCCCAGCACCTCACCGCGCGGGTGGTCCTGGTGCTGGACGCCTCCGGTTCGATGGCCGGGCTCTACCAGCGGGGCGTGGTCGCCGACGTGGTGGAGCGGATGGCCGCCGTCGCCGCCCAGTTGGACGCGGACCGCACCATGCAGGCGTGGACCTTCGCCACCTGGCCCGCCCGGCTGCCCGACCTGCGGCTGTCCGAGCTGCCGCAGTGGCTGGGCCGGCACGTCCGGGTCGGTGAGGTGTCGCTGTTCGGCCGCCGCAAGCTCCGTCCGCCGCTGCCCGACGGGCGGATCGACATGAAGGCGGTCGGCATCAGCAACGACGAGCCGCGGGTGATCGCGCAGGTCCGCGACCACGTCCGGGAGAACCCGGCGGACGAGCCGACCCTGGTGCTGTTCTTCTCCGACGGCGGCATCCACCGCAACAGCGAGATCGAGCGCGAGCTGCGGGCGGCCGTCGAGGAGCCGCTGTTCTGGCAGTTTGTCGGCCTCGGCCACGGCGACTACGGCGTCCTGGAGCGCTTCGACACGCTGCCCGGCCGCCGGGTCGACAACGTCGGCTTCTTCACGGTCGACGACATCAGCACCCTCCCGGACCCGGAGCTCTACGACCGCCTGCTGTCCGAGTTCCCGCAGTGGGTGGCCGCGGCCCGCCGGGCGGGCGTCCTGCGCTGAGGCGGATGCGGCGCGCGGGGCGCGTGCGGCGCGCCGGAGCCGTCCCCGGCCGGGCGGTGCCGATCATGGGGAGGTGGACGCGGAGGACGGGACGGGCGCGGCGGCCGAGCGGCACGCGGGGTGGAACGAGCTGTTCTTCGACCTGATCGCGGTGGCCGGGGTCGGGCAGCTGGCGCACCTGCTGCACGCCGGGCCGGACTGGGGCGCGGTCGGGCTGTACGGGCTGCTGTTCGGGGCGTTCTGGCTGACCTGGGCGTGCTTCACGGTGTACGGGGACGTGGCCGCGGAGAGGACCAGCTCGTTCGCGCTGTTCGTGGCGATGGCCGGGATGGCGGTGATGGCGGCGGCCGTCGAGGGCGTGCACGAGAGCACCCGGGCGAACGCCTTCGCGCTCGCCTACGTGCTGCTGCGCTGGTACGCGGGGCGGCTGTGGCGGCAGGGCCGGAGCCTGCTGGTGGTGCCGGACTGGCCGATCGCGCAGTACGCGGCGGGCTCGGTGCCGTGGGTGGTGTCGCTCTTCGCGCCGGAGGGCTGGCGCTACTGGCTGTGGGGCGCCGGCCTGCTGGTGGACGCGCTGCTGCTGGCCGCCGCCAGGGGCGACGACCGGGAGCGGATCGCCGCGCGCTGGCGGGCCCGGCAGCGGCGGCACCCGGGCGCGCCGGGGGCGGACCGGCCGCTGCCGGAGCTGCGCGAGGCGGAGGTGGACGCCGCGCACCTGGGGGAGCGGCTGGGCCTGTTCATGGTGATCGTGCTCGGCGAGGGCGTGATCCAGGTGATCCGCGCCGCGTCCGACCGGGAGCACTGGGACGCCCGGCTGGCCTGGACCGGGCTGGCCGCGATGACGCTGCTGGCCGCGCTGTCGGTGCTGAGCGTGCGGCGCGGCGCGGTCGCCTTCCCGCAGCTGCTCGCGGGCGGCCGGCCGCGCTGGGTGCTGCTCTGCCACGCGCTGGGCTCCGCCGCGCTGGCGGCGCTGGCGGCCGGTCTCGGCCGGGCGGTCGAGCACGCCGGCGGCCCGCTGCCCGACGACACCCGGCGGCTGCTGTGCGCCGCCCTGGCCGGCTACTTCGCGGTGACGGCGGTGGCGGTGCTGCCGACCCTGGACACCCCGGGCCGGGCGCGCGGCCTCCTGGCGCACTTCGCCCCGGCGGTGCTGCTGCCGCTGCTGCTGGCCCTGCTGCCGGTGTCGCTCGCCGCCGGCCCGGTGGTGCTCCTGCTGCTGCTCGCCACCCTGTGGGCGCGCGGCTACCGCCCGGAGCGCGCCGGGTAGCCGTGCGGGCGGAGCGCTACGAAAGCATCACGTTCCGTTCTGTTTACTAGAAGTGTTTGTCTGTTCATCGTCAGGCTCACGGTCGGCCCCCTCCCAGCTACCCCGACTGGAGCCCCGCGTGAGCCCCTCCTCCGCGCACCGCCACGCCCTCGGCGCGGCCGCCCTCGCCGCCACCGCCGCCCTCCTGCTCACCGCCGTCACCGCGGGCACCGCCGACGCCGCCGGCGGCCCGTCCGGCCGGGACGCGGCCGTCGCCCGGGCCCGGGCGAACGTCGCCCACCACCCCGCGCTGTTCGGCTACGGCCCCGGGCAGGACCTCGTCCTCAAGGACGTGGTGCTCGACCCGGACGGCGGTCAGCACGTCCGCTTCGACCGCAGCTACCGCGGACTGCCGGTGGTCGGCGGCGACCTGGTGGTGCACCAGGACGCGCGCGGGCGGCTCACCGACTCCTCCCGGGCCGCGGGCCACGACCCGGCGGTGCCCTCGACCAGCCCGGCGGTCCCCGCGCAGCGCAGCGCCACCGAGGCGCTCGGCCACGTCCAGGGCATATCCGGCGCCGCCGCCAGCCCCGAACTCGTGGTCTGGGCCGCCGACGGCCCCGCCCGCCTGGCCTGGCGCACCACCGTCACCGGCGCCGGCAAGCAGGGCCAGCCCGCCGGCCGGGTGGTGGTCACCGACGCCACCACCGGCGCCGCCATCGACAGCTACGACGCCGAGCACTCCGCGACCGGCACCGGCCACTCCGAGTACACCGGCGACGTCCCCCTCGGCACCACCCAGCAGGCCGGCGGCGGCTACGCGCTGATCGACCCCGTCCGCGGCCACACCACCAGGGACGCCCACAACCTCTCCGCGAGCAGCGTCAAGGCCACCTCCGGGACGCTCTACGCCGACACGGACAACGTGTGGGGCGACGGCCGGAAGTTCTCCACCGACCGGGCCACCGCCGCCGTCGACGCCCACGCCAACACCGCCTGGACGTACGACTACTACAAGAACACCTTCGGCCGCAGCGGCATCAAGAACGACGGCAAGGGCGCCACCGTCTTCGTCCACGTCGGCACCCGCTGGGACAATGCCCAGTGGTCGGACGCCTGCTTCTGCATGATGACCGGCGACGGCGACGGCAGCACCGACCCCGAGCAGGTCGACCTCGACACCATGGGCCACGAGATGACCCACGGCGTCACCAGCGCCACCGCCAACCTGCGCTACAGCGGCGAGTCCGGCGGCCTGAACGAGTCCACCAGCGACATCTTCGGCACCATGGTCGAGTGGTACGCCGACAACCCGGTGGACAGGGGCGACTACCTGTTCAGCGACCAGTCCACCCCGCCCTGGCTGCGCCGCTTCGACAAGCCCTCGCTGGACGGCGGCTCGGCGGACTGCTGGAGCAGCAAGGTCGCCCGGCTGGACGTCCACTACTCCTCCGGCGTCGGCAACCACTGGTTCTACCTGGTCAGCGAGGGCAGCGGCGCCAAGACCGTCAACGGCGTCGCCTACAACAGCCCAACCTGCGACGGCTCCACCGTCACCGGCATCGGCAACCGGAAGGCCGCCGCGATCTGGTACCGGGCGCTGACCGTCTACATGACCTCCACCACCGACTACAAGGGCGCCCGCACCGCCTCGCTGAACGCCGCCCGCGACCTGTACGGCGCGGGCTCGGCCGAGTACGCGGCGGTGGGCGCCGCCTGGAGCGCGGTGTCCGTCTCCTGACCCGCCGCCGGACCCGGCGGGCGGCGCGGGAGGACTGCGCGGGAGGACTGCGCGGGAGGACGACGACGGCCCGGCCGTCCCGCCGGGGTGGAGGCGGGGCGGCCGGGCCGTCGGGGGAGGCGGCCGTCAGCCGGTGAACGCCTCGATCAGGGTCCAGACGGCCAGGACCGCCATGCACAGGCCGCCGACGCGCTGGATGGTGCGCAGCGGGACGCGCTTGGCGATGACCCGGCCGACCAGCAGGGCCAGGGCGGAGACCGACATCAGGGCGGCGGCGGAGCCGATCGCGGTGGGCAGCCAGCCGTTGGTGGCGGCGAGGTTGGCGGTGGTGATCTGGGTCAGGTCGCCCCACTCGCCGATGAACACCGTGGTGAACGCCGTCGCCCAGACCGGCCAGAAGCCGGTGACCGTCTTCGGGCCGCCCTCCTCGCCGTCCTCGTCGCCGCCCGAGCGCAGCAGCACGATCGCGCCGAAGGCGAACAGCGCGGCGGAGACCAGTTTGACGGCCAGGCCCGGCAGCAGACCCAGCAGGCTGCCCGCGCCGACGGCGATCGCCACGTGCACGATGAACGCCGCCGAGGTGCCGAACCAGACGTAGAGCGGGCGCATGCGGGTGCCCATGGCCAGCGAGGCGAACATCGTCTTGTCGGGAAGTTCGGCCAGGAAGATCAGCCCGAAGGCGGTGAGCATCGCCAGGGGGTCGAAGGACATCGCGGTGCTTTCTGCAAGGGGCCGGGCCGCGGGCTCGAACGGCACCGGGCGGGCGACGGGCGAACCTCTCGGCCCGGCACGACGAGACCTCCCGCGCGGTGGCGCGGCAGGGTCATGCACGGGCCGAAGGTCTCGTCCGTCGCGGCGGCTTGCGCGCCGCGACCCACGGGCCGGGACGGCACGCCGTCCAGTGTGTCGACCGGTGGTGTTTCGGGACTACTCCCCTTCGCTGCTCCGAGTGTAGGCGATCAACGGGGCCGGGGGGAAACCGCCCCCGGACGGGCGGTGGCCCGTTCTCGACCGCGCGCCCGGCCGCCCGCCCACCCCGTCCGGCATGGACACGCCTGGTGGGTGCGGGGGCGGCCGCCCGCGGCGGCGGTTCGGACACGCCGGAATCCGGACAGAATCCGCCCCGGCGGCCGGGTGTCCTTCCCGTGGCCACGGAACGCGAGTTAGCGTGACCGTGAGTTAGTTGCCCTAGGCACTCAATTGCCGGGCCGCCCTGCCGCGCCCCGCCCCCACCGGGCCCGGACGGCAGCCCCCGGCCCCGGGAAGGGACCCCAGCATGGCCACTGCCGCCACCACCTCCCACCCCGCCCCGCGCGGCGCCTGCCCGTTCGCGCCGCCGCCCGTCTACCAGCAGGCCCGGGAGGACGAACCCGTCACCCGGGTCGCCCTCTGGGACGACACCCCCTGCTGGCTGATCACCCGCCACCAGGACGCCCGCACCGTCCTCGCCGACCCCCGCTTCAGCGCCGACGCCACCCGCCCCGGCTTCCCCTTCCTCAGCGCCGCCGCCCGCCAACTCGGCACCGGCAACACCTCGTTCATCCGGATGGACGACCCCGAGCACGGCCACCTGCGCCGGATGCTCACCGGCGACTTCACCCTCCGCAAGACCGCCGCGCTGCGCCCCGCCATCCAGCAGGTCGCCGACGACCTGTTCGACCGGATGACCACCGGCCGCACCGCCGCCGACCTGGTCGCCGAGTTCGCCCTCCCGCTGCCCTCCCTGGTGATCTGCCTGCTGCTCGGCGTCCCCTACGAGGACCACGAGTTCTTCCAGCACTGCAGCCGCACCCTGCTGGACCGCAGCACCAGCACCGAACAGGCCACCGCCGCCCAGCAGAGCCTGGTCGACTACCTCGACGCCCTCACCGACAGCAAGCGCGCCCACCCCGACGACGGCATCCTCAGCCGCCTGGTCGCCCGCGGCGAACTCTCCACCCAGGACATCGGCGCCATGGGCCGCCTGCTGCTGATCGCCGGCCACGAGACCACCGCCAACATGACCGCGCTCTCCGTCCTCGCCCTGCTGCGCCACCCCGACCAGCTCGCCCACCTGCGCGCCCACCCCGAGGCCACGCCCGCCGCCGTCGAGGAACTGCTGCGCTGGCTCAGCATCGTGCAGACCGGCGTCACCCGGGTCGCGATCGAGGACGCCGAGATCGGCGGCGTGCTGATCCGGGCCGGCGAGGGCGTCATCTGCCAGCTCAACACCGCCAACCGCGACCACGAGCGCTACCCCGACGGCGACGCGCTCGACCTGACCCGCGACACCCGCCGCCACCTCGCCTTCGGCTTCGGCGTCCACCAGTGCCTCGGCCAGCCGCTGGCCCGGCTGGAGCTGGAGATCGCCCTCGACACCCTGCTGCGCCGGCTGCCCGACCTGCGGCTGGCCGTGCCCTTCGAGGAGATCCGCTTCCGGCACGAGATGACCGTCTACGGCGTCGAGTCGCTGCCCGTCGCCTGGTGAACCCCGGAACCGAAGCGAGAGGAACCACCATGATCGTCCACGTCGACCGGGACAGGTGCTGCGGCGCCGGGCAGTGCGTCCTCGCCGCCCCCGAGGTGTTCGACCAGAGCGACGAGGACGGCACCGTCGTGCTGCTCGACGCCCGGCCGCCCGCCGAGCTCGTCCGGGAGGTCGCCGACGCCGTCGCCGCCTGCCCGGCGGGGGCGATCCGGCTGGAGGAGGGGGCGCCCCGGTAGGCTGCCCGGCGGACCGCGGGGGAGGAGCGCGCCGCGGGGGAGGAGCGAGCACGTGCAGGTCACCGGGTACGCCCCGCGCGGGGTCGCCGACCTGCGCGGCCGCTCCGGCCCGCCGCTGGCGCTGCACTACGGGCCGGACGCGGTCGTGGTGGTCGGCGGCGTCCCCGGCAGCGGCAAGAGCACCCTGCTGCGGCGCTGGGACGCCCCCGCCGGGCTGATCGACCCGCGCACCACCCGGCTCGCCTGCCGGGCCCGGATGCCCGCCGCCCTGCCCTACCCCGTCTACCGCCCCGCCGTGCGCCTGCTGCACCTGCTGCGCACCCGGGCCGCGTTCCGCCGCCCCGGCCCGCTGCTGGTGCACGACTGCGCCAGCCGCTGGTGGATGCGCCGGGCGCTCGCCCACTGGGCCCGGCGGTACGGGCGCGAGCTGCACGTGGTGCTGCTCGCCGTCCGCCCCGCCGAGGCCCTGGCCGGGCAGCACGCCCGGGCCCGCACCGCCGCGCCGCGCACCTTCCGGCTGCACGTGCGGCGCACCGCCCGGCTGCTGGACCGGCTCGAACGGCGCGGGCTGGCGGCGTTCCCCGGCGCCCGGTCGGTGCTGCTGGCCGACGCGCCCGCGCGCGAACGGCTGGCCGGCGTCCGGTTCGGGGACTCCCGGGGCCCAGGGGGGTCCGTGGACCCCGTGGGCTCCGTGGGCTCCGGGAGCTGACGCCCGGTCAGTGACCCCGGGCGATCCACTCCTCCACCTGCGGGGCCTCCGCGCCGACGGTGGTCGAATCGCCGTGGCCGGTGTGCACCACCGTCTCCGGCGGCAGGGTCAGCAGCCGCTCGCGGATCGAGGCGATGATGGTCGGGAAGTCCGAGAAGGACCGGCCGGTGGCGCCCGGGCCGCCCGCGAACAGGGTGTCGCCGGTGAAGACGGTGCCCAGCTCCGGGGCGTACAGGCTGACCGCGCCCGGGCTGTGGCCCGGGGTGTGCAGGACGGTCAGCACGGTGCCCGCGACGGCCAGCCGCTGCCCGTCGGCGAGCGGGGCGTCCGGCGCGCGGTCCGGGTGGGTCTGCCGCCACAGCACCTCGTCCGCCGGGTGCAGCAGCACCGGCGCGCCGGTCAGCTCCGACAGCTCCGGCGCCGCGTCCACGTGGTCGTTGTGGGCGTGGGTGGAGACCACCGCCAGCAGCCGCCGGCCGCCCAGCGCCGCCGCGATCGCCTTCGCGTCGTGCGCCGCGTCGATCACCACCGCCTCGGTGTCGTCCCCGACGATCCAGACGTTGTTGTCGACCTGCCAGGTGCCGCCGTCCAGGCTGAACTCGCCCGAGGTGACCAGCCGTTCGATCCGGGCCGCCATCAGAACACCACCACCGAGCGCAGCACCTCGCCGCGCTGCATCCGGGCGAACGCCTCCTCCACGCCGTCCAGCGGGACGGTCTCGCTGACGAACGCGTCCAGGTCGAGGCGGCCCTGCAGGTACAGGTCGATCAGCATCGGGAAGTCCCGCTCCGGCAGGCAGTCCCCGTACCAGGACGACTTGAGCGCGCCCCCGCGCCCGAACACGTCCAGCAGCGGCAGTTCGAGCTTCATCTCCGGCGTCGGCACGCCCACCAGCACCACCGTGCCCGCCAGGTCGCGGGCGTAGAACGCCTGCCGGTACGTCTCCGGGCGGCCGACCGCCTCGATCACCACGTCCGCGCCGTTGCCGCCGGTCAGCCTGCGGATCGCCTCCACCGGGTCCACCGCGCGGGAGTTGACGGTGTGGGTCGCGCCCAGGCGCTGCGCGGTGGCGAGCTTGCGGTCGTCCACGTCCACCGCGATGATCGTGCCCGCGCCGGCCAGCCGGGAGCCGACCACCGCCGCGTTGCCCACGCCGCCGCAGCCGATCACCGCGACGCTGTCGCCCCGGCCCACCTGCCCGGTGTTGATCGCCGCGCCCAGGCCCGCCATCACCCCGCAGCCCAGCAGACCGGCCGTCGCCGGGGACGCCGCCGGGTCGACCTTGGTGCACTGCCCGGCGGCGACCAGCGTCTTCTCCGCGAACGCGCCGATGCCCAGCGCCGGGGACAGCTCGGTGCCGTCCTCCAGCGTCATCTTCTGCCGCGCGTTGTGGGTGGCGAAGCAGTACCACGGCCGACCGCGCTTGCAGGCCCGGCAACGGCCGCACACCGCACGCCAGTTGAGGATCACGAAGTCGCCCGGGGCGACCTCCGTCACGCCCGCGCCGACCGACTCCACCACGCCCGCCGCCTCGTGCCCCAGCAGGAACGGGAACTCGTCGTTGATCCCGCCCTCCCGGTAGTGCAGGTCGGTGTGGCACACCCCGCACGCCTGCACCCGCACCACCGCCTCACCCGGCCCCGGATCCGGCACCACGACGGGCACCACCTCCACCGGCGCCCCCTTCGCACGCGCGATCACACCCCGGACAACCTGAGCCATCTTCCGTACCCGTCCTCTGCTCGGCACTCGGTCCGCGACGGCACCCGGTTCGTTCGGCGCGGGCGCCGTCGCCCAGCAGCGAACTTACGCGGTTCCGGACGGGAAGTCGCCCGTTCGGCCCTCCGGCGCGCGCGGGGAGCGCTCCCCGGCCGGGAGCAGGGTGAACGGCGCCGGGTCGAAACGGTGCCCGTTCACCTGCAACTGCACGGCGTGCCCGCCCGGGTGGTAGACCCGGGTGCTGATCGGGCGGAAGGAGTGGACCCGGGACAGCTCGGCGCCCGCCCCCGGCGCCAGGGTGCGGCGGGCCAGCTTGAACACCTTCGGGGTGGTGCGGCCGTTCGCCTTCCGGTGGTGCACCACGTAGTCGATCACCAGCGAGACCGGCGCGTCCGAGACGTTGGTGACCCGCGCCGTGAACGCCAGCGCGCCGCCCACCGGCACCTCGTCCCGCTCCAGGACCGGGCCGACCACCTCGACGTCCGCCCGCCCGCCGTGGAAGCCCACCAGCGCCAGCGCCGCCGGATCGCCCTCCTTCACCAGCGTGCGCATCGCGTGCCGCACCACGCCCGGCGTGCTCGGCGCGGGCGCCGCCGCCCAGCGGGCCGCCGTCGCGGCGGCCAGCGCCGGGTCGAGCCGGGACAGGTCGTTGAGGTGGTTGGCCACCGAACGGCGCACGCTCGGGTCCGCGTCCCGGTAGAGCGCGTCCAGGACCGGGACGGTCACCCCCGGATCGGCCGTCAGCGCCGGGACCCGCCGGGCCCACGGCAGCCGCGCCCTGGTCCCCTCGCCGGCCAGCCGGCGCACCGCCGGGTCCGGCGAGGACGTCCAGGCCAGCGCGGCGGCCAGGGTGCGCGGCAGGTCGGCGTTCAGGAAGGCGCGCAGCGCGAACTCCGAGGTCAACCGGGGCGTCAGCGCCGCCAGCAGCTCCAGGCCGTCGGCGAAGTCACCCGGCTCGCCGGAGGCCGTCGCGGCGGCGGCCACCGCCTCCGACACCGGCCACACCATCCACCCCGTCAACTCCGGCCGCCCCAGCGCGGCCCGCACCGCCCCCGCCACCTCCCGGTACCCGCCCCCCGCCTCCGCGACCACCGCACCCCCCACCAGCCGCGCCCGGTCACTCAGCCCCAGCCCGCCCAACCCCGCCGCACAGCCCGCCACCCCCCGCCACCCGGACGCACACGGGGCCGCGGCCTCCAGGACACCCGCCAACTCGCGGACGGTCTCGGCACTGATCAGTTCATCGGCGGTCGGCACACCTGCTCCAGAGCTCGGGGGACCACGGGCCCGCCCACCCGACAGACGGACCCGGGCTGTCGCCCGAAACTAGCGCCCACCACCGACAGCACGCCGCGCGCCGCCGGCCCGCCCGGTGCTCCACCGCTACCCGGTGCTCCACCGCTAGAGGAACTCCCGCCACCGCACCCGGTCCACGTCCACCCCGTCTCCGTCGTCCCGGTCCGGACGGCCGGGTGCTCCCACCACTCCAGCACGGCCCACTGTCACCGCGGATTCGGCCGTTCGTGTGGTGACCGGAGGGCATCGGTGAAGGTTCTGCGTGGATCCGCGCATCTCCGGGTCGGGCGGGTAGTCGGGGCCATGCCGTCAGCTTTCGGCACCGTTCGCCGTCGCCATCTGGAAGGAAGGCCGCACCGCATGGCCGTCGCCACCTGCTGGTCCACCGCCGTCACGCTTCCGCACAGCCCGCACCCGGACCTGGCGGTGGAGGCCGGGCTGCACTTCGACTCCTCAGTTCCGTACGCGGTCCGGCTGGTGTTCCCGCCGGTCGGGCGGATCGACGCGGTGGAATGGGTGTTCGGGCGCGACCTGCTCAACGAGGGCCGTCTCGCGCCCGCCGGGCACGGCGACGTCACCGTCCGGCCCGGCGCCGACGGCGAGGTGCTGATCACGCTGCACGGCGGCACGGGGGCGGCGGTGGTCAACATCCCGGCGGAGGTCGTCACCGGCTTCCTGCTGGAGTGCTACGCGCTGGTCCCGACCGGCCACGAGCACGAGCACCTCGACGTCGACGGCCTGATCGCCCGGCTGCGGGCCGAGTAGGGCGGGCCGGGGGCCTCGGCGACGGGACCCGCACAACTGCCCGGGTCCGGCGGCAATCCGGACGGCGGGCCGTGACGAAGAGCGGGTGAGTCGTGTTGTCGAGTCGTCGCGGTCGGGGGTTCCGGCCGCCGTAGGGAGGCCCCCGTGCCGGTGGTGCAGCGCAGGAACGTCGTGGGCGGGGTGGACGGGTGAGCCACGTCGTGTCACTGGCCCCGCCACGGCGGCCGGGACCGGAACTGCGGGAGTTGCTGGCCCGGGTGGTGCGGGGCGACCAGGAGGCGTTCGCCGCGCTCTACGACGCCGTCTCCGGCCCGGTGTTCGGGCTGGTGCGGCGGGTGGTGCGGGACGTCGCGCAGTCCGAGGAGGTCGCCCAGGAGGTGCTGCTGGAGGTGTGGCGCACCGCCGCCCGCTACCAGGCCGACCGCGGCGAGGTGCTGCCCTGGGTGCTGACCATCGCGCACCGGCGGGCCGTCGACCGGGTCCGCTCCGCGCAGGCCGCCGCCGACCGCGACCGGAAGGCCGCGGCGGCCTCGCACGGCGGCTCGCCCTACGACGAGGTCGCCGAACAGGTCGAGGGACGGCTGGAGCGCGAACAGGTGCGGCGCTGCCTGCGCACCCTGACCGAACTCCAGCGCGAGTCGCTCACCCTGGCCTACTACCGCGGCTACAGCTACCCCGAGGTCGCCCAGGTGCTCGGCGCACCGCTCGGCACCGTCAAGACCCGGATGCGCGACGCCCTGATCCGGATGCGCGACTGCCTGGGGGTGGGCGCGTGAACACCACCGACCCGCGCACCCGCGACCGGCACGCCCCCGACCCGCACACCCTGACCGGCGCGTACGCCGCGCACGCGCTGAGTCCCGAGGAGAACGATGCCTTCGAGCGCCACCTCGACCACTGCCCGTCGTGCGCCCAGGAGACGGCCGAGTTCGCCGCCACCCTGGCCCGGCTCGGGGCGGCCGAGGCCGCGGCCCCGCCCCCGGAGCTGAAGTCCCGGGTCATGGCCGCGCTGCCGGGCGTCCGGCAGGAGGCGCCGCGGGTCGCCCGCCCGGCCCCGCCGCGGGCCCGGTTCGCCCGCCGCGCCCCGAAGCTGGCGCTCGCCGCCTGCCTCGCCCTGGCCGTCGGCGCGGGCGGCCTCGCCGTCCAGCAGCACCGCGAGGCCGAACGGGCCCGCGACCGGGTTGCTGCGCTCACCCGGCAGCAGGAGTCCGTCACCGCGCTGCTCACCGCACCGGACGCCCGCACCGCGACCACCGCCACCGACGGCGGCACGGCCACCGTGGTCTGGTCGGCCGCCCGCGACCGGGCCGGCTTCCTCGCCGCCGGCCTGCCCGACCCGGGCCCCGGCCGCACCTACCAGCTCTGGTACGACGACGCCGGCACCATGCGCCCGGCCGGCCTGCTCCCCACCGGCGACGGCACCCTGCTGCTCACCGGCGCCCTGAACGGCGCGGCCGGCGTCGGCGTCACCCTCGAACCGGCCGGCGGCTCCCCGCACCCGACCGCCGCCCCGGTCCTGCTGCTGCCGTTCAGCTGAACCGGGCCGGACACCCGCCCGGCTCCGGCCGGGCGGGTCGAGGGGGAACGGGGCGCTCCCGCGGGTAGGTTCCGCAGGGGGAACGGGGCGGGCCCCCGCGGGGGAGGGGAGAGCGCGATGCCGACCGAGGTGCCGTTCCGGGACGAGGACCGGGCCCG
Source organism: Kitasatospora sp. NPDC090308 (assembly GCF_044769485.1). Taxonomy (NCBI): domain Bacteria; kingdom Bacillati; phylum Actinomycetota; class Actinomycetes; order Kitasatosporales; family Streptomycetaceae; genus Kitasatospora; species Kitasatospora sp. NPDC090308. Next base: position 211,517 of record NZ_JBIVXY010000010.1, on the reverse strand, counting down.
GCTGTACGCACTGGCGCTGCGCGGCGCGTCCGGGCAGCCGCCGGTGCAGGCGGCCGTCCGGCTGGCCTTCCAGGTCGCGGAGGTCCGCGACTGGCTGGTCCGCAACGGCTTCGTGCCGACCGCCGACGGCCCGGACGGCCCGTCCGCCGCCGTGGACTTCCGCCACGCGATGGACCGCCTCGGCCGGCCCCGGCAGGCCGGACGGACCTCCGCCCGGGACGGCCTCGGCGAGCCCGCCAAGGCCGTCCTCACCGTCGCCGCCGGCCTGGCCGGGGTCCGGACCGGCCCGCTGCGCCACGCGATCGAGGGCCTGACGCCCGAACAGGCCCGGCTGGTGGCCGAGGCGGTGATGCAGGCGGCGGGCTACCCGGACGCCACCGCCGAACCGCACGGCCGGGCCTGAGCGGCGGCCGGATTCCGGACCGCCGCTCGGGGGAGCGCCCGGGCCTCAGCCGCCCGCCGGCGGGGAGCGGCGGCGCGGCGGGAGCGGGAAGAAGGAGCTGGTGCGGGCGGTGTACTCGGCCCAGCCGGGGCGTTCGCCGGAGGAGAGGTGCTTCTCCAGCATGGGCTTGCCGCTGCCGAAGGCCAGCAGCCAGGTCATCAGCAGCGGGCTGGCGACGAAGGCCCACCCGATCGGGGCGTGCGCGACCAGCAGGAACAGGCCCCACCAGACGCAGGCGTCGCCGAAGTAGTTGGGGTGCCGGGTGTAGCGCCACAGGCCCCGGTCCATCACCCGGCCGCGGTGGGCCGGGTCGGCCTTGAAGCGGGCCAGCTGGGCGTCGCCGACCGCCTCGAAGAACAGGCCGACCGCCCACAGGGCCGCGCCCGCCCAGGCGGTCGGCCCGAGCCGGTCGGGCAGGTACTGGGCGGCCAGCACCGGCAGCGAGACGAACCAGACCAGGACGGCTTGGAGCAGGTAGACGGTCCGCAGCGCGTACCGGGCGCGGGCCGGGCCCTCCGGGGCGCGGGACAGCATCCGGGCGTAGCGCGGGTCCTCGGGCAGGCCGCGGGCCCGCCACCACAGGTGGGCGGTCAGCCGCAGGCCCCAGACCGCCACCAGGACGGTGGCCAGCGCCCGCCGCCCGCCGTCGCCGTACCCGGCGGACAGCCCGTAGCCGGTCAGCGCGACGGCGGTGAACGCCAGGCCCCAGGCCACGTCGACGCCCCGGTGGCGGCCGGTGCGGACCCCGACCGCGAACGCGAGCAGCATCACGGCCAGGGCCGCGCCGGCGGTGCAGGCCGCGCCGACGCCGAACGCGGCGGCGTTCACCGCAGGCCGTCCCGGCTCAGCAGCACCTGGTGGACGTTCAGGTAGCCGGTGCGGAACCCGGCCTCCGAGTACGCCAGGTACAGCTCCCACATCCGGCGGAACACCTCGTCGAAGCCCAGCTCCGCGACCTCCCCGGCCCGGGCGGTGAACCGCTCCCGCCACAGCCGCAGCGTCTCGGCGTAGTGCGGCCCGTACGCGTCCGCGCTGTCCACCCGCAGCCGGGTGTGCGCGGCGGCGGTGTCCGCGATCGCCCGCAGCGAGGGGATCTGCCCGCCGGGGAACACGTACTTGAGGATCCAGGTGTACGTGCTGCTGCTGGCCAGCATCCGGGCGTGCGGCATGGTGATGGCCTGTAGGGCGACCCGGCCGCCGGGGGCGAGCAGCCGGTCCAGCGCGCCGAAGTAGGCGGGCCAGAACGGGCGTCCGACGGCCTCGATCATCTCGCAGCTGACGATCGCGTCGAACTCGCCCCGGGCCTCGCGGTAGTCGCAGAGCCGGACCTCGACCCGCTCGGACTGCCCGGCGTCGGCGATCCGGCGGCGGGCCAGCGCGAGCTGCTCGGCGGAGAGCGTGAGGGTGACCACCCGGGCGCCCCGGGCGGCGGCGCGCAGGGCGAGTTCGCCCCAGCCGGTGCCGATCTCCAGCAGCCGGGTGCCGGGGCCGACGGCGGCCAGGTCGAGCAGCCGGTCGATCTTGCGGTGCTGGGCCGGGACGAGGTCCGCCCAGCGGGTGGCGGGGGAGGGGGCGGAGAACACCGCCGAGGAGTACGACATGGTCGGGTCGAGGAACAGCCCGAACAGCTCGTTCGACAGGTCGTAGTGCCGGTGGATGTTGCGCCGGGCGTTGGCGGCCGTGGACAGCTCCGCCGCCGGGGGCCGCCGCACGTACAGCCGGCGCAGCCACCCGGTGCCGGGCGGCACCAGGGTCTCGGGGCGGGCGGCCAGCGCGGTCAGCAGGCGGGCCAGGTCCGGACTGTCCCAGTCGCCCGCCTGGTAGGACTCGCCGAAGCCGATCAGGCCGCCCGCGCCGACCCGGTGCAGGAACGCCTCCGGGCGGTGCAGCCGCAGCACCGGGGCCTGCGGCGGGCCGGCCAGCAGCGGGCGCCCGCCCGGGAGTTCGACCCGCAGGCCGCGGTGGGCCGCCGCCCGGCGCAGCAGCCGCCCGGCCGCCGCGGCCCGCAGCGGGGCGTGCGGCACCCGGGCGACGTCCGGCCAGCGCAGCGGGTCGACGGCGGTCGGGAACGGGACGGTGGTGGTCATCGACGGGGTGCCTCTCCGGAACGGGAACGGGAACGGGAACGGGAACGGTGGCGGGTGCGGGGAAGGGGGAGGGGACGGGCGGCGACGGTCTCCGGGCCGGTGCGGGGGCCGGGTCCCGGCCGCCCGTGGGGGCACGGGCCGGCGGTGGACCCGGCTCCCGGGTCGGCCTCCGGGCGGGGGCACGGGCCGGCGGCGGCCTCGGGCTCGACTCCCGGGCGCGGGCGCGGGTGGACGGGCAGGCCGCGCAGCCACAGGCGGATGCCCTGGGAGCGGATCCGCACACTGACGGCGAAGGTCGCGAACGGGTGCCGCAGCACCGCCCGCAGCAGCGCGGCCGGGCCCGCCGGGCGGCCGGTGCCGGCCACCGTGGCGGTGAACGCCCGCCCGCCCGGCAGCTCCAGTTGCACGGTCAGGTGCAGCCGGGCGTCCGGCTCCGGCAGCAGCATCCGGTAGTGGCCGTCGACCGGCAGGAACGGCGAGACGTAGAACTCCTTCGCCGTCCGCGCGTGCCCGGCCCCGTCCGGGAACAGCAGGTAGCGGTGCCGCTCGCCGTAGGTGTTGTGCACCTCGGCGACGGTGCACAGCGGCGCGCCCGCCGCGTCCCGGCACCAGTACACCGTCAGCGGGTTGAACACGTACCCCAGCGAGCGGGCCTGGGTCAGCATCAGCACCCGCCCGGCCGGGTCCGGGCGCAGGCCGTGCGCGGCCAGCTCGCGGGCCAGGTCCTCCCGGATGCTCGCGGGGTCGGAGCCGGAGCCGGGGGCGAGGGCGTGGTCGCGGGGCAGGAAGCGGGCCAGCGGACGCAGCGCCCGGGGCAGCCGGGGCAGGTGGTCGAGGTCGACCAGCCACAGGTAGCCGCGGTGGCGGAACACCCGGCGCGGCTCGGCCCGGACGTGCGTGGTGCGGGTCTCGTACAGCACCGCGCCCCACGGGCCGGGCAGCACGCGCGGCACGGGCGGCGCGGCGCCCGGCGCGCCCGCCGCGCGGACGGCACTCACGGCGCGACCGTCGCGAGCAGGTGGCGGGCGGCGGCCAGGCCGGAGCGGCAGCCGTCCTCGTGGAACCCCCAGCCGTGGTACGCCCCGGCGAACGTGGTGCGGGGACCGGCCAGTTCGGGCAGTCGGCGCTGGGCGGCGACCGTGCGGGCGGTGTACACGGGGTGCTCGTACACGGTGCGGGAGACCACCAGCGGCTCGGGGACCGGCTGCCGGTCGTCCTCGTTCAGGGTGACCAGGTAGTCCTCCGCGCCGCCCAGCCGCAGCAGCCGGTTCAGGTGGTAGCTGACCCGGACCCGGTCGGAGGGCGCGTCGCAGTCCGGCATCCGGTAGTTCCAGGAGGCGCGCGCCCAGGCGGCCCGGGGCAGCACCGAGGCGTCCCGGTGCAGCACCGTCGGGTTGCGGGAGTACGCGAACGCGCCCAGCACCTCCCGCTCGGCGGGCGTCGGGTCGGCGAGCAGCCGCAGCGCCTGGTCGGGGTGGACGGCCACCACCACGGCGTCCGCCCGGGTCCACCGCCCGTCCTCGGTGGCCACCGTGACGCCGTCCGGGTGCCGCCGCACCGCGCGCACCGGCGCGGAGCGGTGCACGGTGCCGGAGTGCGCGGTGAGGTGCGCGGCGATCCGCTCCACGTACGCGGCCGAGCCGCCGACCACGGTGCGCCAGGTCGGCGAGCCGGTGACGCTCAGCAGGCCGTGGTTGGCCAGGAACGCGAACAGGTAGCGGGCCGGGTAGTCCCCGGCCAGGTCGGGCGCGCAGGACCACACCGCGGAGACCAGCGGCGTGATGAAGTGCTGCGTGAAGTACGGCGAGAAGCCGTGCCGGGCCAGGAACGCGCGCAGGCTCGGGTCGGCCGCGTCCGCCGCGTCCGCGTCCGCCCCGGCCGCGGCGGCGCCCGGCTCCGGGTCGGCCGGCTCCGGCGCGGCCAGCAGCTGGCGGGCCAGGCGGTGGAAGCGCGGCACCTCGCCGAGCATCCGCAGGTACCGGCCCCGGACCAGGTTGCCCGGGGTGGCCAGCAGCCCCGAGAGGCCGCGGGCCCCCGCGTACTCCAGGCCGCAGCCCTCGCAGTGCACCGACATGCTCATGTCGCTGTCCTGCGTCCGTACGCCCAACTCGTCGAACAGGCCCACCAGTTCCGGGTACGTCCGGGTGTTGTGGACCAGGAAGCCGGTGTCCAGCGCCAACTCCCGGCCGTCCGCCGCCGTGATCCGCTGGGTGTGCGCGTGCCCGCCGAGCCGGTCCGCCGCCTCGAACAGCTCGACCGCCGCCCCGGCCCGCGCCAGCGCGTACGCCGCGCTCAGCCCCGCCACCCCCGCACCCACCACGGCCACCCGCCGCACGGGCCGCCCCTCGCGCGACGGCGGGACGAACCCTCCGGCGGAAACGGTGCCGAGTGTCGTCACGTCGATCCTCCCCACTGGTCCCGGCCGCCCGCGGCGGCCCTTGCGCCCCTCATTCGGAGGCACCGGGTCCGCGGATTGCTCCGAACGGGGGATCGGCCCGGCCGGGCGCTCAGCCGCCGTCCAGCACCTCGGGCATCCGCTGCCGGGCCGCGTCCGCCAGCCGCTCGAAGTCCCGCCGCAGGAACGGCTCCGCCAGCCGCGCCAGCCCGTGGAACCGCAGCCGCGCCCGGTACCGGACCACCGACCCCGCCCCGCCCGGACCCGGGCTGACGGTGATCTCGTCCGAGGCCGTGACGGTGCGGTTGCGCCCCACGAACAGCACCTGGTCCGGCCCGCGGTCCACCAGCTCGTACACCAGCTCGGTGCGCCGCCCCCGGAACACCGAGACGTTCCGCCACCGCGCCCCCGGCCCCGGCGCGCCCGTGCTCCCGCCGGTACCCGCACTCCCGCTCGCGTCGATCCGGACGCACTGCTCGGTGCCCGGGTCCCACTCGGCGGCGTGCGCGAAATCCGCCAGGTAGTCCAGCACCTCACCCGCCGGACGGCGGACCGGGATCTCCCGCACCACCTCGATCATCGCTGCCTCCTCGGCCGTCGGGACGTCGACAGGGACGTCCATGGAGTGTCCACGGGGTTCGGAGCCGGGCCCGATCCGGATGGGTGCGGGGGCGCGGAGCGGCGCGCCGCCGGGTGCGGATCTCCCGGAGACCCCGGAGACCCCGGAGACCCCGGAGACCCCGGCCGCCCCGAAGCCCCGGACGCTCCGGACGCCCCGGACGCCCCGGGCCGAAACGCTGCACCAGCGCTGCGGGTGGGCACCGACCGCCCGGCGGCGGGACTTTTTCCCGGAAAGGGGTACCCGCGATGGTCGCGGCCCGCCGCACCGAGAGGAGGACGGCGATCCGACCCGCGCGGCGCACCGGCCGCCACCGCCGTGCCCGCCCGACGACACCCGCACCCCCCTCCCCGAGAGGCGGCAGACCCATGGACACCCGACTGACCCCGCAGGAACGCCTCCTGCTCGCGGAGATCGAACAGCACCTGCGCCGGACCGACCCCCGTCTGGACCGCCGGCTCGACCGCCCGCCCGGCCCCGCCGCCCGCCTGGGCCACCGCCCCGTCCTGCTGGTCGCGGCCGTCGCCCTGCTCGCCACCGCGACCGCCGTCGGCGCCCTGTGGGCCGGCGCGGGCGGGCCCCACCCCCTCGCCGCCGCCCTGCTCGCCGCCGCGACCGCCCTGCTGGCCGCCCTCGCCCTGCGCCGACTGGCACGGCTGCGCCTCGACTGAGCCCCCCCGCCGACGCCGTCGGTCCCCTCTCGGTCCCCCCGCCGGTACCACCGGACGGGCCTTCCGGCGGGGTGCGGCACGCGGTCCGGAGCCGGGTTGCACCCTGGGGTGGAACCGGGGGAACGGGCCGTGTCCCCGTCGGGGACGGGTAGTTGGACCGGACGTGACAGAGCCTGCGCATACCAGCCCGCTGCCCGCCGTCCGCCTCCAGTGGACGCTGCTGCAACCCCTGCTGGCCGCCCTCTCGGAGGCCGGTGTCCCGCTCCGACCGGGCGATCTGGACCAGTTGCAGCACGCCGCCGCGATCGGCCCCGAGTTCGCCCACGCCCTGGCCCGGTGGATCCGGGCCGCGCACACCGCCGCCGCCACCGCCCCGCTGCCGGCGGGGGTCCGTACGCTCGCCCCGCGCCCCGAACGGCCCGCTCTCGGCACGTCCACGTCCGCCTCCGCCTCTGCCTCCGCGCCCGCCTCCGGGCCCGGGGCCAGGGCTGCGCCCGCGCCGGGGTCCGGGCCCGCCGCCGTCGCGGACCGGCACGCCTCCTGACCGGGCGGTAGCGGCCCACGGCGGCCCACAACGGCCCACGGCGGCAGGCGACGGAGCCGGGCCGGGCGGTGGCGGGCCACTCGAACGTCGCGGACCGCGTAACCGTCGTGGGCCGTGGCCCGTTGAACGGAGCATGCCCGTGATCAACGAACCGCGCCGCCCGCAGGGCGGGCACCCCATGGCGACGCCCCCGCGCGTCCCCGAACCGGCGGAACCCCACGACCGGCCCTCCGGCCCCCCGACGATCGGGCACCAGGCCGCCGCCCAGCTGCTCGGCCTGCGCGAGATCGTCCTCCCCGCCGCCGTGGTCGCCGCCGCCGACCTGCTGCTGGGCGACGCCCTCGGCAGCGACGACCCCGTCACCCGGGAGGCCGCCGCGGCCACCCGGGGACGGCTGCGCGCCGCCCTCGGCCTGGGGTAGCGGCGGGCGGCGGCCGTCCGGGCCGACCACCGGGACGGTGCCGCCGCCCCCGCCCCCGCCCCTGGCCCGTCGACACCCGTCGACCCCGTCCCGTCGCGGCCCCACGGGCCCGCCCTCCGTCCCGCCCGAGTCCCTGACTGCGGTGTGCGCGAGTGGAGTTGGGATTTTGCGCGATCCGGTGCAGGCATTGCGGATTCATGTCAACGAGGTTACGTTCGCTGCTGCCCCGCCCGCGCTCCACCGCTCCCCGCTCCTCGCTCAGCGCGCCCGCGCCTCCGCGGAGCGCGCCTCGCGCACGCCCAGGAAGGGACTCGATGAGACGACCTCTGCCCGGCGCCGGCCCGCGCGCCCGGACCGCCCTGCTCGCCACCACCGCGCTGCTGGCCGCCGCGCTCGCCGCACCCGCGGCCGCCACCGTCGCCACCGCGGCGGACACCCGCGGCGCGGCGGGCGCCCGAGCCGCGGACGCCGGAACCGCCGGCGCCACCCTCCCGTTCGCCCCGTGGGAGGCCGAGGCGGGCACGCCCACCGGCGGCGCGGCCGTCGTCGCGCTGACCGCCGCGCCGACCACGCCGTACTCCAGCGCCGCGCTGGAGGCGTCCGGGCACGCGTACGTCCACCTGGCCGCCACCGGGCAGGGCGTGCGCTGGACCAACGGCACCGGCGGGCCGGTCAGCGCGATCAACGTGCGCGAGAGCATCCCGGACTCCGCCACCGGCGGCGGCACCACCGCGACCCTGAACCTGTACGTGGACGGGGTGTTCCGCCAGGCGCTGAACCTGAACTCCCGGCAGAGCTGGTTCTACGAGGGCGGCGACGGCCACTACAACGGCAGCAACCAGAACGCCGCCGACGGCGACCCGCGGGACTTCTTCGACGAGGCGCACACCTTCGTCACCGGCGCGCCGATCGCCCCCGGCAGCACCGTCGAACTGCGCAAGGACGCCGCCAACACCGCCGCGTACTACGACATCGACGTACTGGACGCGGAGAACCCGCCGCCGCCCGCCGCCCGGCCCGCCGGGTCGCTGTCGATCACCGACTGCGGGGCCGTCGCGAGCACCGCCCCGACCAACGGCTCGGCCGTGCCCGACGCCGTCGACTCCACGGCCGCGATCCAGTCCTGCATCGACCAGGCGCAGGCCCAACAGCGCACGCTGTGGATCCCGCCCGGCACCTTCTACCTGCGCGGCACCACCGGCCTGACCGCCCGGGACATCACCATCGTCGGCGCCGGCCAGTGGTACTCGACGGTCTACCGCGACATCCCGCTGCCCAACCGCACCCCGCTGGCCGCCCTGTTCAACCTCACCTCCACCCACGTCCAGGGCTTCCACCTGGACTCCAACTCCACCAGCCGGGAGACGGTCGACGGCGGCGGCGGGGCGATGGACACCACCGGCACCAACTGGAGCGCCGACGGCATCTGGAGCCAGCACGTCGAGTCCGGCTACTGGGCCTCGGGCACCGGCGGCAGCGTCCGCAACGCCCGGGTCACCGCGGTCTGGGCCGACGGCATCAACGTCAACAACGTCTCGCTCGGCAACTCGGTGGGCAGCGACATCACCGCCGACAACAACTTCGTCCGGGGCACCGGCGACGACGGCATGGCCGTCAACTCGGTGAACTACAACACCGACGGCAACGGCAACCGGACGTACTACACGCCGATGGCCCGGATCACCATGACGCACAACACCATCGTCGCGCCCTGGGGCGGCAAGGGCATCGGCGTCTACGGCGGCAGCGGCCACCTGATCGAGCACAACCTGGTCTCCGACACCGCCCGCTACATCGGCCTCGGCGCGGGCCGCTTCGGCGTCAACGGCAGCGACCTGCTCGGCGCCACCCTGAACGCCAACACCGTGGTCCGCTCCGGCGGCAACGGCTACGGCCAGGGCCAGCCCGCGCTGCACGTCGGCAACGGCGGCGACGGCCAGAACACCGGTGTGGTCGACCACGTCACCGTCACCGGCAACACCGTGCTGAACGCGCTGTACGACGGCGTCGGCCTCTCCGCGTCCACCAACACCCTGATGCGCGGCAACACCGTCACCGCGCCCGGCCGCAACGGCTTCGTGGTCGCCCCGCCGTTCTACCCGGCGCCCACCGGCTCGGCCACCCTCACCGACAACACCGTCACCGGCCTGAGCGCCGCCGGAGCCACCGCGTACCGCAACAACTCGCCGGCCTTCACCGTCACCGCGAGCGGCAACAGCTGGGGCAGCGGCACCGGCAACCCCGAAGCCCCGTACGGCGGTTCGCCCGCCGCGATCCCCGGCACCGTGCAGGCCGAGGACTACGACACCGGCGGCCCCGGCACCGGCTACTTCGTCAACACCGTCAACGGCACCGCCAACGGCTACCGGGCCGACGGCGTCGACCTGGAGGTCGTCACCGACACCGGCGGCGGCTACGGCCTCGGCTGGACCTCGGGCGGCCAGTGGCAGCGCTACACCGTGGACGTCGCCACCGCCGGGACGTACACCGTCACCCTGCGGTACGCCGCGCCCGCCGCCGTCACCGGCGCCCTGCACCTGGCGAACGGCACCGGGGCCGACCTGACCGGCGCCGTCACCCTGCCCGCCACCGGCGACTGGCAGACCTGGGGCGACGCCACCGCCCGCCTCACCCTGCCCGCCGGACGCCAGGTGCTCACCCTGGTCCAGGACACCGGCGGCTGGAACCTCAACCACCTGCGCTTCGCCGGCACCTCCACCCCGCCCGCCACCGACCTGGCGGCCGGTCGGCCCACCGCCGAGTCCTCGCACGCCGACGTCTACGGCTCCGGCAACCTCACCGACGGCAACCGGAACAGCTACTGGGAGAGCGCCAACAACGCCCTCCCGCAGTGGGCCCAGGTCGACCTCGGCACCGCCCGGCAGGTCTCCCGCGCGGTGCTCCGGCTGCCCGCCGGCTGGGGCGCCCGCACCCAGACCCTCACCCTGCTCGGCTCCACCGACGGCACCGCCTTCACCCCGCTGAAGTCCTCCTCCGCCTACCTCTTCGACCCGGCGGCCGACAACACCGTCACCCTGGCCTTCCCCGCCGCCCAGGTCCGCTACGTCCGGGTCCAGGTCACCGGCAACACCGGCTGGCCCGCCGGGCAGCTCTCCGAACTCCAGCTCTGGCAGCAGTAGGCGCGGCGCGGACCGTCACCCCCGGCGGCCCGCCGGGGGTGACGGTTATTCAGTTGCCGCACGGAGGAGGGCGGTTAGGATCGTCCGTCATGCCTCCGACCCCCCTGGACGACCTCCTCCACCCGCCGACCGTCCCCTACGACCGCGGGTTCCTCGACACCGGCGACGGCAACCGGATCTACTACGAGCAGCTCGGCAACCCCGCCGGCAAGCCCGCCCTGTACGTGCACGGCGGGCCCGGCGCGGGCACGCCGGACCGGCCCACCCGGGCGTGGGACCCGGCGCGCTACCGGGTGGTCCGCTACGACCAGCGCAACTGCGGGCGCAGCACCCCGCACGCGAGCGACCCGGCGGCGGACATGGCGCTGAACACCACGCAGCACCTGATCGACGACATGGAACGGCTGCGCGCGCACCTCGGCATCGAGCGCTGGCTGCTGGACGGCGCCTCCTGGGGCTCGACGCTGATCCTGGCGTACGCGCAGCAGCACCCGGAGCGGGTCAGCGAGATCGTCCTCCAGGCGGTGACCACCACCCGCCGGGCCGAGACCGACTGGCTCTACCACGGGGTGTCCGCCTTCAAGCCCGAGGCGTGGGACCGCTTCCTGGCCGCCGCCCCCGAGCACGCCTGGGACGGCGACGTGTACGCCCTGCTGGCCGCCTACGCGCGGCGGACGGAGCACCCCGACCGGGCGGTCCGGGCCGCCGCCGCCGACGCCTGGCTGGCCTGGGAGGACGCGGTGATCTCGGACGAGCCCCATGGCATCCCCGGCATGTACAGCGCCCGGGCGGCGGACGACCGGATCGCGTTCGTCCGGATCTGCGCGCACTTCTTCAGCAACGGCGCCTGGCTGGCGGAGGACCAACTGCTGCGCGAGGCCGGGAAGTTGGCTGGCATCCCGGGCGTGCTGGTGCACGGCAGGTACGACCTGGGCTGCCCGGTGCGGACGGCCTGGGAGCTGGCGAAGGCGTGGCCGGACGCCCGGCTGCACGTCTTCGACGACTCCGGGCACGTCGGCGGCGAGGCGATGCGGCGGACGGTGTTCGAGGCCCTGGAGGAGTTCAAGGACCGCTGAGCCGGGGCCGCTGAACCGGGCCGCCGAGTCGAGGCCGGCGGGCCGGGGCCGGCGGTCCGGTGTCGGCGGCCCGGTGCCGCCCGGGGCGGGGGCACCGGACCGGGCGGGCTACTTCTGCCAGCCGACCGAGGTGATCACGGTGCTGGCCAGGCTGCCGGCGCCGTAGTTGGCCAGGCCCTTGCGGACGGCGACGATGCTGGGGCGCTGGTAGAGCTCCAGGGTGTGGCCGAGCTCCCAGATCTTCGCGTCGGCCTGGTTGTACAGCTCGTCGGCCTGCGCCGGGTCGAGGGTGGCGGCGGCCTTGCGCAGCAGGCCGTCGATCTCGGGGGTGCTGAGCTTCGAGTAGTTGCCGAACACGTTGTCGCCCTGCGGGGCGCGGTAGATCGCCACCGTCTGGGAGAGCGGGAAGGAGTCGGTGTTGCGCCAGCTGGCCAGGTCGAACTTGCCCAGGTTGATGTACTTGGTGAAGTACTCCTTGCTGGAGACCTTGTCGAGGGTCAGCTTGACGCCGACCTGCTGGAGCATGTTCTGCACGGCGGTGGCCAGGTCGGTCTGGGCCTGGGTGGAGCCGTCGCTCAGCACGTAGTGCAGTTCCAGCGGCTGCCCGTCCTTGCTGCGGGTGCCGCCCGCGTCCTTCCAGCCGGCCTCGTCCAGCCACTTCTTCGCGGTGGCCGGGTCGTAGGAGGCCCAGTCCCCGGCGTTGTTCCGGTAGCCGTTCTGGTTGGTCATGAACAGGTGGTTGTCGAGCGGCTTGAACTCCACCGGGACGCCCTTGTTGGCGATCTTGATCAGCGAGGCGCGGTCGATCGCCCGGCCGAGCGCCTGGCGGACCTTCTGGTCGGCGAGCGGGCCGTTGCCGCCGAAGGAGATGTGCACCTCGTCCCAGGGGGTGCCGGTGCGGATCGCCGCGCCGGCGGCGTCCTTGAGCTGGCCGTACGCGGTGGCGGTGCCCGCGGAGGCGAGGTCGACCTCGTTGTTCAGGAACGCCTGGGTGATCGCGGCGGCGTCCAGCACCCGGTAGGTGATCCGGTCCAGCTTGGGCTTCGGGCCCCACCAGTGCGGGTTGGGGGTGAGCGTGATGGTCTGCGCGGTCTTGTCGGCGTTCGAGACCACGAACGGGCCGCCGAAGACCGGGACCTTCTCCACCCAGCCGTCGTTGAAGTCCTGCGGGGTGGAGATCCCGGAGGCGGGCAGCAGCGGGTTGAACAGGTTCTGCCAGTCGGCGTACGGCTGGGCGAAGGTGACCTTGACCTCCCCGGCGTCCGCGCCCTGCTCGACGGCGGAGATCTGCTCGTAGCCGGAGGAGTCGGCGAGGTTGTACGCCGGGTCCTTGCCGTTGGACGCCTTCCAGACGGCCTCGAAGTCGCGGTAGCCGATCGGGGTGCCGTCGGACCAGACCGCCTTCGGGTTGAGCTTGTACGTCACCACCTGCGGCGAGGTGGAGGTGACCTCGGCGGAGACCAGGTACGAGGGGTCGGGGTGGTAGACGCCCTTGGCGTCGACCTGGAAGAGCTTGGCCTCGGTGTAGTACATGATCTCCACCGCGTCCCCGTACCTGCCGTCGACCTGGTACGGGTTCCACTGGGTGATCCACTGCTGGAGCGGCAGGCGCAGCTCGCCGCCGTCCTTGATGTTGTCCAGCGGCTGCGGGTTGTCGTCCTCGGCGTCCACGGTGGGGGAGACGGTCTTGGCCACGTCGCCCGTCGACCCGCCGGTGGAGCTGCAGGCGGTCGCGGCGAGGAGGGCGGCGAGGGCCGCCGCGGCGGTGCGGCCGATCCGGCGGGTGGCGGGCGGTGTGCGCATCGGGGGAGTCCTCGGGTTTCGAAGAGTGGGGGGCCGCCAGGTGTGGCGGCACTTGATGGTGGGCAGCCAAGTCGGTGCCGACGGGGCGAACGTAACAGCCCGTCAGCCACCCCACCAGGGGTGGGCGTGCAGAACTGATCGAAGTGAAACGCGGGGCAACACTGTGGCAACACGCCGTCCGTACCCGTCTGATCAGCTGTGACCAGCGGGTTCCCCGGACCGGGTGGACCCGTCGGCGCGGCGGGCCCTGGACGGACCGTCCGGTGTGGCGTACAACTGCTGCCCGAAAGTGCGTCAAAACCCGTACTAGCGAAGGCAAATGACCATGTTCCCCAGGTGTGCGAACCACACCGGAGGCAGGCCGTGACGCGATACCTCGCCCAACGGCTCGGCTACTACGCCGCCCTGCTGACCGCGGCGGTGTTCCTGTCGTACGCCCTCACCGCCACCGCACTCGGCCCCCGCGCCTACTTCGAGGCCAAGCAGCCCCGGCCCTCCGCCGCGTCCGTGGACCGGCAGCTCACCGCGCTCAACCTCAACGAGCGCACCCCCGTGGTCCAGCGCTTCGGCACCTGGGCCGACGGCCTGCTGCACGGCGACCTCGGCCGCACCATCCACGGCACCGCCGTCAACGACGAGTTCGGCCGCCGGATCTGGGTCTCGCTCCGGCTGCTGCTGGTCGGCAGCCTGCTCGGCATGCTGCTCGGCGTCGCCGCCGGGGCCTGGAGCGCGGTGCGCCAGTACCGGCTCTCCGACCGGCTGCTGACCGTGCTCTCCTTCGTGCTGCTCTCCACACCCGTCTTCCTGCTCGCCCTGCTGCTCAAGAACGGCGCCATCGCCGCCAAGGACGCCGCCGGACACGACGTCATCCCGTTCACCGGCTACGAGACGCCCAACCTGGCCGGCGGCCTCGGCACCCACCTCGCCGACTGGGGGCTGCACCTGCTGCTGCCCACCCTCTCGCTCGCCCTCGGCGGCCTGGCCACCTACAGCCGCTACCAGCGCGCCACCATGCTCGACGTCCTCGGCGCGGACTACCTGCGCACCGCCGAGGCCAAGGGGCTCACCCGCGGCCGGGCCCTGCTCAAGCACGGCCTGCGCACCGCGATCATCCCGATGACCACGATGTTCGCCTACGCCTTCCTCGGCCTGTTCACCGGCGCCGCCTTCACCGAGACCATCTTCGGCTGGCACGGCATGGGGGAGTGGTTCATCCAGGCCGTCAACGAGCAGGACGTCAACTCGGTCGTCGCCGTCAACCTGTTCGCCGCCGTGGTCGTCCTCGCCGCCGGCTTCCTCGCCGACGCCCTGCACGCCGCGCTCGACCCCCGGGTGAGGGCCGCATGAACACCGAACTCGCCTCTCCCGCCGACCGGTCGGCGGACGCACCCCGGTCGGCGGCGGTACCCCGGTCGACGGCTGCGTCCCGGTTGACGCCCGCACCCCGGCTGGCGGCCGCGTTCGCCGCGTCCGCTCGGGCGGTGGCGGGATGAGCGCCGAACTCGTCCTCGCCGCCGAGCAGCCGTCCTCCGCCGAGGCGTTCGCGCCGCGCGGCCGGGTGCGGTTGGCCGCCGCCCGGCTGGCCGGCTCGCGCGGGGCGGTGGCCGGGGCGGTCGTGCTGGTGCTGCTGTTCCTGCTGGCCTTCGTCGGGCCCTACCTCACGCCCTGGGACTACGCCGCGCCCGACTACGCCAACCTGCGCCAACCCCCGTCCGCCGCGCACTGGTTCGGCACCAACGGGCTCGGTCAGGACGTGTTCGCGCAGACCGTCCGGGGCCTGCAGAAGTCGCTGGTGATCGGGCTGCTGGTGGCGGTGCTCTCCACCGGCCTGGCCTCGCTGGTCGGGGCCTGCGCCGGGTACTTCGGCGGCTGGACCGACCGGGTGCTGACCTTCCTGGTCGACCTGCTGCTGATCTTCCCGGCCTTCCTGGTGATCGCCGTGCTCTCGCCCCGGCTGCGCGGCAGCGGCTGGATCGCCTTCGTGCTGCTGCTCGCCGTGTTCAACTGGATGATCACCGCCCGGGTGGTCCGCTCGATGACCCGCTCGCTGCGCGAGCGCGAATTCGTCGCCGCCGCACGGTACATGGGCGTCGGGCCGTTCCGGATCATCTGGCGGCACGTGCTGCCGAACGTCTCCTCGTTCCTGATCATCGACGCCACCGTGACCGTCGGCGGCGCCGTGATGAGCGAGGCCGCGCTCTCCTACTTCGGCTTCGGCGTCCGCCCGCCCGACGTCTCGCTCGGCACCCTGCTGGCCGCCGGCGCGGGCGACGCCCCCGTCTTCCCCTGGCTGTTCTACTTCGCCGCCGGACTGCTGGTGCTGTTCGTGCTCGCCGTCAACCTGGTCGGCGACGGCCTGCGCGACGCCCTCGACCCGACGGCCGCCGCCGGACGCCGCCGCCCCGCCCGGCGACCCCGCCGCCGCCGTCCGACCACCACCCCCTCGCGCCGGAGCACCCCGTGACCACCCCGCCAGCCACGCCGCCGACCGCCACGCCGCCGACCGCGCCGCTGCTCACCGTCCGCGACCTCACCGTCGACTTCGACGGCCGCCCGGCGGTCCGCGGCGTCGACCTCGACCTGCACCGGGGCGAGACGCTCGGCCTGGTCGGCGAGTCCGGCTCCGGCAAGTCCGTCACCGCGCTCGCCGTGCTCGGCCTGCTGCCCGCCACCGCCCGCACCGGCGGCTCGGTCCGGCTGGACGGCCGCGAACTGGTCGGCCTGCCCGCCCGGCAGCTCGCCGAGGTCCGCGGCCGCCGGATCGCCATGGTCTTCCAGGACCCGCTGTCCGCCTTCACCCCGGTCTACCGGATCGGCGACCAGATCGCCGAAGCCGTCCGGATCCACCAGGACCTCGGCCGGACCGCCGCCCGCAAGCGCGCCGCCGACCTGCTCGACCTGGTCGGCATCCCCGACCCGGCCCGCGCCCTGGACGCCTTCCCGCACGAGTTCTCCGGCGGCATGCGCCAACGCGCCATGATCGCCATGGCGGTGGCCAACGACCCCGACGTGCTGCTCGCCGACGAACCCACCACCGCCCTCGACGTCACCATCCAGGCCCAGGTCCTCGACGTGCTGCGCACCGCCCAGCGGGAGAGCGGCGCCGCCCTGGTCCTGGTCAGCCACGACCTCGGGGTGATCGCCGGCAGCGCCGACCGGGTCGCCGTCATGTACGCCGGACGGATCGTCGAGACCGCCCCCGTCGACGAGCTGTACGCCGCCCCCCGGCACCCCTACACGCTCGGCCTGATCGGCGCCGTCCCCCGGCTCGACGGCCGCGGCGGACCACTCGTCCCGATCCCCGGCTCCCCGCCCGCCGCCGGTGAACTCACCGGCCCCGGCTGCGCGTTCGCCGACCGCTGCCCGCTGGTCGAGGAGCGCTGCCGCACCGCGCAGCCGCCGCTCACCGGCACCGGCCGGCCCCCGTCGGCCCACCTCGCCGCCTGCGTCCGCGCCGACCACCTCGCCGCCGCCCGGCCCGCCCCCGCCGAGGTCTACCCCCTCCCGGAGCTGCCGCCCGCCGCCACCGTCCCCCGCCCGCGCGCCGAACGCGAGCCCGTCCTCGCCGTCCACGGCCTCACCCGCAGCTTCCCCCGCCACCGCGGCGGCCTGCTGCGCCGCCGGGCCGGCGAGGTGCACGCCGTCGACGGCGTCGACCTCGACATCCGGCGGGGCGAGACGCTCGGCCTGGTCGGCGAGTCCGGCTCCGGCAAGTCCACCACCCTGTACGAGATCCTCCGGCTGGCCGCCCCGCAGGGCGGCCGGATCGAACTCCTCGGCCAGGACACCGCCACCCTCGACCGGGCCGCGGTCCGGCGGTTGCGCTCCCGGGTCCAGATCGTCTTCCAGGACCCGGCCGCCTCCCTCGACCCCCGGATGCCGGTCGGCGACGTGCTCGCCGAACCGCTGCTCGCCCAGCGCACCCCCACCGCGGAGGCCCGCCGCCGCGTCCCCGAGCTGCTGCGCCAGGTCGGCCTCGACCCCGCGCACGCCGACCGCTACCCGCACGAGTTCTCCGGCGGCCAGCGCCAGCGGATCTCCATCGCCCGCGCCCTCGCCGTCCGCCCCGACCTGCTGGTCCTGGACGAACCGGTCTCCGCCCTCGACGTCTCCGTCCAGGCCGGGGTGCTCAACCTGCTCCAGCGGCTGAAGGCCGAACTCGGCCTCGCCTACCTGTTCGTCTCGCACGACCTGTCGGTGGTGCGCCACCTCGCCGACCGGGTCGCCGTCATGTACCTCGGCCGCACCGTCGAGACCGGCACCGCCGAACGCGTCTTCACCCACCCCCGCCACCCCTACACCCGGGCCCTGCTCGCCGCCGTCCCGCTCCCCGACCCGCCCGCCGAACGCGCCCGCCCCCGCCGCCTGCTGGCCGGCGACCCGCCCTCACCCGCCGAACGCCACCTCGGCTGCCCCTTCCGCACCCGCTGCCCCGTCCACCCCACCCTCGCCCCCGCCCAGCGCGACCGCTGCGCCACCGAACCGCCGCGCCCCGTCCCGGCCGCCCCCGGCACCGACCACACCGCCGCCTGCCACTACCCGGACTGAACGCGCGCCGGGCCCCGGACGCCGTCCGTCCGGGGCCCGGCGCGGCGGGTCACTTCCCGTACACGCCGACCTCGTTGAGCGAGTAGCGGTTGTCGGTGCCGCGGGCCAGCAGCACCACCCGGACGTGCCGGGCGTCCACCGGGGTGAAGGAGCGGTTCTCCAGGCCGCCGCGGTCGGTGGTGGTGGAGTAGACGGTGCGCCAGGCGGCGCCGTCGGTGGAGACGTCGATCCGGTAGGAGGTGGCGTACTGGTCGGACCAGTCCAGCACCACCCGGCCGACCTTGCGGACCGCGCCCAGGTCGACGTTCAGCCAGGCGGTGGCCACCGTCTTGGACGCCCAGCGGGTGCCGGGGTTGCCGTCCACGGCCTGCTTGGGCGGGTAGGAGACGACGATCGCGTCCTGGTAGTCGGAGGCGGTCGCGGTCGCGCCGCGGGCCAGGTTGGTCAGGTCGTCGGTGCGCCGGGCCGGGAACTCCACCACCTGCTGGTAGGTGGGCCGGTTCTGCCAGGCGATCCGCGGCACGGTGATGCCGCCCATCGCCCGGTGCACGATCGAGTCGGCGCACAGCTGGTCGCCCGCCGCGCAGTACTTGTCGGCCGGGTAGGTGGTGGCGGCGGGGGTCGCCACCGCCTGGGCGAGCGTGGTCAGCAGCACCTGCCGGCAGGCGCCGAGCGTGCCGCCGCCGCAGTACGCCCGGTCCAGCGGGCCGGTCACGGACCGGCCGAGCACCGTGCGCAGGTCCTTGTCGACGTACGACCACCAGCCGTGCTGGAACGCCGAGCCCTTGTGCGCCTCGCCCGCCGCGATGTCGCTGCCGCCGGACGTCCCGCCCAACTGCCCGCCCGAGGGCGTCTCGTTGATCGGCGCGACGGCCGTCAGCGCCCGCCACGGCCCGTCGCCCAGGCCGGGCCGGAACTCGCCCTCCACCAGCAGCGGCCACCAGGCGTCCAGCACCCGGATCGCCTCCGCGTCGGTGTACACGCCCGCGCCCTTGCTCGCCTCCCGGCGGTGCGAGCCGCCCGCCGCCCAGGCCCGCAGCTCGGCGACCGCGGCCGCCGCCGCCGGGTCGGTGACCGGCGCGGAGTCCAGCACCGCGAGCAGCTCGGGCAGCACCCGCTCGGCCCGCAGGTCGACGTTGGCGGCGTCCTCCATCGCCTTGACCAGGTCGGTGCGGGTGACGCCGCCGCGCTGCGTCAGCGCCTTCACCCGGGAGTCCAGCAGGTCGGCCCGGTGCACCGCGCCGTTGCCCCAGGCCGAGGTGAAGCCCGGGGCCTGCTTGTTGTTCCAACTGACGTAGTAGTCCTGGTCGGTGGACTGGGCGTGCCGGGCGGGCGGCTCGACCGCGGAGGTGTTCGCGGTCCGGTCCCAGCCCTGCCAGAGGTAGGCGGACCGCGCCAGGATCGGCAGGTCCGGGTCGGTGCCGGGCGCGCGCAGCGGCTCGGCGCCGGAGTTGTAGTACGCGGTGTGGTCGGCGTCCGCGTAGAACCAGTTGAAGGTGTAGCCGATGTCCTGCGCGGCGCGCTGGAGCGCCGCCGCCGAGGTGATCGCCGCCGGGTCGTTGAACTGCTGGAAGCCGATCACCGAGTCCGCCTCGTGCCGGTAGGTGGAGCGCAGCGCGGTGTACGCCACCGGCCGCCCGCCGACCGTCCCGGTGTGGGTGACCAGCCCGTACGCCGAGCGCAGCGTCACCAGGTCGTAGGAGCCCGCCGCGGTGGAGTCCGCGGTGCTCGGCTGCCAGGCGTTGTGCCGGGTCAGCCGCTCGAACGGGGTGCACGTCCCGTCCAGCAGGTAGCCGGTGGAGGCGGTGCTCGGGGTGCCGCCGCCCGGCTCGCACAGGTCGACCGCGAAGGTGTCGGTGATGTCCTGGTTGGCGGAGGTCGCGCTCCACGAGTAGTCCAGGCCGCGGCCGATCTCCACGTAGAAGCTCAGCCCCGGGAAGGACGCGCCCCGGCTGCGCAGGCCGGGCCCGTCCAGCTCCTGCACCATCAGGATCTGCGGCGCGTAGTAGCCGGTCTGCGGGCCGAAGACCGCGATCGGGTGCCCGGAGGCGGTGTGCGCGCCGGACACCAGCAGGGCGTTCGACATGCCCTTCTTCGCGGTGATCAGGTCGGCGGGCAGCACGCCCTCGGCGCTGGACGCGGCGGCGGTGGGCGTGGTGGCGGACGCGGTGGTGGGTGCGGCCGAACTCGCCCCGGTGCCCGTGCCGTTGGCGGCGTGCGGCAGCTCGGTCACCGACCCCGGGTCGGGCAGCGCGGTGCCCACCGGCGCGGCGGGCGAGGCCGCGTACGGGAAGCTGCTGCCGTCGTGCACGGTGGGCGTCGCCTCCGGGTCGTCCTCGGCCCGCCAGGCCGCGTACGCCCGGTCGCCCGCCTCGGTGCCGAGCTGCTGGCGGAAGGCGAGCCGGGCCAGCGCGTTGCCGACCTCGCCGCCCCCGCCGCCGCCGAAGATCGCCCCGATCACCGAGGAGATCGCCACCACGTCGGTGGCCGTGAACGGCTCGATGGTCGAACCGTGGCCGGTCAGCACGTACTCGCCCGGGTAGGTGTTCGCGGCGACGTCGGCCGCCGCGAAGGCGTTCAGGCCCGCCACGTAGTCCTGGATGTCCTGCCAGGCCTGCGCCCCGCGCGGGCCGGCCGCCTTCACCCGGTCCACCTGCTGCTGGAGGTCCGCCTCGGTGTACGGGGCCACCGCCCACAGGCTCTGCTCCAGCGCCCGGTTGCCCGCCGCGCCGCCCGCGAACGAGGACAGCTGCCCGCGCCCCACGTGCCGCAGCACGTCGATCAGCCACAGCCGGTCCTGCCCGGCCGCGTAGCCCGCGCCGAACTCGGTGTCCGAGCGGGTCACGCCCTTCACGTGCGGCGTGCCGGTCGCCTTGTCCCGGGTGATGGTCACCCCGGCGCGCGGCGTGGTGGTGCTCTCCACCTGCCCGGCGGGCACCCCGAACGAGGCGTCGTCGAAGTAGCTCGACAGCTGGTCGGGCGTCAGGCCGCTGTAGTCGTGCAGCAGCGCGTCGTACGCGTCGACCTGGTCGGCGGAGTGCGCCGGACGGGTCCCCACGGTCTGGTGCAGCAGGATCCCGGCCAGCGTGGCGTGGCCGTTCTCGCCCGCCGTCAGGATGTCCTGGCACTGCCCCAGGCACGGGTCCCCGGCGGCGGGGGCGGGCCCGGCGGCGGCCCCGGCGGCCGGCTGGGCGGTGAGCGCGCCGAACAGCAGCGCGGCGGAGGTGAGCACGGCGAGGGCCGCCGAACGCAGTCGGCGGGGAACGGGGGCAGCGGGCACCTGGGCCTCTTCCTGACAGCGGGTATCGGAATCCGGGCGCACGCTAGTCCGCGCGGTGACCCCCCGGTAGGGGTCCCGCGCGCCCCGCCACGGAACTGTCATCCACCTGTCATGAACGCGAGTTGACGCCCCGTCGGCACACCCGGAAACGCGCACCCGCGGCCGACCGCCGAAACCCCGCGCACCGGCCGGCTCGCCCGCCTCGAACCCGCCGAGACCGCTGGCCCCGCCGCCACCCGTCCCGCCGCCACCGGCCCCGCCGCCACCCGCCCCGCCACCCGCCCCGCCGCCGGTCCCGCCGACGCCGCCGTCCCCCGTCGCGCGTAAGCCGCCAAATCCGCCGAAAAGCCGCGCATGCCCGCCCGGAAACCGGGCAGCCGAACCGGCAGAACGACGAACTCCCCTCACCAAGGAGGCAGTTGTGAGCAACGGCATGTGGGGCTACGAGAAGGCGGAGGGCTACAACCCGGGCGTCGATCTGACCGGCTTCCGGGTCGAGGCCGCCGACGGCCACATCGGCAAGGTCGACAAGCACTCCTACGAGGCCGAGGACGGCCACATCGTCGTCGACACCGGCCCGTGGATCTTCGGCCGCAGCGTCCTCCTCCCGGCGGGCACCATCCGCCGCATCGACGAGGAGGCCCGCACCGTCTGGGTGGGCAGCACCAAGGACGAGATCAAGAACGCCCCCGAGTACCACCACGAGTCGCACGCCCTGGACCCCGAGTACCGCCGCACCGTCGGCGGCTACTACAACACCGGCCTCTGACGGTCCGCCACGAGCGCCACCGCACCCCGTCGGCGGACGGGGTGCGGTGGCCACCGGCGCGCCCGGACCGCAGGGCGCACCTGACGCACCGTCACTCCGCCGCGAACGCCACCCGCCACTCCGGCCCGAGGAAGGCGGCCAGCCGTTCGGCCTCCGCCGTCACCGCCCGGGCCCGGGAGGCGGGGAGCGGGGCGAACGGGGAGATCCGCAGTTCCGCTCCCGCGACCGCCCAGGTGCCCGCGACGGAGCCGTCCAGCAGGAAGGTCGGGCGGACCAGGGCCCGGCCCGGCATCACCAGGGGGCGGTGGGCGTCGGCGACCACCCGGGTCCGGTCGGCGTGCCCGAGCAGCAGGTTGTCGTAGGCGGGCAGGAAGCGCACCGGGACGGGCCGCTCCGGGTCGGCGAGCGGCGCGTCCGGCAGGTCGAACAGCTCGGTGCCCCGCTCGTCGCGGTACACCCGCAGCCCGGGCCGCAGCGCCTCGAACGCCGCGCGGGTCCGGGTCGGCCCGGACCAGCTCTGGAAGTCCCGCACCCCCGCCGGCCCGAACGCGGCCAGGTGGCGCAGCACCGCCGCGGCCCCCGGCAGCTCGCCGGCCGGCTCCCCGGCGAGCGCCAGGGCGACGTTCGGACGGGTGCCCCAGGACCCCAGGCGGAGGACTCCGGCCCGTGCGCCATCGGCACCCGCAGCTCCGCCACGCCCGCCGGCAGCCGCCCGTCCCGCCCCGGACGGCGCCGCGCTGGCGCCTGCCCGAGGGCCCGCCGGGGGAGGGGCCCGGCGGCCAGCAGCTCCCTTGCCGCCAGGGCGATCCCGTCCGGGTCGAGGCCCTCCGTCGCCACCGCGAAGCACCGGGCCCGGGAGAGGCGCTCCAGCACCGGCCGGAGCAGCGTCCGCCACTGCGGCAGGTCCGCCCCGCCGGACAAGGTGCCGGGTGCCGCGCAGCGACAGGGAGCGCACCAGCCGCCCGTCCGCGAGCAGCGGCCCCAGGTCCACCCGCCCGGGTTCTCCCGTCGAATGGCTCGCCTACCGCCACGCTACGGACCGCACCGGTCACTTCCCGTCCGCACTTCCCGTCCGCAGTTCCCGCCCCCGGTCCCCACCCGCCCTCCGTCCGGGGCGTCCGGGTGTGTCGTGCGGGCGGGGCGGTTCCGGCCGGTCAGGATGGTGCTTTCGACGGGACCTCGAGGAGCAGCCTTGGACGTGTCCGCGGGTCTGTGGGCCGGCACCATCGCGGTGCTGATCGCCCTGATCGTGGCCGACTTCTTCATCGGGGGGCGCAAGCCGCACGAGGTCTCGATCAAGGAGGCCGGGGTCTGGACCGCCGTGTGGGTGGTGCTGGCGGGGCTGTTCGGCTGCTTCGTGTGGGGGTACGCCGGGTCGCGGTCGGCGGTGGAGTTCTTCGCCGGGTACGTCACGGAGAAGTCGCTGAGCGTCGACAACCTGTTCGTGTTCATCCTGATCATGGGCAAGTTCGCGGTGCCGAGGATCTACCAGCAGTGGGTGCTGATGTTCGGGGTGGTGGTCGCCCTGGTGCTGCGGGCGGTCTTCATCGCGGGCGGCGCGGCGCTGGTCGAGCGGTTCTCCTGGGTGTTCTACCTGTTCGGCGCGTTCCTGGTCTGGACGGCCGTCAAGCTGCTGCTGGAGGCCGGGCAGGACAAGGAGGCGGAGGAGTACCACGAGGGGCGGCTGCTGCGGCTGATCAAGAGGCGCGTCCCGTCCACGGACGAGTACCACGGCACCAGGCTGTTCGTCCGGGTGGACGGCCGTCGGCTGATGACCCCGATGATGACCGTCATGCTGGCGATCGGTACCACCGACGTGCTGTTCGCCCTGGACTCCATCCCGGCGATCTTCGGCCTGACCCAGGACGCCTACATCGTCTTCACCGCCAACGCCTTCGCGCTGATGGGCCTGCGCCAGCTGTACTTCCTGATCGGCGGCCTGCTGACCAGGCTGGTCTACCTGTCCTACGGGCTGTCGGTGATCCTCGGCTTCATCGGCGTCAAGCTGATCCTGCACGCGCTGCACGAGAGCGGCGTGCACGTCCCGGAGATCGGCATCGCGTTCTCGCTGGGCTTCATCGTGGTGGTGCTGGTCGTCACCACCGCGGCCAGCCTGTTGGCTTCCCGCCGACGGGACCGGGCGGCCGGCGCCTGACCGCTCGTCGGACACCGCCCGCCCGGCCGCCCGGCGGCGACGGGCTCAGCCGCGCGGGCTGAGTTCCGCCATCGCGCTCCAGCCGCTGCCGGGGACCTCCACGTTGATGATCTCCGGGGTCCGGGCGATCGAGTCCGGCATCCAGGCCATCGCGGTCTTGAAGTGCTCCGACTCGACGTGCCGGGCACCCGCCTCGCCGTCCCGGAACGCCTCCAGCAGCACGTACTGGTGCGGGTCGTCGACGCTGCGGGACCACTCGAAGAAGACGTTGCCCTCCTCGGCGCGGGTGGCGGAGGTGAACTCCCCGACCCGCTCGGTCCAGTCCGCGCTGTGCTCGGGCCGGATGGTGAACTTCACAGCGATGAAGATCACGGCTGCTCCTCTGGTGTCTGGTACGCACACGGGCACGTGTGCCGGCACCCGCCACCCTCCCAGATCCGCGCACCCCCCGCCGCCACCGCCCCCGCGCGCGCCGCGCACCGCCCCCGCGCTCCGGCGCAGGTCCGGCCCGCATTGCGGTGAGGTAACGCTGCCGCGGCCACCCCTTGACCGGGTAACGGCGTGATTGCATACTCGCTTCCCGGCGGTTAATCGATTAAACAGAGCGGGGAGCGAGGTGGGAGCGGCGATGACGCGGGTGCGGATGTCCGATGTCGCCGCCGCGGCGGGCGTGTCGACGGCGACGGTGTCGATGGTGCTCAGCGGGGCGGGCAGCGACCGCATCTCGGCCCTGACCCAGGCGAAGGTCCGGGAGGCGGCCGAGGCGATCGGCTACGCGCCCAACTCGGTGGCCCGGAGCCTGCGCACCCGGCGCACCCGGATGATCGGCCTGATCTCGGACACCATCGCCACCACCCCGTTCGCCGGCCGGATGCTCGCGGGAGCGAACGACGCGGCCCGGGAGCACGGCCACCTGGTGGTGCTGGTGGACACCGACGGCGACCGGGCGCAGGAGCGGCAGGCGGTCGAGGCGCTGACCGGACAGCGGGTCGACGCGATGATCTACGCCCGGATGTGGCACCAGGTCGTCGACGCCCCGCCCGGCCTCGCCGAGGGCAGCGTCTTCCTGGACTGCCGCCCCGCGCAGGGGAGTTGGCCGGCCGTGGTGCCGGACGACCGGGAGGGCGGGGTGGCGGCGACCCGGGAGCTGGTGGCCGCCGGGCACCGTCGGATCGCCTACCTCGACGCCCCGCGGGGCGCGGGCGTGGTCGCCTCGGGGCTGCGGCACCAGGGCTACCTGCA
This sequence comes from Kitasatospora sp. NPDC090308, assembly GCF_044769485.1. Classification (NCBI taxonomy): domain Bacteria; kingdom Bacillati; phylum Actinomycetota; class Actinomycetes; order Kitasatosporales; family Streptomycetaceae; genus Kitasatospora; species Kitasatospora sp. NPDC090308. The sequence goes on along the minus strand of NZ_JBIVXY010000010.1, from coordinate 186,325 downwards.
GGTGCTGGCCGAAGCGGGCATCACCCCCGACCCCGCCCTGCACGTGCACGGCGAGACCGACGCCGGGGGCGGCCGGGCCGCCGCCGCGGAACTCCTCGACCTGCCGGCCGGGACCGGGCCGACCGCGCTGTTCTGCTTCAACGACCGGATGGCGATGGGGGCGTACACCGAGGCCCACCGCCGAGGTCTGCACATTCCGGACGACCTGTCGATCGTCGGCTACGACGACCAGCAGCTGATCGCCGCCGAACTCGACCCGCCGCTGACCACCGTCGCCCTGCCGCACTACGAGATGGGGCGCTGGGCGATGGAGGTGGCGCTGGGGGAGCGGGAGGCCGACCCGGCTGCCCCGCACCGGATGGAGTGCCCGATCATCCGTCGGGGCTCCGTGGGTCCGCCGCCGCCTTCGCGGGCGAGCTGAGAACGGCGGCGAACTCCTCGCAGTACACGGCAGTTGGCGCTGCCGATCTTCTGGAGCAACCACACGGCAGTTGGCGCTGCCGTCCACTCGGGTGCCGACTTGGCGGTCGGCCCCCGGAAAGGGACCACCTGTGCGCAATCCCCTCGCGATGGTAGCAGCGGCGAGCCTGCTCGGTACGGTCGCGCTCACCGGCTGTGCCAAGGCCAGCCACGACGGCACGTCCTCCGACGGCGGCCCGACGCGGATCACCATGTGGACCCACTCGGCGGGCAACCCCGGCGAGCTGGCCGTCTACAAGAAGATCATCGACGACTTCAACGCCTCGCAGAGCAAGTACGAGGTCGTCCAGCAGAACTTCCCGCAGGGCTCGTACAACGACGCGGTCACCGCGGCCGCCGCCGCCCGCAACCTGCCCTGCCTGATCGACATGGACGGCCCGATCATGCCCAACTGGGCCTGGGCCGGCTACCTCCAGCCGCTCGGCCTGCCCACCGGCCTGACCGACTCGCTGCTGCCCACCACCGTCGGCACCTACCGGGGCACGGTCTACTCGGCCGGCTACTGGGACGCCGCGCTGGCACTCTTCGCCCGGAAGTCGGTGCTGGAGAAGAACGGGATCCGCATCCCGACCGTCGAACAGCCTTGGAACCGCACCGAGTTCGACGCCGCGATCGGCAAGCTCAAGGACTCCGGCTACCGGACCCCGCTCGACCTGGGCGCCGCCGACAAGGGCGAATGGTGGAGCTACGCCTACTCGCCGATGCTGCAGAGCGCCGGCGGCGACGAGATCGACCGCACCGGCCTGAAGTCCGCCGCCGGCGCCCTCGACGGGCCGGACTCGGTGGCGTTCTTCACCTGGTTCCAGCAGGTCTTCAAGAACGGCTGGGCCAACGGCAACGGTCCGGTCGGCAACCAGAACTTCATCGACGACAAGGTCGCGCTCAGCTACACCGGCGTGTGGAACGCCAAGGACGCGCTCGACAAGGTCGGCTCCGACCTGCTGGTCCTCCCGCCGGTGGACTTCGGCAAGGGGCCGAAGATCGGCGGCGGCTCCTGGCAGTGGGGCATCTCGACCGGCTGCGGCAAGGCCCAGTCCGAAGGCGCCCGCGCCTACCTGGAGTTCAGCTTCCAGGACAAGTACCTCACCGAGTTCGCGGACAGCCAGGTCGTCATCCCCGCCACCGCCGGCGCCACCGCGGCCTCCACGTACTTCGGCCAGGACGGCGCGCTGCGCCAGTTCGCCGTCCTGGCGCAGAAGTTCGCCCTGGCCCGGCCCGCCACCCCCGGCTACCCGGTGGTCTCCACCAGCTTCGAGAAGGCCGCCAAGGACATCATGAACGGCGCCGACGTCAAGTCGACCCTGGACGCCGCCGTGAAGGCGATCGACAGCGACATCAAGTCGAACAACGGCTACGGCAACTGACGCAGCGGCGAGCGGTGGCCGGGCGGCGCGCACGCCGCCCGGCCACCGGAAAGGCGTGACCCCATGACGGAGACCCTCCGCCTCGACACCCCGGCCGACCCCGGCCGCAACGACCCGCCACCCGCCGCCGGCGCCCCCGCGGGCACCGCGGCCCCGGGCACCCCGGCCGCCAGCACCCCCGCCGCCCCCGCGCCGCGGCGCAAGCGGCCCGGCGCCGCCCGCCGCGGCGAGGCCAGGGCGGGCCTGGCGATGGCCTCGCCCGCCGTGATCCTGCTGCTGGCCTTCCTGATCGTGCCGGTCCTGCTCGGCTTCGCGCTGTCCTTCACCAACGCGCGGCTGATCTCCCCCGAACCGCTGCGCTTCGTCGGCCTCGACAACTTCGTCCGCGCGTTCACCGTCGACCCCACCTTCTTCCGGTCCATGGCCAACACCTTCGTCTTCGCGGCGGTGGTGGTGCCGGTGCAGGCCGGGTTCGGGCTGTTCCTGGCGCTGCTGGTCAACCAGAAGATCCGCGGCGTCACCGCGTTCCGGGTGATCTTCTTCATCCCGGTCGTGACCTCGATCGTCGTGGTCTCGATCCTGTGGAAGTTCATGTACCAGCCGGACGGCCTGGTGAACTCCTTCATCAACTCGATCACCTTCGGCGCCTGGCAGGGCACCGCCTGGCTGAACAACCCGAGCACCGCGCTGTTCGCGATCATCGTGCTGTCGATCTGGCAGGCCGTCGGCTTCCACATGCTGATCTGGCTGTCCGGCCTGCAGACCATCCCGGAGGAGCTCTACGAGGCCGCCCGGATGGACGGCGCGGGCGCCTGGCGGCAGTTCAAGGACGTGACCTGGCCGTGCCTGCGCCCGACCAGGATCTTCGTCCTGATCACCATCACCATCGCCGCGCTCGGCCTGTTCGTGCAGATCGACGTGATGACCCAGGGCGGCCCGGTCGACGCGACCTCGACGCTGGTCTACCACGCGGTGCTCACCGGCTACCGCCAGCAGCAGATCGGGTACGGCTCCGCCCTGTCGCTGATCTTCTTCGTGATCGTGCTCGCCATCGCGCTGATCCAGCGCCACCTCACCCGCGACAAGGACTGACCGTGGCCCAGACCGTACGCGCGCCGCGGGCGCGCACCGAGACGAGCGAACGACAGCTGCGCCGGCGCCGCCGGACGTGGTCCTACCTGGTGCTGGTCGGCCTCGCGGTGTTCTTCCTGTTCCCGCTGGTGTTCATGTTCGTCTCCAGCCTCAAACCGGACGGGCAACTGCTCTCCGACATCGGCGGCTGGCGGGCCTTCCTCCCGGTCGGGGACATCAGCCTGGACAACTACGGGGCCGTCTTCGACCGGGTGCCGGTCGGCCGGTTCCTGCTGAACTCGCTGTTCGTGACGGTGGCGATCGTCGGCCTGGGACTGGTCGTCAACTCGATGGCCGGCTTCGCCCTCTCCCGCCTGCGCTGGCGCGGCCGGGGGCTGGTGACCAGCGTCGTCATCGCCACCCTGATCGTCCCGTTCGAGACGATCGCGGTGCCCCTGGTGTACTGGGTCGCGCACCTGCCGATCCTGTTCCTCCAGGACGGCGCCGTGGTGTGGGACACCGGCTGGCTCAACGGCTACCAGGTGCAGATCATCCCGTTCGTCGCGAACTCCTTCTCCGTCTTCCTGTTCAGCCAGTACTTCTCCACCATCCCGACCTCGCTCGACGAGGCCGCCCGGATCGACGGCGCTGGCTGGTTCACCATCTACCGCAAGATCGTCGTGCCGCTGTCCGGCCCGGCGTTCGCCACCGTGGCGATCCTGACCTTCCTGCCCGCCTGGAACCAGTACCTGTGGCCGACCATGGTGGTCCAGGACGAGAAGCTGCGCCCCGTCATGGTCGGCATGCAGTACTTCTTCCAGGACAACCCGGCCTGGGGCGAGGTCATGGCGTACACGTCGATGATCACGCTGCCGGTGCTGGTGGTCTTCCTCGCCTTCCAGCGCGCCTTCGTCAGCAGCGTCGCCGCGAGCGGCGTCAAGGGCTGACCCCCCGCCCTCCCCGTACCCCAGCCGACCCCGCCGACCCCGCCGCCCGCCGCGGCCGGGGGTCCGCGCGGCCTGCCCGAAAGGCCGACATGTTCACGCTGCCCGACTCCTGGGTCTGGGACTTCTGGTGCGCCGACGACGGCGAACAGCACCACCTGTTCTTCCTCTACGCCTCCCGCGCCCTGCACGACCCCGAGGCCCGCCACTACCGCGCCTCCATCGGCCACGCGGTCTCCACCGACCTGCGGAACTGGACCCGCGTCCCCGACGCCCTGGTCCGCGCCGACGCCCCCGCCTTCGACGACCTCGCCACCTGGACCGGCTCGGTGGTCCGGCACCCCGACGGCACCTGGTTCCTCTTCTACACCGGCTCCACCCGCGCCGCCGACGGCAAGAACGTCCAGCGCATCGGCTACGCCACCTCCACCGACCTGACCACCTGGCACAAGGCCGGCGCCAACCCGGTGCTGAGCGCCGACCCCGCCTGGTACGAGACGCTCGACACCGGCCAGTGGCACGACGAGGCGTTCCGCGACCCCTGGGTGTTCCCCGACCCCGACGGCGACGGCTGGCACATGCTGATCACCGCCCGGGCCACCACCGGCCCCGCCTTCGAACGCGGCGTGATCGGCCACGCCGTCTCCGCCGACCTGCGGAACTGGCGGCTGCGGCCCCCGCTGTCCGCCCCCGCCGCGCACGGCTTCGGCCAACTGGAGGTCACCCAGACCGAGATCGTCGACGGCAAGCCCCTGCTGCTCTTCTCCTGCCTCGCCGAGCACGCCTCCGACAGCCGCCGCGCCACCGGCACCCGCGGCGGCATCTGGGCCGCCCCCGCGCAGGGACTGCTCGGCCCGTTCGACATCGGCGTTGCGCGGCAGGTCACCGACGACCGCTACTACAGCGGCAAGCTGGTCCGCCGCCGCGACGGGTCCTGGGTCCTGCTGGGCTTCCACCACACCGGCCCCGACGGCGGCTTCGCCGGCGGGGTGAGCGACCCGATGCCGGTCTCCTGGGACGGCCGCCGACTGACCGTCGAGGGACTGCCCGACCCCGCGGAACCCGACCCCGCGGAACCCGGCCCCGCTCAACTCGAAGCCGCCGGGCCCGAAGCCGCCGGACGCGGAACGGTCGGGCCCGAAGCCGCCGGACGTCGGCCCGCCGAGGCCGCGTCGGTCTGCTGAGGTCGCGCCAACCGGTCGCGCCGACCGGCCGCGCCGAACCACCCGGCCGGGACCGACCTCCCGGCCGGGCCGAACCTCCCCCACCCACCCGGACACCACGGGAGTCGAGCATGACCCCACGCTCCTCGCTCCACCGGCCCGGCCGCGCCCTGCGGCTCGGCCTCGCCGCCCTCCTCGGCCTCGCCCTGACCGCCGCGGCCGCCGTCGCCCCCGGCCCGGCCGCCCCCACGGCGGCCCGGGCCGCGGACAGCCGCCGCGCCGTCTACCACTTCACCGTGCCCGACCACTGGAAGAACGACCCGCAGCGGCCGCTCTGGTTCGACGGCGCCTTCCACTCCTACTACCTCTACAACGCCGACTACGGGCAGGCCGTCGGCACCGCCTGGCGGCAGGCCACCAGCACCGACAACGTGGCCTTCCACGACCAGGGCGTCGCCGCGCCGAAGAAGACCAACGCCAACTACGACCTGTGGTCCGGCTCCACCGTCGTCGACACCGGCAACACCGCCGGGTTCGGCGCCGGAGCCGTGGTCATGATGGTCACCCAGATGGACCACCCCACCCCCGCCCAGATCGCCGACGCCTCCGGCCCGCAGGCCCAGTTCCTCTGGTACTCCACCGACGGCGGCCGCAACTTCCGCCCCTACGGCGACGCCCCGGTCATCCCCAACGGCGGCCGCAAGGACTTCCGCGACCCCAAGCTGGTCTGGGACGCCGACCGCCACCGCTGGGTCGCGCTGCTCGCCGAGGGCACCGCGATCAGCTTCTGGACCTCGCCCGACCTGAAGAACTGGACCCGGGCGTCCCAGTACGCCAACACCGGCCTGGGCACCCTCGAATGCCCCGACCTGTTCCCCCTGCGCGCCGACGACGGCACCGTGCACTGGGTGCTGGGAGCCAGCGCCAACGGCTACCTCACCGGCGACCCCAACACCTACGCCTACTGGACCGGCAGCTTCGACGGCACCGCCTTCACCCCCGACCGCGCCGCCCCGCAGTGGCTCGACCACGGCTTCGACTGGTACGCCGGCGTCACCTGGGAGGACCCCGCCGCCCCGCTCGACCACCGCTACGCCACCGCCTGGCTCAACAACTGGACCTACCCCCACACCACCCCGACCTGGGCCTCCGACGGCTTCAACGGCACCGACGCGATCACCCGGCAGCTCAGCCTCAAGCACGACGCCGACGGCTACGCGCTGACCTCCCGCCCCACCCCCGCCCTCGACCTGCACGCCGCGAGGACCACCGCCCTGGGCACCGTCCAGGTGAACGGGACGACCACCCTGCCCTACCACGGCACCGCCTACCGCCTGGACGCCGACGTCAGCTGGAGCGCCCTGGACAACGTCGGCGTCCAACTGCGGGTCTCCGCCGACGGCACCCGGCACGCCGACGCTGGGATCTTCCACGACTTCAGCTACCTGAACCGCGGCCGGACCGGCAACCCCTCGGCCGACGGCACCCACCTGGAGTCCCACGCCCCGTGGGACCCGGCGCGGACCAGCGCCCACCTGACCGTCCTGGTCGACCGCACCAGCGTCGAGTACTTCGTCGACGACGGCCGCCACGTCCACTCCGACGAGGTCTTCGCCGACCCCGCCGACGACGGGCTGAAGCTCTTCACCAGCGGCGGCGCGGCCACCTTCGCCAACCTCACCGTCACCGAGTACCAGGACCTCGCCCAGCGCCCGGCCCGGCCGCTCGCCGACTTCGAGGGCGGCGCCTACGCCCCCGGCTGGAGCGGCACCGGCGACCTGGCCGGCACCGCCCCGACCGTCGAACAGCTCCCCGGCTCGGTCGGGACCGCCGTGCTCGACACCTTCGCCGGCCGCGACGCCGCCACCGGCACCCTCACCTCGCCCGCCTTCACCATCGACCGCGCCCACCTGCACCTGCTCGTGGCCGGCGGCGCCCACCCGCTCGGCGCGCCCGGCGCGACCAGCGTCAACCTGCTGGTCGACGGGCAGCCGGTGCGCACCGCCACCGGCGACGACAGCGGTACCCTGCGGCCCGTCGACTGGGACCTGACCGACCTCCAGGGCCGCACCGCCCGGCTCCAGGTCCTCGACGACGCCACCGGAGCCTGGGGACACCTGATGGTCGACCAGGTCGTCCTCAGCGACTGACCCCGCGCCCGACCCCCGCGGCGGCGCACCCGACCCGCGGCGCGCCGCCGCACCCCGTCCCGCCCTCCCGTCCCGCCAACCCCGACACAGGAGCAGCCGAGCACCATGGCAGAGCCCACCCCCGCGGACGTCGACCTCCTCGTCATCGGCGAGTGCGTCGCCGACATCGTCCGCACCCCCGGCCTCCCCGACCGGCCGCACCCCGGCGGCAGCCCCGCCAACGTCGCCTACGGACTCGCCAGGCTCGGCCGCCGCACCGCGCTGCTCACCCAGCTCGGCGAGGACCTGTACGGCGAACTGATCCGCGCCCACCTGGAGGCCGCCGGCGTCACCGTCCTGACCGACGGCCAGGACGTCCCGACACCCACCGCGATCGTCACACTCGATCCCACCGGCAGCGCCTCCTACGAGTTCGCGATCGACTGGACCCTGGCCCCGACCCCGACGCCCCGCACCCGGCACGTCCACCTCGGCTCCCTCGCCTCCGTGCAGGAACCCGGCGCGGCGGTCGCCCGTCGCCTGCTCCGCGAAGCGCGCGCCGCCGGGGCCACCGTCTCGTACGACCCCAACGTCCGCCCCGGCCTGGTCGGCGAGAGGGCGGCCGCCGTCGCCGCCGTCGAACACTGCGTCGTGCTCAGCGACCTGGTCAAGGCCAGCGACGAGGACCTCGCCTTCCTCTACCCCGGCGTCCCCGTCCGCGACAGCGCCGCCCGCTGGCTCACCCTCGGGCCCGCGGTCGTCATCGTCACCCGGGGCGGCGACGGCGCCTTCGCCCTCACCGCCGACGGCGAGGTCCGCACCGACGCCCCGCGGACCACCGTCGTGGACACCGTCGGCGCCGGAGACTCCTTCATGTCCGCGCTCCTCGCCACCCTCGACACCCCCCGCCCCTCCCTCGACGCCCTGACCACCGCCCTCCGCACGGCCGCCGCGGCCGCCGCGATCACCGTCTCCCGCGCCGGAGCCAATCCCCCCACCGCCGCCGAACTCGCCGCCCCGGACGGCGGCCCGCACGGGTGAGGCGCCGGTGCGCCCGGGCCCGAGGTCGCCCTCGCCCCCGCCGCCGGGCAGGGGCGTTCGAGGACCGTCCGCCCCAGCCCCTACGATGTGCGCCATGACGACAGCCGGGCCGGGCGGCCAACTGATCGACGGCCGCTTCGAGTTGCTGGCGCGGCTCGGCGGCGGCGGAATGGGCCTGGTCTGGCGGGCCAGGGACACCATGCTGCAGCGCGAGGTCGCGCTCAAGGAGGTCCGCCCGCCGGACCCGGCGATGCTCGCCGCCGACCCCGCCGCCGCCCACGAACTGCGCGAACGCGTGCTGCGCGAGGCCCAGGCGCTGGCCCGGCTCCAGCACCCCAACGTGGTGACCATCCACCACATCGTCGACAACGCCGAACTCGCCCACCCCTGGCTGGTGATGGAACTCGTCACCGGCGGCTCCCTGCACGACCGGATCACCCGCGGCCCGCTCTCCCCGCCGGAGGCCGCCCGGATCGGCCGCGGCCTGCTCGCCGCGCTCACCGCCGCCCACGCGGCCGGCATCCAGCACCGCGACGTCAAACCGGGCAACGTCCTGCTGCGCACCGACGGCACCCCCGTCCTCACCGACTTCGGCATCGCGGCGCTCAGCGAGTCCACCAGCCTCACCGCCACCGGCGCGCTGATCGGCTCGCCCGAGTACATCGCCCCCGAACGCATCCGCGGCCACGAGGGCGACCCCGCCTCCGACCTCTGGTCGCTCGGCATGACGCTGTACGTCGCCGTCGAGGGCCACCACCCGCTGCGCCGCGCCAACAGCATCGCCACCCTCGCCGCCGTCCTCGACCAGCCCCTCCCGCCACCGGTGCGCTCCGGCCCGCTCGGCCCCACCCTCACCGCGCTGCTCGCCCGCGACCCCGCCGAACGGCCCGACGCCGCCCGCCTCGACCGGCTCTTCGCCGCCGCCGAACAGGGCATCGACGGCACCCTCGGCGGCAGCCCGGCCTTCTCCCCGACCGAGACCAACTCCCCGCCGCCGTACCGCCCCACCGGGACGCACACCCCGCCGCCGTACGCCCCCACCGAGGCCAACGGCCTCCCGCACGCGCCCACCGGGACGGCGCCCGCGCCCCGCCGCCGACGCACCGGACCGGTGCTGACGGCCGTGCTGGCCGCCGCCGTCGCGGCCGGGCTCCTGGGCTGGTCGTTCCAGCAGGGGTGGTTCGACTCCGCGAAGCCCGGCGGCACCGACTCCGCCGCGAAGGCCCCCGCCACCGCCCTCGGCACCCCCGGTACCTCGGGCACCCCCGGGGCCGCGCCCACCACCGCCTCTCCGCCCACCACCGCGCCGTCCGCCACCGCCCCGTCCGGCGCGCCGTCCGCCGCCGACCCCGGCCCCGCCGCCGACCCCGGCACCGGCCTGCTCACCCCGGACGGGGTCCGCGGCCTGGTCGAGAAGATCCGCGCGGCCACCGGCAGCACCACCGTCATCGACATGTCGATCTATCCGGAGTACGCCAGCGCCAAGGTGCTGACCAAGGACAACCCCAAGCACTACGACGACGTCAGCTACCGCAACGGCAAGATCACCAGCGAGCCCGGCGGCACGGTCATCCCGGGCGAGGACCCCGCCGACCTCACCAAGATCGACTGGAACCAGATCCCGACCGTCCTGGCCACCGCCAAGACCAAACTCGGCGTCCCCACCCCCAAGTCGACCTACATACACGTCGACTACGGCTGGTTCGCCGACGAGATCACCATCCGCTACTACCTCTCCGGCGACTACGACGAGGGCGGCTACCTCACCGCGGGCGCCACCGGCAAGATCCTCAAGGTGGTGAAGTCCTGACCGGGGCCGGCCGTCGGCCTTCGCGACGGACCCGGCCGGCCGGATAGGCCCTGCCGAGGCCGACGGGCACCGCACCGTCGCCGGCGGACCTCGACCGGGCGGCTCCGCCCACCGCTACCCGTCCGCCGCCCGCCGGTCCCGCCGGTCCCGCCGCCCGAGCAGCCGCACCCCCAGGGCCAGCCAGCCGGCCGCCAGCAGCCAGCCGCCCAGGACGTCCAGCGGCCAGTGCACGCCCAGGTACACCCGGCTGGTGCCGATCGCGGCGGCGAACAGGGCCGCTCCCGCTGCCGCGCCGCGGGCGGCTCCGGGCCGGGCCCGGGCCAGTGCGACGGCCAGCAGTCCCGCGGACAGGGCGGAGGTGAAGGCGTGCCCGGAGGGGAAGGAGAAACCCGAGGCGTCGAACGCCCAGCCCGTGCGCGGGGGTCGCGGCCGGGCGAAGGCACGCATCAGCCCCTGCCGGAGCAACTGCCCCGCCAGCAGCCACACCAGGGGGGCCAGCAGCGCCGCCGTCCGCCGGGCCCCGGCCGGGTGGCGGGTCCGGAGCGACACCGCGCCCGCCGCCAGGGCGAGCAGGTACGGGAGGACGCCGGTGCCCAGCTCGGTGACCGCCACCGCCGCCGACCGCGCCCCGCCCGGCCGGTGCGTAGCGCTCCAGCGCACCGCCGCCGCCTCGAACCCGAACGGCGCCCACCCGTGCACCGCGACCACCACCGCCACCAGCGCGAACGCCCCGCCGCAGGCTGCGGCTGCCACCGCCGCCACGGCCGGGCGACGACGCGGGGCCGTGCCGCTCACCTGGACCCGGACCGGCGGTGCGAACGCGGTGGCGCTCCCGCGTCCAGGGGGCTGGCGGTCGGCGGGGCCGAGGAGCGGAACATGGTCGAGGCGCCTTTCCGGAGGGCGGCGGGCGGCACCGTGGCGACCGGCACGGCCCAGGTGTCCTGAACGGATCCTGAAGACCTGACGGCGGCTCGGCACCGCGCCGCGCCGACCCGCCACCCCGGGGACCACCGTCCGGGCCTGGACGCCGGGGCGTGACGGGTGCCCGGCCGCACGGCGGCGGACCGGCTCGCGCGGCCCCGGTGGCGGCCGGCAGGCCGGGGCGCTCGCACCGGCGGGTCGGCGGACCGCCTTGCTAGGAAGGCGGGTTGGGGCGGGTCAGCCCCAGGTCGTAGGCGAAGATCACCGCCTGGACGCGGTCCCGGGCACCGATCTTGGCGAGCACCCGGCCGACGTGCGTCTTCACCGTCGACTCCGAGAGCACCAGCCGCCCGGCGATCTCGCCGTTGGTCCAGCCCCGGCCGACCGCGACCAGGATCTCCCGCTCCCGGCCGGTCAGCGCGGCCAGCCGCGGGTCCTCCTCCACCGGGCCGGGCGGCCGGGCCGGCAGGTGGTGGGCGTACGCGTCGAGCAGCCGGCGGGTGATCGCGGGCGCCACCACCGCGTCGCCCCCGGCCACCGCGCGCACGCCCGCCAGCAGTTCCTCGGGGCGGGCGTCCTTGAGCAGGAAGCCGCTGGCCCCGGCCCGCAGCGCGGCGTGCGCGTACTCGTCCAGGTCGAAGGTGGTCAGCACCAGCACCCGGGAGCGGCCGCCCGCGGCGACGATCAGCCGGGTCGCCTCGATGCCGTCCATGCCGGGCATCCGGATGTCCATCAGGACCACGTCCGGCCGCAGTTCGGCGGCCAGCCGGACCGCCTCCGCGCCGTGCCCGGCCTCCCCGGCCACCGAGGTGTCGGGCTGGCTCTCCAGCAGCATCCGGAAGCCGAAGCGTTGCAGGGGCTGGTCGTCCACGATCAGGACGCTGGTCATGCCGGGCCTCCGGCCGGGTCGAGGACGGGAGGAGACGGGGAGGAGGGAGGGGCGGGAGGGGCGGGCTTCGTGGGCGGGGGAGCCGGGGCGAGGCCCAGGTCGGTCTCGGGGGTGACGTCCAGGTCGGCGACCACCGACCAGCCCCCGCCCGGGGCCGGGCCCGCCGCGACGGTGCCACCGTACAGCGCGGCCCGCTCCCGCATGCCGGTGACGCCCTGGCCCTCCCCGGGCGGGCCGCCGGGGGAGGGGGCACCGCCCGGCGGGCCGCCGTCGTCGTCGACCCGGACCAGCAGCCGGGCCCCGGCCAGCGAGACCGACACCCGGGCCCGGACCGCCGGGCCCGCGTGCTTGAGCGTGTTGGTCAGCGCCTCCTGGACGATCCGGTAGACCATCAGCTGCACCCCGCGGTCCAGCGACTCCAGCGCGCCCTCGGTGCGGTGGACCACCTCCGGCCCGGCCGCCCGGATCCGCCCGCACAGGTCGGTCAGGTCGGCGATGCCCGGCTGCGGGGCCAGTTCGAGGCCGTCGCCGTGCTCGCGCAGCACGCCCAGCATCCGGCGCAGCTCGCCCAGCGCCTGCCGCCCCGAGTCGCCGATCAGCACCAGCGCCTCCCGGCCGCGCTCGGGCGTGGAACGGGCCGCGTACGCGCCGCCGTCCGCCAGGGTGATGATCACCGACAGGTTGTGGCCGATGATGTCGTGCATCTCCCGTGCCACCCGGGCCCGTTCGGCCGCCGCGGCCAACCGGCTGCGCTGGTCGCGCTCCACCTCCAGCCGGGCCGCCCGCTCGCGCAGGCCCGCGAGCCGCGCCCGGCGCATCCGGACGGCGATGCCCAGTGCGACGGCCGCCGTCACCGCCGTGGTCAGGAAGAACAGCACGTCCCACACCGGCACCGCCGGGGACATCCGCACCGCCACCGCCACCGCCCCCACCGCGCTGGCCGCGCACGCCCAGGCCAGGGTCCGCAGCCGCCCGTGCAGGGCCAGCGCGTACAGCGCCAGCAGCAGCGCCGCGTCCGCCCGCTGCGCCGCGCCCAGCGACCACTGCACCAGGAACACCGCGCCCACCACGGCGAACGCCGCCCCCGGCCGGCGGCGGCGCCACAGCAGCGGCAGCAGCAGCGCGGCCTGGAAGGCCAGGGCGGCGGGCAGCGGCAGGTGGGTGAAGACCACGCGGTGCCCGCGCGGACCCTCCCCGTCCCCGTCGCCGTCGGCGTGCAGCAGTTCCGGCACGCCGAGCAGCAGGAACGCCCAGGCCACCACGGCAACGTCCAACAGCCACGGCCACCGCCCGTCCAGCCCGCGCAGGCGTTGGCCGACCCGGGCCAGGCGGTCCAGGAAGGGGTGGCCGGGCGCGGTGTCGGCACCACCCGGATCGGACACGGGAGACCCCCAGGGTGGTCGGACGGCGGTGCGCCACGGCACCCCGGGAGTCGCTCGCCGGGGCACCGTGGCAGGTCGGTAGGTCGGTAGGTCGTCAGTGGATCAGTAGGTCGCTACGTCGGTGGGCCAGTAGGTCGACAGGTCGACAGCTCGACAGGTCAGTCTGCCAGGCGTCGGACGCTCGGCCCGCACACCCTCGGCCCGCACGCGCACGGCCCCCGGACGTCCGACCCCCGGACGTCCGGCCGCCGCGCGTTCACGCGTCGCGCCGCACCAGCCGTACCGCCGCGCCCGCCAGTGCCGCCGCCGTCCACAGGGCGAAGACGGCCAGCCCGGCGCCCGGCGACAGGGTGGCCTGGTCGTGCTGGAGGGCGAAGACCGCCTGGCCCGCGTTGCTCGGCAGGTAGGGGCTGATGTGGTCGTGCCACGAGCTGGGCAGCAGTTGGACCAGGCCGGGCACCAGCATCAGCGAGGCGACCAGCACCGAGATGCCGCCCGCGATCGAGCGCAGCAGCACGCCCAGCGCCACGCCGATCACGCCCACCAGGCCCAGGTACAGCCCCGCGCCGAACAGGCCGCGCAGCACGCCCGGGTCCGAGAAGGTCAGTGCGGCCCGGGTGCCGGACAGGATGCCGCTGCCGATCGCGAAGGCCGCGAACACTCCGGCGGTGGCCAGGACCAGCGCCACCGCCCCGAACACCGCGGCCTTCGCCCAGAGCACCGGCAGCCGGCGCGGCACCGCGGCCAGGGTCGAGCGGATCATGCCGGTCGAGTACTCGCCCGCCGCGATCAGCACGCCCAGCACGCCCAGGGCGAGCTGGGCGAAGTTGGTGCCGAACAGCGAGAGGGTGAGCGCGTTCGCGTCGGCGAAGTCGCGGTCCATCGGACGGCCCGAGTCCAGCCGGGACTTGAACTGGAAGGCCGCGATCAGGCCGAACGCCACCAGGAAGAACAGCCCCAGGCCCAGGGTGATCCAGGTGGAGCGCAGCGACCAGGTCTTCGCCCACTCCGAGCGCAGCACCCGGACGCCGGTGACCCGGTACGGGGGACGGGCAGGGCGCTCGGCGGCGGGCGACGGGGCGGGGGACGGGGCGATGGCGCTCACGCGGCGCTCCTGGAGTCGACGGCGGTGGTGGCGGTGGCGGTGGCAGCGCCACCGGTGGTGGTGCCGTGGTACTCCACGGCGTCCCGGGTCAGGTCCATGAACGCCTGTTCCAGCGAGACCGTCCGGGTGGCCAACTCGTACAGCGCGATGCCGTGTTCGGCCGCGACGGTGCCGATCCGGCGGGCGGTCAGGCCGGTCACCTCCAGCTCCTCGTCACCGGCCCGGCCGGTGATCTCCACGCCGGGGCCGGTGAGCAGTTCGCGCAGCTTCGCCGGGTCGGCGGAGGCGACGGTGACCCGGTCGCCGCCGGCCTGCCGGACGAGGTCCTGCACGGTGGTGTCGGCCAGCAGGCGGCCCCGGCCGACCACGATCAGGTGGTCGGCCACCAGGGCGACCTCGCTCATCAGGTGCGAGGAGACGAAGACGGTGCGGCCCTCGGCGGCCAGGCCGGTGAGCAGGTTGCGGATCCACAGCACGCCCTCCGGGTCGAGGCCGTTGACCGGCTCGTCCAGCATCACCGTGGCCGGGTCGCCGAGCAGCGCCGCCGCGATGCCCAGCCGCTGCCCCATGCCGAGCGAGAACGCCCCGGCCCGCTTCCCGGCCACCGACTCCAGGCCGGTCAGCCCGATCACCTCCTCGACCCGGGCGCGCGGGATGCCGTGGGTGTGGGCCAGCGCCCGCAGGTGGTGGAACGCGGAGCGGCCCGGGTGGATCGACCTGGCCTCCAGCAGCGCGCCGACCTCCTGCAGCGGCGCGGCGTGCTCGGCGTAGCGGCGCCCGTTGACCCGCACCGAGCCGCTGGTCGGCGCGTCCAGCCCGACGATCATCCGCATGGTGGTGGACTTCCCGGCGCCGTTCGGACCCAGGAACCCGGTCACGCTGCCCGGACGCACGGTGAAGTCGAGCCCGTCGACCGCGGTCTTCTCCCCGTAACGCTTCGTCAGCTGCTGCGCCTCGATCATCCGGTCCGCTCCCTCGCCGATCCCGGGCCGGGCCGTCCCGACCCGCCTCCTGCCGCCACGCTAGGCCCCGGCCGGGCCCGGACGGCGGCACCTGGGGACGATCATTCGGCCGCGGGTGGTACCGCGGTACCACCTCCGGCCCCGAAGGCCGGTCCCAGGGCGGCGACCAGACGCCGGATCAGTCCGGCCGCCGCCCCGCGCGCCCGCGCCGTCCTCGCGGCCCTCGCCGCCGTCCCCGGTCGCCGCCGTCCGCCGCTGAGCCGACCCGCGCCTGCTGCGCGACCTGTTGCGTCCGCCCGGCTGAATCCGCCCGCCCGAACGGCTGGCCCGCGCCCCCGCGCGCATGCGGCCCGGCCCGCCGGGTACACGCGCCAGCCGCAAGAGCACAGAAGCACGAGGGCCTGACAGCCACAGGAGGAGCACCCATGCGCATCGGATACACCTTGATGACGGAGCAGCGCGCCCCGCAGGACCTGGTCGCCGACGCGGTGCGCGCCGAGCGGGCCGGGTTCGACTTCGCGGTGATCTCCGACCACTACTCCCCGTGGCTGGACGAGCAGGGCCACGCGCCCTACGCCTGGGCGGTGCTGGGCGCGGTCGCCCAGGCCACCGACGCGCTGCCGCTGATGACGTACGTGACCTGCCCGACCGTCCGGTACCACCCGGCGGTGGTGGCGCAGAAGGCCGCCACCGTGCAGCTGCTCTCCGGCGGGCGGTTCCGGCTCGGGCTGGGCAGCGGCGAGAACCTGAACGAGCACGTGGTGGGCCGGGGCTGGCCGCCCGTCGCGGTGCGCCAGGAGATGCTGGCGGAGGCCGTGGAGATCATCCGGGCGCTGTTCGCGGGCGGGTACGTGACGCACCACGGCAAGCACTTCCAGGTCGACGGCGCCAAGCTGTGGGACCTGCCCGGCCAGCCGCCGCCGATCGGCGTCGCGGTCTCCGGGCCGGTCTCCTGCGCGACGGCCGGGCGGCTCGCCGACCTGGTGATCGCCGTCCAGCCGGAACGGGAGCTGCTCACCGCGTTCGCCGAGGCCGGCGGCGCGGGCAAGCCCTCGGTCGGCCAGGTGCCGGTCTGCTTCGACCGGGACCGGGACGCCGCCGTCGCCCGCGCGCACGCCGAGTTCCGCTGGTTCGGCGGCGGCTGGAAGGTCAACGCGGACCTCCCCGGCACCGCTGGTTTCGCCGCCGCCAGCCAGTACGTCCGGCCCGAGGACGTGGCCGGGTCCATCCCGTGCGGCGACCGCGTGGAGGACTTCCTCGACGCGGTCCGCCCGTACGCGGAGGCCGGGTTCGACGAGCTCGCGCTGATCCAGGTCGGCGGCGACAGCCAGCCCGCGTTCCTCGACTGGGCCGAGCACGAGCTGCTGCCCGCGCTGCGCGCCGCCTGACCCGGAGCCGTCGCGCCCGGCGGGACGACCCGGCGGGCGCGACGGCGGGACGGCGCGGTCAGGGGCGGAACAGCACCTTGATCGCGCCGTCCCGCTTCTGCTGGAACATCGCGTACGCGTCCGCCGCCTCGCTCAGCGGGAGGTGGTGGGTGGCGAAGGAGTCCACGCCCAGCGGGTCGTCGTCGGTCAGCAGCGGCAGCAGGTCGTCCGTCCAGCGCCGCACGTTGGCCTGGCCCATCCGGAGCTGGAGCTGCTTGTCGAACATGGTCAGCAGCGGCATCGGGTCGGCCGCGCCGCCGTAGACGCCCGCCACCGAGACCGTGCCGCCGCGCCGCACCAGCTCCACCGCCAGGTGCAGGGCCTGCAACCGGTCCAGGCCCGCCTTCTGCATCAGCGGCCGGGCCAGCGCGTCCGGCAGCAGGCCGGTGACCCGCTGCGCCACGGTGGCGACCGGGGAGCCGTGCGCCTCCATGCCGACCGCGTCGATCACGCTGTCCGGGCCGAGCCCGTCGGTCAGGTCGCGCACCGCCTGCGGCAGCAGCTGCGGCCGGTCGTTCAGGTCCAGCACGACCGCGCCGCGCTCCCTGGTCCGCTGCAGCCGCTCCGGCACCAGGTCGATGCCGATCACCTGCCGGATGCCCGGACGCAGCAGCGCGATCCGCGCGCACATCTCGCCGATCGGGCCGAGGCCGAGCACCAGCAGCGTGCCGCCCTCGGGGACGGCCGCGTACTCGACGGCCTGCCAGGCGGTCGGCAGCACGTCCGACAGGAAGACGAACCGGTCGTCCGGCGGCCCGTGCGGCACCTTCACCGGCAGCGTGTCGCCGAACGGGACGCGCAGCAACTCGGCCTGGCCGCCCGGCACCTGGCCGTACAGCTTGGTGTAGCCGAACAGCGCCGCGCCGCTGCCGTACTCGCGCACCTGGGTGGTCTCGCACTGCGAGTGCAGCCCGTTCGCGCACATCCGGCAGGTGCCGCAGCTGAGGTTGAACGGCACCACCACCCGGTCGCCCGGGCTCAGCGTGCTCACCGCGCCGCCCACCTCCCGGACGGTGCCCATCGCCTCGTGCCCGAGGATGTCGCCCGGGTCGAGGAACGGCCCGAGCACCTCGTACAGGTGCAGGTCGGAGCCGCACAGGCCGGTCGAACTCACCTCCACCAGCACGTCCGAGGGGTCCTCGATCCGCGCGTCGGGCACCTCCTTCACCTGGACGTCCCGCCGGCCCTGCCACGTCACCGCACGCATCGCGTGCTCCTTCCGTTCGGTTTCCGCCTGTTCGCGCTGATTTCCGTTCGAGTCCTGCGGGAGTCCCGTCCGGGTCCTGCCCGGGTCCGGTTCGGGACACCGCCCGAGTTCCGTCCGACGGCCGATGCCCTCAGCTGCCCGGCTCGTTGGCGTTGCGCCCGGCCCGGTCGCCGAGCGCGGTGAGGACCGGCACCAGGCGCCCGGTGCGCCCGGCCGCCGCCTGGCCCGACAGGTCGTGCTCCGCGACCCGCCCGGGGCCCGGCAGCAACCGGCCCGCCGCGCCCAGCAGCGCCCCGAAGGTCGCCGGGGCCACCCCCTGGAGGCGGACGGCGAGCTTCGCGGCCGGGGTCAGCACCAGCTCCGCCCGGCCCGCCTCGGCGGCCCGCACGATCCGGCGCGCCGCCCGGCCCGCGTCCGTCGACAGCAGCGGCATGCTGGCCGCCGCGCCGAACCACGCGTACTCCCGCGGCGCCTGCCCGGAGAACCGGGCCGCCCGGTGCGAGCCCGTCCGCATCAGGCCCGGCACCACCGTGGTCACCCGCACCCCGCTGCCCGCCAGCTCCACCCGCAGGCCGCGGGAGAACGCCGCCAGCCCGGCCTTCGCCGTCACGTACGGCAGCAGGTGCGGGGCCGGGACCGGGCCGCCGATCGAGGCGATGTTCACCACCGAGCCGCCGCCGCGCTCGCGCATCCCGGGCAGTACGGCCAGCACCAGCTCCACCGGCGCGGCCACCATGGTGTCCCACGAGCGGCGGAAGTCGTCCTGCTCCAGCGCCGCCAGCGGGCCGACCTGGATCACCCCCGCGTTGTTCACCAGCAGGTCCAGGGGCCGCCCCAGCCGTTCGGCCGCCTCCGCGGCCACCGCCCGGCCCGCACCCGGCTGGGTCAGGTCGCACTCCAGCGCTGCCCGCCGGTCCGTCAGCCGCCCCAGCCTCCGCTCCGCGAAGGCCAGTTCGGTGCTGTCCCGGGCGCACACCGCGACCCGGCAGCCGCGCCGGGCCAACTCCTCCGCGATCAGCAGGCCCAACCCGCGCGACCCGCCGGTCACCAATGCCGCCTTGCCCGCGAAATCCACCCGCTGCACGGCCGTCACCTCTCCCTCGATAGCCGACTGCGCCGCGCCTGCCCGAGGTGCGGGAGCGGAAACGGCGGGATAA
This sequence comes from Kitasatospora sp. NPDC090308, assembly GCF_044769485.1. NCBI lineage: Bacteria > Bacillati > Actinomycetota > Actinomycetes > Kitasatosporales > Streptomycetaceae > Kitasatospora > Kitasatospora sp. NPDC090308. Next base: position 167,273 of record NZ_JBIVXY010000010.1, on the reverse strand, counting down.
GAGATGTTTGGGGACGTTCATCCGTTTCGTTCGGCCCCGACCGGTTAGTCGGGCCGATGACGCCCGCGCGGCCCGGGCCGAGGCAGAGCCCCACCGGCCCGGGCCCGGGCGCGTGTCCACGAACCGTCCACGTCCACGCTCCGTCCACGTCCACGTTCCGGAAGGACACCCATGACTGCCGATGACACCCGCCCCGACCTGCCCGGCGCGCCGAGCGCGGGCGAGCCGACGGTGGCCGAGCCCACCGAGCCGCGCGAGCCGCTGCCGCCCAAGCCCGACCAGGGCGCGCCCGCGCCGCTGTCGGCCACCGGCCGGCCGGTCGAGGGGGCGGACGTGCGGGCCCAGGACGGCGCGTACCTGACCACCGCGCAGGGCACCCGGTTGCCGGACTCCGACCACTCGCTGAAGGCCGGCCCGCGCGGCCCGGTCCTGCTCCAGGACCACCACCTGCGGGAGAAGATCACCCACTTCGACCACGAGCGAATCCCCGAGCGGGTGGTGCACGCCCGCGGCGCCGCCGCGCACGGCGTGTTCGAGAGCTACGGCGCGGGCGCCGGGCTCAGCAAGGCCGGCTTCCTCGCCGCCGGGGCCCGCACCCCCGTCTTCGTCCGGTTCTCCACCGTGCTCGGCTCGCGCGGCTCCGCCGACACGGTGCGCGACACCCGCGGCTTCGCGACCAAGTTCTACACCGACGAGGGCGTCTTCGACCTGGTCGGCAACAACATCCCGGTGTTCTTCATCCAGGACGCGATCAAGTTCCCGGACGTCATCCACGCCGGCAAGCCGCACCCCGACCGGGAGATCCCGCAGGCACAGTCCGCCCACGACACCTTCTGGGACTTCGTCTCGCTGCACACCGAGGCCACCCACCACACCCTGTGGAACATGTCCGACCGGGGCATCCCGCGCTCCTACCGGATGATGGAGGGCTTCGGCATCCACACCTTCCGCCTGGTGGCCGCCGACGGCTCCACCAGCCTGGTCAAGTGGCACTGGAAGCCCAAGCTCGGCGTCCACTCGCTCACCTGGGACGAGGCCCAGCTGATCTGCGGCACCGACCCCGACTTCCACCGGCGCGACCTGGCCGACGCCATCGAGGCCGGCGCGTTCCCGCAGTGGGAGCTCGGCGTCCAGGTCATGCCGGACAGCCCCGAGCAGACCTTCCAGGGCATCGACCTGCTCGACCCGACGAAGATCGTCCCCGAGGAGCTCGTCCCGGTGCAGCCGCTGGGCCTGATGACGCTCAACGCCAACCCGACCAACTACTTCGCCGAGACCGAGCAGGTCGCCTTCCACCCCGGCCACCTGGTGCCCGGCATCGACATCACCGACGACCCGCTGCTGTCCGGCCGGCTCTTCTCCTACCTGGACACCCAGATCACCCGGCTCGGCGGCCCCAACTTCGCGCAGATCCCGATCAACCGCACCCACGCCCCGGTCAACGACATGCTGCGCGACGGCTTCCACCAGGACGCCGTGCACACCGGCGTCGCCCCCTACAAGCCCAACTCGCTGGACGGCGGCTGCCCGTTCTTCGCCGGCGCCGAGCAGCACGCCTTCATCGAGCACCCGCAGCCCGTCCCGGCGGCCACCAAGGTCCGCCAGGCCCCCGCCAGCTTCGACGACCACTTCAGCCAGGCCCGGCTCTTCTGGACCAGCATGACGCCGGTCGAGCAGGAGCACATCATCGCCGCCTACGGCTTCGAGCTCGGCAAGTGCACCGAGCCCGCCGTCCGCGAGCGCGCCCTCCAGCTCCTCGCCAACATCGACGGACGGCTCTGCGCCGAGGTCGCCGCCGCCCTCGGCCTGCCCGCGCCGCAGCGCTCCGCGCACCTCGCGGACGTCGCGCCCAGCCCGGCGCTCTCCCAGCTCGGCCGCAGCTGGCCGGTCGCCGGACGGACCGTCGGCATCCTCGTCGGGCCGGACACCGACCCCGCCGAACTCGACGCCGTCCGCCGCGCCGCCCTCGCCGCCGACCTGGTGCCGCTGGTGGTCGCCCCCACCGGAGGCGACCCGGCGCAGGTCCAGCGCAGCTTCGCCACCGCCCGCTCGGTCGAGTTCGACGCCGTCCTGCTGGCCGGGGCCCCCGCCCCCGCCGACGACGCCGCCCCCGCCCGCGACGCCCGCGCCGCCGGACCGCACGCCACCCTCGACCCGCGGCTGGCCCTGCTGCTCGGCGAAGCCTGGCGGCACGCCAAGGCGATCGGCGGCTGGGGCGGTGCCCGCGACGCGCTCACCGCGGCCGGCCTGCCCGCGGACGGGCCCGGCGTCGTCCTGGGCACCGACCCGGTCCAGGTGCTGCGCGAGCTGGCGGACCTGCTCGCCGACCACCGGGTCTGGGACCGCTTCCCGCCGCCCGCCGCCGCCTGACGGACGCGCGGCCGCCCGCCCCGTGCCGCCCCGGGTCGAACGGATTTCCGACCCGGGGCGGCATGGGCGGCCGGACAGCGGGCAGACGAGGGGCGAACCCAGACGGAACGATGCGAAAGAGGGCACAACATGGTCCCGCTCCTCTTGGTCCTGCTCCTCGCCCTGGTGCTGTTCGGTGCGGGCTTCGCGGTGAAGGTGCTGTGGTGGGTGGCGATCGTCGTGTTCGTGCTCTGGCTGGTGGGCTTCATCGCCCGCGGTGCCAACTCGACCGGCGGTCGCGGACGCTGGTACCGCTGGTAGCGGAACCGCGGTACCGGCGCGCAGCGAAGGGGACGGAGGCGGACGGCCTCCGTCCCTTTCGGCGTGCCCGGGGGTCGGGACGGACTCGGCGGGGGGTGGGTCACCAGGCGGAGGCGCGGGGGCGGGTGTCGTCCAGCAGCGGCGGGGTGGGCGGCTGCCACTCGATCATCATGATGGTGGCGTCGTCGGTGAGGCCCTCCTCGTCCTGGTGCTCCAGGATGGCGTGCATCAGCCGGCGCAGGGTCTCCGGGGCGGTCTCCCCGGCGGCGGCGGCCCGGATCACGAAGTCGGTGAACCGCTCCAGGCCGAAGAACTCGTGGTGACCCCCCTTGGCGTCCACCACCCCGTCGGTGTAGATCAGCAGCCGGTCGCCCGGCCGGAGCGAGACGGTCCGCACCGTCCGGGGCCCGCCGGTGTGGTGGCCCAGCCCCAGGGGCAGTTCGCCCGGGCCCTCCAGCGCCCCCGCGACCACCTCGCCGGAGCGGATCAGCAGGGGGTGCGGGTGCCCGCAGTTGGCCCAGTGCAGGGTGCCGGTGGCGATGTCCAGGCGCAGGAACACGCCGGTCGCGAAGCGGTCCGGGAACCAGTCGTGCAGGGCCACGTCGATGGTGTCGACCAGGTCGGGCAGGTCGGCGCCGTTGCGGCGCGCGTTGCGGCAGGCGGCCAGCGCCAGCGCGGCGGTCAGGCCGGAGGCGAGGTCGTGGCCCATCGCGTCCAGCACGGCGGCGTGCAGCACCCCGTCGGCCAGCGAGTGCTCGAACGCGTCCCCGCCCAGCCGGTAGGCCGGTTCGAGGACCGCGGTGGACACCGCCCGGTCGGTGCAGACGGTGCGCGGCGGCAGGAAGGCCCGGAGCATCTCGGACGGCAGGCTCATGGTGTCCGCCCGGGTGCCGTGCGCGTAACTGTCGCTGGTGTCGCGCTTGGAGGTGATCACCATGGCGAGCACCGAGGTCAGCAGCCGGCAGCGCCGGATCGCCTCCCGGTCCAGGGAGGTGGTGCGCAGCCCCAGCACGCCCAGCCGCTCGGCCCCGTCGGTGAGCGGGAACCAGGCCACCAGGCCCGACCCGGTGTCCTCGGCCACCCGCAGCGAACCCGTCCGGAACGCCCACCCCGCCAGCGTGCCGTCGATCGGCAGGTCCGGGCCCCCGGCCAGGGGGACCAGGCGGTGCTGCTGGATGTCGGCCAGGTACACGGCGACCGAGCCGAGGCCGAGCGCCCGGGTGTACTGCTCGGCGAAACGGGGCGCGTCCCGCGGGTCGAGGGTGCGGCCGGCGGTCAGGAACTGCTCCAGCAGCTGCTCGCCGAGGTTCAGCGGCGGGGTCCGTTCAGCCATCTCTCACACCGATCGGGCGGACCGGGCCCGCGCCGCCCCGGCGTGCCCGCGCGGGCCGGAGAGGGGGAGGACGTCGGACAGGGGGAGGGTGCCGGACGGAAGGACGTCGCCCGGCCGGTCCTGCGCCCCGGCGGGCCCGGGGCCGGGCCCGGGGTACGGGCCCAGCAGCAGCTCGCGTTCGAGCTCGTCGATCCGGGCGGCCACCTCCAGCGGGTCCGGCCGCAGGGCGTCACCGGCGTGCCCGGCGCGCCCGCGGTCCAGCGCCACCGTGCCGACCAGGCGGTGCAGCAGCAGGACCGGCAGCGCCACCGGCCACAGCGCGCCCGAGCAGAGCGCGAACGCCTCGGCCTGCTGGCGCTCCTGCCGCTCGAACGTGCCGATCCGCCGCTCGTCGGCCACCGCCCGGGTGCCGCCGGCCCGCAGGAAGCGGTTCCGCTCCCGCCGGAAGACCGCCCGGGCCGTCAGCAGCCCGCCGAGCACGTAGCCCGCCACCATCCCCAGACAGAGCACCACCACCGCTGATCTCCTCCCGGATCGCCGAAAGCCTCCGAACACGTCGCACGTATGCCCGACATTCCGGCCCTCAACGGGCCGCCGGCGGGATCGTCGCCCCCGGCCGGGAGGTCCCGGCCGGGCCCGCAGGGGTCAGCGCCCGTACGGGTCGTCGGTGCCGCGCGGGGGAGCGGTGGGCTCGGGGTGCTCCGGGTCCGGGCCGCCGTCCTGCGGGGTGCTCCAGGAGTCGGCCCGCCCGGCGGCCGGGCCGGGGGACGCCGGGGGACGCTGGCGGTTGCGTCGGCGGCTGCCCCAGACGAAGGCGCCGATCAGCAGGCCCACGATGATCACCGCCGGAATGATCACCACCAGGAGGGACGGGCCGCTCGACTCCGCCGCCAGTACCGCATCGACCGCCGTGACCTGCATGGTCTGCTCCTTCTCGCTCCGGCGGGCCCGCCCGTGCGGACCCGCGCCGCCGGGCGTCTACCCGGACGAACCGGGATGAACGCCCGGCGGGCCCGGATACCGGCAGGTCACCCCGAACGGCCCAGCGGCAGGCCCCCGGCTCCGCCACCGCTCAGGAGGCCCGCTTCAGGTTCCGGCGGGGACGGGCGGCGGCCCTGAGCGCGTACTGGAGCTGCTCGCGCGTCATGGTGGACCGGTGCGGGACCCCGAGCGCGGCGGCCCGCCGGTAGAGCTCGGCCTTGCTGAGCGAGGCGAGGTCCTCCACCGCCGCGGCCTTCCCCGGCGCGCCGTCCTTCTCCGGTGCCGCCGCCTTCGCCGCCTTCGCCGGTCTCCCGGCCCTCGCCGGTTCCGCCGTCCGCACCGCCCGCACCGGCCGCGCCGCCTTCGCCCGGCCGCCGCCCCCGCGGGCCCCGCGGGCCGGGGCGCGGCCCCCGGAGCCCTTCCGGGGGGTGCCGCCCGCCTTCGACCGGGCCTCGTCCAGGCTGCGGTGCAGGACGTCCATCAGCTCGGAGAGGTCGGTGGGCGCGGGCTGCGCGCCCTTGGACAGGGCGATCTCCCGGCCCTCCGCCTTGGCCTCGACCAGTGCCCTGACCTGTTCCTCGTAGCTGTCGTGGTAGTCCTCCGGGTCCCAGTCGACGGCGAGCATGTCGATGAGCTGCTCGGCGGTGGCCAGCTCGGTGCGGTGGAAGTCCCGGCGCCGGGCGGGCAGGTCGGCGACCTCCTGGTGCGGGTCGCGCAGCTCGTCGGCCCAGTGCATGGTGCGCAGTTCGAGCAGCCCGTCGACGGAGTCGACCGCGGTCAGGTACTCCTTGCCGCGCATCGAGAACACGGCGATCCCGGCCCGGCCGGAGTGGCCGAGCGCCTCGACCAGGAGCTGGTAGACCTTCGCGGTCCCCGGGTCGCCGGGGCCGAGGTAGTACGTCCTGTCGAAGAAGACCGGGTCGATCTCCGCCAGGTCGGCGAAACCGCTGATCTCGATGGTGCGCGAGCGGCCCGGGGAGATCTCCTCCAGCTCGGCGGGCTCCACCACGACGTACTGGCCCTCGGCGATCTCGTAGCCCTTGACGACGTCCTCGAACGGCACCTCCTCGCCGGTGCGCTCGTTCACCCGCCGCTGGCGGATCCGGTCGGTGGTGCCGCGCTGCAACTGGTGGAAGCGCACCGCGTGCGACTCGGTCGCCGGGTAGAGCGCCACCGGCAGACTCACCAGCCCGAACGTCAGCGTTCCCTTCCAGAGCGGTCTGGCCATCGTGCTCACCTTCCTCCGCCGTCCCGGCGCCGCTGTCGCGCGGCCCGGGGCCGTCCGTCCTCCGCCGCGCGGCTGCCCGATCCGGCCCGCCCCACACCCGGGCCGCCGACCCCGCGGGTGTCGGGCCCGTCCCGGCGGGGTAGACGCGGGCGCACCGGCGCCGGCCCGGGGCGGTCGCTGACCGCCGCGCCCGGGCCCGCGCGAGCACGGACGGCCCGCCCCGGCGGGCCGGGAACGGGGTGCGCCATGACCACCGCCGAGATCCGGGCGAGCGGGCGGATCATCCAGCTCAGGCGGGCCGACAAGGAGCTGTTCCCGGCCGACGGCCTCACCAAGGCCGACCTGGCCGCGCACTACCGCCGCGTCGCCCGCCGCATCCTGCCGCAGCTGCGCGGCCGGCCGCTGATGCTGGAGCGCTACCCCGACGGCATCGACGGCCCCCGGATCGTGCAGAAGGACACCCCCGGGCACTTCCCGGAGTGGATCCACCGCAGCGAGCTGCCCAAGGCGGGCGGCACCGTCGACTACCCGGTCTGCGACGACCTGGCCACCCTGCTCTACCTGGTCGGCCAAGCCTGCGTCACCCCGCACCGCTGGCTCTCCCGGGCCGACCGGCCCGACCACCCCGACCTGCTGGTCTTCGACCTCGACCCGTCGGGCGAGGACTTCGAACCGGTCCGGGCCGCCGCCCGAGCGCTGCGCGGCCTGCTGGACGAACTCGCCCTCCCCGCCGACCTGATGACCACCGGCTCGCGCGGCCTGCACGTCCTGGTCCGGCTCGACCGCCGCGCCCCGTTCGACGAGGTCCGGGCCTTCGCCCGGGACGCGGCCGACCTGCTCGCCCGGCGGCACCCCGACCTGCTCACCACCGAGGCCCGCAAGGCGGCCCGCCGGGGACGGCTCTACCTCGACGTCCAGCGCAACGGCTACGGCCAGACCGCCGTCACCCCCTACGCGGTCCGCGCCCTGCCCGGCGCGCCGGTCGCCACCCCGCTGGGCTGGGACGAGCTGGACGACCCCGCCCTCACCCCGCGCCGCTGGACCGCCGCCACCCTCGCCGAACGCCTCCTGGCCCCGGACCCGTGGCGGCCCGCCGCCCGCAGCCGCTCGCTGGGACCGGCGCGCCGACGGCTGGAGGGGCTCTGACACCGGGGGCACCCGGGCGGCTCAGGCGCCGCCGGGGTGCCAGGCGACGAGCAGGACGGTGGCGTCGTCCCGCAGCCGGTCGCCCTGGTGCGCGGTGAGCCGCCGCACCAGTCGGCGCAGCGCCTCGGGGGCGGGCAGGCCGTCGGCCATCGCCCGGGAGACCACGTCGACCAGCAGCTCCTCGCCGAACGGCGCTCCGCTCGCGTCCCGGCCCTCCGTCACGCCGTCGGAGTGCACCAGCAGGCGGTCGCCCGGTTCGAGGCGCGCGGTGTGGACGTCGGGTGCGGTGCGGGGCAGGCCGGCGGGGAGGCCGAGCGGCAGGTGCGGAGGGCGCTCCAGGGCCCGGGCGACGATCCGGCCCCGGCGGATCAGCAGGGGCGTCGGATGGCCGCAGTTGATCCAGGACAGCGCTCCGGTGACCAGGTCGAGGTCGGCGATCACGCAGGTCAGCAGCCGATCGGGAATCCACCGGGTGAGCGCGTCGTCGATCGCCCGGGCGATGTCGGTGAGGGTGCCGCCGGCCCGGCGGGTGGAGCGGCAGGCGGCGACGGCGACGGCGCTGCACCCGCCGGAGGCGAGGTCGTGGCCCATCGCGTCGACCAGGGTCAGGTGCAGGCGGTTCCCGGCCAGGTTGTGGTCGAGGGCGTCGCCGCCGATGTCGTAGGCGGGCTCCAGCACGGCACTGGAGGTGACCAGCCGGCTGCCGATCGTCAGGGGCGGCAGGAACGCCCGGACGAGTTCGGCCTGGAGGGTCATCGGCCGGCGCCGGCCGGTGCGCACCAGCTGGTCGCTGAACGGCGTCTGCACGGCGACCAGCAGGCCCGCCGCGGTGGCCAGCGCCCGGCCGGCGGCGAGCCGGGCCCCGTCCAGCACGGGCGCGGTCACCTGGAGGACGCCGAGGCGCCCGATGCCGTCCACGACCGGGAGCCAGCCCACCGCGCACCGGCCGGGGTCGCCGCCGGTGCAGACGTCACCGGTCCGGTAGGCGCGGCCGGCCAGCGAGCCGTCGACGTCGAGCAGCCCGGGGCCGGTCGGCCCGGTGACCCGCGGGTCCTCCGGCGGGACGGGCAGCGCGGTCAGGTACTTCTCCTGCACGTCGGCCAGGTAGAGCCAGGCGCCGGTGAGGCCGAGCCGCCGGGCCGCGCCCTGCAACAGCCCCGGCAGGTCCCTCGGCCCGGTCCGGTGGGAGTCCTCCAGCAGGCCGAGCACCACGGCCCCGGCCGCGTCCCGCTCGTCACGGCCCATCGCCCGTCACCTCCGCTCCCGGCTCCGCGCCCGTCCGCCCCCGCACCCGTCCAGCCTGCCCGCCTCCCGGGCGGGCCGCCACGCACCGCCGGGGCGTGCCGCCGGGGCGCGTCGGCGCGCGTGCGCCGGTGTGCGCCGCCGCGTGCCACGCAGGGTGAGCGCCCGCGCGGGCCCGGGTCCGTGTCCGAACTGTTCGACGGATCGTCATATTCCGTTCTACCAGCGGGTTTTACTCGCCTTTGAATCTCCGAAACCCCTTACGCGGTGACGTTCCGTACGTAAGCTGGAACGGCACGGCGACCGGGCCGGGCGGACGCCGGGGGAGGCGGGGATGACCGGACGGGGGAGGGCGCGGGGCGGCTGCCTCGCCGTGCTGCTGGCCGCCGTCCTCGCGGCCGTGCTCACCGTCCTCACCGCCGGGCCCCCGGCCCAGGCCCGGGCGCCCCGCGCGGCCACCGCGACCGTCGCGGAGGAGCACCTGGAGGGCGCGCCCCACCAGGAGGCCCCGGCCCCGGCGGGCCGGTCCGCCGGCCGGCACCGGGTGAACGGCGGCCCGCCCGCCCGTCCCCCGGCCCGGCCGGGGGAGGAGACCGCCCCCGACACCACCACCGCCCCCGCGCACCCCGCCCCGACGACCGCCGGCGGGTCCAGACCGGCCGCGCTCGCGCGCCTCCAGGTGTTCCGCTGCTGAGCGGGCCCGCGAGCCGACGGCGACGGTCCGGACACCGGCGCGCCCCCGAACCCGGGGCCGCCCGGTCGCTGTGACGACCCGTCGGCACGCTCCGCTGCCCACCGACAGCACCCCCGTCCGGCCGACGCCGGGCGGGCGGAAGGAGAACCCCGATGCGACCGTCCGTGCACCACCACGCCCGCGTCCTTCCGACCGGAGAGGCCCGAGCGCTGTGAACACCACTCCGCACCGCACCCCGCCGCCCGGCCCCGACCCCGACCGCACCCCGCCGTCCGACCGCGCCGCCGCCCGGTCCGGCCCCGGCCGCGCCGCCGCCCTGCGCGGGGCGCTCGCGCACTGGCGCCAGGACCTGCCCGCCTCGCTGGTGGTCTTCCTGGTCGCCGTCCCGCTCTGCGTCGGCATCGCCGTCGCCTCCGGCGCGCCCGCCGAACGCGGGCTGGTCACCGGCATCGTCGGCGGCCTCGTGGTGGGCCTGCTGCCCGGCAGCAGCCTCCAGGTCAGCGGCCCGGCGGCCGGCCTGACCGTCCTCGTGTTCGACGCCGTCCAGCGCTTCGGCCTCGGCTCGCTCGGCGTGCTGGTGCTGGCCGCCGGCCTGCTCCAGATCGCCATGGGGCTGCTGCGCACCGGCCGCTGGTTCCGGGCGATCTCGCTGTCCGTCGTGCACGGCATGCTGGCCGGCATCGGACTGATCCTGATCCTCGGCCAGCTCTACGCCGTCTCCGGGCGCACCGCCCCCGGCAGCGGCGGCGGGAAGATCCTCCACCTGCCCGCGCTGGCCGCCGACTGGTTCACCGGCCGGGCCGCGACCACCGCCCTGCTGATGGGCGCCGCCACGGTCGCCCTGCTGGTGGTGTGGCCGAAGCTGCCCGCCGCCGTCCGGGCGGTGCCCGCGCCGCTGGCCGCGGTGGCCCTGGCCGCCGGGGCCACCGCGCTGTTCGGCCTGGACGTGCCCCGGGTCCGGGTGGACGGCCTGCTCGGCGCGGTCGCCCTCCCCACCGCGGACGGCTTCGCCGCGGTCGCGGGCGCGGCCGGGCTCGGCACCGTCCTCGCGTTCGCCCTGATCGCCTCCGCCGAGAGCCTGTTCAGCGCCGCCGCCGTCGACCGGATGCACCACGGGCCGCGCACCGACTACGACCGCGAACTCACCGCCCAGGGCATCGGTAACACCCTGTGCGGACTGCTCGGCGCCCTCCCGATGACCGCAGTCATCGTCCGCAGCGCCGCCAACGTCCAGGCGGGCGCCCGCACCAAGGCGTCCCGCGTCCTGCACGGGCTGTGGCTGCTGCTGTTCGCCGCGCTGCTGCCCGCCGTCCTGGGGCTGATCCCGCTCGCGGTGCTCGGCGGCGTGCTGATCCACGCCGGGGCCAAGCTGATCCCGCTGCGCCCGGCCGCCGCCCTGTGGCGCGGCCAGCGCGGCGAGCTGCTGGTGCTGGCCGTCACCACCGGGGCCGTCGTGCTGACCACCCTCTTCGAGGGCGTCCTGATCGGCGTGGCCCTCGCGGTGGCCCGGAGCGCCTGGCAGACCTCCCACCTGCACATCGACCTCACCCAAGCCGAAACCGACGCCGAAACCGACGCCGGGACCGGGACCGGCACCGGCACCGGTGCCGGCGGGCCGTTGAAGGTGCGGCTCAGCGGAAACGCCACCTTCCTGCGCCTGCCGCGCCTGCTGGACGCCCTGGAATCGCTCCCGGTCGGCCGCGCCGTCGAACTCGACTGGACCGGCCTGCGCCACCTCGACCACGCCTGCCGCACCGCCCTGCTCACCTGGGCCGCCCGCCACGCCGCCGACGACCCCGCCACCGTCAGCTGGGAGCCCCCGCTCACCGTCGCGACCTGAGCGGCCGCGACCGGCACGACACACGACGGGGCCCGGCGGTACGCAGGACGCGTACCGCCGGGCCCCGTGGCCTGCCCGGGACGGTCGACGGTCAGAAGCGGCGCCAGCGGGCGGAGGCGAAGGAGAACACGCCGTACAGGACCAGGCCGCAGGCCACCGCGGCGAGCAGCCACGGGCCCGCCGCACTGGAGGCGAAGGAGCGCAGGGTGTCGTCCATGCCCTTGGCCCGGTCCGCGTCGAAGCGGACGGCCGCCACCACCACGAAGGCCCCGGCGGCGGCGTAGACGCTGCCGCGGGCCACGTTGCCGGACAGGCCCGTGCCGGTCACGGCGCTGCGGGTGCGCGGGTGCATCGACGAGGTGTCGAGCTTGCGCAGGAAGCGCCGCTGCAGGGCGCGCACGGCGATGGCGGTGCCCACGGCGGCCAGCCCCAGGCCGACGGCGCCCACCAGCCAGCGCCCGCCGGGCTGGGCCAGCGCGGTGGCCGTCCAGTCCTTGGAGGCCGAGTCGCTGTCGGACCCGCCGCCGGAGCCCGCCGCGTACGCGGCCGTTCCCCAGGCCACCGAGGCGTAGAAGACGGCCCGGCCCGCCGACAGCAGCCGGGAGCCGGTCTTCTTCTGCCCGGCCTCGCCGAACACCGCCGTCGAGGCCCGCCACAGCGCCATCCCGACGAAGCCGACGGCCAGTGCCCACAGCAGCACCTCGCCGAACGGCTGCATCGCCACCTGGTGCAGGGCCCCCTGCCGGTCGGCGTCCTCACCGCCGGACCCGAACGCGATCCGCAGGGCCAGCACCCCGACCAGGGCGTACACCACGCCCCGGGCCACGAAACCCACCCGGCCGGCGACCGTCGTCACCCGGTCCACCGAACCGCCCTCGGGCTTGTTCGCTTCCATTGCCGTTCTCCTCCGTCGCTCTTCCTGCGCTCTACTGCTCTGACGATCGCCGCGGGCCGGTTCAGTCGAGGGCGCGGGCGCGGGTGACGAGGTTGCCGAGGACGACGTAGACCAGGGCGGGCAGGCCGTAGTCGAGCAGGACCTGACCGGTGTGGTTCGACACGCTGAACAGGCCGCGGGACCAGCCCGACAGCCAGTCGGCGGCGTCGTGGAACCAACTGACGACGGAGTTCCCCTGGTTGGCCTTGAAGAGGTCCAGCAGGATCCAGATGACCAGGACGGCCGCAACGGCGTGGGCCAGGACGGATATGACCGAAGTGATGCGTCTCATGGGCGTCGCTTTGCCCGGTAGGATTTTTCCAAACCGGTTGCGCCGCAAGGGAGTTCGTGATTGCGGACGTCGTCGGCGGGCTCGGCGTCAGAGGAAGTGCCGGATCGGGGCGGTGGCCGCCTCCAGGGCCCGCCGGGCCGGGCCGCGGCGGTGCCAGCGCTCCGGGACGACGGCCTCGCTGCGGGTCAGGTCCTCGTCGAAGTGCCGGTCCAGGCCGGCGGTGAACTCCGGGTCCACCACGGCCAGCACCACCTCCTCGTCGTGGTCGAGCGAGCGCCGGTTGAAGTTCGCCGAGCCGACCACGGCCGCCGTCCCGTCCACGGTCAGCACCTTGGCGTGCATCATCGTCGGCCCGTACCGCCAGACCGTGACCCCGGCGGCGGTCAGCCGGCCGAAGTGCCGCTCGCCCGCCAGCTGGCACACCCGCTTGTCGGTGTGCCGCCCCGGCACCAGCAGGTCGACCGCGACGCCCCGGCGGGCCGCGTCGCAGAGCAGGCCGACGAAGTAGTCGTCGGGCGCGAAGTACGCGGTCGCCAGGCGCAGCCGCCGCTCGGCGGAGGAGATCACCACCCGCATCAGGGTCTGCAGGTCCTGCCAGCCGACGGCGGCCGAACCCCGCACCACCTGGACCACCGAGTCGCCCGGCTGCTCGTGCTCCTCGAACCGGTCCGCCGCGTCGTACAGCGTGCCGGGGGCGCACTCGGCCCAGTTCTGCGCGAAGGCGGCGGCGATGCCGTCCACGGCGGGCCCGACCACCCGGACGTGGGTGTCGCGCCACTCGCCCGGGTGCCGGGCGTCGCCGCACCACTCCTCGGCGATCCCGACGCCGCCGGTGAACGCCGTCCGGCCGTCCACCACCAGGACCTTGCGGTGGCAGCGGTGGTTCTGCTTGAAGGGCGACAGCCGCACCGGACGCCGGAACCAGGAGATCCGGACGCCGCACCCCTCCATCAGCTCGATCAGGTCCGGTTCGATCAGCCGGCTGCCGAACCCGTCCAGCAGCAGCCGCACCCGGACGCCCTCCGCGGCCTTGCGGGCCAGCGCCCGGGCGAAGGTCCGGGCGATGTCGCCGCGCCAGTAGACGAAGGTCATCAGGTCGACCGTGCGTCGCGCGCCGTCGACGGCCTCCAGCATGGCGGGGAAGATCTCGTCGCCGTTGCGCAGCGGGGTCAGCAGGTTGCCCTCGGTCGCGGCGATGCCCAGCAGCCCTTCCAGTCGGCGGCGCAGCACCTGGCCGCGGTCGGAGGGTAGTGACGCGGGGACGGCCGTGAGCGAGGGGCCGGGGACGGCCGCGAGCGCGGGCCCGGCGGGTGCCGGGGTGGGCTCGGGCGCGGTCTCGGTGGTCATGGGGTCCCTCCGTCCGGGGCGGTGGCTGTGGCGGGCGCTCGGTTACCCGCTGCGCGGCGATCGACGCCTGGTCGGACCGGTCGGGGATGAAAACCGCGGACCGGGGGACACGGGTCCCATGACGAGGACACAGGGGCGGGCCGCACCGCTCGGGGTACTGGCGGCGGTGGTCGGGCAGGGGACGGCGCTGGTCGCCGTCGGGCTGCTGATCACCCACCCGCCGGGCGGCTGGTGGGACCCGGGCGAGAACGGGCTGGTCTCCTGGCTGGCCGGGCACCGCACCGACGCGCTGACCACGGCCAGCTCCTGGCTGTCCGCGCTCGCCTTCACCCCCGCGATCGTGACGGTGACGGCGGTCGTCGCGCTCCTGCTGCTGCTCGGGCGCCGGTGGCGCCCGGCGGCGCTGCTCGCGGGCGCGGTGGCGCTCCAGGCGACGCTGTTCGTGACCGCCGCCCACGTGGTGGACCGGGCCCGGCCGGACGTCGCCCGGCTGGACGGGGCGCTGCCCACCTCCAGCTTCCCGTCCGGGCACGTCGGGGCGGCCACCGCGCTGTACGGCGGCCTCGGCCTGCTCGCGCTGCACCTGCTGCGCGGCCGGTGGCGGGTCCTGCTGTGCGCGCTGGCCTGGGCGGTACCGGTCCTGGTCGCGGCCAGCCGGCTCTACCGGGGCATGCACCACCCCACCGACGTGCTGGCCGGCGCGCTCAACGGCGCGGCCGCCCTGTGGGTGGTGCACCGCGCGCTGCCCGCCCGCGCCCGCCGGACCCCGGCCGCTCCCGCCACCCCGGCCCCCGCCGTCCCGCTGCGGGTCGCGCTGGTCTACAACCCGCTCTCGGTGGACGACGCCCTGCTGCACCGGCTCTCCGCCGTGCTGACCGCGCACGGCCACCGGCCGCCCCTGCTGCTGCCCGGCGAGGCCGAGGACTGCGGCCGGGCCGCCGCCCGGCGGGCCCTCGCCGACGGCGCCCGGCTGGTGGCGGCCTGCGGCGGCGACGGCACCGTGACGGCCTGCGCCGAAGTCCTGGCCGGCACCGGCGCGACCCTGGCGATCGTCCCCTGCGGCACCGGCAACCTGCTGGCCCGCAACCTCGGCCTGCCGACCGACCCCGAGGCCGCGCTGGACGCCGCCCTGGCCGGCCGCACCCGCCGGATCGACCTGATGCGGGCCGAGGGCGACGACCTGCCCGCCCGGGCCGCCGCGACCATGGCCGGGATGGGACTGGACGCCGCCGTGATGGCCGACACCGGCCGCACCCTCAAACGCCGCCTCGGCTGGCCCGCGTACGTGCTCGCCGCCGCCCGGCACCTGGGCGACCGGCGCTTCACCCTGACCGTCGCCGTGGACGACGCCGAGCCGGTGCGCCGCCAGGTGCGGGCCGCCGTCGTCGGCAACGTCGGCTCCCTCCAGGGCGGCGTCCGGCTGCTGCCCGACGCCGAGCCCGACGACGGGCTGCTCGACCTGGTCCTGGTCCAGCCGCACGGGCCGAGCGGTTGGGGGCGGGCCGTGCACGCCCTGCTCACCGGCACCCACCGCCCCGGCCCGGCCGCCCCGCTCGAACACTTCCGGGGCCGCCGCATCGCCCTCACCGCCGAGCGCGCCCAGCCCCGCGAGTGCGACGGCGACCCGGTGGGCGACGGCCGCACCCTCACCCTGACCGTCCGGCCGGACGCCCTGCTGGTCCGCGTCCCCGCCGCCGCGCCGGAGACCGCCCCCGGGACGGCCGCCCTCGCGGCCCCCGTCCACCCCGCGGCGGGCGCCCTCGCCGCCCGGCGGGAAGTGGCCTGATGGGCACGGCGAGCCGGGTCAGGCCCGGCCGGGAGCACCTCTCCGCGGACGAGGCCGTGGTGGCCCTGCGCCGGCAGTCCTGGTGGCCGCTGGCCCGGGACGCCTTCGTGCGGTTCCGGTACGCGGACGGGTTCAGCCACGCCCGGGCGCTGGCCTTCCAGGTGGTGCTGGCCCTGGTGCCGTTCGCGATCGCGGTGGTCGGGCTGGCCTCCTCGCTGCACGGCGGTCCGGTGGGACAGCTGGTCGCGGCGAGCATCCAGCGGATGGTCCCGGCGTCCAGCGCGGGCCTGGTCAGCGAGGTGCTCGACCGCAGCCGGCACCGCGACGGCGGCACCGTCGCGCTCTGGTTCGGCGCGCTGTTCGCGGTGGCCAACCTGGTGACCGCGATGTCCCAGATCGAACGCGGGGCGAACCGGATCTACGGCATCGAACGGGACCGGCCGTTCGACCGCAAGTACGGGCGCAGCCTGCTGATGGCGGCGGGCGCGGGCCTGCCGCTGGGCGTCGGCTTCCTGGTCCTGGTGGCCGGGCCGCAGGTCGCCGCCGCCGCGGACGAGGTGTTCGGACTGGGTCCGGGCACCGCCGCCGCCTGGACCCTGCTGCGCTGGCCGGTCGGGGTGGTGCTCACCCTCGCCGCGGCGGCCGTGATCTTCCGCCGGGCCCCCCGCCGCCGCCAGCCCGGCTACAGCTGGCTGGCGTTCGGTGCGGGCGTCCACCTGGTGCTCTGGCTGGCGGCGACCTGGCTGCTCAGCCTCTACCTGCGCCTGAGCGGTTCCTTCGACGCCGTCTACGGCCCGCTCAGCGCGGTGTTCTCGCTGCTGGTGTGGGCGTACCTGACGGCGATCGCGCTGTTCCTCGGCCTCTCCTTCGCCGCCCAGCTGGAGGCCGACCGCACCGGCCGGCCCGGCCCGGTCCTGCCCGACCCGCTGGCCGCCGAGGCGCGGACCGCCGAACCGACGCCCGCCCCCGACCCCGACCCGTCACCCGACCCCGACCCGTCGGCCCCCGTGTCCGACCCCGACCCGTCGCCCGCCCCGCCCGCCGGCCCCGAGAGGACCCAGTAGTGATCCGCCGCCCCACCCTCCTCCACCGCAAGCTGCGGGACGCCGACCTGCGCCTGGGCGAGCGGCTGCTCGCCGCCGTCGGCGCGTCCGCGGTGGCCGCGGTGCCGACCGCGCTGCTGCTGGTGCTGATCGAGGCGCACTGGGGGCCGCTGCACCGGCTCGACGCGGGCGCGGCGCAGCGGCTGCACGCCGTCGTGCGCGACCATCCGGCCGTGCTCTCGGTGCTGCGCGCCCTCAGCAACGGGGTGTGGGACCCGCTGACGATGCGGCTGCTGGTCGCGGCGGCCGTCGGCTGGCTGCTGTGGCGGCGGGCCTGGCGGCTGGCGGTGTGGGCCGCCGCCACCACGACCGCCGCCGGACTGATCGGCTGGGCGGTCAAGGCGGCGGTGGCCCGGGCCCGCCCGTCGCTGCCCGATCCGGTCGCGCACGCGCCCGGCTTCTCGTTCCCGTCCGGGCACGCGATGACCGCGGCGACCTGCTGCACGGTGCTGCTGCTGGTCTTCTCCCCGGCACTGCGCCCGGGGTGGCGGTGGGCGGCCCGGGCGGCGGCCGGGCTGAGCGTGCTGGGGGTGGGGTTCACCCGGGTCGCGCTCGGGGTGCACTGGGTCAGTGACGTGCTCGGCGGCTGGCTGCTCGGGGTGGCCCTGGTGGCCGCCACCGCCTGGGCGTTCGAGGGCTGGCGGCGCGACACCGGCCGCCCGGTCCCGCCGCCGCTCAGCGAGGGGCTGGAGCCGGAGCTGGCCGCGGGCGGCCCGGCCCGCCCCGAGGGCTGACCGGCGCGGCCCGAGGAGTGACCGGGGGCGGGGGCTCAGCCGTCCGGGCGGAGCGCGCCGACGGCGGCGTCGACCGTGTCGTGGTGCGGCAGCAGCCGGTCCACGCCGGTCATGGTGAGCAGCCGCCCGACGTCGGCGCTGGTGCCGACCAGGGCGAGCGAGGTGCCCGCCGCCCGGGTGCGGCGGAACGCGAACAGCAGCTCGGCCACGCCGAGCGAGTCGCAGAACCTCAGCAGCGCGAGGTCCAGGACCAGCGGCAGTGCCTCGGAGGTCCGCTCCACCGCCCGGTGCAGGCGCGGCGCGGTGTGGTAGTCGAGCTCGCCCGCGAGCGCGACGACGGTCGCCCCCACGGGATGGGTGCGGACCTCGATGGTCAGGTCGTACTCGGGCACGGGGGCTCCGTACGGTGCAGGGGGCTTCCGGGTGGACGGGGAGCAGGTGGGAGCAGGTGGGAGCCGGCGGGAGCCGGTGCGGCCCGGCGGTGGCCGGGGACGCGGTCAGTCGAGCCGGGCGACGAGCAGGGCCACGTCGTCGGTCTGGGCCCGGGCGAACGAGGACAGCAGCAGGTCGCCCGCCCGGTCCAGCTCCGGCGGCGCGTCGGCGAAGGCGTCCCGCAGGGCGTCCAGACCGGCCTGGAGGTGCTCGCCGGGCACTTCGATCAGGCCGTCGGTGACCAGCAGCAGGGTGCTGCCGGGCTCGACGGCGTACTCGACGGTCGGCGGCTGCGGGACGTTCAGGCCGAGCAGGATGCCGTGCTCGGTCAGGTAGCGGGTCGAGCCGTCCGGCAGCCGCAGCAGCGGCGGCAGGTGGCCGGCGTTGGCGACCTCGATGCGCCGGCGGTCGGGTGCGATCAGCACCAGGCACACCGTCGCGGTCAGGCCGGGGCGCAGCCGGGTCATCAGCGCGTCCAGCCGGTGCAGCAGGGTCCGCGGGTCGTGGCCCTCGATGGCGTAGGCGCGCAGCGCGTGCCGCAGCTCGCCCATCGCCATGGCGGCCTCCAGCGAGTGGCCGGCCACGTCGCCGATCGCCAGCAGCAGGCCGTCGGGGGTGTCGATGGCCTCGTAGAAGTCGCCGCCGATCTCGCTGCGGGCCGAGGCGGGCTCGTACCGGACGGCGAGTTCGACGCCCGGGACGGCGGGCAGCCTGCTGGGCAGGAAGCTGCGCTGCAGGGTCAGCGCCAGGGCGTGCTCCTCGGCCTGGCTGCGCTGGGCCTCCAGGGCGAGCGCGGCGGCCTGGGTGAGCTGGGGGAGCAGGCCGCGTTCGTCCCGGTCGGCGACCGCGTCCCGGTCGGCGACCACGGCGAGCAGCGGCCGGCCGGGTTTGGTGCGGGCCACCACCAGGGCGACCGGCCCGGCCGGGAGGCCCGCGCCGTCCAGGCCGTGGTCGGCCAGCACGGCGCCCCACTCCGCGGCGTCCAGCAGGGCGGTGTCGGTGCCGGTGGCGTCGCCCAGGGTGTGGTGGGCGAGCACGTCGAGCAGGACGGGCGGGGCCGCCAGCAGCCGCACCGGGCCGTCCTCGGGCAGCGCCGGGTCGTGGTGGGCCAGGTGCAGGGTGTCGCGGTCCGGCCCGAGGGCGATCGCGGTGGCCCGGGCGGCGCCCAGCCGGACCGCGCCGAGCACGGCCGAGGTGACCAGGGCGTCCGGGTCGGCGGCCCCGTACAGGGCGAGGGTGCTGCGGTGCAGGGCGGCGACCCGGGCGGCCAGCCGCTCGGCGCGCCGGCGGGCCCGGGTGTAGCGCAGCACGGCGGTGACGGTGGCCTGGAGCTCGGCCGAGTCGATCGGCTCGGTCAGGTAGGCGTCGGCGCCGCGGTGCAGGCCCTGGGTGCGGTCGCTGGCCTCGATCGCGGTGGCGGAGATGTGCACGACGGGCAGCGCCGAGGTGCGCGGCACCCGCTTGATCCGCTCGCACACCTCGAAGCCGGTCATGTCGGGCAGGCTGATGTCCACCACGGCGATCTCGGGCAGCTCGGCGGTGGGGGTGCGCTCCAGCAGGGCGAGGGCCTGGGTGCCGTCGACCGCCTCGACGACGGTGTGCCCGGAGCGGCGCAGCCAGCTCCCGACGATGTACCGGGTGGTGTCGTTGTCGTCGAGCACCAGGACGGTGGCGGGTCCGGCGTCGGGGCTGGTGCTGGTCACGATCCGTCCTCGGGCGGCAGCGGTCGCCGCGGCGCGGCGGCGCGGGGGGCGGACAGGGCGGCGGCGATCCGCGCGGCGCTCAGGCCGGACTTGGGCAGCACGGCGCGGGCGTGCGCCAGCCGGGCCCGGTCGGCGGCGGTGAGCGAGGCGGAGGTGAGGATGACCACCGGGATCTGCCGCAGCCCCGGGTCGGCCCGCAGGTCGGCGAGCACCTGGTAGCCGTCGACCTCGCCCAGGTGCAGGTCGAGGACGATCCCGTCCGGCCGGGCGTCGCGGACGGCGGCGAGCGCGGCGGCGCCGTCGTGCGCCTCCACCACCCGGTCGGCGATCTCGTCCAGCAGCGGGCGCAGCACGCCCCGGAACACCGGGTCGTCGTCGACCGCGACCAGCACGGCCCACCGGGTGTCGGCCGGCGGCGCGGGGTGCGCGGGCAGCCGGACGGTGATCGCGGTGCCCCGGCCCGGCTCGCTGTCCAGGCGCAGCGTGCCGCCGAGGATCTCGGTCAGCCGCCGGGCGTACGGCAGGCCCAGGCCGGTGCCCCGGCGGCCGCGCTGGTGCGGGCCCCGGACCTGGTAGAACTCCTCGAAGACCCGCTCCTGCTGGTCGGCCGGGATGCCGATGCCGGTGTCGGTGACGGTCAGCACCAGGACCGGGCCGCCGTCCGGGCCGTCCTCGACCCGGGTGGCCAGCTCCACCGACCCGCGCTCGGTGAACTTCAGCGCGTTGGACAGCAGGTTGCGCAGGATCCGCACCAGCATCGTCTCGTCGCCGAGCAGCGCCCCCGGCCCGGCGGGCGCCGGGCCGATCCGCAGCGCGACGCCGGGGCGGGCCAGGCCGCGCAGGGTGCCGTCCAGGTGGGCCAGGACGGCGCGCAGGTCCAGCGGCGCCCACTGCGGGTCGAGGGTGCCGGACTCCGCCTTCGCGACGTCCAGCAGCTCGTCCACCAGGGCGAGCAGGGTGCGGCCGGAGTCGGCGATCAGCGACAGCTGGTGGGCCCGCTCCTCGGCCGGGGCGTCGGCGTCCGCGCGCAGCAGCTCGGCCAGGCCCACCACCGCGTTGACGGGCGTGCGCAGCTCGTGGCTGACGTTCGCCCAGAACCGGCTCTTGGCCTCGCTCGCCTCGCGCAGCTGCCGGGACTTCTCGTCGAGTTCGGCGTACAGCGCGACCACGCCACGGTTGGTCTCCTCCAGTTCCTCGGACAGCTCCGAGTACAGCGCCAGGACGCCCCGGTTGGTCTCCTCCAACTCGCTGTTCAGGCGGCGCAGTTCCTCGCGCTGGGCCCGGGTGTGCTCCAGCGCGGCGATCAGGTCGCGGGTCTGCGCCCGGGAGTCCTCCAGGGCGCTGGGGCCGGTGTGCGCGGCGAGCAGGTCGCGGATCCGGCCGGCCAGCTCCGGGACGGGCCCGGGGACGGGACCGAGCCGCTGCTCGACCCGGACCAGGCCGCCGTCCCCGGTGTGCTCCTGGTGGGTGGGCAGCAGCCGGCCGGACGCCTCCAGCGCCTCCTCGGGCAGCCGGTGCCCGCCCTGCCAGGTCAGGGTGACCCGCAGGACGGCCGGTGGCCCCGGCTGGAGGTCGAACGCAGCGGCCAGCCGGTCGGCGCCGAGCAGGCCGCGGCCGAGTTCGCTCAGCGCGGTGGCCAGCCGGACGGCGTCCTGGCCGTCCGCGCCGAGCAGGTCGGCGACGGCGCGGGCGCTGCGGCGCAGCGCGAAGGTGTCCTGCACGGTACCCACGGGCGTGCTCTCCAGGTGTACGGACGGAACCTCCACCGCGTGCTCGGTGGAGGGGCCGGGGCGCGCGCTCACCAGGCGCCCTTCGCGACCACCACGCCCGCGTCGTCCCGGCGCACCCCCGCCTCGCGCAGCAGCAGGGCCGCGGCGGTGACGGGCAGGTGGGAGAAGATCCCGGGGACGTCGGCGGCCTTCCAGCGGTCGGTCAGGCCGTCCGAGTGCAGCACCACCGCGCTGCCGGGCGGCAGGTCCTGCCGGACGGTGTGCGGCGCGGGCAGCTGGTGCCCGACGATGCCGGGGGCGGAGGGCAGCGAACGGCGGTTCCCGGTGGCGGGGTCCACGACGAAGGCGCTGACGTTGCCCGCCCCGCAGAGCGTCACCCGGGCCTCGGCGGGCTCGACCAGGGCGACCGCGACCGCCCCGCCGCGCCCGCTGCGCAGCACCCGGTGCAGGTCGGCCAGCACCTGCTCGGGCCGGTGCGCGGAACCGCGGTGGAAGGCCGCGACGGCGTCCGAGGCGGCCCGGGCGGCCAGCGGGCCGTGGCCCAGGCCGTCGCAGAACATCAGCAGGAACGCGCCGGTGTCGCCGGCCCGTTCCGGGGTGGCGGCGAGGTGGGTGCGCGGCGCCCGGTTGGTCAGCACCGACCAGTCCAGCCGGGCCGCCGCGGCGGCTCCCGGCGGCTCGGCCGCCGCCGGCGCGGCCGGGACCGCCGACGGGCCCGCGCCGACCGCGCGCACCGCCCAGGCGTCCCCGCACAGCTCCTGCCCGCTCATCGGCCGGGTCAGCCCGGCCGCGACCGGCTCGCCCGCCGCGGCGGCCCGGCCCGCCGGGGTGCGGTTCCAGAACCGGGCGGTCATCACCGTCCCGCGGCCGGGCAGCGAGTGCAGGTCGAAGGCGTCGGCGAGCCGGGAGATCGCGCCCAGGCCGATGCCCAGGGTCGGACCGGAGGAGTAGCCGTCGGCCAGCGCCGCGGGCACGTCCGCCATCCCGGGCCCGCTGTCCATGGTGAGGAACTCCAGCGCCGCCTCGGTGTCGGTGCGCACCACGCGCAGCACCATCGCCCCGTCCACGGCGTGCCGGCGCAGGTTGGTGGCGGCCTCGCTGACGGCGAGCGCCACCTCGCCGACCCGCTCGGGCAGCAGCCCGATCCGGTGGGCGAGCTGCCGGGCCGCGCCGCGGGCGGCGGCGGGCAGCGAGTCCGAGTGCCGGAACCACACGGTGTCCTCGCACACGGCCAGGGCGGGCGTCACCGGGCCCACTTGGTCACCGAGACCCTCGTCCCGGAACCGGGCTCGCTGTGCAGCTCGAACTCGTCGACCAGCCGGCGCGCCCCGCTCAGGCCCAGGCCCAGGCCGCCGCCGGACGTCCAGCCGTCGGTCAGCGCGAGGTCCAGGTCGGGGATGCCGGGGCCGCTGTCCTCGAACACGGCGTGCACGCCCACCCGGGCGCCGCTGCGCACGGCGGCGCAGCGCATCGAGCCCCCGCCGCCGTAGACCAGGGTGTTGCGGGCCAGCTCGCTGGCGGCGGTGACCAGCTTGGTCTGGTCGACCAGCGACAGCCCGCACTGCTGGGCGTACGTCCGGACGGTCTGCCGGGCCCGGACCACGTCGTCGTTGGACCCGATCGGTACGGCCTGCTCGTCCTCCACCACCCTGGGGCCGGTCATGGGCGGCCCGTACGCGCGGTACGGTCGCGTTCCAGCAGGGCCAGACCCTTCTCCAGGGTGAGCGCGGTGCGCACCCCGCCCAGCGAGAGCCCCAGCTCGACCAGGGTGATCGCCACCGCCGGGCGCATGCCGACCACCACCGTCTCGGCGTCCAGCATGCGCGAGATGGCGGCGGTGTTGGCGAGCATCCGGCCGACGAAGGAGTCGACGATCTCCAGCGCGGTGATGTCGATGACGACACCGTTCGCGCCGGTGGCGACGATCCGCTCGGCCAGGTCGTCCTGCAGGTCCAGGACGATCTGGTCCTCCAGGTCGACCTGGATGGAGACCAGCAGGACCTGGCCGATCTTCAGGACGGGGACGCGCTCGCTCACCGGGCGCCGCCCGAGGGGGCCTGAGCGCCGCTGAGCTGCAGGACGTGGCGCAGCGCGTCCTGCAGGGTGGCCTTGGTGACGATGTCGCCGAACTGCACGCCGAGCGCGACCAGGGTCTGGGCGATCTGCGGGCGGATGCCGGAGATGGTGCACTCGGCGCCCATCAGCCGGGCGGCGACCACGGTCTTCAGCAGGTGCTGGGCGACCTCGGTGTCCACCGCGGGCACGCCGGTGATGTCGATGATCGCGTGCTCGGACCCGGAGTCCACCAGGCTCTGCAGCAGCTTCTCCATCACCACCTGGGTGCGGGCCGAGTCCAGGGTGCCGACCAGCGGCACCGCGACCACGTTCTCCCACAGCTTGACCACCGGCGTGGACAGTTCGAGCAGCTGCTCGGCCTGCGCGCTGATGATCTCCTCCCGGGTGCGGGCGTACGCCTCGATGGTGAACAGACCGAGCGCGTCGAGCAGCCGGGTCAGCTGCAGGTAGGCCGTGATGTCCTCGGCGGTGCTGGCCGTGCTGGGCTCCAGCACGTCCTTGCCGGCGAAGACGGTGACGGCCGTCTCGGTGGGCGTGAAACCGTACCGGGCCCGGCTGCGGGAGAGCTCCACCAGCAGGGCGCGCACCTCCGAGTACGCCTCGTCCTGCCAGTCCAGGCCGCTCTTGCCCAGGGCCTGGACCAGGGCCTGGTAGAGGTCGGTCAGTTCGCGCTCCAGCTCGGCCCGGCTGATCCGGCCGCCCAGGGACGCGGCCACGGCCGACACCCACTGCTCCTGCACCGCATCGTCCCGGGTCAGCAGCTCGACGAGCCGTTCGGACGCATGCTCCACCGCCATCAGGCGTTCTCCTCGCTCATCAAGGCCCCCGCTGATCGGGGGCCCCGTCCGCCGCACGACGGCACGCGGCAAGCCCGGCCGATCGGCCGGGTCACCGCGCGCCGTATGTCCCGGCCAGTGTGAAGTATGCAGGGGAGGCCGAGAAATTTTTTCCGCGACCGCCGCGCCCGGCTCCCGGAGAGTGCCGGAGCGGGCCGTGCCGCAGGTCAGAGCCGGTACGGGGCCGGTCGGGCCGGTTCGGGCCTTTTCAGGGCCGGTGCACGTGCTCGGCCCGGAACATCCAGGCGTGCTTCTCCAGCGCCGCGGTCACCGTGATCAGCAGGTCCTGCGTGACGGGGTCGGCCTCGCCGGTCTTCGCGATCCGCTCACGCATCCGGGCGACCACCGCGGAGAGCGCCCCCACTAGCTGCTCCACCACCTCGGTGTCGACCTGCCAGCCGGGGGGCACCCCGGGCAGGCCGCCGGCCGCGACGGTCGCGGCCCGCCCGTCCGGGCTGACGCCGATCGCCGCCGCCCGCTCCGCCACCTGGTCGGCGAAGTCGCGGGCGGTCGTCACCACCTCGTCGAGGTGCAGGTGGACGGAGCGGAAACGGGGGCCGTACAGGTTCCAGTGCGCCTGCTTGCCGACCAGGGACAGGTCCACGAGGTCGACCAGGGCGCCCTGCAGTGCCTCCCCGACCGTGTCGCGGTCGTGCCCGTCCAGCGGGCTGCCGGTGGCGATGTCCATCGTCGGGTCCTCTCCACGTCAGGGGCGGTCGGCGGACGCCGACCGCCCCTTCGGCTGCCCGGCCCGGCGGAACGGAAACCCGCCCGCGCCGCGGTAACGGTTTCGCATCGTTCGCGTGGACCGCCCCGCCCGGGGTACCCGCGCTGGCGTCGCCCCCGGCCGCTCGGCCCCTCCCGGGACCGGGTCGCTCCCGCAGGCACGCCACCGGCACACCAGCACGAACAGGAATGGGGACCCGCATGTCCGCCGCCGTGTCCAGGCCGATCTCCGTCACCCTCCCGGAGAGCCCCTACCCCCACGTCCCGGTCACCGGCCAACTGCGCTTCGACCCCGCGCTGCCCTACGGCGTCGGGCTGGCCTTCCCGCCGCACCGCCCCGGCGACGAGGACGTCGTCTGGTGGTTCGGCCGCGAACTGCTCGCCGAGGGCCGCCGCGCCCCGAGCGGCGAAGGCGACGTCCGGATCGCCCCCGGCATGGACGGCCGGGTGCTGATCACGCTGGGCGCCCGGGGCGAACGGGCGGTGATCAGCATCCCCGCCGACACGGTCGCGGCCTTCCTCGTCGACACCTTCGCCGAGGTGCCCCCCGGCACCGAGTCCGACCACCTCGACCTCGACCTCGGGCTGGCCCGGCTGCTGGCCTGACGCCACCACCGGTCACCGCCCCCGGTCACCGCCACCGCCCTGTCGGCCGCGCCGCGCCGGGCGGCTTCGGCCTGTCCGGACGTGGGACGCGGGGCGCGGGGTGCCAAGTGCCGGGTCGGCGGCTCGGCCGGTCACTCGTTCGGGGGAAATCCGCCCGGCCCCGGCCGCAGCCCGTCAGGCGCTCAGGGTGACGCGGATGAGCTTGCCGCCGCCGGGCAGCGGGTGGATCTCCCAGTCGGTGGAGATCAGTTGGACCAGGGGCCAGCCCCGGCCGCCCAGGCGGGTGGGGTCCTGGAGGTTGGCGGCGTCGCCGTGCGGGCGGGCGTCGGCGGCGTCCTCGACGTCGATCGTCAGGGTGCGGCCGCCGCCGCCGGTCCGGACGGCGAACCCGGTCACCCCGCCCGCGTGCCGGATCGCGTTGGTGACCAGCTCGGTGACGGCGAGACAGGCGTCGCCGTGCAGGCGGTCCCCGGTCGCGCAGTACCGGGCGAGCGCTTCGGTGACGGCGGCCCGGGCCTCGGCCGCGGTGCGCACCGGGAGGCGGGGGCCGGGGCGGGGGCGGTGGATGGTCGGGGGGTGCCGCCGTGTCGGGTCGGTCTCGGCACGGGACATCGGGTGACCTCGAATCGAACGGGACGGGAACGGTGCTTCAGTGATCCGGCTGCCCGGACGATGCGTTGATCACACCGGTGGAGTGCGCGGCGAACGGGTGACGCTCGTCCCGGACGCACTTCGCACCGCCGTCTCGGCGTCCGCCGCGAGGTGCAGGTACCCGGTGGCGGCGGCCAGGTCGAGCAGCCGGCGGACCGGTTCCCGCAGCGGCCCGGCCAGCACCAGCCGCCCGCCGGCGTCCGCCATCCGGCCGTGGGCGATCAGCAGGCCGTGCAGCACCGAGGAGTCGGCGAAGGTGACCTCGGCGAGGTCGACCACCAGCAGCCGGGGCGAGCGTTCGAGCGCGGTCGTCAACCGCCGGACGAACTCCTGGGCGTCCTCCCAGTCCAGTTCGCCCCGCGCCCGCACCGTCTCGACGTCCGCCGGGTCCGCCCCGGTGGCACCGTGGGTGTGATCGGTCATGTCGGCATGGTAGTGGCCCCCGGTCCGGCGGGTGACGGCCGCTCCGTCCGACCGGGCCCCCACCGGGCCGCAGTAGCATGGCGGTTCGGGTGCGGCCCGCCGGATCCGCTCGCAGGACCCCGGCAGGACGCGCCAAACCCGTCGGCCGCAGCGGGCCCCACCCGGCTCCGGGGGCCGACGGAAACCGAATGCGAGGTGAGGGTCCGTCAGGGCCCGGACGATGGCATTTCCGACTTCTCCCGCGGCGACCACCGGCTGGGAGTTCCTCGCCGGCTCCCCCTACCCGGTGGCGGTGCTCGGACCGGACGGCGCACTGCTGCACGCCAGCGACAGCGCCCGCCGCCTGCTGGCCGCCCCGGCGGACGGCGCTCCGGCGGACAGCGACCCGGCCGACGGCGCCCCGGCCGACGCGGTGCCGCCCTGGCTGCGCCGGGCCCACCTGGACCTGCCCGCCGACGGCACCCGCCCGGCGGCCGTCCGGCACACCGACCCGGTCGCCGGACCGGTCGAGGCGCACCCCTCGCCCCGCCCGGACGGCAGCGCGGTGTGGTGGTTCGTCGTCCCGGAGGGCGGACCGGCCCTGCTCCCGCGGACCGCCGCCGGCGGCTCCCACGACTGGGAACTGCTGACCCGGCTGTCCGGACTGCTGCTGTCCTCGCTGAACGTCGACCGGATCCTGGAGACGGCGGTCCGCCAGGCCGCGCTGCACCTCGCCGACGCCGCCGTGGTGGTCGCCCCCAGCTCCGGCCGGACGCTGCGCTTCGTGACCTGCCTGCGCGGCGGCGACCCGGCGCACGTCCAGGTGCGGGCCGACCCGGCCGAGATCCCCGGGCTGGCCGAGGCGCTCCAGGGGTTCCCGCCGGTGCCCTCGCGGTGGATCGACCCGGACGCCACGCCGCGCTGGCTGGTGCCCGCCGGTTTCGGCCGGGTGGGCTCGGTGCTGGTCACCCCGCTGCCCGGGCACGGCGTCCCGGCGGGGGCGCTGGTGCTGCTGCGGGCGGCGGGCGGCGGCCCGTTCCCCGTCGACGAGGAGGTCTTCGCCCGGATGTTCGCCGCCCGGGCCGGGGCCGCCGTCTCCGCCGCCGTCATGTACTCCGAGCAGGCCGCCGTCACCGACCTGCTGATGCGCGAACTGCTCCCGCCGCGGCTCGAACACCTCAACGGGGTGGACTTCGCCGGCGGCTACCGGGCCTCGGTCGACCGGGACCGGATCGGCGGCGACTTCTACGACGTCCACCCCGCGGCCGACCCCGACGGCGAGACGCTCGCCCTGCTCGGCGACGTCAGCGGCAAGGGCCTGGAGGCCGCCGTCATGACCGGCAAGGTGCGCAACACGCTGCACGCGCTGCTGCCGCTGGCCGACGACCACCAGCGGGTCCTGCACCTGCTCAACCGGGCGCTGCTCACCTCCCACCACACCCGCTTCGCCAGCCTGGTGCTGGCCTCGGTGCGCCGCGAGCAGGACCGGGTCCGGGTCCGGCTGTCGGCCGCCGGGCACCCCGCGCCGATGGTGGTCCGGGCCGACGGCCGGGTCACCGAGTCCACCACCCTGGGCAGCATCGTCGGCGTCCTGCCGGAGACCACCACCCACACCGACACCGTGCTGCTCGACCCCGGCGAGGCGTGCGTCCTGTACAGCGACGGGATCACCGAGGCCAAGGGCGGGCCCACCGGCCAGGAGCAGTTCGGCGACCACCGGCTGCGCCAGGCGCTCGGACAGTGCGCGGGCATGCCCGCGGAGGCGATCGTGGAACGGGTCCAGATGCTCACCGCCCAGTGGCTCCGGGAGGGCCGGCACGACGACATGGCGGTGATGGTCATCGCCGCGCCCCCGCCCGGCCACCTGCCCGTGGTCGGCGCACGCCGAGGGGACGACGCATGAGCACCGACACGCCGACCGGCACGCTCACCCACGGCCGGCCCCCGGCCCCCGCCCGTCCCCGCGCCGCGGCCCCCCGGCCCGAGGAACTGGTCGAGGAGCTGTGGGAGGTCGTCCTCGGCGGCGACCAGGCCGGGGCCGCCGCGCTCGCGACCGGGGCCCTGGAGCGGGGGCTGCACCCGGAGTCGCTGCTGCTCGACGTGATCGGCGCGCTCCAGGCCCGGATCGGGCGGGAGTGGGCGGCCGACCGGATCACGGTGATCCAGGAGCACGCCGCCACCGCCGTCAACGACCGGGTGGTGGCCCTGGTCTCCGGCCACCCGGCGTTCGCCGCCGCCGCCGGCCCGCGGCGGCCCGGCCGGATCGCGGTGGCCTGCGTCGACGGCGAGTGGCACGCCTTCCCCGCCCGGCTGCTGGCCGAGGTGCTGATGCTGCGCGGCTGGCGGGTCGACCACCTGGGCGCCCAGTGCCCCACCCCGCACCTGATCGCGCACCTGCACCGCACCGCCCCCGACGCGCTGGCGCTGTCCGCCTCGCTGTCCACCCGGCTGCCCGCCGCGCACACCGCGATCACGGCCGCCCAGGCCGCCGGGGTGCCGGTCATCGCGGGCGGCGCGGCGTTCGGCCCCGACGGCCGGCACGCCCGGCTGCTGGGCGCCGACGCCTGGGCCCCGGACGCCCGGACCGCCGCCGAGCGGCTGGCCCGCGGACTGCCGCTGCCGGCCTCCCCGCACCAGCCCGTCGACGCCCTCCCGCACCTCGCCGACCAGGAGTACACCCTGGTCGGCCGCAGCGCGCGCGAACTGGTGGGCGCCGTGATGGCCGCCCTGGAGCGGGAGCACCCCGCCGTCCGCTCCTACACCCCGCTCCAGCGCGACCACACCCTGGAGGACCTGTCCCACATCGTCGAGCACCTGGCCGTCGCCCTCTACACCGGCGACCCGGGACTCTTCACCGCGTTCACCGGCTGGACCAGGGAGATCCTGCTGGCCCGCGCCGTCCCGGACACCCTGCTGGCCTTCGCGCTCGGCGTCCTGCGCGAGCAGCTGCGCGACCTGCCGCGCAGCGTCGCCGTCCTGACGGCCGCGCTGACGGCCGCCCGGCCGTCCGCGCCCACCGACCCGAGCCCGCTGCCGACCCCGGGGACCCCCGCGTGAACGCCCACCCCGTCCCCCCGCCCCGGCCCGCCGCGGGCGCGACCCGCACGGCCACCGTCCCGGTGGACGGCGAACTCGACCACGAGAGCTGCGGGGAACTCGTCCGGGCGGTCGCCGGTCACCTGGCCGCCCGCCCCCGGGTCGACGTGGTCCGGCTGGACTGCGGCGGCATGTCGCTGTGCGACTCCATGGGGCTGTCCGCGCTGCTCCAGATCCGCCGGGACGTCGACGCCGCCGGCCGCCGCCTGCTGCTCGACCACCGGCCCGCCCACCTGGAGCGCCTGCTGCGCCTCACCGGCACCGCGGACTACCTGCTCGCCGACCGCCCGGACTGAACACCCGGACCGACCGTCCCGACCGTCCCGACCGTCCCGGCCGACCGCCCGGACCGACCTGCCGGACCGGGCGGTCCGGCAGGTCGGCCGTTCGGGGCCCGGCCGGTTTCCGATCCCCCGGCAGGGGCAGCCGACGGCCATGGACCGACGACGCGCCCCCTGGTGGGACAGTTCCCTCTCACTGCTGACCCGCGGCTACGCGTGGCTCCCCGACCTGCGCCGCCGCCACCCCGGGCCGGTGGTCCGGGCCCGGCTGGCCGGGCGGCCCGCGGTCGTCCTGCACGGACCGGAGGCCGTCCGCTTCTTCTACGACGAACGGCACGTCCGGCGCGCGGGCGCGCTGCCCGAGCCGGTCAGGAGCACGCTCTTCGGGCACGGCGCCGTGCACTCGCTGGACGGCCAGGTGCACCGGCTGCGCAAGGCGCTGTTCCTCTCGCTGCTGGCCGACCCCGCGCAGGTCCGCGCGCTGGTCGACGAGGTCGGCGCGGCCTGGGACACCGCGGTGGGGGAGTGGGCCGAGCGGCCCCGGGTGGTGCTGCTGGACGAGGTCGCCCGGGTCCTCACCGAGGGCGTCCGCCGGTGGGCCGGCCTGCCGCTGCCCGAGGACGGCGCCGACGCGTTCGCCGCCGACCTGGTCGCGATGGTCGACGGCTTCGCCACCCCCGGCCCGCGGCACTGGCGCGCCCGGCTGGCCCGCCGCCGCCGGGAGGCCTGGATCGCCGGGATCGTCACGGACGTGCGCGACGGCACCGCCCGCGTCCCGGCCGGCTGCCCGCTGGAGCGGGTGGCGCTGCACCGGGACGCGGACGGCGAACCGCTGGCGCCGCGGGTGGCGGCCGTCGAGGTGCTCAACCTGGTCCGCCCGACCGTCGCGGTCTGCTGGTTCGTCGCGTTCGCCGCCCACGCCATGCACCTGCGGCCGGAGAACCGCGCGGCACTCGCCGGCGGGGACCCGGCCCGGGCCTGGGCGTTCGCCCAGGAGGTCCGCCGGTTCTACCCGTTCGCCCCGTTCGTCGGCGGCCTGGCCGCCGCCGACCTGACCCACCGGGGCGAACCGATCGCCGAGGGCACCCTGGTGCTGCTCGACCTGTACGGGCAGAACCACGACCCGGCCCTGTGGGGCGACCCGTACGCCTTCCGCCCCGAGCGGTTCCTGGACCACCCCGCGGACGTCGGCCAGTCCGTCCCGCAGGGCGGCGGCGACCCGGCGCGCGGCCACCGCTGCCCCGGCGAGGCGGTGGTGGTCGAACTGCTGGAGGACCTCTCGGTGCGGCTGGCCCGGCTGCAGTACGTGCTGCCCGCCCAGGACCTCTCCATCCGGCTCGGCCGGATGATCGCCCGCCCGCGCAGCGGCTTCGTCATCGAGGCGGTCCGCGCCGGATGACGCACCCGCGACCGACCGCAGACACGCACCGCACGGAGAGGACGACCATGCCGAACGGCGAGCACGGCGAGCACGGCGAGCACGGAGAGCACGACGAGGACGGCCGCGGCGCCCACCGCGCGCCGGAGGGGCCCACGCAGGTGCCGGCCCGCGGCTGGGCCGCGGTGCTGCGCCGCACCACGAAGGAGTTCCTGGACGACGAACTGCCGGACCGGGCCGCCGCCCTGACCTACTACGGGGTGCTGGCGGTCTTCCCGGCGCTGCTGGTGCTGGTCTCGGTCCTCGGCCTGCTCGGCCACTCGGCGACCGACCGGGTGCTCGACAACCTCCAGCAGCTCGCCCCCGGGCAGGCCCGGGACGTGCTGCGCTCCACCGTCGAGCAGTTGCAGGACGGGCGCGGCACCAGCGGGGTGCTGGCCGCGGTCGGCCTGCTGGGCGCGCTCTGGTCGGCCTCCGGCTACGTCGCCGCGTTCATCCGGGCGTCCAACGCGGTCTACGACATCCGCGAGGGCCGGCCGGTGTGGAAGCTCACCCCGCTGCGGGTCGGCCTGACCCTGCTGATGATGGTGCTGCTGCTGGCCAGCGCCGTGATCGTGGTCTTCACCGGCCCGGTGGCCCGGCGCGCCGGGGACCTCCTCGGGGTCGGCCCCACCGCGGTGACGGTCTGGTCGATCGCCAAGTGGCCGGTCCTGGTCCTGCTGGTCTCCGTCATGATCGCGCTGCTGTACTGGGCGGCCCCCAACGTGCGCGGCCGGGGCTGGCGCTGGGTCTCCCCGGGCAGCCTGCTGGCCGTGCTGCTCTGGCTGCTGCTCTCCGGCGGGTTCGCCGCGTACGTCGCCAACTTCGCCTCCTACAACCGGACCTACGGCACCCTGGCCGGGGTGATCGTCTTCCTGGTGTGGCTGTGGCTGTCCAACCTGGCGATCCTGCTCGGCCTCGAGTTCGACGCCGAACTCTCCCGCGAACGGGCCGTCGAGGGGGGCCTGCCGCCCGACGCGGAGCCGTACGTACCGCCGCGCGACACCCGCAAGTGGCCCGACGGCGACGACGGCGCCCGGAGCTGACCTCCGGGAACGACCCCCGGGAACGATGCCGGCCGGGGCGGTCGGACCGGCGAAAACGGGCAGACGGCCCGGCGGGGGTGACCCCCCGACGACACGGACACCGAGAGCGAGGAGTCGTGATGACCGAGTACGGGTTCTTCCTGTCCTGCGAGGAGTTCACCCCGCAGGAACTGATCCACCAGGCCGAGCGGGCGCAGGCCGCCGGGTTCACCCGGCTCGCGATCTCCGACCACTTCCACCCGTGGAACGAGGCGCAGGGCAACAGCGCCTTCGTCTGGTCGATGATCGGCGCGCTCTCGCAGGCCGTCGACCTGCCCGTCACCACCCTGGTGACCTGCCCCACCGTCCGCCTGCACCCGGCGGTCACCGCCCAGGCGGCGGCCACCTCCAGCGTCCTGCTGGAGGGCCGGTTCACCCTCGGCGTGGGCACCGGCGAGGCGCTCAACGAGCACGTCCTGGGCGACCGCTGGCCCTCCTACGAGGAGCGCGCCGAGATGCTGGAGGAGGCGGTCGAGGTGATGCGCGAGCTGTTCACCGGCCGCCAGGTCAGCCACCGCGGCCCGCACTACACCGTCGACAACGCCCGGCTCTACACCGCGCCCCCCGGCCGGCTGCCGATCCTGGTCTCCGGGTTCGGCCCCCGGGCCGCCGCGACGGCCGCCCGGATCGGCGACGGCTTCGTCACCATGACGCCCGACGCCGACCTGATCGCCGTCTTCCGGGACGCGGGCGGCGCGGGCAAGCCCGTGGTCGGCGGACTCAAGGTCTGCTGGAGCACCGACCGGGAGAAGGCGATCGACGAGGTGCACCGCCGCTGGCCGACCGAGCTGCTCCCCGGCGAACTCGCCCAACTGCTGCCCACCCCGGCGCACTTCGAGCAGGCCAGCGAACTCGTCACCCGGGAGATGGTCGCCGACGCCGTGACCTGCGGCGACGACGTCGAGGCGCACGTCGAGGCGGTCCGCGCCTACGAGCGGGCCGGCTTCGACGAGGTGTACGTCGGACAGATCGGCCCCGACCAGGACGCCTTCTTCGACGCCTACCGGGACCGGGTGCTGCCCGCCCTGCGGGGCGCCGCGGCGGACGCGCACCGGCCGCTGGAGACCCCGGAGGCCCGGATGACCGGGGAGGGCGCCCCCGCCCCGGACGAGCGCACCAAGGACGCCGGGGACGGCCCCGAGTTCGCCCGCACCGATTCCGGACAGTGAACCGGACGCAACGTGCATGACCGGCGGCCGGCCGGTTAGACGGTGGTTGTTCGATTCCAACGTTCGGAAGGCAACGTCGTGACCAAGGCCTCTCGCCTCCCCGGCGCGCAGACGCACCACTGGGACTGGCAGCTCGAAGGCTCCTGCCGCACCGTCGGCAGCGAGGTCTTCTTCCGACCCGCGAACGAGGGCCGCGCCGAGGCCCGGGAGCGCGAGCAGGCCGCGAAGCGGGTGTGCGGCGGCTGCCCGGTCCGCCTGGAGTGCCGCCGGTACGCCCTCGCCACCCGGGAGCCCTACGGAGTCTGGGGCGGCCTGACCGAGGACGAGCGGCGCGCCCTGCTGGTGCGCCGCGAGCCCGCCGCCGCCCGGGTCATCCCCGTCGCCGCCTGACCGCGACGACGCCACGAGGGCCGACCGGACCCCGGTCGGCCCTCGGCGTTCCCGGCGGCCCGGTCCGGACCGCCTGCGGCCGGGGCCGGACGACCGTCCGCACCCCCGCCTCCTCGACCGGCAGGTAGGGCGCGCAGCGGGTGATCTCCAGCACCCGGCGCACGCAGGGCGCCGGGGAGCCCAGCGCCAGCGCCACCCCGAGCACGCCCGCCGCCTGCCGGGCCCGCAGCAGGGTGTCCAGGGCGGACGAGGTGAACAGCTCGACCGCCCGCAGGTCGACGCAGAGCCGGGCCGGACGGGCCCGCAGTCCGTGGTGCAGGGCCAGCGCGAAGGCGTGCTGGTTGTCCTGGTGCAGGGCGCCGACCAGGGCGCACCGGACGGTGCCGCCGGTGCGCCGGGTCTCGATCCGCAGATCGGGGGCGTGCACCACGGCCGTCCGGTCGGTGCGCCGGGTCACCTCACGGCGCCGACCGCGGCACCGGCCGGAATCGCGGCGGCGGACCGGGCGTCAAGCCCGGAGCGGGGGGCGGGCAGCGACTCGGACCCGGTCGGCGCCTTCGCCACCGCGGCCCCCAGGATCTCCCACAGCGCGACGGCGTTGCCGCGCAGCTGGTCGGCCACCGGCGCGCCGTCCTCGGCGGCCGCGAGGTAGGCCCGCACCCCGGCGATCGCGTACCGCAGCTGCGGTGGCAGGTCCCGGTCGGCGCCGGCGCCGGCGGTCAGGACCGCGGCGAAGTGCTCAAGTCGCGCTCGGGTCAAAGCCTCCACCATCATCGCCTCCAGGCACCGGTGCGGGAGACCGGCAGGTCCCACTGTCCCCGCACACCCAACATGCGTCAATGAATGCACGAAAATTATGTCATGCATGGCGAGTCGTGAAATCCACTACCTATCCTGGGGCGGTGGAGCGAACCGCCGAATCCAGCCGCCAGTGGACCTTCCTGACCAACCACGCCAGGGTGCTGATCCAGATCTACCGCGACCCCGGCATCCGGGTGCGCGACATAGCCGCCCGCTGCCTGCTCACCGAGCGCGCGGTGCAGCGCATCATCGCCGACCTGGAAGAGGCCGGGTACCTCACCCACGAGCGCCGCGGACGCACCAACCACTACCGCGTCATCGACGGCCAGCTGCGCCACCCCGCCGACGCCGGGCCCACCATCGCCGAACTGCTCTCCGCCCTGCTCACCCCGCCGGTCACGCCCTGACCGGTCACACCTGACCGGTCACGCCCGACCTGCCGTCGACCCGCTGTGTCGACCCGCCGTCCCGTGCCCGGCCGTCCCCCGATCCGCCGCCCGCGCGGGTCCGACCGGAAAACGACCGTCCCGGCCCCCGCCCCCGGAGGGACGGAGACCGGGACGGGTGCGGGCGCTCAGGGCGCCTGGCTGTCCGCGGCCGGCGGCTCGGGCTCGTCCTTCCGGCCGTCCTCGGCCTTCGCCCGCACGTCGGCGGGAGTCGGCGCGGTGATCTCGCGCTCCTCGGCCGACCGCTCGCGCACGCTCTCCTCGGGTGCGTCCTGCGCGGCCCGGTCCTTGCCGTCCTGCGTGGTCATGGCTGTTCCTCTCCGTCTCCGACTGGGACACCCGGCGGCTACCCCCGACCGGGGCCGTCACACCGGTCCGATCGGGTGAACCCGCGCGCCGGGCCCGGCGGCCCGGGCCCGGCGCCGCCCTCAGTTCCGGCCCGCGGGCCAGGTGCCCGTCACCCGCCGCCAGGCGACCGCCCCCGACCGGTCCAGGACCGCCTTCACCAGCGCGAACAGCGCGCCCTGGAGGGCGGCGGCGGTCAGCACCTGCCGCCAGCCCCGGTCCTCGTCGGTCGCGTTCGGGGTGTCCTCCTCGTGGGCGATCCGCCGCCACAGCCGTTTGAACACCGCCCCGGCCAGCACCCCGCCCAGCGCCCCCACCAGCATGCCGACCGGCTTGTACACCACCACTGCCGCGTTCACACCCGGCCTCCTCTCCTCCCGGCCCGCCGCCGGACCGCCGGGCCTCCCGCGCGGCTGCCCGACCGCCCCACCCGCAAACGACCGCCCCACCCGCAAACGGACCGCCTCCGGGAAGCGGGGCGCTCACCGCCCGGCGCGGTGCCCCCCGGACCGGCGCTCCTCGTGGCGCAGCAGCAGGGAGGGCAGCACCAGCCAGGTCAGCGCGAAGTAGGCGAGCCCGGCGGCGGAGACCACCGCGGCGAGCACGGCGTTGCCGGTCGCGGTGCGCAGCAGCAGCAACAGGGCGCAGCCGATGGTCAGCGCGAGCAGGGTCAGCCCCAGCCCGAGCAGCCGGGAGCCGGTGCGGATCAGCACCGGCTTCAGGTCGTGCCCGGCCAGCAGCCGGTGGAAGGCGACGGGGGCGATCAGCGAGGCGGTCGCGCAGGCGCCCAGGATGACGGTGGCCGTGTAGAGGTTCCGGTCGAAATCGTCCAGCGAGCCGAACCGCGGCGTGAAGGCGACGCTCAGCAGGAAGCCGAACAGGATCTGGGCACCGGTCTGGGCGACCCGCACCTCCTGGAGCATCTCGTCCCACTGCCGGTCGGCCCGCTCCTGCGGGCTCTCGTCACGGCCGGGCCCACCGCCGGGGGCCGAGGAGTCACTCACTGGGGTCCTTTCGATCGTCACGCCCGAACCGGGGCGCGGGCCCGGGCCGATTCTCGCCCCGCGCCGGGCTCCGGGTTCCGCACCCGGGCGCCCGCGGGGTCGTGTCGCGCCCCGGGGAGCGGCTGCCCGGCGGGCCCGCGCCCATGCCGACCCGGCGTGGGCGGCGGCCGACCGGGCATGCGAGGGGATATCCGACCCGACCGGAAGGCCCGTCCATGGACAGTGC
This sequence comes from Kitasatospora sp. NPDC090308, assembly GCF_044769485.1. NCBI lineage: Bacteria > Bacillati > Actinomycetota > Actinomycetes > Kitasatosporales > Streptomycetaceae > Kitasatospora > Kitasatospora sp. NPDC090308. Next base: position 130,521 of record NZ_JBIVXY010000010.1, on the reverse strand, counting down.
GGAACGGCACGTCAACGACCACCGCGCGAAGGCCCTCCAGCGCTTCCCACGCCACGAACGCCGGGGCGAGGCCCGGCTGCCCGCCGTACTGGCCACCCTGACGGCCGTCCTGCTGTACCTGGCGCTGCCCGAAGAGCTGCTGGTCGTCCCCCGGTTCGTGCTGCCCGCGCTGGAGGTGCTGCTGCTGATCCCGCTGATCGCGGTCAACCCGCGCCGGATGACCCGGCAGAACCGCTTCTCCCGCATCCTGTCGCTGGTCCTGGTCGCCCTGATCGGCATCAGCAACCTGGTCTCCCTCGGCCTGCTGGTCAAGGCGATGGTGACCAGCCAGGCCCAGGAGGGCGGCCCGCTGCTGCTCGCCGCGCTCCAGGTCTGGGCCACCAGCATCATCGTCTTCGGCCTGGCCTTCTGGGAGCTGGACCGCGGCGGCCCGGTGGTGCGCACCCAGGCCGACCGCTCCGAACTGCCGCTCGCCGACTTCCGGTTCTCCCAGGACGAGAACGACGACGCCGTCGAGGAGGTCGCCGACAGCTCCTCCCGCACCAGCGACTGGGTGCCCACCCTGATGGACTACCTGTACGTCTCGGTGACCAACTCCACCGCCTTCAGCCCCACCGACACCATGCCGCTCTCCACCCGGGCCAAGGCCCTGATGGCGATCGAGAGCATCGCCGCGCTGATCACCTCGCTGCTCGTCATCGCCCACGCGGTGGGCGTCCTCGACCAGTAGCCGCGCCGCCGGACGGGGGACGCCGGGCCGCCGGACCCGGGAGGACCGCCCGCCCGGCGGAACCGGCAGCCCACGACCGACCGTCCTTCCCGGGCATGAGCGACAACACCTTAGGACGACGCGGACTCCTCCGGACGGCGGTCGCGGGAGCCGCCCTGCTGCCGGTGGCCGGAGCCGTTCCCGCGGCCGCCGCCGCGGGCGAGCCGCAGCAACCGGGCGGCGGCGAGACGGCGTTCACCTGGCTGGGCAACAGCGGCTGGCGGATCGAGGGCAACGGGAAGACCGTGCTGTTCGACCCGTACCTCACCCGCTACCCCACCCACGGATTCGACCCGAGGACCCCGCTGACCGTCGACCCCGCCGCGGTCGACCCGCACCTCGGGACACCGGACCTGGTACTGGTCAGCCACAGCCACTGGGACCACGTCAACGACGTCCCGCACATCGCCACCAGCCGGGGCGTGCGGGTGGTCGGCACCGCCACCACCTGCCACCTGCTCCAGGCGATGGGCGTGGACCCGGCCCAGCTGATCGTGGTCAAGGGCGGCGAGGTGCTCGACTTCGGCGGGTTCACCGTCCGGGTGGTGGCCAGCCTGCACAGCCGCAACGCCAAGCACCGCTACTGGGCGCCGGGCACCCTGACCGCGCCGCCCGCGCAGGCCCCCACGACGATCGGCGAACTCGTCGAGGGCGACACCCTGGCCTTCCAGGTCCAACTGGGCGACGGCCCGCAGACCCTGCTGACCGGGGCCAGCGACTTCGTCGAGCACGCCTACGCCGGCCTGCGCCCCGACGTCGCGATGATCGCCGTCGAGAGCACCGCCCGCACCACCCACCGGTACGTGCCCCGGCTGCTCCAGGCGCTCGACTTCCCGCGCACCGTCGTCCCCGTGCACTGGGACGTCTTCGAGACGCCGCTGACCGACCCGGCCGTCCAGGACCCGTCGATGGACCTGGACGGCCTGCTCACCCAGGTCCGCACCCTCGCCCCGCGCACCCGGCTGATCCGCCCCGAGCACCTGGGCACCCTGCGGCTGCGCGCCTGACCCGCCCGGCGGCGCCGGCTACCGGACCTCGATGCCCACCAGACAGGTGTCGTCGTCGGTGTCGGCGCCGCTGAAGCGCAGCAGGTGGTCCAGGTGGGCGTCCAGGGCGGTCGCGCCCTCGCGGGGGGCGGCCTCGGAGAGGCTGACCAGGTTGGCGAGCGAGGCGTGCAGCCCCTGGTCGCGGCGCTCGATCAGACCGTCGGTGTACATCACGATCCGGTCGCCCGGCGCCAGCGCGATCTCGCTCTCCTGGTAGTCGGCCTGGTCGATCACGCCCAGCAGGATGCCGTCCACCTGCGGCAGGCACTCCGCCGCCCCGCCGCGCAGCAGGACCGGCGGCAGGTGGCCGGCCCGGGCCCAGCGCAGCAGGCGGCGCTCCGGGTCGTACAGGCCGCAGACCGCGGTGGCCGTGACGTTGTCGGTCAGGTGGTGCGTCACGCTGTTCAGCCAGGCCAGCAGCTGGGCCGGACCGGCCCCGGTCGCGGCCAGGCCGCGCAGCGCGTTGCGCAGCGCGACCATCCCGGTGGCCGCCTCGATGCCGTGCCCGGCGACGTCGCCGACGCACACCAGCACCTGCCCGGAGGGCAGCGGCAGCGCGTCGTACCAGTCGCCGCCGACCAGGTGGTCCTTCTCGGCCGGGCGGTAGCGCACCGCCACGTCGAGGTTGTTCAGCGTCCGCGACCTGACGCTGGGCGGCATGATCGCGTGCTGGAGCTGGAGCACCAGCCGGTGCCGCTCGGCGACCTGCTGCTCGCTCTGCGCCAGCTGGTCGCGGGTGGCGGCCAGCGCGACCTCGGTCCAGTGCTGCGCGGAGACGTCCTGGTAGGCGCCGCGGATCGCGCTGATCTGCTCCAACCGGTCGTGGACCGGCTCGGCCACCACCCGGATGTGCCGGGTCACCCCGTCCGCCCGCAGCAGGCGGAAGGCCGTGGACGCCGGGCGCCGGTGGTGCAGCAGGGTGCGCAGGAAGCGGCCCACCGCGTGCCGGTCGTCCGGGTGGGCGTGGTCGGCCAACCGCTCCAGCGCGATCGGCCGGTCGGTGGCCGGCAGGCCGTACAGCTCGAACAGCGTCTCGTTCCAGGCCACCTCGCGGGTGGTCAGGTCCTCCTCGAAGCCGCCGATCCGGCCCAGCCGCTGCGCGTGGTGCAGCAGCCGCGCGATCTTCGGGGTGCTGTCGGCCAGCCGCCACAGCACGGTGACGTGGTTGCCGTGCCGGCTGATCGACACGTACGCGTCGGTGGTCAGCGGCACCCCGTCGACCAGGGCGGCCAGCCGCATCCGGGGGTCCTTGAACGGCGCCCCGGTGGCGTGCACGTCCTCCACCGCCTCCAGCAGGTTGCCCTCCTGCGCGGCCAGCGGGTACGCCTCCAGCAGCGGGGAGCCCACGATCGCCCCGGTCGGGCGGCCCGCGAAGTCCACGAACGCCGGGTTGGCGTAGCGGATCACGAACCGCGGCGGGAAGGCGTCGTCGGCGGGCTCCAGGATCATGCACGGGTCGAGGATGCCGTCGACCAGCCGGCCCAGCTCCTCCAGCCGCCCGGCCCCCGGGGCGTCGTCCGGCGCGTCCCCGGTCCAGGTCTCCAGGGTGGCCGCGCACAGCTCGGCCAGCGCCTCGAACTGCCGGTGCAGCGACTGCGACCACCGCGGCAGCTCGTCGCGCCAGCACACCTCCAGCACGCCGATCAGCCGGCCGCCGACCCCCGCCGGCACGGCGACCCGGCCGCCGCCGGCCTCGTGCTGGCCGATCGAGGGCACCGACGCGTCCGCCAGGGTGCGGTACGTCACCGGCCCCCGCTCGTCCAGCGCCCGGCGGGCCGCGGTGACCACCCCCGGCGGCACGTGGCGCCACCGCCGGGCCTCCGCGTCGGCGAAGCCCGCGCTGCCCGCCAGCGCCAGCGACAGGTCCGGCCGGGCCGCCCAGATCGCCACCGCGACCGCGCCCAGCGGCCGCAGCGCGTGCTCCAGCATCGCGCGGGCCGCCGCCGCCGCGTCGGTCGCGCTCAGCGCGTCCGCCTCGGTGTTGCGCAGCCGCACGCCGACCCGCTGGGACGCCGGGTTCGCCGCCCGCGCCACGAAGTCCTGGGCGGCCTCGGAGATCTTGTCCGCGGCGGCCTGGTTGACCAGGCCCGCCGCCAGCTCCAGCGGGGTGGAACCGGCCTGCCCCGCCAGCAGGTCCAGCTGCCGGGCGGCCTCGGTGGGACCGCAGCGCAGCCGCTCCACCAGGATGCCGACCGCCATCTCCACCACCGACCGCCCCGCGGCGTGCGCCTGCGCGTCGTCCAGCTGCCGGCGCAGCTCCTCCACGGTGCCGGCCAGCCGCCCGAGCGCCCCGTCGACCGCCGGGTCGTCGCCCGCCGGGTCGTGGCCCGCGGGGTGGCGGCCCGCGACCGGGCCGTCCGGCGCCGCGAACGGCACGGTCGGCAGGAGGGGCGCGGACGGGGCGGGGCGCTGGGCGCCGATCAGCCCGGACCCGGTCGGCGTGGTCGGCAGGCCCTGGTCGGGGTGCGGCTCCCGGGACTGGTGCACGGCGTGGACTCCTGCGGCTCTGCTGGACGGACGGGGGACGGGCGGGGGAGCGGGGCGGCTACTCGGTGAGCTGGGCCTCGATCCGGCCGATCAGCTCACCGGCGTCGACCGGCTTGGTGATGTAGTCGCTGGCCCCGGAGGCGAGGCTCTTCTCCCGGTCGCCCACCATGGCCTTGGCGGTCACGGCGATGATCGGCAGCGCCGCGTACCGCGGCATCGCGCGGATCGCCGCGGTGGCGGTGTAGCCGTCCATCTCGGGCATCATCACGTCCATCAGGATCACGTCGATGCCGGGGTTGGCGGCCAGCGTCTCCAGCGCCGCCCGGCCGTTCTCGGCCTGGAGCACCCGCATCCCGTGCAGCTCCAGGATGCCGGTGATGGCGTACAGGTTGCGGTCGTCGTCGTCGACGACCAGCACCAGGCGGCCGCTCAGCGCGGAGTCCACCCCGGCCGCCTCCCAGGTGGCGTCCTGCGGGGTGCCGCGCACCAGCGGCACGTCGCCCGGGTGGTCGGCGCTCATGTGCAGGGCGATCCGCTCGCGCAGCTCGTCCAGGCTGGAGATGACCTCCAGCGGCCGGGCGCCGGCCCGGGAGAGCGCGTCGGCGTCGCCCGGCGTGCCGCGGTTGCTGTGCACCAGCACCGGCACGCCCTGGAGCGCCGGGTCGCGGTCCATGTCGCGCAGCAGCGCCGGGGCGGCGCCGTCGGGCAGGTCGAGGTCCAGCACCACGCAGTGCGAGGGCGCCGAGGCCAGGACGGCCGCGGCCTCCGCCGCGCCGACCGCGGTGACCACCTCGACCCGGCGGCGGCCCTCCTTGGCCCCGGTCAGACCGGCCGGCTCGGCGGTGGCGTTCTCGGCGACCAGCGACAGCAGGCCGCCCTGGCGGTCCTCCACCACCAGCAGGCGGCGCGGCTGGAGCGCCGCCGCGCCCTCCTCGGAGACCTGGTGCGGCAGGTCGGCCGCCACCGGGCCGCCAACCGCCGCGTCGGCGCGCGGACCGGCCTCCAGGGCCAGGAACTCCGGCCGGGTCACCGGCAGGAACAGCGTGAAGGTGCTGCCGCTGCCCAGCACGCTCTCGGCGGTGATCGCGCCGCCGAGCAGGTAGGCGATCTCCCGGCTGATCGACAGGCCCAGGCCGGTGCCGCCGTACTTGCGGCTGGTGGTGCCGTCGGCCTGCTGGAAGGCGCCGAAGACGGTCTCCAGGTGCTGCGGCGCGATGCCGATGCCGGTGTCGGAGACCCGGAAGGCCAGCACCGGGCCGCCGCGGCGCACGCCCTCGGGGATCTGGTCCTCGGGGGCCATCCCGATCCGCAGCTCGACCCGGCCGCGCTCGGTGAACTTCACCGCGTTGGAGAGCAGGTTCCGCAGCACCTGGCGCAGCCGGTAGTCGTCGGTGACGATGTCCTCGGGCACGTCCGGGGCGGTGCGCACGGTGAAGGCCAGGCTCTTCTGCCCGGTCAGCGGCTTGAAGGTGGCCTCGGCGTACTCCAGCAGGCTGCGCAGCGCGACCGGCTCGGGGTTGAGGTCCATCTTCCCGGCCTCGACCTTGGACAGGTCGAGGATGTCGTTGATCAGCTGGAGCAGGTCCGAGCCGGCCGAGTGGATGATGCCCGCGTACTCGACCTGCTTGGCGGTCAGGTTCCGGGTGGGGTTCTGGGCGAGCAGCTGGGCCAGGATCAGCAGGCTGTTGAGCGGGGTGCGCAGCTCGTGGCTCATGTTGGCCAGGAACTCCGACTTGTACGTCGAGGCCAGCGAGAGCTGGTGCGCGCGCTCCTCCAGCTCCTGCCGGGCCTGCTCGATCTCCAGGTTCTTGGTCTCGATGTCCCGGTTCTGGGCGGCCAGCAGGGCGGCCTTGTCCTCGAGTTCCGCGTTGGACGCCTGGAGCTCCTCCTGCCGGGCCTGCAACTCCTGCGAGCGGACCTGGAGTTCGGCGGTCAGCCGCTGCGACTCGCCGAGCAGTTCGTCGGTGCGGGCGTTGGCGACGATCGTGTTGACGTTGACGCCGATGGTCTCCATCAGCTGGTCCAGGAAGGCCCGGTGGACGGCGGTGTACGGCCGGACCGAGGCCAGCTCGATGACGCCGAGCACCAGCTCCTCGACCACGATCGGGACGACCAGCAGCGACAGCTCCTCGGTCCGGCCCAGGCCGGAGGAGGCCGCCAGGTAGCCGGAGGGGAGCGTCTCGACGGCGATGGTGCGCCGGCTGCGGGCGGCCTGGCCGACGAACGACTCGCCGAGCCGGAAGCTGGTCGGCCGCTCGCCGTCCGGGTAGGCGTACGAGCCGAACAGCCGCAGCACCGTGCCCCGGTCGCCCTCCTCGGCCAGGTAGAACGCGCCGACCTGGGCGCCCACCAGCGGGGTGAGCTCGTCCATCACCGCCTCGGCGACCACCGCGAGGTCCCGCTGGCCCTGGAGCAGACCGGAGAAGCGGGCCAGGTTGGTCTTGAGCCAGTCCTGCTCCTCGTTGGCGCGGGTGGTCTCGCGCAGCGAGCCGACCATCGCGTTGACGTTGTCCTTGAGGTCGGCGACCTCGCCGGAGGCGTCCACGGTGACCGAGCGGGTCAGGTCGCCCGCCGCGACGGCGCTGGTCACCTCGGCGATCGCGCGGACCTGCCGGGTGAGGTTCCCGGCCAGCTCGTTGACGTTCTCGGTGAGCCGCTTCCAGGTGCCGGAGACGCCCTCCACCTCGGCCTGACCGCCCAAGCGGCCCTCGCTGCCGACCTCGCGGGCGACGCGGGTGACCTCGGCGGCGAACGAGCCGAGCTGGTCGACCATGGTGTTGATGGTGGTCTTGAGCTCCAGGATCTCGCCGCGCGCGTCGACGTCGATCTTCCGGGTCAGGTCGCCGTTGGCGACCGCGGTGGTGACCTGCGCGATGTTGCGGACCTGCGACGTCAGGTTGTGCGCCATGAAGTTGACGTTGTCGGTGAGGTCCTTCCAGGTGCCCGCGACGTTCGGCACCCGGGCCTGGCCGCCGAGGATGCCCTCGGTGCCGACCTCGCGGGCCACGCGGGTGACCTCGTCGGCGAACGCCGAGAGGGTGTCCACCATGGTGTTGATCACCCCGGCCAGCGCGGCGACCTCGCCCTCCGCCTCGACGGTGATCTTCTGGCTCAGGTCGCCGCGGGCCACCGCGGTGGCGACCTGCGCGATCGAACGGACCTGGCCGGTCAGGTTGGACGCCATCACGTTGACGTTGTCGGTCAGGTCCTTCCAGGTGCCGGAGACGCCCCGGACGGTGGCCTGGCCGCCCAGGTTGCCGGCCGTGCCGACCTCGCGGGCCACGCGGGTGACCTCGTCGGCGAACGCGGAGAGCTGGTCGACCATCGTGTTGATGGTCTCCTTCAGCTCCAGGATCTCGCCCCGGGCGTCCACCCGGATCTTCTGCGTCAGGTCGCCCTTGGCGACGGCCGTGGTGACCTGGGCGATCGCGCGGACCTGGGCGGTCAGGTTGTCGGCCATCACATTGACCGACTCGGTCAGGTCGCGCCAGGTGCCGGACACGTCGCGGACGTCGGCCTGGCCGCCGAGCCGGCCCTCGGTGCCGACCTCGCGGGCCACGCGGGTGACCTCCCCGGCGAACGAACTGAGCTGGTCCACCATCGTGTTGATGGTGTCCTTCAGCTCCAGGATCTCGCCGCGCGCGGTCACGGTGATCTTCTGCGACAGGTCGCCCTCGGCCACCGCGGTCGCCACCTGGGCGATCGCGCGGACCTGGCCGGTCAGGTTGCCCGCCATCGAGTTGACGCTGTCGGTCAGGTCGCGCCACGTCCCGGAGACGCCCTTCACGTCGGCCTGGCCGCCGAGGATGCCCTCGGTGCCGACCTCGCGGGCGACGCGGGTGACCTCCCCGGCGAACGAACTGAGCTGGTCCACCATCGTGTTGATGGTGGTCTTGAGCTCCAGGATCTCGCCGCGCGCGGCGACGTCGATCTTCCGGGTCAGGTCGCCGTTGGCGACCGCGGTGGTGACCTGCGCGATGTTGCGGACCTGGGTGGTGAGGTTGCCCGCCATCGCGTTGACCGAGTCGGTCAGGTCCTCCCAGGTGCCGGACACCCCGGGCACCACGGCCTGGCCGCCCAGCTGCCCCTCGGTGCCGACCTCGCGGGCCACCCGGGTCACCTCGGAGGTGAACCGGGACAGCTGGTCCACCATGCCGTTGAACACGGTGGCGATCTCGCCCAGCAGCCCGTCCGAGTCACCGGCCAGCTTGGTGCTGAAGTCACCGTCGCGCACCGCGGTCAGACCCGCCAGCAGCAGCCGGAGTTCGGCCTCGCCGATCTGGGATCGGACGGCCGCCGCGTCCGGTTGCGGGTTCCGCGACGTCGTCGAGCCAGCCATCGAAAGCTCCGCCTCCTGCCACGCCCCGCCGTCCGGCGGGGCAACCGATCAAGCGCACGGGCTACCTGGAACGGCGGAACTGCCGTGATCCCGGACCCCCGGCGAGGCTACCCCAGTGGCCGTAACGCCGGAAAACCCCCAGGTGGGAGACCTGGCGGGGTCCCGACAGGGCGTCCGGCGGGGCCAGGGCGGGGCGTCCGGCGGGGTCCGGGGCCGGGCCCCGGCCGCGGCCTCAGCCCGGCAGGGCGGCCTGGACCACCAGCGCCTCGGGGCCCCCGGCGCGGGTGACCGTCACGCGCAGCCGGTCGGCGGTGGCCCGGGCGGTCAGCCGCACGGTGCCGTCGGGGGAGTGCGGGCCGCCGCCGTCGAGGCCGTCGAAGCCGTCGAGGCCGTCCGGGCCGTCCGGGGCGTCGGGGGCGTCGGGGTCGTGCGGGGCGTCGGTGCCGTCCGCGAAGGACTCGGCGAGGGCCGCCGCCCCGGCGGCCGACACCTCCCGGGCCGCCCCGGCCGGGACGCCGCACTCCGCCAGCCAGGCGCGCAGGGCCGCGCGGGCGGCCGGCAGCTCCTGCGGCCGGGCCGGGAAGGACAGGGTCAGGACGGCGGGCTGCCGGTACAGCAGGACGGCGACGTCGTCCTCGAAGCCCTCGGCGGGGCGCAGCAGGTCCGTCACGTGCTCGGGCAGGTCGGCGGTGGGCAGGGCCGCGCCCGCCACGACCGCCCGGCCGGCCCGCGCGATCCCCTCCGCCAGGCCCTCGCGCCGCCGCTCCACCAGTCCGTCCGTGTACAGCAGCAGCGTGGAGCGGCCGGGCAGCACCGCGGTGGCCTCCGGCCGGGGCAGGCCGGGGCGGACGGCCAGCGGCAGGGCGCGGCCCCCTTCGAGCAGGGTCGTGGAGCCGTCGGCCCGGGCCAGCACCGCGGACGGGTGCCCGGCGCTGGAGTGGCGCAGCACGCCCGTGGCCGGGTCGAGGACGCCGCAGAACACGGTGGTGCAGACCGCGCCGGGGATGGCGGCGGCGAACGCGTCCAGCGCGGCGAGCGTCCGGGCCGGGCTGTGGTCCTGGAGCAGCAGCGCCCGGCAGGCGCTGCGCAGCTGCCCCATCACGCTGGCCGCGGCCAGGCCGCGCCCGACGCAGTCGCCGACGATGATGCCGATCCGGCCGTCGGGCAGCGGCACGGTGTCGTACCAGTCGCCGCCGACCTCCAGCGGCGGGGTGGCTGGCTCGTAGCGGGCGGCGAAGCCGGGCGGCAGCCGGTCCGGGCCCAGGATGGCCCGCTGGAGGGCGATGGCCGTCTCGCGCTGCTGGTCGATCCGCTGCGCCCGGGCCAGCCCCTGGGCCAGGCGCCCGCCCAGCAGCACGAGCAGCAGCTCGTCCTCCCGGGTGAAGGGGCGGCGTTCGCCCAGCTCGACCACCAGGACCAGCGGTCCGCCCGGCCGCTCCAGCCGGATGCCGGTCCCGGCGGGCCCCTCCACCGGGGTGAGGGCGGGCGCGGCGGCCAGCGCGGTCAGCGCCGCCCGGCGCTCCTCCGGCAGGTCCGGCCAGTCCGGGCAGGGCCCGGCGGCGGTGAGCCGGGGCGCGGCCCCGGCGCGGTCGAAGTGGACCGCCACCACCCGGCGGGCGCGCCACAGTCCGCGCATCTCCGCCAGGGCGCAGGCGAGCGACTCCTCGGCGCCGGTGGCCCGGCTCAGGCAGTCGGCGAGCAGGGCCAGGGCGCTCTCGCGCTGGATGGCGTAGTACTCGGCGGTGACGTCCCGGAAGGTGCCGACGGTGACGGTGCGGCCGGTCGCCGGGTCCGGGACGCGGCTGAAGGTGGAGTGCGTCCAGATCCGGTGGCCGTCCCGGTGGGTGACGGGGGCGGTGGAGCTGCCGCGGCCGTCGGCGGTCGCCCGGGCCAGGGCGTCGGCGGCCTGCCGGTGGGCGTCCGGGTCGGTGGCGGGGTCCGCCCACCACGGGTGCGGCGCCGGGTAGGGCAGCCCCTCGGGGCCGTAGCCGAGGATGTCGGTGAACGCCTGGTTGACCTGGACGACGGCGCCGTCCTCGTCGCAGACGAAGAACGCGTCCTGGAGCGAGTCGACCAGGGCGTCCTGCCAGCGGGTGTGCTGGTCGCGCAGCCGCGCCAGCCGCAGCGCGGCGCGCACCCGGGCCAGCAGGTCGGTCGCGGCGAAGGGCTTGACCAGGTAGTCGTCAGCCCCCGACTCGAAGCCGTCGATGGCGTCCTCCCGCCCGGCCCGGGCCGACAGCAGCAGCACCGGCAGGGCGGCGGTGCGCGGGTCGGCGCGCAGCGCCGCGACCAGCCGCAGGCCGTCCGTGCCGGGCATCATCACGTCGCTGATCACCAGCTCGGGGGCGGCGGTGCGGACGGCGGCCAGCGCCCGGTCGCCGTCGGCGACCGCGGTGACCCGGTGGCCCGCGCCGCGCAGGATGCGGCTGAGGTAGTCGCGCATGTCGGCGTTGTCGTCGACGACCAGGACGTGCGCGGGCGTGCCGGCGTCCGTCCCCGCACCGGCGTCCGTCCTCGCACCGGCGTCCGTCCCCGCACCGTCGTCCGGCTGCGGGCCGTCGTCCGGCTGCGGGCCGTCCGGCTGCGGCCCGGCAGGCCCGGGGGAGGGGCGGTGCTCCCAGCGCAGGGCCTCCTGGACGAACGCCTCGGCGCCCGGGCGGGCGGTGCCGTCCGGGCTGTCCGGGTCGTTCTGGGCAGCCGGGGCGCCGGAGTCCGCCAGCGGCAGGCTGACGGTGAAGGAGGTGCCGCGGTCCGGCACGGAGTCGACGGTGATCGCCCCGCCGTGCAGGTCGACCAGCTCCTTGACCAGGGCCAGGCCGATGCCGCTGCCCTCGTGCGAGCGGGCCCGGCTGTTCTCGACCCGGTGGAAGCGGTCGAACAGGCGCGGCAGCTCCGCGGCCGGGACGCCCACCCCGGTGTCCTCGACGGTGACCAGGGCCCGGCCGTCCCGCTCGCGCACCCGGACCCGGACCGTTCCCTCGAAGGTGAACTTCAGGGCGTTGCTCAGCAGGTTGAAGACGACCTTCTCCCACAGCTCCGGGTCCACCGGCACCGGCGCGCTCAGCGGCGCGCAGTCGACCTCCAGGACCAGCCCGGCGCGCTGCGCGGCCGAGCGGAACACGGCGGCCAGCTCGGCGGTGAACCGGGCCAGGTCGACCGGCTCCGGGCGGGCCCGCATCCGGCCCGCCTCGATCCGGGAGAAGTCCAGCAGCGTGTTGACCAGGCGGCCCAGCCGCAGCGTGTTGCGGTGGACCGTCTCCAGGTCCTCCCGGACGTCCGGGTCGGCGTCCGCGAAGCGCTGCCGCAGGTCCTCGACCGGTCCGGAGATCAGCGTCAGCGGGGTGCGGAACTCGTGGCTGATGTTGGAGAAGAACGCGGTCTTCGCCCGGTCCAGCTCGGCCAGCTGCTCCGCGCGCCGCTGCTGCGCCTCGTGGTTGCGGGCGCTGGTGATCCCCACCGCCAGCCGGCCCGCGACCAGGTCGACGAAGTCCAGGTAGGCGTCGTCCGCCGGGCGGTACCGGTTGAGGCCGACGACCAGGAAACCGCTCGGCCCGCCGCCGCCCGGACCGCTCAACGGCACCAGCCGGGCCTCCCGGGGCGGCTCCTCCCACGCCCCGCGCGGCAGATCGGCGAACCGTTCGCCGGTCAGCGGCACCGACACCGCCGCGCCCCGGCGGACCGCCGCGGCCGGCCACGGGCCCGGCTCCCCGGGCCCGATCCGGGCCGGCGCGGCCGGGTGGCCCGCGGGCACGCCGGAGGAGGCGGCCAGCTCGGCGCCGCCCCGGTCGTCGAACAGGTACGTCAGGGTGAAGGGCAGGTCGTACGGGTTGCGGGCGAGCTGCTCGGCGCTGAACGCCAGGAACTCGTCCTCGGCGCGCACCGCCCCCGGGTCGGAGCCCAGGTCGCGCAGGGTCGCCATCCGCCGCTCCGCGACCACCCGCTGGGTGTCCTCGCTGACCACGCACAGCACGCCGACCACCGCGCCGGCCTCGTCGCGCAGCGGGCTGTAGGAGAAGGTGTGGTAGCTCTCCTCGGGGTAGCCGGAGCGCTGCAGCCGCAGCGGCAGCGCCTCGTCCCAGGTCGCCTCGCCCTCGGTCAGCACGTGCTCGATCCGGGGCCCGGCGTCCTCCCAGACCTCCGCCCACACCTCGCGGAACGGGCGGCCCAGCGCCCACGGGTACTTGTCGGCCAGCGTGTCGCGCCGGTACGCGCCGTTGCAGAAGAACGTCAGGTCCGGGCCCCACCCCATCCACATGGAGAAGCGCGAGGACAGCATCATGTCCACCGCCGAGCGCAGGCTCTGCGGCCAGCCCGCCGGGTCGCCCAGCGGCGTGGCCGACCAGTCGACCCGCGCCAGGTCGGCACCCACCGCCGGGTCGGCGCCGAACACCCCCAGAGCCCGCTCCCGCGTCACCGGGTACCTCCTTCCGGCCCGGCGGCGCCGGACGCGGCGCCGCCAGCCTGCATTGTGCCGGGTCCGCGCCCGGTGCTCCTCCGGTTGCCCCCTTCCGGGCCGGGCAACCCCGACCCCCCCGGGGGCCGGTCCGACGGGTGGGCCCCGGGCCCCGAACGGCAGGGCCTAGCATGGCCGACATGACCGACCACACCCCAGGGCCGCCCGAACCCACGGTGCTGCACCTGAGCGGCGATCTCGACCACGACAGCGAACGCGAACTCGCCGAGGCGGTGGACGCCGCCGTCACCCGCAGCACCGGCGCACTCGTCCTGGACGTCTCGGCGGTCACCTTCGCCGACTCCTCCGCGCTGCGGACCCTGGTGCTGACCCAGCAGCGGACGGAGGCCGCGGGCGGCGCGCTCGTCCTGCTCGGCCCGCTCGCGCCCGTGGTCCGGCGCCTGCTGGAGATCACCTCGACCGACGGCTACTTCACCGTGGCCGAGAGCCTGCCGCAGGCCAGGGAGGCCGCCGCCGCACTGCTGCGGCGCCACCCGCACGGGACCGGAGCCGGGTGACGCGGGTGCACCGTCCCGCATCATCCGTCCCCTCCGGGGCACAAGCACTCCGATCCCACTGGATCCCTCCTCTCCGTCCGGCCTCGCCGGCCGGCACGTACGGTGCCGTAGACGATTCGAGGTCGTTCATGCCCCACGACGACGCCCGGCCGCCGTCCCCGGAGGCCGCCGTCCCGGGAGAACGGCCGCCGGCGCCCGTGCGGACCGCGGGCCAGGCCCGCGCGGTCCTCGCCCGACTGCTGGAGTCCGCCGGACACCCAGGCGGCCGGGTCCTGGCCGACGCCCAGCTCGCGGTGACCGAACTCGTCGCCAACGCCCTGCGCCACGGCGGCGGCCTGACCTGCTTCGACGCCCGCCTCGGGCCCGGCGGGACCGAACTGGTCGTCGACGTCGAGGACGGCGACGACCGCCCGCCCGTCGCCCAACCGCTGCACGACCGCGACCCCGCCACCGCGGGGGGCCGCGGCTGGGCCATCGTCCAGGCGCTCGCCGCGACCTGCCGGGTCGACCCGCTGCCGGCCGGCGGCAAGCGGATTCGGGTCACCTTCGCCCTGTAGCCCGTCCGGGGGAATCCCGCGGGCCGCGGGAAAATCGGAGGATTCGATCGGTGACGGCCGGTCAGACCCAGGGCATGGACACCGACCGCCACCCGCTGTGGCAGCCCTTCTCCGAGACCGCCGCCCACCCGCCGCTCCGCCTCCGGGACGGAGAACGGCCGGCGCCGGTCACCGCCTCCCCGTTCCTCGAACCGGGCTCGCAGCCGGGCCCGCAGCCGGGCCCGCTCGCTCCGTCCGTCCCGCCCGAGCCACGCCGTCCCGCCGCCGGGCAGCTCTCCGGCCGGGCCCGCTGACACCCGTCCACGCCGACACACCGACCGGTCCCGGCCTGCCGCCGAGGCGGGGCGGGCAACCGAAACGGGCCGCCCCCGGTCTCCGGGGGCGGCCCGCGGTGCGGGTGCGGTGGGCTCAGCGGAGGCCGCCGTAGTAACCGCCGATCCGGCGCTGGTAGTCGGGGTCGCCGAGGTGGCGGTCCCGGTCGAACTCGGGGGAGTCCTTGACCTCCTCCTTGGTGCGGTTCACCCAGACCGTCTTCTCCTGGTCGTCGACCCGGATGACGGTGCCCGCCGGGAGCAGCACCTCGCGGCCGAAGATCCACGGGCCGGTGTCGACCACGAGGTAGCCCGCGTCGACGTCCGCGGTGTGCTAGTCGACCTTGCCGATGTGGCCGTCCGTCGCCTCGACCCGGTACCCCGTCAGGTCGGAACCGGGGGTGTAGCCCTCGGCCTGCTCGTAGCCCCATATTCCGCCGGTCACGTCCGCCTCCTCGATGCCGGCCCCCGGCCGTTCCGGTGGACCGTTCGTCGGCTACCCCCGCCAACCGGGGCCACTCGCACGGAAGATGACGGCCCGTCCGCTCCGCACCGGCCGGGCGCTCACAGCTCGATGTCCGGGTGCAGGCGGGCCACCGTCCACACCCGCTGCCGGCGCACCGCCAGCGCGGTGAGGGCGAGGAACACGGCGCCGAAGCCCGCCAGCACGATCCCGTCGCGCAGCAGGTGGGCGGTTTGGCCGCCGGAGACGGTGACCCGCAGCCCGTCGATCAGGTACGTCATCGGCAGCAGCGGGTGCACGGCCTGGAAGAACGCCGGGGTGGTGGGCATCGGGTACAGGCCGCCGGCCGCGGTCAGCTGGAGGACCAGCAGCACCAGCGACAGCACGTCGCCCGCCACCCCCAGCCAGGTCCGCAGGAAGTGGTCGACCGCCACGAACGAGGCCGCGCCCAGCACCAGCAGCGCGACGGTGGCCCACGGGTGCGCCGGGTCCAGCCCCAGCCCCAGGTCCACCACCGCGTACAGCACCAGCGCCGCCACCGCGCCCAGCAGCGCGGCGGGCAGCCACCCGGCGGCGGCCACCGTCGCCGACCGGGCCCGCCCGGCCAGCGCCCGGCGGTTGACCGGCCGCAGCAGCAGGTACGCGAACAGGCCGAACACCCAGAGCGCGATGCCGAAGAAGAACGGGGCCATCCCGCGCCCGTACACGCCCGCCGGGTGCAGGTTGGTCCGGTCGATCCGGGCCGGTGTGCCCAGCACCTGGGCGGCGCCCGCGATCTGCTGGTCGGTCAGCTCCGGGATGCGGTGCAGCCCGTCGTCCACGGTGCCCGCCAGCCGGGTCGCGCCGTCGTGCGCCTGGTCGGCGGCGGACTTCGCGGCGTCCGCGCCCGCCCGCAGCGCGTCCAGGCCGCCGGCCACCGTCGACGTCCCCGCGGCGACCTCGGCGGTGCCGCTGTCCAGCAGCCGCAGCGGGCTGTTCAGCGCGGCGGCGTTCTGCTGCACGGCGGTCGCGGTGCGCTGCAGGTCGCGGGCGGCGGCCAGGTTCTGCTGCGCGCCGGTGTCGGCCGCCGCCGCCCGGTCGTCGATCCCGGCGGCGGTGGCGTCCGCCTGCTCGGCGTCGCGCAGCGCCCGGGCGAACACCGCGTCCTGGGCCAACTCCGGATGGTTGGTCGCGAGTTGGCGCAGATCGGCGAGGGCGGTGTCGGCGCCCGCGCGGACCTGCGAGGTGCCGGTGTGCAGGGTGTGCAACCCCTCGGCGGCCACCGAGGCGGCCGTCACCAACTGGGCGGCGGCCTGCGGCAGCCGGTCGGTCGCCGCCTTGGTCAGCGCCTCGGCGGCGTGGTCGACCTGCCCCACGGCCTGGCTGATCTGCTGCGCCCCGGCGCCGATCCGCTCGGTGCCCGCGTGCAGCCCGACGGCCGCCGAGGCGAGCGCCGCACTGCCCTGCTGCGCCGTCCCGGTCGCTCCGACCAGCTGCTGGGCGCCCTCCGAGGCCACCGCCAACTCCTTGCGGAAGTCGGTCAGTTCGCCGTAGACCGCGCGGACGTACGCCTCGTGCACCGCCGAGTCCACCTGGGCCTGGAGCTTGGACTGCACCACCTCGGTCATCACGCCCGCGATGTAGTTGTTCGCGTCGTTCAGCCGCAGCAGTATGCCGCCCTGCTGCGGCTGCGCGTCGGTGGCGGTCGCCAGCCGGGCGCTGAAGTCCGCCGGGATCTCGACCGTGAACGCGTACCGGCCCCCGCGCAGCCCGGCGTCGGCCGTCCCCGCGTCGACGAACTGCCAGCCGAAGGTGCCGGACGCCTTCAACTGCTCCACCAGCTGCGCCCCGGCGTCCACCGGCCGGCCCCCCTCGGCGACGGCGGGCCGGTCCAGGTCCACCACGGCCACCGGAATCCGGTCGGTCTTCCCGTACGGGTCCCAGTTCGCCCACAGGTACATCGCCCCGTACAGCAGCGGGATCAGGCACAGCAGCAGCGGCACCAGCCGGCGCAGCGGGCCGCGGAAGCGGCGCAGTTCGAGCCAGGCGAGGCGGACGGCGGTCACGCGGCCACCCCCTGACCGGACGCGGGGACGGGGGTGGCGGCGGGGGCGTCCGGGTCGGCCCGGTGCGGCAGGGCCAGCAGGACGGTGCCCGGGGGCGGCGGCGAGGGCGGTTGGGCGGCGGCGGCCAGCACGGTGCAGCCGGTGGCCGCCACCGTTGCCAGCGCCCGCCAGGCGAGCGCGCGGTCGCCGTCCGGGCAGTCGCGGTCCACGGCGTCCACGACCAGCACGGGCGGGCGGGCCGCGAGCGCGAGCGCCACGTCCAGCAGCAGTGCCTCCAGCGGCGGGAGGTCCTCCACCAGGGTCGCGCCGCGCAGGTGCAGGCCCAGCAGCCGGGCGGCCTCGACCACCTGCCGCCGGGTCACGCCCTTTTCCAGCCAGCAGCGTTCGGCGACCAGCTCACGCACCCGCAACCGGCCCTCGGCGGCGACCGCGCCGTCCGCCCGGGCCACCGCTACCGCCCGCCGCACCCGCCCGGCCCCCGCCCCCGGCGCCCGGTGTCGGCCCACCCGCAGCGCGCCCGTGCCCAACCGCATCCGGCCGGCCAGCGCCAGCAGCACGCTGGTCCGCCCCGACCCGGCCGGCCCGTGCACCACCAGCAGCCCGCCGGCGGGCACCGCCACGTCCACGTTCTCGAACACCGGCCCGCGCGGGCCCCGCACACTGATTCCCCGAGCCGTCACGGCTTCCCCATGCACCATCACTACCGGCGGGTAACCGCAATCGGCCGGACCATGCCCGCGGCGGTCCGGGGCGCGGGAGTCACGGGTTTTCCGGGGGGTCGGCTCGGCTGGGCAGGTCTGCGAGTGGGGTGCCCGTCCGGGCGATGGTGACGCGGCGGGTTCCGGTGCGGTTCCTGCGAGTGGCCGTTGCCCCGGCCTCGGCGGTCCGGCCTCGGCGGTCCGGCCTCGGCGGTCCGGCCTCGGCGGTCCGGCCTCGGCGGTCAGTGTTTCAGCGGCCGGGGCCCTGGCGGTCCGGGCCGGTTGCCAGGTCGGCCTGGACCTCGCGGGCCGCTCGGGCGCCGGAGGCCAGGGCGCCCTGGACCGAGCCGGTCGCCCGGTGGTCGCCGCACACGTAGCGGCCCGGGGCCCACCGGGTGGTGCGGGTCAGCGGGTGCGGGGCGGGCATCGCGGGGAGGGCGCCCGGGATGCGGTACGCGGCCAGGGGGTGCCAGGCGGAGGTGTCGCAGCCGTACAGCTCGGCCAGCCGGGCGCGTACCGGGCCCTCCTCGGCCGTCGTGCCGAGCACCGAGGTGGAGACCAGGGACAGGCCGCGCGGCGCGCAGCCGGGGACCACCTCCGACAGCACCACCGAGTTCAGCAGTCGGCCGGCGGCGTCCACCAGCAGGGTCGGTTCGGCCAGCGGGCTGCGTTCGGTCACGTGGTAGAAGGTCGTCACCGAGCGGGTCTCCGGCACCGGCAGGCCGGGCAGCAGCGTCGCGGCCGTCGCCGCCTCGGTGGCCACCACCACGCAGCGCGCCGCGACCTCCCGGCCGTCGGCCAGCAGCACCCCGTCCCGGTGCACCTCCGCCGCCCGGGCGCCCAGTTCCAGCGTGCCCGGGGGCAGCAGGGTGGCCAGCGCCCGCGGCACCGCCCCGATCCCGGCCGCCGGGAGGACGAGGGTGCCCCGGACCAGGCTGCGCCAGTACAGGTGCAGGACCCGGCTGGAGGTGGCCAGTCCGTCCTCCAGGAAGACGCCGGACAGGAACGGGCGCAGCACCCCGTCGACGGTCGCCCGGGAGACGCCCGCGGCGCGCAGCGCCACCGCCGCGGGCACGTCGCGTCCGTGGCGCAGCAGCGCGGCGGGCAGCAGGGCGTCGCGCACGGTGAGCGCGGCCAGCGCCGCCGCGTCCCGGGGCGGCACCGTCCGGCCGGTCAGCAGGTCGCCGGCCAGGTCCGGTCGGCGCAGCGGGTCGACGACCCGGCGGCGGCCCGCCGGACCGGCCAGCAGGAAGCCGGGCGTGAACGGGCGCAGCCGCAGCGGGCGCAGGTTCAGGCGGCGGCGCACCTGCGGGTAGGAGGTGTTGAACACCTGGAAGCCGCGGTCCAGCCGGAAGCCGTCGCGCAGGTCGGTGCGCATCCGCCCGCCCACCCCGTCCGACGCCTCCAGCAGCCGCACCCGCCACCCCGCCGCGGCGAGGTCCAGCGCGCAGGCCAGCCCGGCCACCCCGGCGCCCACCACCGCCACGTCCACCGCACCGTTCGTGTCCACCGCGCTCCTCCTCGACGACCGCACCGGCGGCCCCGCACCGGGCCACGTTCCCATTCGGAACCGGCCCGCCGGACGGATGGGTCGCCGGACGGACGGGCCGCCGGGTCGCGGAGGCCGGGCGGAGAGGCCGCCCGGCCGTCAGAGCACGTCGCGGCGGCGCTCCTCGACCACCACCTCGTCGACACCGCGCCCGCCCAGGTAGCGGCGGCGGCCCAGCACGCGGGCGTACACCACGACACCGATCAGGCCCGCCGCCATCAGGACGACACCGACCACCGTGAGATTGACGCCCGCCAGGTGCCAGTGCACGCCGAACGCGAGGATCGCTCCGACCGCCAGCAGGATGATGCAGCCACCGAGACCCATGATGCCTCCGTCGTCGTTTCGGCCCGCTCCTCTGACCGGGCCGGAACGGCGTCTACCCCCGACCGCCCGGAGGATTCCCCTTCCCGGCCCGTCTCCTGACGTCCCGTCGGTACGTCCCCCCGAGCGGGAGCGGGCAGGAGCGGGCAGGAGCGGGCGGCGGCGGGCGCGAGTGGCCGCCCTGCCGACGGGGCCGGGCGGGCGGTGGGGAGAATGGGGCGACACGTTGGGTCGGGGGGTTCGAGGAAAGGGCCGTGGAGTGCCGTACGTCGTCGTCAGCGCGCTCAGCCATGACGGAGTGGTCAGGGACCACAACGAGGACAGCCTGGTGCTGGGCCCGTGGACCCTGTGCGCCACCTCCACCGACAGCCCGCAGAGCATGGTCTTCCCGCTCGGCGGCCCCCCGGTGCTGGTCGCCGTCGCCGACGGGCTCGGCGGCCACCCCGCCGGGGACGTCGCCTCCGCGCTGACCGCCCGCCACCTCGCCGAGGCCGGGGCGCGGCTGCGGACCGAGCAGGACGTCACCGAGGCGCTCCGCTCCTGCCACGCGTCCCTGCGGGAGGCGGGCGAGGCCGACCCGGCGCTGACCGGCATGGCCACCACCGTCGCCGGGGCGGTGTTCGACGGGGAGCACGTGCTGGTGTTCAACGTCGGCGACAGCCAGGTCCACGAGATCACCCCGGACGGGGGCGACGGCCTCGGCCTGCGCCTGCTCAGCACCGACGACAGCCCGCCGCCCGCCCCCGGCCGCCGCACCAGCCACCTGGTCACCCGCACCCTCGGCGGCGCCACCGCCCCCGAGGACCTCCGGCCCCACCTGGTCCGGCTGCCGGCCGGGCCCGGCGCCCGCTACCTGCTGTCCACCGACGGCCTCACCGACCCGGTGGCCCCCGAGGAACTGGCCGCCCTGCTCACCGAGGCCGCCGCCGAGGCCGACGGCGACCCGCAGGGCGACGACCAGCGCGCCCTGGTCGACCTGTGGCGGGCCGCGATCCGGGCCGGCGGCCCGGACAACATCACACTCGCGCTGGTCCGGATCGAGGAGTGACCGCGCCCGGCGCGCCCCGGCCGGCCGGTCAGGGCGCGCACCCGGTGAGCGGCGCGGTCTCCCCGGCCGGGCGGCCGCACAGGTGGTCGGTGACCGGCGCGCCCTGCGCGTCGCGCCGCACCCGGATGATGTGCAGCCCGTGCCCCGGCTGGGGCTCGGTGGCCAGCGGGCCGACCTCGCGGAAGTCCACCGTCCCGGTCGGGCGGTTGTTCAGCTGCACCGCGCGCAGCGCCGCCATCACCGAGCCCGTCCCGGTCAGCTGCGAGGCCCCGGCCTTGGCGGCCCCCGCCTGCAGCGCGGCGGTCGCGTCGTAGGCCAGGGCCAGCGAACCGTCCGAGAACACGTCGTCCTCGTACGGGTTGGCTCCCGCGGGCACCAGGTGCAGGACGCTCGCGGCGGTCTCCGCGAGGTCCGAGCCCCGGGCCGTCGCGGCCGGGTCGCTCAGCGCCGTGTAGTACAGGGTGGCCTGCGGGGCCATCGCCGTCCCGCCGGTGCGGAACTGGGCCTTGGTCAGGTCGTCGCCGGTCAGCACGGTCAGCGGCCGGGCGCAGCCCTTGTCGTCGGCCAGCCGGCGCATCAGCTGGTTGACGTCGTCGGCCCGGCCGGCCAGGTACAGCACGGCGGGCGGGTGGTCGCCGTGGCAGGTGGTGGCCAGCGCCGCCTCGTAGTCCGGGTCCCCGTTGCTGGTCAGGCCGTACTCCAGGGGACGGCCGCCGATCAGGCGGTACCCGGCGTCGGTGAGCATCGCGCTGCCGTACCGGGCGTGCTCGGGGCTGTAGCGGTCGTCCGGCGTGGGCGTGCGGGTCAGGACGGCCGCCCAGCGGTCCTGCGGCGGGGTGGCCAGGCCGTCCACGATCAGGCGCAGCGCCGCCGCCTCCTCCTGGTCGGTGGCGGCCAGGCCGAAGTAGTTGACGTGGCCGCGGGCCAGGTAACTGGCCGAGTTGGTGGTGCTGACCACGGCCAGTCCGGCCTGCTGGAGCAGGGTGAGCGCGGTGTCGCTGTCCGAGGTGTCCCGCCCCAGGCCGACCACGCCCGCGATCGACCGGTCGCGGGCGGCCAGGTCGACGATCCGGTGCACCATCTCGGTCTGGAAGTACATGTCCTGCCCGCCGTTGGCGACCAGCACCTTGATCTTCAACGGGTCGCCCGCGTTGTTGCGGACCTGCGCCAGGTGGACGCCGGTCAGCTCCTTCAGGCTGTTCAGCGCCCGGCCGTCCTGCCCGGCCGCGGTGGTCAGCGAACCCGCGTACACCACGGTCACGTATCTGACGTCCGGCAGCGCGGCCACCCGGTCGTTCTCGCGGCGGATCGCGTCCTCCAGCGTCCGCAGGCCGATGTCCGCCCCGGTGCGGTCGGCCCCCGCGCCCGGCAGCTCGCCGTTGAGCCGGATGCCGCCGCCGTCGCCCGCGAAGGTCACCGACCCGGTGTCCACGCCGACGCACTCCCGCGTCCCGCCCGGGTCGGTGCGCCACACCGCGTCCGGGTTCGACCCCACCAGCCGGGCCTCGCAGTACCGCCCGGACAGCTGCTGCACCCGTAGCCCCGCCCCGGCCGCCACCAGCACCAGCGCCAGCAGCACCGACCAGCGCGACCACAGGAACCACCAGGAACGGCGCACCGGCACCGGCGCCAGCCGGGTGGTCTCGCCCGCCTGCAACTGGAGCCTGGTCAGCCGTACCGGCAGCGTCCAGGCCAGCGCCCGCCCCCGGCTCGGCGCCTGCCGCACCCGCAGGTCGCTCACCCAGTTCTCGTACGGGCCGCGGCGCGCCCCCAGGGTGTGCACCCCGACCGGCGCCGGGTGGTCGTCCTCCAGCCAGGCCGCCACGTCGGCGTGCGCGACGGCCGCCAGCACCAGCAACGGGTCCTGCTCGCTGCGGCGGCTGCGCACGTCCGAGATCGCGCCGAGCACCCGCAGCGCGCCGCTCGCGGCGTCCGCCCGGGGCACGAAGACCACCGGCGGGACGCGGCGCTTGCGGGCCCGGGCGTCCGGCGTCCAGGAGCGGTGCGCCCGGCGCAGGTCCTCCAGCAGCGCCAGGGTGCGCAGCTGGAGGTGGAACTGCTGGGCGCGGTCCCGCTCGGCGGGCGGGGTGTCCGGCAGTTGGGCCTTCAGGATCTCCCCGGTCACCTCGCGGGCCCGGGCCTGCGTGACGTCCCACGACATCCGGGGCCGCCACAGCGACCAGGCCGCCGCCTGCCGCCCCGAGGCCGCCAGGAAGGTGGTGGTGGCGAACCAGCGGCTGGCCGGGCCCAGCCAGGACAGCGGCGCGGTGTTGCGCCGCACCCAGCCGGTCGTTCCGAGCACGACCACCGCGGCCAGCAGCACCCCCGTCACCAACTGCCAACTCGCCTGCGTCAGCAGGCTGGTGAGCGCCGCCAGGACGAACGCCCCGATCAGCGTCGTGGAGTTCAGCACCGGCGACAGCAGCCGCTGCCACTCGCCCCCGGCGGTGCGCGGCTCGGGCCGCCAGTGCAGGTCGCGCAGCCGGACGAGCACCGCCTCCACCAGCTCCTCGAACGGCCGCGCGGCGGCGGGGCCGACGGGTGCGGCGGGCGCGTCGGCCCCGCCGGGGGCCGGGGAGCCGTCCAGCACGTGCCGGGTGGCGGCCTCGATCGCGGCGACCAGCCGGGAGCGCGGCGCCGGGTACCCGCGGTACCAGGACGGGCCGCGGCGCGCCCACGGGCCCCTCGCCAGCCCGTCCAGCACGGCGATCGCGTTCTGGTGCGGATCACCGTCGGAGACGTGCGGCACCGAGCGGTGCGGCAGGTCGCCGCCCTCCTGCGCCTCCTGCACCGCCCGGACCACCGCGCGCACCTCGGCGTCCAGCTCCGGATCGTCCTCCTGGGCGTACAGCACCACCACCGGCATCGGCAGCCGGGCCGCGCTGAACTGCGCCACGAGGTCCTGGACCAGCGCGTCCACCTCGTACTTGGCCGTCGTGCGCACCCCGCCGATCCCCGGACCGCCCCGCACCGCACCCGATGTCATCCGCCACCCCCGTAGCCGCCACCGCCCGCGGCCGGGCCCGGGCCGTGCTCGCCCAGTCCCCGGCCCTGACCCTGATCCGACGTCAGGCAAACAAATGTAGACCTTCCCTCCGACGGCGGGAACGGAGTTCCCCGCTCCCGGGGGGAGCGCTCCGCGCCGGGACAACGGCCTTGCGGCGCTCTGGCCTCGCGGCGCGGCGGCGGCTTCCTCCGCGGGGGCCGGCGGTCGGCGCTCCCGGGCGGGGCGGGGGCGGAGCGGTACTGTGGGAGCGCTCCCATATTCGGGCCGGGCCGTGTACGATCGCGCCGCGGCGGGTGGCCGCGGACCAGTGACCGCGCCCCGCACCAGCGCCGAAGCGATGCCGAAGCACCAACCGAAGCCCGGGGAGCAACCCTTGTCCGACCCTGCGTTCACCGTCATCGACCTCGGCGGCACCACCCTGCGGACCGCCCGCTACGCACCGGACGACGACACCGTCACCGACGTCCGCCGCGTCCCCACCGACGGCATAGCCGCCCACCCCGACCTGCCGGTGGCCGCCCTGCAAGCCCGGGTGCTCGACCAGGTCGCCGCCCTCGCCGCCGAAGCCGTCGAACGCCACGGCAGCACCGCCGTCGCCGTCGCCTTCGCCGGACCCGTCACCGCCGACGGCCGCGCCCTCGCCGCCCCCACCGTCTGGGGCGGCCCCGGCGCACACCTGCCCGTCCGGCAACTGCTGGAAGAACGCCTCGGCCTGCCCGTCGTCGTCGTCAACGACCTCACGGCGGCCGTCTGGCGCTACGTCGACCCCGCCGACGACCGGCCGTTCTGCCTGATCACGGTGAGCTCCGGCATCGGCAACAAGGTCTACCGCGCGGGCGAGGTCCTGCTCGACACCGAGGGTCACGGCGGCGAACTCGGCCACTGGACCGTCGACACCTCCCCCCAGGCCCCGCCCTGCGACTGCGGCGGACGCGGCCACCTCGGCGCGATCGCCTCCGGCCGCGGCGCCCTCGCCGCCGCCCGCCGCGCCGCCCGCACCGACCCCGCCGGCTACGCCCGCTCCGCGCTGGCGGCCACCGCCCCCGACCCCGAACTCCTCGACAACCACGCCCTGGTGGCCGCCGTCCGCGCCGAGGACCCCTTCGCCACCGCCGCCATCCACGGCGGCATCACCGCACTCGCCTCCGCGATCACCGCCCTCTTCACCGCCATCGGCATCCGCCGCCACCTCCTGATCGGCGGCTTCGCCCTCGCCATCGGCCCCCGCTACGCCGAACTCCTCACCGCCGAACTCGAACGGCTGGGCTGCTTCGGGCTCACCGGCGGGGAGGTTCGCGAGATGGTGGTGCTGGGGGCTGAGGATGACGACTCCGGTCTGATCGGGGCGGGTCGGCTGCTCGCTGCGCGGGGGCTGGCTGCGGCTTCCTGAGGGGGCGGTGTCGGCTGGGTGGTGGGGAGGGCTGGGCTGCTTCGGGTTCACCGGTGGGGAGGTTCGCGAGATGGTGGTGTGGGGTGCTGAGGATGACGATTCCGGTCTGATCGGGGTGGGTCGGTTGCTCGCTGCGCGGGGTCTGGCTGCGGCTTCCTGAGGGGGCGGTGTCGGCTGGGGGGTGGGGCACGCGGGTCGGTGGCGCCGGGCGTCGGGGGCGACGGCTCCGGGCGAGCGCCCGGGCCGCGCCGTACGTTCCTGCGGGTGGGCGGCCGCCCGTCCGGCTCCGTGTACGTCTGCGGCATCCGGGCAGGCGCGGGCGGGACGACGACCCGAGGAGGCCGACATGGCGGATGCGATCGTGGTCGGGGCCGGCCCCAACGGGCTGGTCGCGGCCAATCTGCTCGCGGACGCGGGCTGGCACGTGGTCGTGCTGGAGGAACAGCCGTGGCCCGGCGGCGCGGTCCGCAGTGACCGGGGGGTGGACCCGCGCTACGTCTCGGACCTGTTCAGCTCCTTCCACCCGCTGGCCGCCGCCTCCCCGGCGATCCGCTCGCTGGGCCTGGAGGAGTTCGGGCTGCGCTGGAGCCACGCCCCGGTGGTGCTCGCCCACCCGCTGTCCGATGGGCGCTGCGGCCTGCTGCACCGCGACGGCGACGGGAACGACGGCGAACCGGAGGCGGCCCGGCTGGAGCGGATGTTCGGTGCGCACGACGCCCGGGCCTGGCAGCGGCTGACCGACCGGTGGGACCGGCTGGAGCCGCACCTGGTCGACGGGCTGCTCTCCCCGTTCCCGCCGCTGCGGTCGGGCGCGGCGATCGCGGCCCGGCTGCGGGTGGCCGGCCTGCTGGAGCTGGCCCGCTTCCTGGCCCTGCCGGTGCGGCGGCTGGCGGAGGAGGAGTTCGAGGGGGACGCCCCCGGGATGCTGCTGGCCGGCTGCGCCCTGCACGCCGACCTGCTGCCGGAGGCCGCCGGCAGCGGCGCGTTCGGCTGGCTGATGGCGATGCTCGGACGGCGCTACGGCTGGCCCGTGCCGGTGGGCGGGGCGTCCGCGCTGACCGACGCGCTGGTGCGTCGGCTGGAGTCCCGGGGCGGCGAGGTGCACTGCGGTCGGCCCGTCCGCGAGGTGGTGGTGCGGGACGGGCGGGCGCTCGGGGTGCGCACCGCCGACGGCTGCGGCCACCGGGCCCGCCGGGCCGTCCTCGCGGACACCGCCGCCACCGCGCTGTACGGCGGGCTGGTCGCCCCCGAGCACCTCCCCGCCCGGCTGCGCCGGGACATCCGCCACTTCGAGTGGGACTTCGCCACCGTCAAGGTCGACTGGGCGCTGTCCGGGCCGATCCCGTGGGAGGCGCCCGCCGCCGGCCGGGCCGGCACCGTCCACCTCGGGGCGGACCTCGACGAACTCGGCGACTGGGCGCACCAGGTCCGCACCGACCGGCTGCCCGCCCGCCCGTTCGCGCTGCTCGGCCAGATGACCGTCGCCGATCCCACCCGCTCCCCGGCGGGCACCGAGGCCGCCTGGGCCTACACCCACGTCCCGCAGCACATCAAGGCCGACCTCGGCCCCGACGGCATCACCGGCCGCTGGGACACCCGGGAGGGCGAGGCGATGGCCGACCGGCTGGAGGAGCAGGTCGAACGGTTCGCCCCCGGCTTCCGCAGCCGCGTCACCGCCCGCCGCATCCTCACCCCGCCGGTCCTCCAGGGGCTGGACGGGAACCTGGTCGGCGGAGCCCTCAACGGCGGCACCGCCGCCCCCCACCAGCAGCTCTTCCTGCGCCCCACCCCCGGCACGGCCGGCCCCCGCACCCCGATCGAGCGGCTCTACCTGGCCTCCGCCGCCGCCCACCCCGGCGGCGGCGTCCACGGGGCGTGCGGCGCCAACGCGGCCCGCGCCGCCCTGAACGCGTACCGCCGCTCGCCCGCCCGCTTCCTGCCGTCCGGCCCGGACCCGCGCGGCTGACCGCCCGTCCCGAGGAAGCCCGAGGAAGCCCCAGGAAGTTCGAAGAGGCCGAAGAAGCCCGAGGAAGCCCGAAGGAGGGCCGTCCCATGGCACAGCGCCAACGACTGATCGACTCCCCGCCCGCACAGGTCTGGGACCTGCTGGCCGACGCCCACAGCTACGCGCAGTGGGTGGTGGGCACCCAGGACATCCTGGGCGCGGACGACCGCTGGCCCGAGGTCGGGGCCGAACTCCGGTTCCGGGTCGGGATCGGCCCGGTCACCCTGGAGGACACCTGCGTGGTCCGGATCTGCGAATCCGGCCGCCGACTTGAACTGGAGGCCAAGGCCGCCCCCTTCGGCACCGCCCGGATCGCGTTCACCCTCATCCCCTGGGGCCGCCACACCCTGCTGCTCCTGGACGAGCACCCGCTGCGCGGCCTCGGCGCCCGGCTGGAGAACCCACTGACCGAACTGGCCCTCCACCTGCGCAACCGCCGCCTGCTCGGCAACCTCGACCGCGCCGCCACCCGCGACCACGCCGGACGGGACTCCGCCGGACGACGGGACTCCGCCGCGAGCGGCCTGGCCGGGCGTCGCTGAGAACGGCGTCCCACCGGCGCACGGAGCAGGACGGGGCTCGACGGCCCGGGAGCGGCCCGGGAGCGGTCGGCGGTTCAGCGGTGGCGGGCGGGCCGGTGGGCCAGCACCAGCGCCAGGCCGACGGCCCCCAGGGTGATCAGGGCGACCCCGCTGATCAGCAGCGAGACCGGGGGACGGCCGCCGCCGGTGGGGGCCAGCAGGTGCTCGGCCACGCCCGCGGCGGCCACGGCGGAGGGGGCCCCGGTGGCCGTCGGCGTGGCGGTGCCGCTCCGGGTGGGTTCGGGGCGGGAGTCGAGGCCGAGCGTCCCGGTGCGGGGGACCGACCCGGCGGCGGTCGCGGCCGGGGCGGCCGACGCGGGCGGCGCGGACTCGGCGGCGGCCGGGGCCGGGCGGGTGACCAGGAACCTGGCGTGCGGGACGGACCCGGCGGCGCCCGCCGCACCGGACCGCAGGCCGAGCCGGACGTCCACCTGCTGCACGGCGGCGTCCCGGGCGGTCACCGAGAGCCGGAAGGTGTAGCGGACGGCCCGGCCCGGCGCTATGTCGGTGGCCAGGGAGTCGCCGTCGCCGCGCAGCACCCCGTCGCAGCCGGTCGACAGCGGGAGGGGCTCCCAGCCCGCCGGGGTCGCCACCTGGAGCAGCAGGTCGTCGGCGCGCAGGGCCTGGCGCGCCTCCTGGGCGGCGTCGTTGCGCAGCGCGGGCAGCGGGGCGGCGGCGGTGAGCGCGGCGGTGCCGGTGTTGCCGATCTCCGCGGTGAACTCGGCCGGGGCGCCGCCCGCGACGAGCGTCCGGTCCGCCGGCGGCAGGAGCGCCACCGTGGCGGCCGGCTCCCCGCCGGACGCGGAGGCCGACGCCGACGCCGGTGCCGACGCGGTCGGCGAGTCGGAGGCGGGCGCGGAGGGGGCCGCCGGGGAGGGGGCGTCGGCGGCGGCGGCCGGGGCCGGGGCCGCTTCGCAGGCCAGGGCGGGCGCGGCCCCGGCGCCGAGGGTGAGGACACCGCCCAGGACGGTGCCGGCGCCGAGGACGGCGAGACGGGAGTGGACGGACACGTGGGCTCCCCGGGGACGGGATCGACGGGCGCACGTTCGGCACGCGCGCCCACCGTCTCCCCCCTGCCGCGCGGAGAATGCCGCCGATCCCGACTCCCGTTCGCCGCACCGGTCCTGAGGGCCCGTCGGCGCGGCGCGGCGGCCGTCACCCGATCGACGGCCGTTTGATCGGAGGCCCACGGGTGAGACGACCGCCGACAGAGTCCGGCCACGAGAGGAGTCAGACCATGACCACCGACACGATCACCGGCACCGGGGCGGGAACGACGCAGCCGCGGGAGGACGTCGTCGAGGTCCTGCTGGCGCAGCACGAGCGGATCCGGCGGCTGTTCGCGGACGTGCGGGACGCCCGGGGCGAGCACCGGCAGCAGGCGTTCGACGAGCTGCGGGCGCTGCTGGCCGTCCACGAGACCGGCGAGGAGATGGTGGTGCGGCCCGCGGCCAAGCGCGCGGCGGGGGAGCCGGAGGCGGCGGCCCGCAACGCGGAGGAGGCCGAGGCCAACCGCGCCCTGCTGGAGCTGGAGAAGCTGGACGTGACGAGCGCCGAGTTCGACGCCCGGCTGGTCGACTTCCAGCAGGCGGTCGAGGCGCACGCGCAGCACGAGGAGACGGAGGAGTTCCCGGCGCTGCGGGCCGCGTACGACGTCGAGCAGCGCCGGACGATGGGCCGCCGCCTGCTCGCGGCCGAACGCCTCGCGCCGACCCACCCCCACCCCGGCACGGCCGGCAAGCCCGCCCTCCAGTGGACGGTGGGCCCCTTCGCCTCCCTGCTGGACCGGGCCAAGGACGCCTTCACCCAGCACCGCGACTGACCGACCCGCACCCCCACCGCCGCGAGCGGCGGCCCCCGGACCGACGGGGGCCGCCGCTCGCGGCCGTGCGCCGCCACCCAGGCCGCGGGCGTTCACCCGGGAGGTGCGGTGCGGTGCGGTGCGGTGCCGCGCCAGGGCCGTGCCGTCGCCAGGGCGGTGCCTCGCCCGCGACCGCGCCGTCGTCCCTCGCGCCGTCGTCCCTCGCGCAGCCGTGCCGCCCGGGGCCGCTCCGTCCCTCCGCCCGGACCGTGCTCGCGCGGCGGATTCCCGCCCGGGGAGCGGTGCGTGGACGCCCCCCAGGGGGGTAGCCGCTGTCCATGGTGACCGTGGGTGTGGAAGAGGAGTACCTGCTGCTGGACGCCGCCACCGGCGTGCCGGTGGCGCGGGCGGAGCAGGTGCGGCAGCTGGCCGACCTGCAACCGGAGCTGGACGGGTCGGAGGTGCAGCGCGAACTGCTCCAGGCCCAACTGGAGGTCGCCACCCCGGTCTGCCGGACGCTCGACGAGGTCGCCGCCCACCTGGAACGGTTGCGCCGCGCGCTCTCGGCAGCCGCCGACGGGCACGGCTGCCTGCTGGCGGCCTCCGGCGCCGCGCCCTTCGCCGACCGGCTGTCGGTGCCGGTCAGCGACACCCCCCGCTACCGCGCCCTGCGCGCGCACGCCGCCCAGCTGACCGACGAGCAGCTGATCACCGGCATGCACGTCCACCTGGGCGTGCCCGACCGCGCCGCGGGCGTCGCCCTGCTCAACGGCCTGCGCCGCTGGCTGCCGCTGGTCGTCGCGCTGGCGGCCAACTCGCCGATGTGGAACAGCGTGGACACCGGGTTCTCCTCCTGGCGGACCGTGGTCTTCAGCCGCTGGCCGGTCAGCGGCGTGCCCCCGCTGTTCGACGGCGCCGCCGACTACGACGCGCGCATCCACGCGCTCGTCGACACCGGACTGATCGGCGACGTGGGCCAGCTCTACTGGCAGGCCCGGCTCTCCGAGCGCTACCCGACCGTGGAGGTCAGGGCGATGGACGTCCAACTCCGCACCGACGAGGCCGTGATGCTGACCGGCCTGCTCCGGGCGGTCGCCACCACCTTCCTCACCGACCCGGACAGGCTCCCGGCCGGCCCCGCCCCGCACCCCGAGGCGCTGGCCGCCGCCGTCTGGCACGCCGCCCGCCACGGCTGCACCGAACGGCTCCACAACCCCCTCACCGGCACCCTCGACTCCCCGCCGACGGTCGTCGACCAGGTCCTGGAGACACTCACCCCCGCCCTCCGGCAGGCGGACGACACCTCCCGGGTCGTCCCGCTGCTCGAACGGCTCCTCACCGAGGGCAACGGCGCGGTCCGCCAGCGCCGCGAACTGCGCCGCAACGGCCGGGCCGGACTGGTCGCCCTGGTGAGCGGCGGCCCCGAGGGAGCGGACCCGGAGCAGGACGGCGACCCGGCCCCGTAGCACCCGGCGTGTGGACCGGGCCCGGCCGGACATACGGGGACCATGCGACAGACTTGGACGACCCGGATGGCGAAGGCCCGGCACGCGCTCCCGTACGCGGCGGCCACGGCGGCGACCGCGGCGGCGGCCTGGACGGGCGCGCGGGCCACCGGCCCGGCGAGCCGGTGGTACCGCTCGCTGGACAGACCCGCCTGGCAGCCGCCGTCCTGGGCCTTCCCGGTGGTCTGGACACCGCTGTACGCCTCCCTCGCCTGGAGCGCCGGCCACGCCCTCAACCGCACGACCGGCCGCGACCGCACCGCCCTGGCCGCCGCCTACGGCACCAACCTGGCCCTGAACGCCGGCTGGACCTGGCTCTTCTTCGGCCTCCGCAGCCCGGCGGCGGGCGTCGCGGGCAGCCTGCTGCTCGACGCCGACAACCTGCACCTGATCCGGCGGACGGCACGCCACGACCCCGCAGCCGCCGCCGCACTCGCCCCCTACGCCGCCTGGTGCCTGTTCGCCACCGCCCTCAGCACCTCCCTCGCCCGCCGCAACCCCTGACCGCCGGTCCGGCCGACCACCTCGGTGCGCGCCGGGCAGGTGGCGGGCGCGAGGGTCCGTCTTCAAACCCCCGTCGCAGCCCCGCGGCGTCCGGTGCGTGCTCTCGGCGTGCCGGGTGGAAGGTCGCGTACTGGATGTACTTGGCCTTTCGCCCGGTGTGGCGAGAGGGCGTGCCAGGCGTCGTGGGGCAGACGGGGGTTTGAAGACGGGCCCTAGGCCAATCCGGACAAGTCCGGTCGTCCGCCCAGGCGTTGGACGGTCGCGGCGGCGGTGGCCGTGGCCAGCCGGCCCGCGGTGACCGGGTCGGCGCCGCGCCGCAGGGCGGCGACCAGGCCCGCGACGAAGGCGTCACCCGCGCCGGTCGGGTCGGTGACGGGGACGTCGGCCAGCGGGAAGAGGTGTTCGCCGTCCGGCCACACCAGCAGGTCGCCCTCGTCGGGCAGGGCGAGGGCGACCAGGGTGGGGCCGGTGGTGAGCAGGTGGCGGGCCAGGGCGCGGGCGTCCCGGGCGGAGTGGACGGGGCGGTCGGCGAGGAGTTCCGCTTCGGCGGCGTCGGCGCGCAACACGTCGAGCAGGGGCAGCAGTTCGTCACGGACGTCCGGCTCGGGCGCGCCGTCCGCCACCACCCGGGCGCCGTGCCGCCGGGCGAGGCGGGCGGCGGTCAGGAGGGTGGCCGAGGGCTGCTGGAGTTGCAGGGAGACGGTGTCGGCGGAGGCGAGGGCCGGCCGGGCCCGTTCCAGGTCCGCGACGGTGACCAGGCTCTCCGGCGGGACGTCCTCCAGCAGGCGGCGGCTGCCCGGCGCGTCGACCAGGTCGACCAGCAGGGCGGTCCGTCCGCGCCGGACGACCGCGGCGGTGTCGATGCCGTCCCGGTCGGCCCGGGCCAGCACCAGGGCGCCCGCGCGGTCCTCGCCCACCACGCCGACCAGCCGCACCGGCACGCCCAACTGCGCCAGGCCGACGGCCTGGTTGGCGCCCTTGCCGCCCAGGCCCTCCCACCGCTCCGCGACGTCGGCCGACCCGCCGGCCTCCGGCAGCCCGTCCGTCCGCAGCACCAGGTCCCGGCCGACCTGCCCGACCACCACGACGCCCGCCCCGCGCTCCCGCCCGTCCACCGCGCCTCCTCGATCAGCCGATCCGTCGATGCGTCCATCTGTCGATGCGTCGATGCGTCGATGCGTCGATGCGCCGGTCCGCTGCCGCCGGTGCCCGGCCGGTCGCGCGTGCCCGGCGGGCCGGGCGGCGAAACGCCCGGCCCGCCGGGAGCCGGGCGTGCGGTACCGCGGGCCCCGCCGCCGGGGCTGCGGCCGGGTCCGCGGGCGCGGATCATGAGTGGACCGTCCGCGTCGGGGCATCCGCGCGGGGAGCCGGAAGGACCGGCGGACGTGACGGACCGGAAGGAACCCGCCGTGACCGACCCCGATCGAGCGCCCAAGACGCCCGACCTGCCGCCCCCGGACGGCATCGAGGTGCCCGACATCGTCCCGGCCGACGGCGAGGAGCGCCGCGACCCGACCGAGGAGCCGACCTCCGACCCGGACCGCGAGGCCGCGGAGACCACCAAGGCCGACGGCGGGGACGAACCGCCGGACTGATCCCGACGACCGATCCCCGGGCCCCGGCCCGGACACCACCCGAGGAGTTGCCGATGACCGAGTACGAACGTTCCCGCACCATGCCGGCCCTCCCGGAGCCGGTCTTCGACGAGGCGACCGACCCCGCGCGGCTGGACGCCTGGATGCCCCGCGACCTGCACGTGCGGGTCGACGACCCGCCCGCCGTGACCGTCCACGAGGACCGCAGCGGCACCGAGGAGCGCGGGCTGCTGCGCACCCGCCAGGACCAGTTGCGGATGGAGTGGGGCACCCGCGACGACGGCCGGTACGCCGGGTGGCTCCAGGTGGCCGGGCTGGACACCGGGACGAGCCAGGTCACCATCCACCTCTCCTTCTTCGAGGACGGCGCCGGGCCCGCGCCGGAGACCGTCGAGCGGGAGCTGGACGAGAGCCTGGCCCGGCTGGAGGAACAGGTCCGCCTCCGGGTCGACGGCGGCGGCTGACCGTCCCGCCCCGGGGCCGGGTACGGACCCGGCCCCGGGGCCCGGAGCGTTTCAGACCACCAGGACCCGCCGCCCGCGGGTGTGGCCGGCCCGGCTGTCGGCGTGGGCCGCCGCCGCGTCGGCGAGCGGGTACGTCTTCGCGACGGGGATGCGCAGGCGGCCCCGGGAGATCAGGTCGGCGGCCACCGCGAGCGCCTCCGGCACGCTGCCGGCCGTGTCGGAGAACCGGACGCCGTGCTCGGGCGCGCCGAGGTCGGCGATGGAGACGACCTTCCGCGGGTCCCCGGTCAGGTCGACGAGTTCGCGGATCACGCCCGCCCCGGCCAGGTCGAGGGCCGCGTCGACCGGACCGAGCCGGCGCACCCGTTCGACCCAGCCGTCGCCGTAGGTCGTGGCGGCGGCCCCCAGGGAGCGCAGGTAGTCCTGGTTGTCGGCGCCGGCCGTGCCGACCACCTCGATGCCCCGGTCGCGGGCGATCTGCAGCACGGCCGAGCCGACCCCGCCGGCCGCGCCGCTGACCAGCAGCCGCTGCCCGGGCCGGACGCCGACCTCGCGCAGGACCCGCAGCGCGGTCTCCACCACGGACGGGTAGCCGGCCGCCTCCTCGTACGTCAGCCCGTCGGGCATCGGGGCCCAGGCGGAGAGCACGGCGAACTCGGCGTAGGTGCTGCTGCCCTCGCCGAAGACCCGGTCGCCGACCGCGACCCCGGTGACGCCCTCGCCGATCCCGTCCACCACCCCCGCGGCGTCCAGCCCGAGCCCGGAGGGCAGGCGGAGCGGGTGGGCCTTGAGCGCCTGCCCCTCGCGGATCCGCCAGTCGACGGGGTTCACGCCCGCGGCGCGCACGGCGATCCGGAGCCGGCCGGGCCCGGGGCGGGGCTCCTCGGCGTCGACCAGGTGCAGGACTTCGGGGCCGCCGAACTCGGCGAAGACCATCTTCTTCATGCGGACGAGACTAACCCTAACGGTTAGCTTTTTGGAACTGTTGTCATTTGCTAGCTGCTAGGGTAAGGGCATGACCGAGCCGACCGGCCGCCGCGAACGCAAGAAGGCCGCCACCCGCCAGAAGATCGCCGACACCGCCCTGCGGCTCTTCCTGGAGAAGGGCTACGACGCCGTCGGCCTGCGCGACGTGGCCGCCGAGGCCGACGTCGCCGTGACCACCGTCTTCTCCCACTTCGCGGCCAAGGAGGCCCTGGTCTTCGAACAGGACGGGGACTTCGAGCAGCGCCTCGTCCGGGCGGTCGCCGACCGCGACCCCGGCGAACCGCTCGTCCCCGCCCTGCACCGCGAGGTCCGCGCCCTCGTCCGGCACTGCACCGCCGACGGCACCGCGCCGATCTGGCGGATGATCAACTCCTCGCCGGCGCTGCGGCAGTACGAGGAGACGATGCGGCTGCGCCACGCCGAATCGCTGGCCGCCGCCATCGCCGCCGACCCCGGCCCCCCGCGCAGCACCACGGCCGTCCGCGCCCTCGCCCGGTTCGCGGTCGACGCCCACGCCCTGGCCCGGACGGCCGCCGACCCGGACGCCGCCCTGGACGAGATTTTCCGGATGATCGAGGCCGCCTGGCAGGCCGCGCCCGCGACCGGGAACCCGCAGGTCGGAACGGCTGAACCGGCCTCGCGCTGAACCGTTCCGGCAGCGCGCCCGGTTCACCCGATCGGGCGAGTGGGCCAGTCCGACCAATCCGGGGCCACCGGGGCCCCGAACGGGGGATGTGACCAACCACCCGACCCCCGCCGCCGCACCGTCCGGCCACCCGCGCCGCCGACGCGTCGCCCGCACCCTGGGCGCGGCGGCGATCGGCCTGGCCGCCGCGGTGGCGGCGCTGGGCGCGGGCGAGTTGGCCGCGTACGCGGTGGGGGCGCGGAGCGCGCCGGTGATCGCGGTCGGGTCGGCGGCGATCGACCTGACGCCCACTCCGCTGAAGGAGTACGCGGTCCGCACCTTCGGCACCCACGACAAGGCGGTGCTGCTGGGCGGCATCTACCTGACGATGGCCCTGCTCGCCGCGCTGGCCGGCCTGCTGGCGGTACGCCGCCCGCTCGCCGGGGCCGCGGTGTTCGGGGCGTTCGGCGGGCTCGGCGCCTGGGCCGCGCTCTCCCGCCCCGGCGCGGCGGCGGCGGACTGCGCCCCGTCGCTGGCCGCCGGACTGGTCGGCGCGGCCACCGCCCTGGCCCTGGCCCGGCTCCGGCGGCGCACCACCCCCGCACCGCTCCCGGCGACGGCGGAACGGGCGACGGCGGAACGGGAGACCGCGGCCTCGGACCAGGTGTCCGCGACCGCGCTGACCGGCCGTCGCACCGTGCTGACCGCCACCGCCGCGACCTTCGCGGCGGGCGCGCTGGCCGGGGTCGGCGGGCGGGTCCTGACGGACCGCCGGTTCGACGTCACCGCCGCCCGCGACGCCGTCCGCCTCCCGGTGCCCGCCCGCCCGCTGCCGCCCCCGCCCGCCGCCCTGCACCCGAAGGTCCCGGGCCTGTCCCCGTTCACCACCCCGAACGCGGACTTCTACCGGGTCGACACCGCGCTCACCCTGCCCCGGATCGACCCGCGCGACTGGGCGCTGCGCATCCACGGCCTGGTCGACCACCCGCAGTCGATCACCTTCGACCAGCTGCTGCGCGAACCGCTCGAAGAGCTCGACCACACGCTGTCCTGCGTCTCCAACGAGGTCGGCGGCCCCTACGTGGGCACCACCCGCTGGCTCGGCGCCGCCCTGCCCGCGCTGCTGCGCCGGGCCGGGGTCCGCGCCGGGGCCGACCAGCTGGTGGGGCGCTCGCAGGACGGCATGACCATCGGCACCCCGCTGGAGTCCGTCCTGGACGGGCGGCGCGCGCTGCTCGCCGTCGCCATGAACGGCGAGGCGCTGCCGGTCGCGCACGGCTTCCCCTGCCGCAGCGTGGTGCCCGGCTTCTACGGCTACACCTCCGCCACCAAGTGGCTGGTGGAGCTGGAGGTCACCACCTTCGCCGCGTTCGACCCGTACTGGGTGCGGCGCGGCTGGGACCGCACCGGCACCGTCCGCACCGCCTCCCGGATCGAGGTCCCGGCCCCGTTCGCGAAGGTCCCCGCCGGGGACGTGGACGTCGCGGGCACCGCCTGGGCCACCCACCGGGGCGTCGCGGCCGTGGAGGTCCGCGTCGACGGCGGCCCCTGGCAGCAGGCCGACCTGGCCGCCGACGCCGGGCCCGACCTGTGGCGGCAGTGGTCGTACCGCTGGCGCGGCGCGCCGCCGGGCACCCACCGGATCGAGGTGCGCGCCACCGACGCCGCCGGCGCCGTGCAGCCCGAGCAGCGGGCCGCGCCGTTCCCCGCCGGGGCGACGGGCTGGCACAGCACCGTCGTCACCGTCACCTGACCACCACGTACCTGACGAACCGTCATCCGCCTTTTCACCAACACCACTTCACCCGTATCGAGGAGCGTTCCGCCATGTCCGTCACCACCCGTCGCCGTACCCTGACCGCCCTGCTCGCCACCGGTGCCCTCACCCTCACCCTGGGGGCGTGCAGCAGCAGCGGCGAGACGAGTTCCACGTCCGCCTCGGCCTCCGCCGGGAGTTCCTCGTCCGCCCCGATGTCCGGTTCCGACAGCAGCACCGCCTCGGCCGCCGCGATGGCCGGCCAGCCGTTCGGTGCGGCCTGTACCGCCGTGCCGAAGGACGGTGCCGGGTCGTTCTCCGGCATGGCCATGGACCCGGTGGCCACCGCGGCCTCCAACAACCCGCTGCTGTCCACGCTGGTGGCGGCGGTCAAGCAGGCCGGGCTGGTCGACACCCTCAACTCCGCGCAGAACATCACCGTCTTCGCGCCCACCAACGACGCCTTCGCCAAGATCCCGAAGGCCGACCTGGACGCGCTGCTCGCCGACAAGGCCAAGCTCACCAAGGTGCTCACCTACCACGTCGCCCCCGAGCGGCTGGCCCCCAACGCGCTGACCGGCACCCACAAGTCCCTGGAGGGCGGCGACCTCACCGCCGCCGGCGCCCAGCCGGACTTCACCGTCAACGGCAACTCCAAGGTCCTGTGCGGCAACGTCCAGACCGCCAACGCCACCGTCTACATCGTCGACACCGTCCTGATGCCGACCTCCTGACCCGTCACCGGACCGCACCCCGGTCCGTCCCGGCGACCACGCGCCGGGACGGGCCGGGGTGCTCCGTGCCCGCTCCGCGCCGCTCCGGGTCAGGCCAGGCCGAGCGCGGGCAGGACGGCGGACTCCACGTACCGCCGCAGGTAGTCCGCGTCGGCGGGGCGGCCGGAGAGGAGCGGCCTGATCCGGGTCGCGCCGAAGACCATGTCCGGTACGAACTCGAGGGCCGGGTGGTCGGCCGGCACCTCGCCGCGGGCCACGCCGCGCCGCAGGATCTCCTCCAGCGCCGCGACCTCGGGGGCGATCACCGTCTCCCGCACCGCGTCCCGGAGGTCGCTGTCGGTCATCACCGCGTAGCCGAGCGCCTGGAGCAGGGCGGTGTCCCGGTCGGACCAGGTCCCGGTGGCCGCGGCCACCCGGCGCAGGTCGCCGGCCAGCGAACCGGTGTCGATGCCCGCGCACCGCGGTTCCCGCCGGGCGCGCAGGGCCGCCGCGACGAACCGCGCCTTGGTCCGCCAGCGCCGGTAGAGCGTCGACTTGCCGCACCGGGTGCGGGCGGCCACGCCCTCCATGGTGACGGCCTCGTAGCCGCCGGTGCGGATCTCGTCGAGCACCGCCTCGAAGAACTCCCGCTCCCGCTCGGACGTGATCTTCGACCGGGTCGAGCCGCAGACCGGCTCCTCGTCCCGCACGCCCTCCACCTCCCGCACCTCCCGCACGCCCCGCCCGGGGCGTGGTGTCGTCCCGCCGTCCCCGGGGTGTCGGGGCGGCGACGGCCGTATGTACACTCCACCAACGTATCGATACGCGACTGTATCGATACGTCAGCGTATCGGCACTCGCACGCGGGACCCGGGAACCGGGCCGCCCGCCAGTAAGGGGGAGCGGTTGCGCACCGCGACGGACTCCGCCGGAGCCCCGGCAGGAGACATACCCCGGCCCCCGGTGCTCCGGGAACTCCTGCTCGTCCTCGGGCTCTTCACGGTCTACAAACTCGGCCGCCGACTGGCCATCGGCCACACCGCCACCGCCTTCCACAACGCGGACCGGGTCTGGGGCCTGGAGCGCACCGTCCACCTCCCCGGCGAGGGCGCCGTGCAGGACCTGCTGCTGCGCAACGAGACGGTGGTGCACCTGGCGAACGTCTACTACGCGACCGTCCACTTCCCCGCGACCGGGCTGTTCCTGGTCTGGCTCTACCTCTGCCGACCCGCCCACTACGTCTGGGCCCGCCGGGTGCTGGCCGCCGTCACCTCGGCCGCCCTGATCCTGCCCTTCGCCTTCCCGCTGGCCCCGCCCCGGATGCTCGCCTCCACCGGGCTGGAGGACACCGGCCGGCTCTACGGGCCCGCGGTCTACGGCCCGCCCACCGCCGACCACCTCTCCAACCAGTTCGCCGCGATGCCCTCCCTGCACTTCGGCTGGGCCCTGATGGTGGCCGTCGGCCTGATCGCGGCCACCCGCTCGCGCTGGCGCTGGCTCTGGCTGCTGCACCCCGTGGTCACCCTCACCGTGATCGTCGGAACGGCCAACCACTACTGGCTGGACTCCATCGCCGCCACCCTGATGTTCCTGCTCGCCTTCACCTTCATCCGGGCCCCCGCCACCACCACCGGCTGCCGGGCCCGCCGCCCCCGGCCCCCGGAGGACCGCGCCCTGGTCCCGGTCGCCCACTGACCCCGGCAGCCCGGCAGCCCGGCAGCCCGGCGGCCCCGGCCGCCCGCCGGTCCGCACGACCCCGTCACCGCGTGAGCGGCCGGCGGGGTCGTGCCGTTCCCGCCCCCGCGCGCACCGATAGGTAAGCAATCGACATATGGCGACAGCAGCCCTATGATCGCCGCATGACCGAACGTCAACTCCGGGAGCCGACAAGGCTCGTGCTCACCGCGCTGGCCGACGCCCCCCGGCACGGCTACGCGATCATCCAGGAGGTGCTGGCCATCTCCGGCGGCCGCACCCGGCTCAGCACCGGCACCCTCTACACCGCGCTCGACCGGCTGCTCCAGGACGGCCTGATCCGGATCGAGAGCGAGGAGGTGGTCGACGGCAGGCTGCGCCGCACCTTCGCCCTCACCGGGCAGGGCCAGGACCTGCTGGCCGAGGAGGCCCGCCGCCTCCGGCTGGCCGCCGCCGAGGCCGAACGCCGACTCGGCGCCGCCGCCCGCCTGCGCCCGAACGGAGCCGGCGCATGACCGCCCGCCCCGCGCCGCAGGCCGGGCGCCTGCTGATGAGCCTCTACCCCGTCCGCTACCGGGCCCTGCACGGGGAGGACATCGCCGCGGTCTTCGCCCGGACCGCCGAGGGCCTGCCCCGGCGG
Organism: Kitasatospora sp. NPDC090308; assembly: GCF_044769485.1. Classification (NCBI taxonomy): domain Bacteria; kingdom Bacillati; phylum Actinomycetota; class Actinomycetes; order Kitasatosporales; family Streptomycetaceae; genus Kitasatospora; species Kitasatospora sp. NPDC090308. The sequence continues at coordinate 90,646 of NZ_JBIVXY010000010.1, read as the reverse complement.
GCGGTGCTCCGGGAGCGCTTCGACCTCGCCGCGCACGCCCTGCGGCTGCGGCTGCGGATCGGCCCCACCGACCCGGCCGGCCGGGTGCTGGCGGGCGCGGCGCCCGTCACACTCGCCATCGCCGCGGGCCGCTGCCTGTTCTTCCTGCTGTCGCGGCTGCACGAGAGGGTCCACCGCATCCGGTACCCGTTCCCCGGCAGCGGCCTCGGCCACGCGGTCCTGGACGCCGTCCTGCTGGTGGCCGGCACCCTGCCGTGGCTGCTCGCCCTCGCGCTCGCCGCGGTGGGCCGGTGGAGGGCGGCCCGGATCACCGGCCTGCTCGCCGCCCTCGTCGAGGTCGGCATCCAGGAGCTGGAGGGGATCTACCAACTGTGGCTGGTGGGCTACCTGTTGGGCCTGCTGCTGGTCGGCGCACTGCTGCTGCTCGCGCCGCCCGACCTGGTGGACGTCACCAAGCGGGGGCGGTGGGAGGCCGCCGGGCTGGCGCTGGGCGTCGGACTGCCGCTGATCGCGGCGGACCGGTACCAGCTCACCCGCCACCTCTCCCTGAACATGGCGACCGTCGGGCTGTTCCCGCTCTGGCTGTGCGCGGCGACGGCCGTGGTCCTGCTGCTGCGCCTGTCCGGCCGCCGTCCGGACGGGCTCCGGGCCGCCGGAGTGGCGCTCGCCGTCCTGCCCTGGCTGGTCCACCTGGTGTTCGCCGCCGTCGACGACCCGGCGCGGGAACTGCGGAGGATCGTCCGCTACGGCGGAGCCTGCCTCGTCCTGCTGGGTCTCGCCGCCGCGCTGGCGGCGGCGGTCCACCTGGTCCGCCGGACCTGGTGGGACAAGCCCACCGACCCCGCCTGACCCCGCCTGACCCCGGGAGCCGGGACCGCCGGGGCGCCCGGCGGTCCCGGCGCCTCAGCGGCCGCCACCCGCGGTGAGCGTCGGCTCCGGCTCGAACCCGCCCTCGGCCGGGGCGGGTTCGGGCTGCTCCGGCCCGTGGCCCCCGGCGGCCGGTGCGGCGGCGCGCAGGGCCGCTTCGACCCGGCGGTTGCCGGTCATCGAGGCGGTGACGGCCGTCATGGTGAGCAGCAGGAACGCGGCGGCGTACAGCGGGGTGCGGACGTCGTGGGAGGCGGCCAGCCAGCCGCCGAGGAAGGCGCCCAGCGGCGCGGCGCACATGGCCAGCATCCGGGAGGTGGAGGCGACCCGGCCCATCAGGTGGGGCGGCACGATCGCCTGCCGGAGGGAGGGCGCGAGCACCATCGTGGCGCCCATCCCGGCGCCGCAGAGGGCGAGGGCCAGCCCGGCCGCGTACGGGTTCGGCGCGGCGGCCAGGCCCAGGACGGCGAGACCTTCCAGCCCGGCGGTGCAGGTCAGCGCGGTGCCGGTGCCGAGCCGCCGCCCGAGGAAGGAGGCGACGGCCGCGCCGAGCAGGCCGCCGGTGGCCTCCGCGGTGAGCAGCAGGCCGAAGCCGGAGGTGCCGACGCCGAGGCGGTCGTGCGCGAAGAGGGCCAGCACGGTCTCCACCGCGAGGAAGGCGACGTTCCCGACCGCCGGGCGGAGCGCGAGCCCGAGCAGCACCCGGTCCCGGAAGACGTACGAGGCGCCGGCCCGGGCCTGCCGGAGCAGCGACTCGCGGGCCGCCGGCACCGGCCGGGGCCCGGCGGGCAGGGTGCGCACGAGCAGCGCGGAGAGCAGGAACGACACCGCGTCGGCCAGCAGCGGCACCGCCCGCCCGAGGGCGAGCAGCGCGCTGCCCGCGGGCGGCCCGGCGAAGCCGGACATAGCGGTCTGGGCGCCGCGCAGCCGGGAGTTGGCCCGCTCCAGGAGCGCGGGGTCGCGCCGGAGCAGCTCCGGCAGGTAGGCGGTGGCGGCGGTGTCGAAGAACAGCCCGCCGACGCCGAGCAGGAAGGCGACGGCGGCGAGCAGCGGAACGCTCAGCAGGCCGAGCGCGGCCGCCGCCGCGGCCGCCGCGAGCAGCGCCGCGCGGGCGGCGTCCGCGATCCACATGGTGCGCCGGCGGTCCCAGCGGTCCACCAGCGCGCCGCCGAGCACGCCGAGCAGCAGCCAGGGCAGCGTCCCGGCGGCCGTGACGACGGCGAGCGCCAGCGGGTCCCGGGTCAGGGTCAGGGCGAGCAGCGGCAGCGCGGCGTGCATCACCCCGTCGCCGAGCGAGGAGACGGTCTGCGCGGTCCACAGCCGGCCGAAGCCGGGCGGCAACCTCCTTGCGCCGGTGGTCATTCGGAGCCCTCCTCGGCCTCGGCCCGGGCGCGCGGCGCCGGGTGGAACAGGGCGAGGACCAGCGAGGCGTCCGGCAGCGCGGGGTCGGAGAGTGCGCGGTACTCGTCCGCCAACGCCTCCAGCCGGGCGCCGAGTTCGGCGAACTGCCGCTCGGTGAGCCGCAGGTGCGCCATCCGCACGTACCGCTCGCCGTCCGCGGGCGAGGACTCCAGGTCGGCCACCGCGTGGCGCATCAGCACGTCCGGCCCGCCCTCGCCCGGGTCGGGCAGCACGATCGCCCGGGCGGCCATGGCGTAGTACCGCTCGGTGACCCCCCGGACCTTCCTGGTCCGCACCACCTTCACCAGGCCGGCCCGTTCGAGCAGCCGCACGTGGTAGCTGGAGCTTCCCTTGGCGAGGCCGACCCGCTCGGCGATCTGGGTGATGGTGGCGGGTTCGAAGCGGAGCACGGCCATGATCCGGTGGCGGGTGAGGTTGGAGACGGCGCGCAGTTGCTCGTCCGTCGTGACGTGGAACGTCTCGGGAAGATCGTCGTCGGTGGGCACGGAAGCAATGGTCAACGTTTCTTGACCATTGCGCAAGGGGTTTCGCCCGAACTCCCGCGATCCGTCGCCCGGCCCGCGGGCGCGGACCGGGGCGAACGGGCGTGCGTCAGCCCGGCGGGCCGGTGCCCACCCCTCCGGGCGGGTGGGGTGGCACCCGTTCCGACCTGCGGTGATGTCCGGGAGCGGGGCGGCTCGGGGCGCGGGTGGCCCGGGGGGTGCCTAGCGTGGGCCGGGTGCGCCCGTCCGCCGGGCGGTGCCGGAGTTTCGCGGGTCGGTGCTGTCCGGTCCCGCCGCAGGGGAAGGGGAGACCTGATGGAGAGTCTGCTGACGGACCGGACGGCGGTCGTCTACGGCGCCGGGGCGGTCGGCGGCGCGGTGGCCCGGGCCTTCGCCCGGGAAGGGGCCCGGGTGTTCGTCGCGGGCCGGGGCGAGGCCGGGCTCAAGCAACTGGCCCACGACGTGGAGTCCGAGGGCGGCTCGCTGGTCACCGCGCAGGTCGACGCGCTCGACCGGGACGCGGTCGAGGGCTTCCTGGACTCCGTGGTCGAGCGGACCGGCGGCCTCGACGTCTCGTTCTGCGCGACCTCCACCCGGCGGCCCGGCGGCGCCCAGGGCGCGGCCCTCGGCGAGCTGTCCTTCGAGGACTTCGCGCTGCCGATCATCGACTTCACCAAGGCGCAGTTCGTCACCGCCAACGCGGCGGCGGCCCGGATGGTGCCGCGCGGACGGGGCGCGATCATGATGATGACCGCCGCGCCCGCGCGCGTCCCCTACCCCTACACCGCCGGGTTCGGCCCGGCCTGGGCGGCGGTCGAGGGCTTCGCCCGCACCCTCGCGGCCGAACTCGGGCCGCAGGGCGTGCGGGTGCTCTGCCTGCACTCCGCCGGATCGCCGGAGGCGGCCCGCAGCATGGAGAGCACGATGGCGACCGGCCTGCCCGAGCTGCCGGCCCGGCAGGCGGGCTGGCAGGAGCGCTCCGCCGCCCGCAACCTGCTGGGCCGCTGGCCCGCGCTGGCCGACGTCGGGAACATGGCGGCGTTCCTGGCCTCGGACCTGGCCCCCGTCTCCACGGGCACCACGGTCGACCTGACCGGCGGCATGGTCGGCCGCTGACGGCGGCCGGACCGCGCACGGCGGCCGGACCGCGCACGGCGGGCCCGCCGCCCTCCCGGTGGGGGAGGTGGCGGGCCCGCCGTCCGTGATCCGGTCGCCCGGACGTCCTCAGATGTACAGCGTGTTGGGCTCCAGGCCGCACAGGGCCCGGCCGTAGAGCTCGGTGTTGGTGTCCGGGTTGATCAGGGCGTGCAGGGCGACGCCCTGGATGTCCCGGGCGATCCGCTGGAGCGGGACGTCGAGGTGGATCGAGCTGCCGCCGCTGATGCTCACCAGCAGGTCGACGGCGTGCTTGGCCAGCCGGGTCGCCTCGCCCTGGTCGTTGCGGACCTGGGCCCGCTCCTCCAGCTTCCACTCCTCGCCGCCGGCGGCCTTGGCGTCCACGGTGGCCGCGCCGCGCCGGGCGTGGAACTCCGCCTGGTCGATGCTGTTGACCGCCTCGGCCACCCGCAGGTGGGTGATCGGGGCCTCGGCCTGCACGGTGTAGTCGGTGTAGGTGATCTTCCGGCCGGGCAGCCGCTCGAAGAACACCTCCCGGGCCGCCTTGGCCAGGCCGACCGCCACGCCGACGCCGGAGGCCGCCGCGACCAGGGAGGCCGGGGTCCGCCAGACCGGGGAGTCGGCGTTGGCCCGCGACAGCCCCTGCGGGCGCATCGCGGCCCCCATCGGGATGATCCGGTGCTCCGGGACGAACAGCTCCTCCGCCACCGTGGTGACGCTGCCGGTGCCGCGCAGCGCGCTGGTGTGCCAGTCGTCGACGATCTTCAGGTCGGTCATCGGGACCAGCGCCATGACGGGCTCGGGCTCGGCGTCCGGGCGGAGCAGGATCGCGGCGATCTCCTGCCAGCCCGCGTGCCAGGCCCCGCTGACGAACTTCCAGGAGCCGTTGAGCACGATGCCGCCCTCGGTCGGCACGGCCGTGCCGGTGGGGCTGTTGGTGCCGCAGACCCGGGGGGCCGCGGAGGTGAAGACCTCGTCCTGGGCGGCGTCCGGGAACAGGCCGGCGATCCAGGTCGGGATCCAGAACACCGAGGAGGTCCAGGCGATGGCGCCGTCGGCCCGGCCCAGCTCCATGGCGACCTCCACCAGCGTGCTGGTGTCGCACTCGTAGCCGCCGTAGCGCACCGGCGTCCGGAGCCGGAAGACGCCGGCCTCGGTGAGCGCCGCGATCGTCTCCTCGCTCAGCCGGCGGTTCTCCTCCGACCAGGCCGCCTGCTCCCGGAGGGCCGGCACCAGCGCGGAGACCCGTTCGACGATTTCTTCCCGGGTCGGTATTCCAGTGGACGACATCATTTCCTCCTGGACGGTTCGATTGAGTGGGTGACCGGACCGGAATTCCCATTCACGTGGTCACCGGAGAACGATTCCACCGGGCCCGCCGACGCGTCCTCTTCTGAATTGCCTGGTCCCGGTGGAGGTCTTTCCCGGTTGAGCAACCGCGGAGAAGGAAAGGGGTGCCGCGCGTGCCACCTTGGTCCCAGCATCGTTCCCGCCCGCCGATTCCCGGCGGCGGTGCCGTACCTGGAGGCCAGTGTGGATCTGTCGCCCATCGTGACCAAGGACGAGTGGCTCGCCGCCCGGAAGGACCTGCTGGAGCAGGAGAAGGAGCTCACCCGCCTGCGCGACGCGGTCTCGGCGTCCCGGCGCGCGCTGCCCCGGGTGCGGATCGAGAAGGAGTACGTCTTCGAGGCGCCCGGGGCCTCGCCCACGCTGCTCGACCTGTTCCAGGGCCGCCGGCAGCTGATCGTCCGTCACTTCATGTTCGACCCGGCCTGGGAGGAGGGCTGCCCCGGCTGCTCGATGCAGGCCGACTCGGTGGGGCACCTGGCCCACCTGCACAACCGCGACACCTCGTTCGTCATGGTGGCCCGGGCGCCGATCGCCAAGATCGAGGCGTTCCGGCAGCGGATGGGCTGGGACCTCCCCTTCGTCTCCTCCCACGGCAACGACTTCAACCACGACTTCCACGTGACCACCGACAAGGGCGAACTGCCCGGTGTGAGCTCCTTCCTGCGCGAGGGCGACGAGGTCTTCCACACCAACTCGGTGTACGACCGCGGCAGCGAGGTCACCCTGAACACCTACAACTACCTGGAGATGACCCTGCTGGGCCGGCAGGAGGAGGGCCTGGCCCGCCCCTGGGACTGGTGGCGGCACCACGACCGCTACGACGACGAGAGCGCCAAGGGGCCCGGCGAGAACTGGTGGAACGGCCAGGACAAGTTCAGCTCCTGACCGGCCCCGCCCGGCCCTGAGCACGCGCGAGCGCCCCCGGGCGTTCGCGCGCACTCGCGTGCCCGCGCGCCCGTCCGCCCGCCCACCGGTACGCGGAAGCGGACCCGCCGGGACCGGACGGCCCGGGTGGCCGGCCCGCAGCGGGCCGGCCACCCGGGCCGTCGCGGTGCGCCGCCGCTCAGAGGTCCCCGGCCAGGAAGCGCAGCACCAGGCGGTTGACCTCGGCGGGCCGCTCGACCAGTCCGAGGTGGCCCGCGCCCGGGACCACCTCGGCGTGCGAGCCCGCGGGCAGGCCCGCGACGATGTCCGCCAGCACCGCCTCGGTGATCACGAAGCTGGGGTCCTCCGAGCCGAAGAGGTTGAGCACCGGCCGGCTCGGCGGGGCGCCCCAGACGGCGGCATGCTCCTGGATCCACTCCGGCGTGCCGAAGCGGTCGGGCGGGAAGGCCGTCCGGTACAGGGCGAGCGCCGCGGCCAGGTTCTCCGGCGCGCGCAGGGCGTCCTTGGCGTGCTTGAGGTCCTCGGTCGCGTCGAAGCCGTCCGCGGTGAACTTCCGGTAGATCCAGTCGAGGTAGCCGAGGTCGTCCGCCGCGACCACCTGCTCGGCCACCGCCGTCTGGAAGAACCAGAAGTGGCTGAGCGCGTCGGTGCCCCGGGGCGTCAGGACCATCGGCCCGAACACCGGCAGCGGCGGCACGTCGCAGACCACCGCCCGCGACCAGCGCTCCCCGTCCTGCGCCGCGCCCCACACCGCGGGGGCGCTGAAGTCGTGCCCCACCAGGACGGCGTCGCCGTCGCCGCCCAGCGCCTCGTGCAGGCCGTTGATGTCGGACACCAGGTCGGCGATCGCGAAGGAGCCGTCCGGCGGCAGCGTCGAGGGCGCGAAGCCGCGCAGGTACGGGGCGACGGCGCGGTAGCCCGCCGCGGCCAGCGCGGGCATCAGGTGGCGGTAGGTGGCCGGGGACATCGGGAAGCCGTGCATGAGCAGGGCCAGTGGTCCGTCGCCCTGTTCCAGGTAGGCGAATTCGATGGCGTTGACGGTGGTTCTCTTCACTGTCACGGTCGGGGTCCGTTCCTCGCGGGGGAAAGGGAATGCGCGCGGCGGCCGAATCGCATTCGGCCGCCCGGCGCCGGCGGGCGGCGGAACGGCCCCCGCGGAAACATCCGCCGGTCCGTTCCGCCGATCGCCCTCCGATGGTCCCGGCAATTCCCCCGGACCTCTTCTCCGTGAATGCCGTCTTTCCCCGCCGCGCACCGGCCCGCCGGACCGTTCGGGCGGACCGGTCGGGCCCGGCCGGTGGGGCCGCTCAGCGGCCCGCGGGCTGCTCCTCGACCTCGACCCGCGGGTCGGCCGCGGTCGCGGGCGGCGCCTCGGCGCGGGGGCGCAGGCCCACCCACACCAGGCCCACCGCGAGGAGCGTGACGATCACGTCGACGCCGAGCGCCAGCCGGATGCCGTCCAGCTGCACGGCGCGGGAGGCCGCGACGGCGCTGAGGATCGGGATGCCGATGGTGGCCGCCACCTGCTGGCTGAGAGCGGCGAGGCCGGTCGCCAGCCCCTGCTCGGAGTCCGGCAGGCCGGAGGTCGCGGTCACGGTGTAGGCGACGATCGAGGTGACGTGCCCGAAGAAGCTGATGAACAGGGCGGGCAGCAGCACCGCCAGCATGACCCGGTCGGTGCCGAGCAGGACCAGCGGCGCGGTGGCCAGCCCCTGCACCGACAGGCCGACGGTCAGCACGGCCCGGGTGCCGAAGCGGCCGATCACCCGGCCCGCGATGACGCCGGCGGCCACCGCCGCGAGCCCGGGGACGCCGAAGATCAGGCCGGTGGTCAGCGGGGCGAAGTGCAGCACGTCCTGGAGGTACAGCGTCATCAGGAAGATCAGCGCGCTCTCCATCGCGAAGACGACGAGCCCGGCGAAGTTGCCCCACTTCACGGTGGGACGCTTGAGGATGCGCACCGAGGCGAGCGGCGCGGGCGCGCGCAGCTCGATCGCCCAGAACACGCCGAGCAGCACCACGCCGACGGCGGCGACCAGCAGGTTCTTACCGATGATGCCGTAGGTGAACGCGAGCAGGCCGGCCGTCACCGAGACGGCGCCGGGCACGTCGAGCCGGACCTTCTCCGGGGCCCGGCTGTCGGCGATCAGCCGCGGCGTTGCGATCAGGATGGCGACGGCCACCGGGACGTTGATCAGGAAGGCCCAGCGCCAGCTGAGCAGCCCGACCAGGGTGCCGCCGACCAGGGCGCCCACCGTGAACCCGCCGGACAGCAGCGCGCCGTTCAGGCCCAGCACCCGCTCCCGCATCGCGCCCTCGGAGAACGAGGTGGTCAGCAGGGACAGCGCGGCCGGGGCGGCCATCGCGGTCGACAGGCCCTGCAGGACGCGCGCGGTCAGCAGCGGGCCGCCGCTGTCCGAGACGCCGCCGAGCACCGAGGCCACGGTGAGCAGCGTGATGCCCGCGAGGAAGAGCCGGCGGCGGCCGAACAGGTCGGCGATCCGGCCGAACAGCAGGGTGAAGCCGGCGGCCGGCAGCGCGTAGGCCGACGCCACCCACGGCAGGTCGTCGGAGGATATCCCGACCCCGGAACCGATCTGGGGGAGCGCGACGTTGAGGATCGAGAAGTCGACGGAGAGCATGAACTGCGCGCCCAGCAGCACGAACAGGGTCAATCTGAGCCGGGTGCTCATGCGGTTCCGCGGGTCGGGAATCGTGGTCATGCCAGCAAGCGTGGGAGATCACCCGCCGGCTAGCCAGACACCTGCTGTTCGTCCCACTGCGAAGGCTAGGCTTGGCAGTGCGACTTTCAGCATAATGAGACGCATGGATGAGCTCGGGAAATTCCTCAAGTCCCGTCGTGCCAGGCTGCATCCGGCGGACACCGCGCTCGGGAGCTACGGCGGGCGCCGCCGCGTCCCGGGGCTGCGCCGGGAGGAGCTCGCCCAGCTGGCCGGGGTCAGCGCCTCCTACTACGCCCGGCTGGAGCAGGGGTTGGGGCAGAACGTCTCCGACGCCGTCCTCGACTCGCTGGCCCGGGCGCTGCGCCTGGACGACGCCGAACGGGCCCACCTGCTCGCGCTGGCCCGCCCCAACCGCGCGGCGGCCAGCTGCGCCGCCCGGGTGGCCCGCCAACTCCCGGACGGGTTACAGCGGTTGATGGCGATGATGGGCGACGTGCCGGTCATGGTGCTCTCCCCGACCTCCGACGTGCTGGCCTGGAACCCGCTGGCGCGCGCGGTGTTCGGCGCGCACCACGAGGACCGCGAAGGGGATGAGGGGCACGAGGTCCGGGCCGGGCACGAGGGGCTGCCCAACATGACCCGGATGATCTTCCTCGACCCGCCGACCCGGGCGCTGTTCGCCGACTGGGAGGGCAAGGCCCGCTCGGTGGTCGCACACCTGCGGATGGTGGCGGCCAGGTTCCCGGCCGACGGCCGGGTCCGCGCGCTGGTCGGTGAACTACTGTCCTCCGGAACGGAGTTCGCCGCCCTGTGGGAGGACCACTCGGTGGCCAACTGCGACTCGTTCACCAACGTGCTGCGCCACCCGCAGGTGGGGGAGCTCACCCTCTTCCAGGAGGTCCTGCGGACCGAGCAGCCGGAGCTCATGGTGGTGGCCTTCACCGTCGAGCCGGGCTCCCCGTCCGAGACGGCGCTGCGCCTGCTGGGCGCGCTGACCGCCGACCGCGCGGACCACCGGGTCGCCGTCTCCTGAACTTCCGCACGGGAGAGCGCCGGTGACGGTCCGTCAGGCCGGGCGGGCCACCGCGGTGATGGCCGCGGTGACGGTGGCCTGCAACTGCCGGGCGTCCGCCCCGGCGCGGGAGCGCAGGTTCACCCCGTGGGCCAGCAGGGCCAGGACGTCGGCGGCCGGGCCCGGGTCGGTGTGCGCGGCGAGCTGGTGCTGCCGCTGCGCCGACACCAGGGCGGTGTGCAGGGCGGTGCGCAGCCGCTGGTGCTGCCGGTCGAGGACGGCCCGCACCGCGGGGTCGGCGTTCTCGCTGCCCGCGTGGGCGTTGGAGAACATGCAGCCCCACCGGGCGAACTCGCCGGTGCAGCGGGTCTCGACCAGCCCGGCGAAGAACTCGCGGACGGCCGGCAGGCCGCGGTCCCCCTCCTCCAGCGGCCGGAGCAGCAGCCGGGAGCGCTCCCGGGCGTAGCGCTGCAGCGCGGCGCGGTAGAGCTCCTGCTTGCCGCCGAACGTGGCGTACAGGCTGGAGCGGTTGAGCCCGGTGGCGTTGACGATGTCCTGGATGCCGGTGGCGGTCACGCCCTGCCGCCAGAACAGGCGCATCACGGTGTCGAGCGCCGCGTCCGGATCGAAGTGCTTGACGTCCGCCATGTCCCCACCACCCCGTCTCGAACCGTCGGTTCCAAGATATCCGGATCCGCCCTTGACCGGGGGAGCGCCCCTGCCGCTATCTTGGAACGGCTGTTCCAGGATGACCGCGGGAGGGGACCGATGAGCGTCAACGCCGAACTGCGCGCCTTCTACGAGCGCCGGCAGGAGCAACTGCCCACCGAGGTGAGCGAGGTGATGCAGCGGGCGACCCGGGAGCTGGCCGCCTCCGGGCAGGCCGACCGGGCGCTGGCCGCCGGGGCGCGGGCGCCGTCCTTCACCCTGCCCTCGGCCACCGGCCGGAGCGTCGACCTGGCCGCCCTGCTGGCCGACGGCCCGGTCGTGCTGACCTTCTACCGGGGCGCCTGGTGCCCCTACTGCAACATCGCCCTGCGCTCGCTCCAGCAGCACCACGCGGCCATCGCGGCCCGCGGCGCCCGGCTGGTGGCCGTCTCGCCCCAGATCCCGGACGAGTCGCTGTCGCAGGCCGAGAAGAACGGGCTGGACTTCGAGGTGCTGAGCGACCTCGGCTGCGACACCGCCCGGCGGTACGGCCTCGCCTTCGACCTGCCGGAGGACCTCGCGGCCGTCTACGCCCGGGTCGGCATCGACCTGGACCGCTCCCAGGCGGGCCACCCGCGCACCCTGCCGATCCCGGCGACCTACGTCATCGACCGCGCGGGCACGATCCGCTGGGCCTTCGTGGACGCCGACTACACCGCCCGCGCCGAGCCGGCCGACGTCCTGGCGGCGCTCGACGGGCTCGACGGGCCGGACGGGCGGGGCTGACCGGCGGGACCGGTCGGCGCTACCGATCGGCCGCCGTCGCATCGACCACGTCCTACCGGTGGCCACCGGACGTATCCGGAGACGAACTCGGGGTGATCGGGCACCCGGCCGGGAAGCCCCGGCCGAGTGCCCGCGCGGACGCCCGGCGGCCCGATCGACGGCATGCGCGTCGAGGCCATTCCGGAGGGCCGGGAACCGGGGGCGGGGATTCCGGTCGTGTCCGGACGGTACCGGGGAGGCGGGGCGGGGAGAACCGGCGGGCATCGGGTGATTGTTCGATCGATCCGGTGGTTTCTAGCGGGTGCCGGCCCGGCTCAGGCGCCTGGCCCCGTCCAGCTCCGGAAGGGCCAGCAGGATCGGCAGGTCGAGCCGGGTCACCTCGCGCAGCTGGACGTCGGTGCTGTAGGCGCGCCCGCCCCTGGCTCTGACCGCCCAGCCCGAGCCGACGAGTCTGGGCGGACGGATCTGGTGCCGGGGGAAGGCGTCGTCCGTGGCCACGGCCGCCGCCCGGATGAACCACAGCCCGTCGGGGACGTGCAGGTGGAACGGCCGGGCCTCGTCCAGGATGTCGCAGGCCTGCGGGTAGCCCTCCACGATCGGGGTGTTGAACGCGCCCACGTAGACCCGGACCGGGCCGACCTCGAAGGGGAAGTGCAGCTGCCCGGTGACGGAGGACAGGCCGTGCCCGGCGCGGGCGGTCGGCGGGACGAGCGGCGGCAGGTCGTCGTCCTGGGCCAGCGCGCGGTAGCGGGTCGGCGAGACGCCGACGCTGCGGGTGAAGCGGCTGGTGAAGGTGCCCAGGCTGTTGTAGCCCACCCGGTAGGTGATGTCGGTGACACTGTCCTGCGTCTCCAGTAAATGCTGCTTGGCCATGAAGATGCGGATCGCGGTGAGGAATCGGCCGGGCGAGGTTCCAGTCAGCTGGTTGAAGATCCGGGAGTAGTGGAATTTGCTGTAGGAAGCGATTTCGGCCAATTCCTCAAGGGAAATCGGATCCGCGTGATTCTGCCACATCGTCCCTATGCTCCGCTCTATTGCCGCCGCAATCGACATTCGGATATCCCTCACCTGGGCTCGTTGTCCGCTCGCTCGCCTTGCCTTGGATCGGTGGTCCGGCTCGGACCTTGACGGGGACACGGCAGAACCGCCCCGGGTGCGGGGCGGACGGGGTGGCCCGGTCCGCGCTGAACTGGCGCCTCGGAGGCCGGACGGCCCGGGGGCTCCCTTATTCGGCACGTTCCTCCCCGGCTCGTCGGAACCACTCGTCGGAACCGGCCGCGAAGCACTCGGCCGGCTTTGGTCCAGACACATCGTTTTGCCAATGCGTGACTATTGCACCTCCTGGATTGCGGTCTGGGTCAAGCGGCGGAATTCAGCCACCGGCAGCGGTGCCCTATAGGCCCCCGAACGCCCGCCGTCGGCTACCGGCGGCACGCACGGAGAAGCCCGCCCCGGAGCGTCCCCGGAAAATGAACGCGGGACCGGATTGAACGCGCTTCACCGGGGAAGGGAATGCTGACATGACCGCAATGCAGGACGTCCGCGCCGACCTGGCGGCGGAGGGGTCCGCACTCGCCCGGCTGGTCTCCGGCCTGCCGCCCGACCGGTGGTCCGCGCCGACCCCGGCCGCGGGCTGGACGGTCCGGCACCAGGTCGCGCACCTGGCGCTCGTCGCCCGGCTGGTCGACCTCGCGGTGCGCGACCCGGCCGCCTTCGCGGACGAGAGCGCCCCCGTCCGGGCGGACTTCGAAGCCGGCATGGCGGCCCTGCTCGCCCGGCACCTCGCCGAGCCCGCCCCCGAGCTGCTGCGGCACTGGGCCGAGTGGCGGGCCGCCGCCGAGCGGGGGCTCGCCGCCGCGGACCGGCGCCGGACGGTGCCCTGGCTGGCCGACCCGCTGCCGGTCGGCGTCCTCGCCGCGGTCGCGCTGACCGAGCTGTTCGCCCACGGCCAGGACGTCCACGACGCCCTGGGCGTCCCGTACCGCTTCACCGACCGGATCGGGCACGTCGCCTTCCTCGGCACCAGGACCAGGGACCTCGCCTACCGGGTCCGCGGCCTGGAGCCGCCCGCCGAGCCGTTCCGGTTCGAGCTGACCGCCCCCTCCGGCACCTCCTGGACCTTCGGCCCCGAGCAGGCCGACCAGCGGATCAGCGGCCCCGCCGCCGACTTCTGCCTGCTCGTCACCCGGCGCCGGCACCGCGACGACCTCGCGCTGAGCGCCGTCGGCGCCGCCGCCGACCACTGGTTGGGCATCGCCCAGACCCACCCCGGCCCGCCCGGCGGGGGCCGCGCGCGCATTGGGCAATATCGCGGATAGCAGGCCCGGTCGGCGGCCTGGTTTCCTCGCTGTCGGGCCCCAGGGCCCGTCTTCGCACCCCCGCCCGCCCCACGGCACCCGGCACGCACCGGACACCGCGGGGCCGCGCCGGGGGTGCGGAGACGGACCCCGGTACGGCCCACCCGCCACGAGGGACCTGGAGGCACCGTGCCGGAACGACGCACGCGTGGGTGGCTGCTGATCGGCCGGGCCTGCGCCACCACCGCCATCATCGCCGGACACCTGATCGCCGCCCTGCCGCTGCTGGCCACCCGCCGCGGCCGGGCCCGGATGGCCGACCGGACGCCGCGGCTGCTGACCGCGCTCGGCCCGTTCTTCGTCAAGGCCGGACAACTGGTCAGCACCCGCCGCGACCTGCTCCCCGAACGCTGGTGCGACGCGCTGGCCGAACTGGCCGACGAGGTGCGCCCGCCGCGCCGCGCCGCGGTCGCCCGCACCCTCGCCGGGGCCGGACTCACCGACGCCTTCGCCGAGTTCGACTGGGAGCCGGTGGCCTGCGGCAGCATCGCCAGCGTCCACCGCGCCCGGCTCGCCGACGGCACCGAGGTCGCCGTCAAGGTGCAGCGGCACGGCATCCGCCCGGTCCTGGAGGCCGACCTGCGGCTGGCCCTGCTCGGCGCCCGCGCCGGACGCGTCCTGCCCGGCATGCGCGACCTGCCCGCCGAGGAGATGATCGGCCAGCTCGGCGGCGCCGTCCTGCACCAGCTCGACTTCACCGCCGAACGCGACGCCCTGCTCCTGCTGCGCGCCAACCTCGGCGACCACACCGACCTGCGCATCCCGGCCCCCGTCGAGGGCCTGTGCGCGCCCGGCGTGCTCACCATGGAGTTCGTCCCCGGCCTCGGCCGCTTCCGGCCGCTGGGCATGACCCCCGAACGCCGCCGGGAGGTGGTCCGCGACGTGCTCCGGGCCGTCTACCGGATGCTCTTCGTCGACGGCCTGGTCCACTGCGACCTGCACCCCGGCAACCTCTGCCTGGACGCCGAGGGCCGGGTGGTCGTCCTGGACGCCGGGTTCGTGGTGCAGCTGCCCGACCCCGTCCGGCGCTCCTTCGCGGGCTTCTTCCTCAACATGGCCCAGGGCAACGGCCCCAGGTGCGCCGACATCGTGCTGGCGAGCGCCGCCCGGCTGCCCGCCGACCTCGACCGCGAGGGCTTCCGGACCGCGGTGACCGCGCTGGTGGACGAAGCCTTCGGGGCGCTCTCCAAGGACTTCGAGCTGGCCGCGTTCGCCCCCCGGCTGTTCAAGCTCCAGCGCGACTTCGGGGTGTTCGCCGCCGCGGAGTTCGCCTTCCCGCTGCTGTCGCTGCTGGTGCTGGAGGGGATGATCAAGGAGTTCGACTCCGAGGTCGACTTCCAGGCCGAGGCCGTCCCGGTGCTGATGGCCTCCTTCGCCAAGGACGTCGAGCTGGACGCCGCCCGCACCCCGCAGGACCGGGCGTGAACGCCGCGGCGCCGGGCACGGGCCCCGCCGGACGGGCCGGGGGAGCGGCCGGCCCGCTGGTCGCCGTCACCGGGGGCACCGGCTTCCTCGGCGCGCACACCGTCGCCGCCCTCGCCGCCGCCGGGGCCCGGGTCCGGCTGCTGGTCCGCGACCCGGCCCGGACGGCCCCCGCGCTCGGCCCGCTCGGCGTCCCCCCGGACACCGTCCGGACCGTCACCGGCGACGCCACCGACCCGGCCGCGGCGGCCCGGCTGTGCGCGGGCGCGGACGCGGTGCTCCACCTCGCCTCGGTCTACTCCTTCGACCGCCGCCGCCGCGCCGACATCGCCCGCACCAACGTGCTCGGCACCGAGACCGTGCTGCGGGCCGCGGTCCGCTCCGGCGCCGGAGCGGTGGTGCACGTGTCGACCGTCGGCGCGCTGATCCCCAGCGCCGACCCCGAACTGCACGCCGACAGCCCCGTCGGACACCCGGCCGAGCCCTACCTGGCCAGCAAGGCGGAGTGCGAGCGGATCGCCCGGCGGCTGCGCGACGGGGGCGCACCGGTCCGGATCGCCTACCCGCCCGCCCTGCTCGGCCCGCACGACCCCGGACTCGGCGACCAGACCGGACGGCTGCGCGACACCCTGCGCGGCCTGATGCCGCTCTGGCCCACCGGCGGCTTCCCGCTCGGCGACGTGCGCGACACCGCCGCCGCGCTGGCCGCCCTCGCCACCGCGACGGCCCCCGACACCCCCGACCGGGTCTTCACCCCCCACCGCTACCTCACCACCGCCGACTACCTGGCGGCCCTGCGCACGGCCACCGGCCGCGCCCTGCCCGCCGTCCGGCTGCCCGGCCGGGCGATGCTCCCGGCCGCCCGGCTCGCCGACCTCCTCCAGCGCTGGTGGCCCTGGCACATCCCGGCCGAGTACGGCGCCGCCTACACCTGCGTCCACGCCGCACCCGTCGCTCCGGCCGCCCCCCTCGGCGGCCCGGCGCCCCGCGCGGTCGAGGAGACGATGGCCGAAACCGCCCACTGGCTGTACCGGACCGGTCTTCTGACGTACCGTCAGGCGGGCTCGGCGGCCGAACGGACCGGACCGTGACGGCGGCGCCGCACCGCGCCCGCCCCGCCGTCCGTCCCGCCGTCCGCCCCCGTGCCCACTCCTGTGTCCGCCCCTGCCGCCCCACCCCCACCCCGAGGAGACGACCGTGACAGCGGAACCGACCCAGCAGGACGCGTCCGTGCCCGCCCAGACCCCGCCCGCCCCGACCCCGCACGCCTCGACCCCGCCCGCTCCGACCCCGCACGACCCCGCCGAGCAGCTCGCGGCCTACCGGCGCAGCCGGGCGGCGATCGCCGCCCTGGCGTCCGGGCTGCCTGACCCGGCTGCCGTCGGGGTGCCCGCCTGTCCGGACTGGAGCGTGCGGGACCTGATCGGGCACCTGGTGCACATCTGCGAGTCCTTCGTCGCGCTGGAGGACAGCCAGATCGACCTGGCCCCGCTGACCGGCGCTCCGGCGGCCGAACTGCTGGACCGCTGGGAGGAGTTGGACGGCGCACTGCCCGCGGCCCTGGAACGCACCCCGGAGCTGCGCCGACGCATCCTGCTGCTCGACGTGTTCTCGCACGAGCTGGACCTGCGGCTGGGCCTGGACGTGCCCGCCGAGCCGACCGCCCACCCCGCCTTCGACGGCGCGCTGGACCTGTCCACCATGGGCTTCGGCCTGGCGGTGCACGGCGGCGGGCTGCCGGCGCTGCGGATCGAGACCCCCGGGCGGGCCTGGGTGGTGGGCGAGGGCGACCCCGCCGCGACCGTGCGCGGGTCGGCGGTGGACGTGTTCCGCTCGCTGACCGGCCGCCGCACCCGGCCGCAGATCGAGGACCTGGAGTGGTCCGGCGAGCCGGCCGGGAAGTGGGCGCAGGCGTTCGCCTGGGGCCCGTTCGCGCCGCCCGCGGCCGAGGTGGAGCCGCTCGTCGGACGCTGAGCGGGACGGGACCACCCGCGGCGCGGCGGAGGGCGCGGCGCGGGGGAGGGTGCGCGTCGGAGGGGGACGCGCACGACGGAGGGGCGGGACCGCTGTCCGGCGGTCCCGCCCCTCTCGCCGCGCGGCGGCCCCTCGCGTCCCGGTCGGCCCTCACCTCCCGGTCAGCCCTCACCTCCCGGTCAAGGAGGGCACCCGCAGCGCGACGCCGTCCGGCCCGGGGCGCTGCGGGGAGTCCAGCCCCGGCAGGGCCAGCAGGATCGGCAGGTCCAGCGCGGTGAGCGGACGGGCGGCCAGCCGGACCGGGGCGTTCTCGTGACCGTGCCGCACGGTCAGCTCGGGGCCCGAGGCGACCAGCAGCGGACGCCGCTCCCACGGCGGCGCCGGGAAGTCGCTCGCGGCGACCACCGCCGCCCGGAGGAACCAGACGCCCTCCGGCACCCGCAGCGTGAACGGGCCGGGCCCGTCCAGGATCTCGCAGGCCACCGGTCGGCCCTGCACGATGGGCTCGCGGAATGCGCCGATGTAGATCCGCACCGCGCAGCCGGTCTCCGGCGAGCGGATGCTGCCCTGCACCGTACAGCTGCGGCGCTCGCCGCCCGGGTGCGCGGTGCCGGCGCCCTCGGTCAGCCCGGCCCGGGCCAGCGCCCGGTAGCGGGCGGGGGAGAGGCTGACGCTGCGGGTGAAGCGGCTGGTGAAGGTGCCCAGGCTGTTGTACCCGACGCGGTAGGAGATCTCGGTGACGCTGAAATCGGTCTCCAGCAGCATGGTCTTCGCCTGGTGCAGGCGGACGGCGGAGAGGAACCGTCCCGGCGAGGTGCCGGTGAGGTTGCGGAACACCCGGGAGAAGTAGAACTTGCTGAGGATCGCGGTGTTCGCGATCTCGTCCAGCGAGAGCGGCTCCTCGTATCTGTCCCACATGGTCGCTATCGCGCGTTCAACAGCGATCTGCACAGCGTCTCTCCAAGTTCGTCGACGGGTTCGAGGGCGGCCCGGGAAACTCCGGGGAATCCGGGGAGTTCCGGGGGAATCCGAAAGAATCCGAAGGAATCCGAAAGCTCTCCTCCGGCCGGTTCGGTGCCGTTCTCCGGAGGCGGACCTGGGGGTGCGGACATCGGTGGAACCGCGCCTCCCGGCGCGTGGAGAAACCGCCGGGTCGGGCGGGTTCCGCGGCCCGACCGCCGGAATTCCCGGGTGCCGGGAAATCCGTTCGGCGGTCGGTTCGGTGCTCGGTGCTGCGCTCGGTTCGACGGACGGACGGACGGTCGGTGCGGATCGGTGGTCGGGCGGCCGGTTCAGCCGTCGGACAGCAGCTGTCCGACCCGGCGCCGGGCCGCCCGTTCGCTCGCCCAGGCGCAGGCGGCGAGGATCTCCCGGTCGCCCGCGCCGGCCTGCCGGGCGGCGGCGACCACCCGGTCGTCGACCCGGTAGGAGGCCAGCGCGGTGAGCAGCGCGAGTTCGCCCACCGGGCGTTCGCCCGGCGGGAGTTCCGCCAGCGGCGCGTCCAGCCAGGCCCGGCCGAGGCCGGGGTCGGCGCCGTCCCAGCGGGCCAGCGCCTCGGCCACCACCGCCCGGACCCGGGCGGGCAGCAGGGCGGTGCCGACCCGGTCGACGGCCGCCGCGCTGCGGGCCAGCGCGTCGGCGATCCGCGGGTCGGCCGCGGCCCAGGCCAGGTCCGGCGGCAGCGGGGCCGGCGGCAGCAGCGAGAGCGAGGCGCCCGGTGCGGCGTCCGCCCGGGCGGACCCGCGCATCAGGCCGACCAGCACCCGCATCACCGGCCCGAGCGCCCGCACGGGGGCGTTCGGCGGCAGCGGGTGCGGGCCCAGGAAGACGTTGACCACGCGGTTGAGGTACTGCAGGCAGAGCGCCGTCCCGGCCAGTTCCGGGAGCAGTTCGGGCGGGAACGGCGGCGCGCCCCCGGTGCTGATCCACGCGGTCAGCCGCTCGGCGTCCGACCCGGGCCGCTCGGCGTCCGACCCGGGCCGCCCACCGCCCTGGTCCGGCCGCGAGCCGTCCGGCCCGGGTGGCCCGCCGTCCCGCTCCGGCCGTCCGGCACCGTCCCGGCGGCCCGGCAGCGGGCGCAGCGAGAGCGAGTCGAGCATGGTGCCGTGCACGGTGGTGCAGAACGGGCAGCGGTTGCCCGCCGAGACGGCCGCCGCCACCGCCTCCTTGGCCGTCCGCGGGGCGCGCCCCGCGACCAGCATCGTCTCGCGCAGCGTCGTCCAGGACGCGGCGAGCAGTTCCGGCACCGGGGCGTGCAGCGCCACCGGCGGGGCCAGCACCCCGAAGTCCCGTTCCAGCTCCCGGTAGACCCGGGCGGTGTCGCCGGCGGCCTCGCCGAACCCGACGGTCGACAGGTGCCGGACCTGGAGCAGGGAGAGCCCCCGGAGCGGCGCCTGGACGAGGCGCCGTCCGCCGCTCACGGGTTCATCCCCGATCCGGCCCGCGGGCCGCCGGGGTGTGCCGCTGCCTCGTCACCCGCAGGCATCCGCGAGTCCTCCTTCGGCTCGTCGACCTCTTGCGTGGGTCTCTTCCGTCGGTGCTCCACCCGATCGTGGCATTCGGAGCGGGTCCTTCCTTCTCCGTCCTTGCGCTGTGCCCCGGCCCGGGCCGGTCGAACCCCGCGGCCCGCCCCGGGCCGGGCCCGAGCGGGCCGGAGCGGCGAGGACCGGCCAGCGCCGGCCAGCGCCGGCCAGCGCCGGCCGGCGCCGGCCGGGTCCGGGGCGGGCGCGGCCTAGGGGATCGGGAAGAACGCCCGGACGAAGCGCTCGAAGAACGCGTCGCCGATGGTCCAGCGCATCCGCGGCAGCAGCCGGGACGGCATCCCGATCCGGTAGCGGATGCGGGGGCGGTCGCTGGTGACGGCCTTCTCGATCACCTTCGCCACGGTCTCCGCGCGCACCGCCATCCGGCCGCGGCCGGTGGGGTTCTCGGTCTCCCGGTAGGCGCCGTGCCAGTCGACGAAGTACTGCCAGAACTCGTCGTACAGGCCGGTCCGCTCCTGCCCGGTCATGCCGAGGTCGGCGACCGAGGTCGGCACGAACCCGCCGAGCACCGGGGACGGCTCGATCAGCACCACCTTGATGCCGTCCCGGGCCACCTCCAGGCGCAGCGAGTCGCTGACCGCCTCCAGGGCGTGCTTGGTGGCCTGGTAGTAGCCGCGGCCGGGGGTGGCGAACTGGCCGAAGATGGACGACATCATGACCACCCGGCCGCCGCCCTGCGCCCGCATCCCGGGCAGCACCAGCTGGGTCAGCCGGCACAGCCCGAACAGGTTGGTCTCGAACTGGCTGCGCACCTCGTCGATCGGGGTCTCCCCGATGGTGCCGTTGAGGCTGTACGCGGCGTTGTTGATCAGGGTGCCGACCGCGCCGTGCTCGGCGCTGATCTTCTCCACCGCGGCGGCCATCGACTCCTCGTCGTTGACGTCCAGGTGCAGCACCCGGATGCCCTCGGCGGCCAGGTCGGCCAGCGCCTCGGGACGGCGGGCGGTGGCGTAGACCGGCAGGCCGGCCCGGTGCAGCCGCAGGGCGGCGGCCCGGCCGGTGCCGGAGGACATGCCGGTGCTGGAGGAGGCGCCGGTCAGCAGGATCGCCCGCGAGCGGCCGCTCACCTGCCCTCCGCCAGGCGCTCGGCGGAGACGGTGGCGTCCTCCGGCTGCGAGGCGATCCGGCTGCGGGTCACCGAGTTGCCCAGGCCCAGGCCGTCCACCAGGCGGTTGATGAAGGCGAACAGGGCGGCGGTGAAGACCGCCTCCAGCATCTCCCCGTTGCTCCAGCCGGCCGCCTCGGTGGCGGCCCAGTCCTCGTCGGTGATCCGGAAGGCGCCGGTGCCGACCTTGGTGACCAGGCGCATCAGCACCTTGGTGCGCTCGTCGATCGGCAGCTCCTCGACCGAGGCGGCGCCCTCGATCGCGTCGGTCAGCTCCTGCGGGCCGCCGAACTGGGCCAGGAACCAGTTGTGGGTGCCCACGCAGTAGGGGCAGCCGTTGACCCGGGAGCTCCAGGCGGAGATCATCTCGCGGGTCGCGCGCGGCAGCACCCCGTCGTTGAAGACCCCGCCGTAGCCGGCGATCACCACCTCCAGCAGGTCCGGGCGGCTGGAGACCAGCCGGAACATGTCCGGGACGAAGGGGATGCCCATCCGCGACTTGATCGCGTCGTACAGCTCCTTCGTGCGGCCCTCGGCCGCCGCCTCCTCGACCAGTGGGACGCGGACCGTGCTCAGCACGTTCGGATCGGTCATGGGTGATCGCCCTCCCTTTCGACGGTGCGGCCGCCCGGCGGAATTCCCCGAAATGCCGGGGGAATGCGCGAAATGCATTCCCGGCGGGCGGCGGCGCGGTTTTCCCATGGTGGCAGGAATGGGACCGGGCTCTCGTCTCCCAGATTGCCCTGGGTGGGCCGGGCCAGGGAACGGCGACGGCCGCCCCGGGGGAGCGGGGCGGCCGTCGCGGTGCGGGGTCGGTCACTCGGCGCGCAGCCAGTCCGCCAGCCGCTCGCCGATCATGGTCGAGGTGAGGTTGGTGTTGCAGTTGACGATCTGCGGCATGACCGAGGCGTCGGCCACGTACAGCCCCTCGACGCCGTGCACCCGCAGCCGCTGGTCCACCACCGCGCCCTCGTCCTCGGCGGTGCCCATCCGGGCGGTGCCGACCGGGTGGTAGCCGCTGTCCAGGCTGGTGCGGACGTACTGCTCGACCATCGCGTCCTTCTCGACCAGCCGGTCGCTCAGCACGATGTAGCCGTCGCCGCGCGAGGCGATGCCGGGGTGGTTGGCCAGCTCCCAGCAGGTGCGCACGCCCTCGACCAGCTTCTCCAGGTCGCGGTCGGTGGAGAGGAAGTCGAGCCGGATGTCGGGTCCGGCGGCCGGGTCGGTGGAGGCCAGCCGCAGCCGGCCCACCGACTCCGGCTGCTGGTCCACCACCATCACGCCGAAGATCATCGGCGCCTGGGCGAGCATCTGGAGCTCGGGGAAGAGCGTCAGGTCGAAGTGGTTGACCATGTAGTACTGCAGGTCGTTGAAGTCCGCGGAGCCCTTGGAGGTGGTCCGCACCATGGTCTGCAGGAACGGCACGTCGGTGGAGACCTCGCCCTCCTTGGGCCGCAGGAAGACGCCGGTGCGCGGGTGGTCCTGGAGGTGGGCGCCGACGCCGGGCCGGTCGAGCCGCACCCGGATGCCCAGCCGGGTCAGGTCCTCGGCCGGTCCGATGCCCGAACGCATCAGCAGCGTCGGGGAGTTGACCGCGCCGGCGGACAGCACCACCTTGCGCGCCCGCAGCTCCTCCGGCACTCCGCCGCCGGCCGCCGCCAGCACGCCGGTCGCGCGGTCGCCGTCGAACAGCACCTCGTGCACCAGGACGCCGCCGCGGATCGCCAGGTTGGGGCGCGCCCGCACCTCGGGCGTCAGGTAGGCCATCGCGCTGGAGACCCGGAAGCGCGGGTCGCGGCGGTTGGACGGGATCGGGCCGATACCGGTCGCCTCGGGGTGGTTGTGGTCGGCGACCTCGGGGAACCCGGCCGCCAGGCTCGCCTCGGTGAAGGCGGTCTGCAGCGGCGTGGTCTCCGCGGGCTTGAAGCGGCGGATCGGCACCGGGCCGCCGCTGCCGTGGTAGCGGTCGGAGAAGTCCAGGTCGTCCTCCAGCCGCCGGTAGTACGGCAGCACCTGCTCGTACGTCCAGGCCGGGTTCCCGGCCGCCGCCCACCGCTCGAAGTTCTCCGGGACGCCGCGCAGGGCGATCGTCGCGCCGACCGCGGAGGAGCCGCCGGCGATCTTCCCGCGCGGGAAGATGATCCGCCGGCCGTCCAGGATCTCGGCGCGGAAGCGCCAGTCGTGGGCGTGCATCGACATCGCGTTGCCGTCGGTGATCTCGTGCGGGATGTCGGCCCGGTCGGGAAAGTCCGGACCGGCCTCCAGCAGGAGCACCGAACGGCCGGGGTCCTCGCTCAACCGGGCCGCGAGGGCCGCGCCGGCCGAACCGGACCCGACGACTATCACGTCATACGTGTGCACCATGGATTAAACCTCGCCAGACGGGGATTCGAAGAGGCCGATCTCAGCCGAGTTTCGCAGCGGGCCGCTGCCGGGTCTTCTCCGAGAATGCTCATTCCGGTACTCCGGGAAATCCCCGCCCCCGTCGCGCCGGACGGTCGGGCCGAACCCCGGCAACGTCAGAGAAGCACGCTTTGACGGCCCGGGACATCCTCAAGTGTCAGGTTCGGCGGCGGGATAGCGGCGGATAGGTAGAGAATTCTTTTGCAGCCGCCCCGGACAGCCGATTCTCCGTCACCCGCGGGAGGGAATTGAAATGTCGCCACGACGACGATTCCGCAGACTCGTACCCGGGTTGGTCACCGTATTGGTGGCCGCCTCGATGTTCTTCGTCATCCGGTCCTCGGTGGCGGTCGCCGGTGGTGATGACGCGGCAGCGGCCTACAGGTTCAAGGAACTCCCGATCGCGATGCCGCCGGGCTACGAGTCGCGGCCGATGAACACCATCCGCAAGGTCAATCCGGCGTACGAGAAGATCCGGGCCTGGATCTCCTCGGTCGGCGCCAGCATCGCCATCAACGACGTCACCGGCCACGGCCTGGCCGACGGCATGTGCATCGTCGACACCCGCACCGACTCCGTGGTGGTCACCTGGACCCCGACCGCCCCCGAGGCCGACCGGTTCACCCCGTTCGTGCTCGACGGCAGGCCGCTGCCGATGGACGACACCATGGCGCCCACCGGCTGCACCCCCGGCGACTTCAACGGCGACGGCCGCAACGACTTCCTGGTCACCTACTGGGGCCGCACGCCCGTCCTGTTCATGGCCCGGGCCGACGCCGCCGCACCCGCCGCCGAGTCGTACGCGCCGCGCGAACTGGTCGCCTCGGAGAGCCTGGACGGCCGCTACCACGGCCCGCGCTGGAACACCGACGCCGCGTACGTCGGCGACCTGGACGGCAGCGGCCACCCGTCGATCATCATCGGCAACTACTTCCCCGACTCCGACGTGCTCGACCCGCAGGGCATCCGCAACGTCCAGATGAACGACTCGCTGTCCAGCGCGAAGAACGCCGGCGGCGACCACGTGCTGCGCTTCCACTCCTCGACCGCCGGCGCCGAACCGGACGCCCGGTTCGTCGAGGAGAAGGACGCCATCGCCTTCGACGCCTCCACCGGCTGGACGCTGGCCATCGCCGGCGCCGACCTGACCGGCGACGCCCTGCCCGAGGTCTACATCGCCAACGACTTCGGCCACGCCCACCTGCTGCACAACGTCTCCACCCCGGGCCGCATCCGGTTCGAGGAGGCCACCGGCGAGCGCACCCCGACCACCCCGAAGTCCTTCGTGCTCGGCAAGGGCTCCTTCAAGGGCATGGGCGTCGACTTCGGCGACGTCGACGGCAACGGCAGCTTCGACATGATGGTCAGCAACATCACCGTCGCCTGGGGCCTGGAGGAGAGCAACTTCCTCTGGATCAACCAGGCCAAGGACCCGGCCGAGATGAAGCGCAAGCTCACCGACCGGGTCGCCCCGTTCACCCAGGAGGCCGCCGACCACGGCGTCGCCTGGACCGGCTGGGGCTGGGACGCCAAGATGGGCGACTTCCGCAACAGCGGGCAGCAGGACATCCTGCAGGCCGACGGCTTCGTCAAGGGGAACATCGACCGCTGGCCCTGGCTGCAGGAGATGGCCATGACCAACGACGACCTGCTCTCCAACCCGAAGCTCTGGCCGAACGTCGGCCCCGGCGACGACCTGGCCGGCGACGAGGCGATGGCCTTCTACGCCCGCACCGACAGCGGCAAGTTCGCCAACATCAGCAAGCAGCTCGGCCTCGACGTGCCGATCCCGACCCGCGGCATCGCCACCGCCGACACCACCGGCACCGGCGCCCTGGACTTCGCCATCGCCCGCCAGTGGGGCCCGCCGGCCTTCTACGCCAACCAGTCCGCGGCCCTCGGCCACGACCTGACCCTGCGCCTGTACCGCCCGGCCACCGACGCCGCGACCGCCGCGGCCGCGACCGGCACCGCCGCGACCGGCACCGCCGCGACCACCGCGACCGACGCCACCGCCGACCGGGGCCTGGCCACCACCGGCACCCCCGCCTA
This sequence comes from Kitasatospora sp. NPDC090308, assembly GCF_044769485.1. Lineage (NCBI taxonomy): Bacteria > Bacillati > Actinomycetota > Actinomycetes > Kitasatosporales > Streptomycetaceae > Kitasatospora > Kitasatospora sp. NPDC090308. The sequence goes on along the minus strand of NZ_JBIVXY010000010.1, from coordinate 65,538 downwards.
CGGCGCCACCGTCTGCGTCACCACCCCCGACGGCAGGAAGCAGATCGGCCAACTGGACGGCGGCGGCGGCCACGGCGGCTTCCGCAGCTTCGACGTCCGCTTCGGCCTCGGCACCCAGAGCGGCCCGGTCACCGTCGACCTCGCCTGGCGCGACAACGGCGGCGGCCTGCACACCGAGACCCGGCAGCTCACCCCCGGGAGCCACACCCTCATGCTGACCGACGACATCCAGGAGGTGGCGGCCCGATGACCGCGACCGACATCTCCGGCGTGGCCACCCGCGCCGTGCGCCCCCCCGCCGCCAAGAAGCAGCCCAACCGCGACCCGCGCTACCTCGCCCTGCGCAACTTCGCCCTCTCGATGAGCGTCTTCAACATCTTCGGCTACACCCTGCTGGGCTTCGAACAGCCCTGGCTCTGGCCGCTGATCTGCGCCCCGTTCGGCTACGTGGTCGAGATCGTGCTGGAGCTGATCAGCGCCTGGGCGCAGCAGCGCACCCCGCGCTTCCGCGGCAACGGACTGCGCGGCCTGTACGAGTTCCTGCTGCCCTCGCACATCACCGCGCTCGCCGCGAACATGCTGCTCTACGCCAACGACCGGCTGCTGCCGATCCTGCTCGCCGTGTTCATCGGCGTCGCCGCCAAGCACGTCCTCCAGGCCCCCGTGTACGGCCGGATGCGGCACTTCATGAACCCGTCGAACTTCGGCATCACCATGGCGCTGGTGCTGTTCGGCTCCTGGATCAGCATCGCCCCGCCGTACGAGTTCACCGAGAACGCCAACACCTTCTTCCGGATCGGCATCCCGCTGATCATCACCACCGCCGGCACCGTCATCAACGCCATGCTCACCAAGCGCGTCCCGCTGATCGTCGGCTGGCTCGGCGGCTTCGTCATCCAGGCCCTGCTGCGGCACTGGATCTGGGACGTGGCGATCTTCTCCGCGCTCGGCCCGATGAGCGGCGTCGCCTTCGTCCTCTACACCAACTACATGATCACCGACCCGGGCACCACCCCGTCCAAGGGCCGCAACCAGTTCATGTTCGGCGCCTCGGTGGCCATGGTCTACGGCGTGCTGATGCTCTTCAACGTCGTCTACACGCTGTTCTTCGCCACCACCATCGTCTGCGGCCTGCGCGGCGCCGGCTGGTGGGTGGCGCACTTCCGGAACAGGCGCAAGCAGGAGGGCGGGCCGGTTGAGGTCCCCTCCGGCCAGTCGGGCGCGCCCGAGCGGCCCATGGGCAACGAGGCGGTGGCGGCGTGAGCGACAGCGCAGGACGACCGGCCCGGGACGGCGGACAGCCGACCGGCCGGGGACGGATCGCGGTGGTCGGCATGGCCTGCCGCTACCCCGACGCGGACAGCCCCGAACAGCTCTGGCAGAACGTGCTCGCCGGCCGCCGGGCCTTCCGCCGGCTGCCCGACGTGCGGATGCGCGCCGAGGACTACTACTCGCCCGACCCCGCCGCGCCCGACCGCTTCTACAGCGCCAAGGCCGCCGTCATCGAGGGCTTCGAGTTCGACCGGGTCCGCCACCGCGTCGCGGGCAGCACCTTCCGCGCCACCGACATGACCCACTGGCTCGCCCTGGACACCGCCGCCCGCGCCCTGGAGGACGCCGGCTTCCCGTTCGGCGAGGGCCTGGCCGACGCCAACACCGGCGTCGTCATCGGCAACACCCTCACCGGCGAGTTCAGCCGCGCCAACCTGATGCGCCTGCGCTGGCCCTACGTGCGCCGCACCGTCGGCGCCGCGCTGCGCGAACAGGGCTGGGGCGACACCGAGCTGGGCGCCTTCCTGGACGGCCTGGAGGGCCGCTACAAGAGCGCCTTCCCGCCGATCGGCGAGGACACCCTGGCCGGCGGCCTGGCCAACACCATCGCCGGCCGGATCTGCAACCACTTCGACTTCAAGGGCGGCGGCTTCACCGTCGACGGCGCCTGCTCCTCCTCGCTGCTGTCCGTCTCCACCGCCTGCGACGCCCTGCTCGACGGCCGGATGGACGTCGCCGTGGCCGGCGGCGTCGACCTCAGCATCGACCCGTTCGAGGTGATCGGCTTCGCCAAGACCGGCGCGCTCGCCACCGCCGAGATGCGGGTCTACGACAAGGGCTCCAACGGCTTCTGGCCCGGCGAGGGCTGCGGCATGGTCGTCCTGATGCGCGACGAGGACGCCCGCGCCCAGGGCCGGTTCCGCTACGCCACCATCCCCGGCTGGGGCTACTCCTCCGACGGCCGGGGCGGCATCACCCGGCCCGAGGCCAGCGGCCACCGGCTCGCCCTGGCCCGCGCCTACCGGGCGGCCGGCTTCGGCATCGAGACGGTCGGCTACTTCGAGGGCCACGGCACCGGCACCGCCGTCGGCGACGCCACCGAGCTGCGCGCCTTCTCCGAGGCCCGCCGGGCCGCCGGCGCCGCCGCGCCCGCCGCGCTCAGCACCGTCAAGGGCAACTTCGGGCACACCAAGGCCGCCGCCGGCGTCGCCGGACTGCTCAAGGCGATCCTGGCCGTCCGCCACCAGGTCATCCCGCCCGCCACCAGCCACGTCGACCCGCACCCCGAACTCACCGGCCCCGCCCCGGCGCTGCGCGTCCCCGACCGGGCCGAACTGTGGCCCGCGGACGCGCCGATCCGGGCCGGGATCTCCTCGATGGGCTTCGGCGGCATCAACGCGCACGTCGTCGTCGAACACGCCGACGGCGTCCGGCGCACCGCCGTGCCCGCCGTCGCCCACCGGCTGGTCGCCTCCCGGCAGGACGCCGAACTGCTCCTGCTGGACGGCGCCGACCCGGCCGAACTGCACGCCAAGGCGACCCGGCTGGCCGCGTTCGCCGCCCAGCTGTCGTACGCCGAACTCGGCGACCTGGCCGCCGCCCTGCAGCGCGACCTGGCCGACCGGCCGCTGCGCGCCGCCGTGCTGGCCGACTCGCCCGAACAGGCCGCCCAGCGGTTCACCGCGCTGGCCCAACTGCTCGACTCCGGGGCCCGCTCGCTGCTCGGCCCCGCCCAGGGCGTCTTCCTCGGCAGCGCCGGCCGGGCCCCCCGGATCGGCTTCCTCTTCCCCGGCCAGGGCGCCGGCCGGCGCGGCGACGGCGGAGCGCTGCGCCGCCGCTTCACCGCCGTCCGCGACCTGTACGCGCGCCTCGACCTGCCCGCCGACGGCGACCAGGTCGCCACCGACGTCGCCCAGCCCCGGATCGTCGCCGCCTCGGTGGCCGGCCTGCGGGTGCTGGACCTGCTGGGCGTCGAGGCCGCCCTCGCCACCGGCCACAGCCTCGGCGAACTCACCGCCCTGCACTGGGCGGGCGCCATGGACGAGGACACCGTGCTGCGCGCCGCCGCCGCCCGCGGCCGGATCATGGCCGCCGCCGGCGACGGCGGCGGCACCATGGCCGCCCTGGCCACCACCCCCGCCCTCGCCGAGGCGCTGATCGTCGGCGAACCGGTCGTCGTCGCGGGCCTCAACAGCCCCACCCAGACCGTGGTCTCCGGACCCGTCGACGCCGTGGACCGGGTCTGCGCGCTGGCCGCCCGGCAGGGCATCGGCGTCGGCCGGGTCAACGTCTCGCACGCCTTCCACTCCCCGGCCGTCGCCCCGGCCGCCGCCGGACTCGCCGAACACCTCGCCGGGGAGCGCTTCGGCCCGGTCGGCCCCGGCCTGGTCTCCACCGTCACCGGCGCGCCGCTGCCCGCCGACACCGACGTGGTGGACCTGCTCACCCGCCAGGTCGTCCAGCCGGTGCGCTTCACCGACGCGCTGCGCGCCATGGACGGGCAGGTCGACCTGCTGATCGAGGTCGGCCCCGGCCAGATCCTGCGGACGCTGGCCGCCGAGGTGCTGCCCGCCGTGCCCGCGGTCGCCACCGAGGCCGACGCGCTCTCGCTGACCGGGCTGCTCGCCACCGTCGCCACCGCCTGGACGATGGGCGCGCCGGTCCGCCACGAGCGGCTGTTCGCCGACCGGTTCACCCGGCCGCTGCCGCTCGACAAGGAGTTCCGGTTCTTCGCCAGCCCCTGCGAGACGGGCGGCGAGGACTTCGTCCTGGAGCACGCCGGAGCGACCCCCGCCACCGCCGCCGCGCCCCGGCCGGCCGCCGCCGCGGCGCCCGCCGCCGGGGAGGCCACCAGCCTGGAGGTGCTGATCCGGCTCGCCGCCGAGCGCGCCGAACTGCCCGCCGAGACGGTCGACCCGGCCGCCAACCCGCTCGACGAACTGCACCTCAGCTCCATCACCGTCGGCCAGATCATGAACCAGGCCGCCCAGGAACTGGGCATCTCCGCCCCCATGGTCACCACCGCGTTCGCCACCTCCACGCTCAGCCAACTCGCCGACCTGCTGGACGAGTTGGCCCAGCAGTCGCCGCAGGACACCCGCCCCGGCGCCGCCGCCGGCGTCGCCCCCTGGGTGCGGCCCTTCCGGATCGACCTCACCGAGACCCCGCCGCCCGCCCCCGCCGCCGGACCCGGCGGCCACTGGGAGGTCTTCGCCACCGACCGGCACCCGCTGGCCGGACCGCTCGCCGAGCGGCTCACCGCCACCGCCCCCGGCGGCGGCGTCCTGCTCGCCCTGCCCCGCGACTGCGACCAGCGCCACCTCGGCCTGATGCTCGCCGCCGCCCGCGCCGCCCTCGACCCGGCCCGCCGCGCGGCCGGCACCCGGTTCGTCGCCGTCGGCGACCGCCGCGGCGCCGCCGGCCTCGCCAAGACGCTCCACCTGGAGGCCCCCGACATCCCGGTCACCGTCGTCACCCTGCCCCTGGACGAGGACCTGCCCGCCCCGGCCGCCGAGCGGGCCGCCGCCCGGATCGCCGCCGACACCGCCGCCACCACCGGCTTCAGCGAGGTCCACTACGACGCCGACGGCATCCGCCGGGTCCCCGTGCTGCGCCCCGTCCCGCTCGAACCCGACCCCGGACGGCAGGCCCTCGGCCCGCGGGACGTCCTGCTGGTCACCGGCGGCGGCAAGGGCATCACCGCCGAGTGCGCCCTCGCCCTGGCCGGTGGCAACGGCGCCGCGATCGGCCTGATCGGCCGCTCCGACCCCGCCCGGGACACCGAACTCGCCGACAACCTGGCCCGGATGGCGGCCGCCGGCATGCGGGTGCACTACGCCCGCGCCGACGTCACCTCCGCCGACCAGGTCAAGGCCGCCGTCACCGAGATCACCCGCGAACTCGGCCCCGTCACCGGCCTGCTGCACGGCGCCGGACGCAACGAACCGCAGTCGCTGGCCACCCTCGACGAGGACTCCTTCCGGCGCACCCTCGCCACCAAGATCGACGGCGTGGAGGCCGTCCTGGCCGCCGTCGACACCGCCGCGCTGCGCCTGTTCGTCACCTTCGGCAGCATCATCGGCCGGGCCGGCCTGCGCGGCGAGGCCGACTACGCCACCGCCAACGACTGGCTCACCGACCTCACCCTCCGCTTCCAGCAGGACCACCCGCACTGCCGCTGCCTGGCCCTGGAGTGGTCGGTCTGGTCCGGCTCCGGCATGGGCGAGCGGCTCGGCGTCCTGGAGGCGCTGGTCCGCGAGGGCATCGAACCGATCCCCACCGAGGACGGCGTCGCCCTGCTCGGCCGCCTGCTCGCCACCCCCGGCACCGACACCGCCCTGGTGGTGATGGGCCGCGCCGGCGGCCTGCCCACCCTCACCCTCGAACAGCGCGAACTGCCGCTGCTGCGCTTCCTGGAGCGCCCGCAGGTCCACTACCCCGGCATCGAACTGGTGGCGGACGCCGAACTCACCGGCGGCGGCGACCGCTACCTGCCCGACCACCTGCTCGACGGCGACCTGCTCTTCCCCGCCGTCCTCGGCATGGAGGCCATGACCCAGGCCGCCACCGCGCTGACCGGCCGCCGGGACACCCCGGTGCTGGAGGACATGGAGTTCCTGCGCCCCATCGTCGTCCCCGTCACCGGCGCCACCACCCTGCGCACCGCCGTCCTCGCCACCGGCCCCGACACCGTCCAGGCGGTGCTGCGCAGCGGCGAGACCGGCTTCCAGGCCGACCACTTCCGGGCCACCCTGCGCTTCGGCGCCGCCCGGCCCGAGGACGAGCCCGCCCCCGTCACCGACGAGGTGCCCCGGGTGCCGCTGACGCCCGCCCAGCTGTACGGGCCGGTGCTGTTCCAGGGCGACCGCTTCCAGCGGCTGCTCGCCTACCGCGACCTCGCCGCCACGCACTGCCTGGCCGAGATCGACGACACCCCGCGCACCGACTGGTTCGCCGGCTACCACCCCGGCGAACTGCTGCTCGCCGACCCCGGCACCCGCGACGCGCTGATGCACTCCATCCAGGCGTGCGTCCCCGACGCCACCCTGCTGCCGGTCAGCGTCGAACGCCTGCACCTGGCCGAGGCCGCCGCCGCCCGCACCGGACGGCTGCTCTTCCTCGACGCCCGCGAGCGCTCCCGCGACGGCGACAGCTACCTGTACGACCTGGACGTCCGCGACGCGGCGGGCTCCCCGGTCGAGCAGTGGGAGGGCCTGCTGCTGCGGGCCGTCCGCAAGCAGGACGGCTCCGGCCCGTGGCTGCCCGCGCTGCTCGGCCCCTTCCTGGAACGGCGGGTCGAGGCGGCGCTCGGCCACCCCGTGCGCTGCGTGGTCCTGCCCGGCGGCGAGGACGCCGACGGCTCCGTCGCCGACCGGCGCCGGCGCACCGCCGAGGCCGCCAGCTGGGCCCTGGGCCGGGCCACCGAGGTGCACCACCGCCCCGACGGCCGGCCCGAACTCGCCGACGGGCGGCGGATCTCCTCCTCGCACGCGGCGGGCGTCACCTTCACCGTCGTCGCCGACGCCGGCCGGCCGCTGGCCTGCGACGTCGAACAGGTCGCCGAACGGACCGCCGAACAGTGGGCGGGCCTGCTCGGCCCCGACGCCGAACGGCTGGCCCACCTGCTGGCCACCGAGCGCGGCGAGCCGCTGAGCACCGCCGCGACCCGGGTCTGGGGCGCGGTGGAGACCCTGCGCAAGGCCGGCCACGCGGTGGCCGCGCTCAGCCTCGCGGACGGCTCCGGCCTGCCGCCCGGCTGGGTGGCCCTCCGGGGCGGCGCGCACCGGATCGTGAGCTTCGTGACGGCCCTGGACGGCGCCGCCGACCCGGTGGCCTTCACCGTCCTGACGGGAGGCGCCCGGTGACCGGGCCGGACCACTACGAGTACCGCCACCTGGTGGGCTTCGAGGAGACCAACCTGGTCGGCAACGTCTACTACGTCAACTACCTGCGCTGGCAGGGACGTTGCCGGGAGATGTTCCTGCTGGAGAAGGCCCCCGAGGTGCTCGCCGACATCCGCGCCGACCTCAAGCTGTTCACCCTCAAGGTGGACTGCGAGTTCTTCGCCGAGATCACCGCCTTCGACGAGCTGTCCATCCGGATGCGCCTCGCCGACCTCACCCAGACCCAGGTCGCCTTCACCTTCGACTACGTCAAGCTCGGCCCCGACGGCACCGAGTACCTGGTCGCCCGCGGGCAGCAGCGGGTCGCCTGCATGCGCGGCCCCAACACCGACACCCGCCCGACCCGGGTGCCCGAGCCGCTGCGGCTCGCCCTGGAGCCCTACGCCGTCCCCGCGACGGCACCCTCCCTGACCGGCACCACCACCGTGGGGTGATCGCGATGTCCTCCTACCCGCCCGCCTCCGCACCGCTGCCCGGCTCGCTCGACCTGCCCCCGCTGCCCGCGGAGGCGCCCGAGGCCGACGTCCACGACCCCCGGGCGCTGCGCGGGGTGCTGGGACGCTTCGCCACCGGGGTGACCGTGCTGACCGCCGGGCGCGAGACGCCGTGCGGCATGACGGCCAACTCCTTCACCTCCGTCTCGCTGGAACCGGCGCAGGTGCTGGTGTGCGTGGTGAAGTCGGCCGCGGTCCACGCGGCCGTGCTGGCCGAGGGGGCGTTCGCGGTCTCGGTGCTCGCCCGCGACCAGGAGTGGCTGGCCCGGCACTTCGCCGACCGCCGACGCCCGCGCGGCGCCCGGGAGTTCGACGGGATCGGCCACACCCGCGGCCGCCACACCGGGGCGCCCGTGCTGGACCACGCCCAGGCGTGGCTGGAGTGCCGCCTCGCCGACGCCCACGAGGGGGGTGACCACACCATCTTCGTCGGCACCGTCCTGGGCGCGGGCCGCTCCACCGGCGGCGACCCGCTGCTCTACCACGGCGGCGCCTTCGCCCGCCTCGCCGGCTGACACCGCGCCACCTCCCCACCGACGCCCGGCCGGACCCTCCCGGCCGGGCGTCCGGCGTGCCCGTCCTCTCCTGCCCGGAGGCGGAGTGCACCACCGCCCGAAGCACGAGCCCGCAGGTGCCCACCAACGACGAGGCGTGCGAAGACCCGCGGACGCGGACGCACGACGGCGATCTCCGCGGACACACCGGGCGGACCCACCGGCCGCAGAGACCACCACCCGTCGATCGCACCGGGCAGTGGATCCGTGACCCGACACTTTCCGAGGGTGGAGAACCGCTGGTGCGTGCGGTCCGGCGGTCGGCACGATCGCGGGACCACGACGCCTCCGGCAGCCTGTTCGGCGTCCGCGACCCCGCCAACTTCGCACCGTCGGCCGCAGGCCGGGGACTGCCCGAGCGCCCGGACCCGGGCTGCGGCGCCGGGAGGCCGGTGGGCCGGTGGGCCGGGCGGGGAGCGGGGGCCGGTGGGGGTGGCGATGCGGTCGCTCGCCGAGGTGCACGGCGGTGCGAACGTCCGGCTGGTGGTCCGGTTCGGCTGACCGGCGCGGACCGGCCCCGCCCGCCGGACGGCGGACGGGGCCCCGGGCTCACTTCCCGGGCACCACCCAGTCTCCCCAGGCGTCCCGGTCCTCGGCATCCACCGTGGTGTCGGGGGGGAACTCGTGGACCCCCCGGGCGGGGAGGTGGGCGGCGAGGAGCAGGCCCAACTCCTGCACCAGGAGGGTCGGCGCCTGGGGGCTGGCCTGTACCAGACGTTCGAACAGGACCTTCGCTTCGGCCTGTTGGCGCCGGTCGTCGCGGTGCCGGAGCCAGACGTCGAGCAGGACGGGGTACCCGTCGTAGGCGTTGACCTCCTCCGGTGACGGGTCCTTCTCGGCGAACACGTTGTGCTCGACGTGGCACCTGACCTCGACCTCGGCCCCGGCGGAGGAGCTGCTGAGCACGAGCGAGATCCGCTCCGGGGAGGAGTGCTCCGGGTCCACCGAGGCGCCGACGGCGCGGGCGATCTCCAGGGCGGCTTCGGCGAGCGGACGGTCGTCGGCGACGAACACCAAGTCCTGCTGGGACATTCAGGAACGCCTTTCGTACGAGACGATCTCGTCGTCTCCGAGAATGATGTGCACTGCCTTCGCTATCCGGGTCGCGGGCTTCTCCGGATCGTCCGATCGCTGCCCGGCGGCCCGGCGGTACGCCCGGTCGGCCTCCTCCCTGGTGATGGAGCTCTCGCGGACGTCCACCACCACCTCGCCGTCCGCTTCGGCCACCTGCTTGCTGCCGAGCCGGATCTCCTGCTTCAGGGCGTTCTGATTGCCGGTGACGGTCTTGAACTCCGTGACGACACCGGGCTCGTCGGGTCCCTTGCGGACCACCGTGTCGGGGTTCTTGCCCCCGGCGCCGTGGTCGGCCGGGCGGGCGTCGACCCGAGCGCCCCGCTCGGCCAGCAGTTCGGCGATCGCCAGTTCCTTGGGGAGGAAGGCCCCGTCCGGGTCCCGGACTTCCGGCCGGAATCCGCTGCCCAACGGGCGCAGGTCGAAGGCCGGGTCGAAGCCCTCCTCCGGGGCCTCGTCGGGGGCCGTCAACTCCAGGTCGAGGGCGGGTGGTTCGTCCTCCGGTTCCGGTTCGGGGGAGTGGTCCAGCTCGGCCTCGTAGCGGGCGGCCGGCTGTTCGGGGACGGCCGGGGCGGGGTCGGGGGTGTCCGGGTCGTCGGTGTGCGGCCGTGCGGTGTCCACGCTCATGCTCCGGCCCTCCTGGTGGAGTGGGGTGCGGTGGTGGTGCGGGCGGCGGCCTCGGGGTGGAGCCGGGCGATCGGCCAGGGGCGGGGCAGGCCGAGGAAGGCGATCGCGCGGCGCAGCCGGGTGACCGGGTCGGGGGAGACGTCGAGCAGGGCGGCGGCCCGGTCGGCGGCGGGTGGGTCGGACCGGCCGGTGACGAGGGTGGGCGGGGGCAGGTGGTTGTCGGGGTGGCGGCGGAAGGCGTCGAGCTGCTCGACGGTGTCCGCGCCCGGCAGGTCGAGGCCGCGGGCCCGCCAGGCGGCGGTGTCGGGGTGCGGCCGGCCGTCCGGCGGGTGTGCGGTGAGCGCGCGGTGCACGTCGACCCAGCGGAACCGGCCGGCCTGCCAGTGGGTCTCGCGGCCGTCGCAGGGCGGGGGAGCCCCGGGGGCGGCGAGTTGGCGCAGCGCCACTTCGGCGAGGTGGGCGGCCAGCTCGCCGGGCTGGTAGTGGACGGCCAGGCCGGGGCGGTCGGCCAGCGCCTCGGTGATCCGGTGGCCGACCGCGCACTCCAGGGTGCGGGGGTCGGTAGGGGCGGCCAGCGCGGCGAGCCAGCCCGGTTCGGGGGCGGGCGCCGGCTCGCCGGTGAGGTGGGCGAGCACCAGCACCTCGATCCACAGGACCAGCCGGGGCTGTTCGGCCAGCCGGGCGGCGGCGCCGATCTCCCGCAGGGTGCACGGCCGGGCCCGGCACCTGCTGCCGCAGACCGGTTCGCGCGGCTGCACCGGCGGGAGGCGGTCGGCACCGACCGGACTCTCGGCGGCCTCGCGCAGTGGCAGCGAGAGCAGCACCGGCCGGTCCATGCCGTCGGTGAAGACCGCCGCCCGGCCGGGCGGGAGGGCGACCAGTTGGCGGGACTGGTCCTCCGTCAGGTTCATCGTGCTGCCGACGGCGGCCCGGTCGTCCTGGGCGGGCAGCCTGTGGACGATCTTCACGGCCGAGTTCTTCAGCACATCGGGGATGATCTTCGAGGGGATCTGCTCGGCCACCACGATGCCCTCGCCGTAGGCGCGGACCTCGGCGAGCAGACCGGCGAACAGTTCGACCGCGTGGGCGGCCGGGGTGCCGGGCGCCGCGTTGCGCAGCAGCCGGTGGGCCTCCTCGATCACGGTGACGTGCCGGAGGGCGACCGGGCCGGTGGTGGCGCGGCGGCGCAGGTGCTCGGTGATCCGGAGCAGGACGGCGCCGATCAGGAAGGCCTTGTCCTGGTCGCTGCCGATGTCCTCCAGCTCCAGCACCACGTTGCGCCGTAGCAGGGCGGGCAGGTCGAGCGGGTGGCCGCCCTCGAAGAACCGGCCGGGGGTGCCGAGCCGGAGCGAGTTGAGCCGGACGTCGATGAAGCCGCGCACGTTGTCGGTGGTCTCCCGGCCGTAGCCGATCTCCTCGACCACCTGGAGCGCCGCCCGGCGCAGGTCGCCCAGGCCCGGGTGGCGTGGCGCCGGGCCCGGGGCGAGCGGCTCGCCGAGCGCGACGTCCCAGCCGGCCTCCCGGTAACACCTGGTCAGGGCTTGGGCCAGGACCTGGGGGAACGGCTCGACCGCGTCGAACGAGGCCAGGAAGAGGGCCCGCACCAGGTCGACGTGGGTCTGCAACGGGAAGCCGGGCGCGGGCTCCAGCGGATTGAGGCAGCCGGGCACGGCGTCCGGATCGCCGGGGCGGATCACCAGCACCCCGCCGTGTCCGGCCAGCCGGCCGGCCATCCCGGCGTATTCCGACTTGGCGGGTTCGACCACCAGCCAGGGCACCGGTTCGGGGAGCCGGGAGAGGCCCTCCAGCAGGGTCCTGACGGTCTGTGACTTGCCCGCGCCGGTCGCCCCGCAGACGAAGGCGTGCCGGTTGAGCGAGGCCAGCGGGACGGGCAGCGCGGCGGTGGGGGAGCCGTACCGGTCCAGCACCCGGCCGAGCGGGAGGGCGGGGCCGTCGGCGGCGGGCTCCGGGGTGACGTCGAAACCGGGCGCCTCGACCAGCCGGACGCCGGGCACCTCGGTCTCCGGCACCCGGACCAGCTCGGCCAGCAGCTCGGCCCCGGCCGGGAACGGCACCCGGTGCCCGCCGTCACCCCAGAGGTCCGAGGGGCCGTCAACAGCCCTTGGTGGCAGGGTGGGTGGTGGCGCGGCGGCCGACGGAGCCGGTGGCGGGGCCGGTGCTCCGGCAGGTGCGGGGCGGTCGAGGGCGAGGGCGGTGGCCAGGCCGGGCACCGGTGGCAGCGGGGCCAGGGCGTGCGGGGTGGCGTCGAGGTCGTGCCCGGCCACCAGCAGGCCGGCCACGGTGGCCGCCGAGGCGGCGTCGGTGCCGCCCGCCAGCAGCCGGACCCGCCAGAGCCCGGTGGAGCGGGCCGCCCGGACCTCGCGGTGCAGCCAGGCGTACCGGTCGGCCCGCAACTGGTACTCCGGTGAGCCGCCCCGGCTCCGGGCGTCCCGTTCGGCGGCGGCCAACCGGGCCGCCTCGGCGTCGAGTTCGTCCGGTCCGAGCGGGTGGGCCAGCAGCAGCCGGGCGAACGGGCCGGGCCAGCAACCGGGCAGCGAGAGCTCCGGTCCGCCGGTCGGCCCGGCGCTGGTCTGCGGCAGGCCGGGCGGCGGCGGAGCCGGGAGGTCGACGGCGGCGGTGAGCGGAACCCACCACGGGAAGGCGGCCAACTCGGCGGCGAGCCGGTCCCGTTCGGTGGTCCCGCCGCGGGTTCCGGGCAGGAACGGGAACCCGCCCGGAGCCCCGGCCACCACCCGCACCGGCCCGTCCGGCCGGAGCCGGTACCACCCGGTGAGCAGCGGCCGCCCGCCGGAGGCCAGTGCCCGGTGGTACGCGGCGACCAGCGCGGCCCGGACCGAGGGGAGGGGCGGTCCGGCCGGACCGGAGGGCCGCAGCACCTCCTCGATCCGGTACGGCCGTTCGGGCCAGTCGGCGGTGGGCGGGGCGAGCGGCGGCGCGGGCACGGCGGTGGTCATCCGGTACCGTCCCGTCCGGCCTGCCCGTCAGGCCGGCACCGTGCGGCGGCCGCGAGGGGGTGCGGTACGGACGGTGGTGCGTCCAGGTAGACGGTGTCGTCGGCCGGGTCCAGAGCGGCGGCCGGGCCGGTGCGGGCGAGTGCGGCGGTGCGGGCGGCCCGGAGTAGGGCGATGCCCGGGTTGACCTCCACCGCGCCGACCCAGCGGCGCCCCGCGCCGTGGCCGGCCAGCACCATGGCGTAGTCCGGCAAGCGTTGCAGCACGCCCGGCTCGACGGTGTGCTCGTGCACCCGCTGTCCGGTCCGCGTGGTGCTCCAACTGGTGCCGTCCGCCTGGCCCAGCGTGCTGCCCCAGGTGCGGGAGACGTTCCAGGCGTGGGTGTCCGAGCGGCTCCAGGAGGCGCTGCCGGGCGGGCCGCCGGAGCGGGACCGGGAGGTGGTCAGTCCGCCGCCGTCCGAGCCGCCGTCGGTGACCGTCGTGCTGTGGGTCTCGCTGCCGCCCAGGGTCTCGGTCAGCTGGGAGAGTTCGATCCGGTGCTCGCGGCCGATGAAGTCGGCGGCCCGGGCGGCCTCCTCGTGGTTGCCCAGCCGCATGAAGGCGACCGGACCGGCGCCGAGCAGCCCGGCCGACACCTCGCGCAGGTGGCGGAACATCACCACCAGCCGGACCCCGCGCCGTTCGCACAGGTCGGTCAGCCGCTCCAGGTGCCGGGCGGCCAGGCCGTCCGCCCCGGCCACGATCAGGGTGGCCGACTCCGCCGGGCCGCCCGCCACCCGCCGGGCCGCCCAGGCGACCACCAGGTCGGCCAGGAAGTCGGCCGAGCCGCTGTGCCACTCGGTGGAGAGCGCCACGCAGCGCAGCGCCGCCGGGGCGCGCGGTGTGCGCCGGGTGCCCAGCGGACCCAGCGCGTGCGCCAGCGCCTCGATCCGGCGCAGGCCGTCGGCCGCCCCGGCCCGGTAGTCGGCGGAGAACAACTCGTCGGCCAGGAAGGCGCGTTCGGCGGCGCTCAGGGCGTCGGATCCGGCCGGGTCGGCCGGTCCGGCGGGCTCGCCCAGCAGCACCCGCAGACCGGCCGCGATCCGGGCCATCGACAGTCCGCCGACGGCCAGCACCTCGCAGACGGCGGTCAACAGCCGGGTGTCGGTGGCCCGTTCGGCCCGGCCGGCCTCGGCGCCGCCGCCGTGCAGCGACTCGACGAACACCTCCACCAGAGCGGGCACCGCCAGCCCGGTCAGCAGGTCGCTCCCGGCCAGCTCGGCCGGGAGCAGCTGGACGTCCACGGTGAGCCCCGATTCGGCCGCGCCCCGGGCGAGTTCGCGCACCACCAGTTCACCGGACAGGTCCAGGACGGTGGCCGGTCCCCGGCCGGCCAGGGTGGAGCAGCCGAAAACGGTCAGGAACGCCTCCCACCCCCAGAGGTTCCCGCCGACCACGTCGATCCGGCGCCAGCTCTCCGGTACTTTTGCGGGCCGCCATTCCTCGACGGTGGAAAGCCTTTCCCGTTCTGCGAGTTCGTGTGCGTCACGGCGGTGTTGCCAGGCGTCCCGGGCGGTCCGCAGCCGCTGCCGGTGCACCCGGCGGCGCCAGGCCCGGAAGGCGCGGAGCAGGGCCCGGTGGGCGGCCAGCAGCAGGCACCAGAGCGCCCCGGCGGCCACGCCGACCACCGTGGCGCCGCCGAACAGGGCGGCGGGCTCCAGCGGGCCGCCGGTCCGGAGGGTGTGCCAGGCACTGAGCGGGAGCCCGGCGGCGGTGCCCAGGACGGTGGCTCCGGCGGTCTGTAACAGGATGTCGAACGTCCGTTTCCACGGCGGGAGTTGGACGCCTTCCGGGATGTCCGGCGCGGTGCCGGACCGGTCCGGCGGGGCGGGCTCGGGGTCCGGGAATGGGCGGCGCAGCCGGCTCAGGTCGGTGAACGTCCAGCCCAGCCGCTCGCCGGGCGTGAACAGCTCCCGCCAGGGCGCGCCCTGAAGATCCGTCACCCGCAGTCCCCTCCCCCCGGTACCGCCGGGCACACGTGCCGGAAGGACCTCGGCAAGCGGTACCCACAGCCACTCCGGCGAAAACCGCCGGAATCGGCGAACGGCAAAACGGTAGACCGGTGATCGACTTCCGTGCGGCCTTGCCGGGCGCATTCTGCCGTCGCCGGAAGCGAGTCACCCGGAAGGATTTCATCCCCCCCTGAGTTATCGCACGACCGTGCCCGCACGCGCCAGGGCGCACGTACGGACGTACGGATGCGCCGGGGGCGGATCCGAGCGCCCCCGGGGACCGGGCGGGACGGTGACGGGGGGACGGCCAGGATCCGTGGCATCGTCCTCGCTGCCGCCGGTCCCGCTGCCACCGCCCCGTTCCGGGCCGCCGCGCCGGGCGTCCGTTGAGGTTCCCGCGCCGGCTGGTCGTCGGCACCGTGCTGTACGCGCTGGTCAGCGGAGGTGCGTGGAGGTCGGCGCCGCGCGCCCCGAAGGCATCCCTTGCCCTTGCCCACCCCGCCGAACGGCGATGGCCTTTCCTCCCTCGCCGACACGGCCCGAAAGACCGGGGCCCGCACCGCCGGCAGCGCAGCCGGACGTTCGGGGCCGTGGACCGGCAGGTCGGTGCCCCCGGGGAAGTACTGCCGCAGCAGGCCGCCCTGGGCAGAGCCGCGCAGCGGACCTTCGCGCGGCAGCCCGCGCTCCCCGGGACGGAACCTGCGCGCGGCTGCGGCCCGGTGCGCCGCGTCGGGGCGTCCCGGGTGCCCGTGGTTCACGTCCGGATCGATCTTCCTGCCGCCCAGGTCCTCGCCACTCCCCCGAATCGTGGGTGTGGCGAGGACCGCCGGACCCCGGGAGCGGTCCGGGCCCTTCGCGGTACGGGCGTACGGGCGTACGGGGTGCGGGGGTCAGTCGCGCGGGCGGACGGTCATCGGGAGGCCGCCCTTGACGCGCAGGGTCAGCATCGGTTCGGCCCGCACCCGGTGGCCGGGCGGGACGGCCAGGTGCAGGCGGCGCAGCAGGACGGCCAGCACCACGGTGGCCTCCAGCATGCCCAGGCTGCTGCCCACGCAGACCCGCGGCCCGGCGCCGAACGGCACGTAGGCGTAGCGGTGGCGGCCCGCCGAGCGGCCCCGGGCGAAGCGCTCGGGGTCGAAGCGCTCCGGCTCGTCCCAGAACTCCGGGTGCCGGTGCAGGGTGTAGGGGCAGAGCACGACGTCGGCGCCGGCCGGCACCCGGAAGCCGCCGACCTCGTCCTCGGCGAGCGCCTTGCGGGGCAGCAGCCAGACCGCCGGGTACAGCCGCATCACCTCCTGGAGGACCATCGAGGTGTAGGTCAGCCGGTGCAGGTCGTCCAGGGTCGGCAGCCGGTCGCCGAGCACCTCGTCCAGCTCGGCGCGGACCCGGTCGCCGACCTCCGGGTGCCGGTCGAGCAGGTACAGGCTCCAGCTGAGGGTGCTGGCGGTGGTGTCGTGCCCGGCCAGCAGCAGGGTGACCAGCTCGTCGCGCATCCGGGCCCGCCGGGCCGCCGGGTCGCCCTCGTCCGCGGTGGCGTCGATCAGCCGGGACAGCACGTCGTCCCGGGTGCCGTCGGAGGCGGGCCGGCGGCGGCGCTCGTCGGCGAGCGCGGCGACGATCCGGTCCAGCTCGGCGCGGGCCCGGCGGAACCTGAGCTGGAGCGGCAGCGGCACCCAGGAGGGCACCGAACTCAGGCTCATCATCTCGAAGATGGCCTGGTCCTGGACCACCTCGAACGCCTCGCCGATCGACGCGTGCGCCCCCAGGTCGGCGTCCAGCAGGGCGCGGCCGAGCACCCCGAGGGTGAGCGAGGTCATCTCCTGCCGGACGTCCACCGGGCCCGGGCCCGCCGTCCGGCGCAGGCGCTCGGCGAGCAGCGCCGCCTCCTCGGCGATCACGTCGACCTGCCGGTTGATCCGGCGGGCCTGGAACACCGGCTGGATCACCTTGCGCTGGGCCCGCCAGCGCTCGCCCTCGCTGGTCAGCAGCCCGTCGCCGAGGGCGCGTCGGGCGTGCACCAGGCCGATGCCCTTGTGGTAGTTGGCGCTGTTGTCGGTGAGCACCCGGCGGACGTGGTCCGGGTGGTTGAAGAAGTAGAGCGTCTTCGGGCCGAGCGGCAGGCGCACCGCGTCGCCGTAGGCCGCCGCCGCCCCGGTCATCACCGCCAGCCGGTCGGCCGCCATCCGGGCCAGCAGCAACGGCGTGGCGACCCGCGACGGCCCCGGCGGCCGCCGGGACCCGCCCCGCCGCGGCCGGACGACGGCGGGACCGGCGAGCGGGGCGGGCGGGGAGGGTGTGGCGGGCGTGGCGGGTGTGGCGGCGGGCGAGTCAGGAGGGACAGGGGGAACAGGGGTGGCCGGGACGGGCTCGGGGGCGCTCACCGGTGGGCTCCGGCGGCGAGGTCGGCGATCCGGTCGGCGATCTCCTGCCGCCACACCTCGTACGCGGGGACCGGGCCGTCGACCGCCGGCCGCGGCCGGGCCCGGGTGCACACCCCGGCGGCCTGCTGCGGGGTGAGCCCGCAGAGCACCGCGGTGGCGGCTTCGGCGTGCTCGGTGAGCAGGCCGGACTCGATCCGGGCGGTGGCGGCGAAGGCCGCGCCCTGGGCGAGTTGGGGCCGGTGCGGGCCGGCCCGGTCGAGCAGCAGGCGCAGTTCGGCGTCGGTGGCCCCGGCCGCGTAGCAGGCGGCCAGCCCGACCCCGGCCCACAGGTCGGCGTGCCGGTCGGCCTGGTAGCCGTCGACCAGGTCGGCGACCACGGCCGGGTCGGTGCCGCCGATGAACCACAGGGCCCGGCCGACGCCCTGGTCGATGGCGTGCCCCGCGTAGCGCCGGGTCCCGTCGCCGGGCCACGGGAAGTCGCTCTCCCGGTGGTGCTGGTGCACGTACCGCGCGGTGCGGAAGTACGCCTGGTGGAAGCCGTACCCGTCCAGGGCGAGCCAGCGCAGCAGCGGGTCGGGGGGCTCGATCGAGGCCCAGCGGAAGCGGGGCAGCCGGGCCATCGCCCAGCCGACCCCGACGTGCACCATGTAGTCGTGCGGCGCGCCGTGGCCGGCCAGGAACCGGGCGACCCGGTCGTTGCCGGGCAGCGGCAGGCCGTCCAGCATGGCCAGGCCCATCGCGGCGCCCTCGTAGGCGAAGCCCCGGTAGCGCACCGGTATCCGTTCCAGCCGCTCGTGCGCCTCGTCCTGGTCGCGCGCCTCGACGGCGATCGCGTAGCCGTCGAGGAAGGTCCCGCCGACGGTCTCCAGGTTGGTCCGCGCCGCGTCGTCCTTGAGGTGGAAACCCCTGGTGGACAACTTCGTCTCGTTGTGACTCGGTGTCAACAGGCGTCGTCGGACCGCCCGCCAGCCTCCGCTCATCACTGCCTCCCGCCCGCCGCGCGCCCGGATGGCCGCAGCTCTCCGGTTACATGCTCGGGACCCCGGCGGCGCGGGGCTTCTCCCACCGTGCCGATGCCGGGCAACCCGGAAGTAGTCACCCGACCGGTCCGATCCACGACACTCTGTGACGCCCCGCGCGCCACCCGTTCCCGACACCCTTCGGGAGCGGCCCTCCGTGAGCCGAGGAGACCCCACGTGACCGAGACCATCACGGGCCGGACGGTGAAGGCGCCGCCGCGCGCCACCTCGCTGTTCGTCAACGGCCTGTTCCCGCGCCGCCGCGCCCTGGTCGTCCTGCTGGGCCTACTGGGCGGGCTGCTGCTCGCCTACGCCTGGTCCTCGAAACTGGCCGACGACGAGATCGGCTTCACCACCGCCAACCACCTGCTGGGCCACGACGCCCGGTCCACCCCGCTGAGCGGCGTCGCCGCCGGGGTCCTGTTCGCCTTCGTCTCCGGCCTGGCCGGCTCGTTCACGGCCTGCAACGTGGCGGTGTTCGGCGCGGTCGGCCCGCTGGTCGGCCAGATGAGCCTGACCCGCCGTCAGCGGCTGGGGCACGCGCTGCGCCCGCTGGGCTGGCTGGCGGCCGGGATGCTGCCGGTCTCCGCCGGGTACGGGGTGCTGGTCGGCCTGTACGGCACCCACCTGCCGCAGTTCTCCACCGCGTCCGCGCCCGGGACGCTCTCGCCGCGCATCCTCCAGGCGATGATCGTGTTCGGCGTGATCGGCCTGGCCATGCTGGTGATCGGGCTGGCCGCGGCCGGGGTGCTGCCCGACCCGCTGGCGGGGGTGGCCCGCCGGTTCCCGAACGCCCCGCTGGTGCTGGTCGGCGCGCTGGTCGGCGGCTTCCTGATCGGCCGCCCCTACCCGCTGTTCCGCAACCTGTTCCGGCACGCGGCGCAGGAGCACGACCCGCTGTACGGGGCGGTGGCGTTCGCGCTCCAGTCGATCGGCAACGTCCTGGTGATGGCGCTGCTGTTCCTGCTGCTCTCCTTCGCGCTGGGCACGCCCGTGCAGCGCTGGCTGGCCACCAAGCCGGGCCGGGCGGCGACGCTGACCGCGACCGCGTTCCTGGTGGCGGGCGCGTTCACGGTCGTGTACTGGGACGTCCGGCTGCTCGGCAACCTCGGCTACCTGTGGTGGCCCAAGGCGCCCTGGAACGCGTAGGCCGTTCCGTTCGGATCGGCTGACCGCCCGGTCCGGGGTGCCGTCGACCGTCGACCGGTGCCCGGCGCCCGGTGCCCGGTGGCCGGTGCCCGGTGGACGCGGACCGAGCCGTCGTCGCCGGACCGGACGCCTCGCCGGACCGGACGCCTCGGTGGACCGGACGCCTCGGTGGTCCGGGCCGTGGAAGGGTGCCCGCCACCGGCTGCGGAGGCGGGCGCCCGACGGCACCGGGCGCGCGTATCCCCATCGCCCGGCTTGCTTCTACCGCGACGCCCGCAGGCGGCGGTTCCGGCCGGGCGAAGGGCCGGGTGGAGAGAGGGCCTATGCCTCGTGCACCCGGGTCAGGAGCTCCATCAGCTGTCGGCGTTCCGCCGCGCTGAGCGGTGCCAGCAGTTCGGCGTTGGCCCGCTCCGCCAGGCGTGCGCACCGCTCCAGGGTCCGGGTGCCCGCCGGCGTCACCGTCACCGCGTTCTTGCGGCGGTCCCGCGGATCGGGTGCGCGCCGGGCCAGCCCGGCCTCCTCCAGGTGGTTGAGCAGGAGGACCACGTCCTTCGCGTCGAAGCCCAGTTGGCGCACCAGGTCCGCCTGGGCGACGGGCCCGTACTCGGACACTGCCGCGAGCACGGCGTGATGGGGCGGTTTCAGCCCTTCCGCGGCGATCGCCTCGGCGACCAGGCTCCGGCCGCGCGCCGCGACCCGGCCGGCCAGCCAGCTCGGCAGGGACTGGATCCGAGCCAGGGCGCCCTGGCCCTCGGTGCGAGTCATGGGAGCAGGCTATCCCGAAATCGTTGGACTTCCCCATGACCTGCCCCTAGGCTGCCATCCATTGGGAATCCCAATGATCGTGAGTCGTGCGTCAAGCCCGGAGGTGTCCATGCGCCGTGTCCGCTACGAGGTCAACGGCGGTCCCGAGGTTCTCTTCACCGAGGAGGCCCCCGTTCCGGAGCCCGGTCCGGGCGAACTGCTCGTCCGCAGCGAAGCGGTCGGAGTCACGCTGCCCGCCGTACGGCGGGTGCGCGAGGGCGCCGGACCGGGCCCGCTCGGCGGCGAGGTGGCGGGCACCGTCGTCGCCGTCGGTGAAGGCGCCACCGGTTTTGCCGTGGGCGACCGCGTCACCGGTCTCTGCTTCTCCCACAGTTACGCCGAACTGGCTCTCCTCCACCGGGCGATGGCCTCGCACATTCCGGACCGGGCGACTGCCGTGGACGCCGTGGCCCTGGTCCGCAGCGGCCTGGTCGCACGCGGCGCCCACGACGCCGGCCGCCCCCGCCCCGGCGACGCCGTCCTGGTCACCGCGGCGGCCGGCGCGGTCGGCACCCTCGCCCTGCAGTACGCCAGGGCGGGCGGGGCCTCCCGCGTCGTCGCCGCCGTCAGCAGCGCGGACAAGGCGGAGTTCGTCCGCGCCCTCGGCGCCGACGAGGTCGTGCTCTACGGGGACGAGTCCTGGGGCGATCCGGTCGACGTCGTCCTCGACGGGGTCGGCGGAGAACTCCTCCGCCCCGCGGTACGCGCGCTGGCCGAAGGCGGCCGACTGGTCGCCTTCAGTTCGGGCGGCGGCACGATCGACGCGTACGAACTGCTGGTCCGGAGCGCCTCGGCCACCGGCTTCCAGATGGCCGCTGTCGCCCGGGGCGAGCCCGACACGTACGCGCGCTGGCGCGACGAGCTGTGGGAACTCCACCGCAACGGCACCCTGCGCCCGCGCGTGTTCGCCGAGATCCCGCTCGCGGAAGCGGCCCGCGCCCACGAGATCATCGAGTCCCGGCGCAATCTCGGCAAGGTCGTCCTGATCCCCCGGGGCTAGGAACTGTTCAAGGTGCGGATCAGGCGGCCGGAGTCAGGGGCTCCGGCCGCCTGATCGATCCGCGAAGGTGCCGGCCGGGGTGACGGCGAGCGGGGTGCCGTGCCGGTGATCGGGTGGTGCTCGCTGCCCGGTCGGCCCCGGTCGGCCCCGGTCGGTCCCGGTCGGTCCCGGTCGACCGGCGAAGGTCCGGTGTGCGGCCCCTTGAGCGCCCTGACGCGCGAGCCGTCGATCGCCGCGTCGGCCGTCTCCGGCATTCCCGTCTCCAGCAGACCCGTCTCCAGCAGTCCCGCCGCCCGCAGTTCGACGGGCAGCGCCTCGTGCGGGCGCGGCCACCCGCCCGCCCCGGTCCGGTCCCGCAGCCGCCGCCGGGCCGTCAGGCCGCCGCATCCGGTCCGCGACCCTCGACTGCCGGGCCCCTGGACCGAACCCACTCCGAAACGACCAGTCAGGGCGTCAGCCCGTCGGGCCCGACGGGGTAGCGGGCGAGGATCTTCTTCCTGGTGTCGGCGGACGGCCGGTGGAAGTACACCAGCTCACGCGTCGTCCCGGCGCACTGGGCCGGTCCGGCCAGCACCGCCCGCTCCGTGTCGTCCAGGACCAGCAGATCGCGTTCGGCGGCCAGCGCGGGCAGCCGGGCGAGGACGTCCCGGGCGTTGTCGTCGTCCACCTCCAGCAACGCGTACGAGGTCGGTTCGGGCAGGCGGCCGGCCAGCGCCCGCGCGGCGTACTCCATCCGGACCGCGCAGTCCAGCCAGCCGAGGGCGCGTTCCGCCTCCGCCGGGTCGAACGCCCGGCAGATGACCTGCTGGATCGCCACATCGGCCGCCCCCGCGTGCCTGGCGACGAAGTGGTCGAGGTTGGTGCGCCACTGGGCGAGCATCTCCGCCGTGACCTCGCGCCGCGTCTGGTAGGACAGCGCCTCCGGCTGGAACGCGAACGCCAGCCCCCGGCGCCGCAGCCGGTAGCCGAGCTCGGAGTCCTCCAGGCCCCAGCCCAGGAAGCCCTCGTCGAAGCCCCCGACCGCGAGCAGGTGCTCGCGGCGCACCGACAGGTTGCAGGTGAACGCGTAGTGCCAGCAGGTCTCCAGGTTGTCGAAGTTCTCCGAGAACTCGGCCAGCAGGAACTCCCGGCCGTCCCATCCGACGATCTCCGGCATCGCGTCGAGCGAGAACTCCCGTGCCAGGCGCTCGTCGTCGATCTCCCCTTCGGCCATGTCGCCCCGGGGACCGGCCACGACCAGATCGGTGCGGAGCCGGTGGTACCGGGCGTGCGCGGCGAGGAAGCCGGGCTCGACGACCTGGTCGGCGTCGACCAGGACGACCACGTCGCCGGAGGCCGCGCGGATCCCCGCGTTGCGCGCCGCCGCCCGGCCGGAGGCCGAAGTCCGCGGCAGGAACAGGTACTCCAGGGGGTACGGCGGCGCCAGTGCGGCGAGGAGTTCCCCGGTGCCGTCGTCGGAGCCGTCGTCCACCACGACGACTTCGAACGAGTCGCCGGCGTCGAGCTCGCAGAGGGCCAGGCACGACAGCAGCCGCCGCACCTCCGGACCCGTGTTGTAGGACGGGACGACCACGCTGATGTTCATCGTGACCCGACCAGGCGTGCGCTCACTTCGACTCCCCGTCCCGGTGTTCCACCGCAGCCGCATCCCGCTCACGCCAGGGTCCCACAGGGCCGGCGGGCCGGGCTAGGTGTTCTGTCCTGTGAGGTTGGGGACGCGGCCGGCGGGTGGTTGGCCTGCGCCTTCGCGGATCGATCGTGGAGTTGAAGTCCCTGACCCCGGCCGCACGATCCGAACCTTGAACGGTCCTTGGGGCGGTTCCGTCCGGATCGTCCGGATCGTCTTGCCGGCCGGCCGAACGGTCAGGCGGCCGGACGGGGACGGCGGCGGGGTGGGGGGTGGCGGTCTCGTCGCGGCGGGGGTGGCCGGGCCGTGCCGCTCCGGGCTCAGACCGGCCGACGGGCGGCCCGGGCGACCGACTCCCGGGCGCGGGCCGGGTCGTCGCCCGCGCCGAGGACCATGCCGCAGACCTGCGCCTCGAAGCAGACGTCCGCGGTGAGCGGTTCCACCAGGTAGCCGCCGAGGTCGAGGGTGACCAGGCCGTGCAGGGCGATCCAGAGCTGATGGGCGACCAGTTCCGGGTCGGCGGGCCGGAAGCGCTCGGCGGCCACGCAGCGCTTGACCGCCCGGACCAGGGCGTCCAGGGTGTAGCGGCCGTGCTGCCGGTCGGCGTCGGTGAGCGAGAAGCTGCTGAGGCCGGCGCCGCCGAACATCACGTTGTAGAGGTGCCGGTGCTCGCGGGCGTTGGCCCGGTACGCCCAGCCGAGCGCGACCACGTCGGCGACCGGGTCGTCGGTCTCCTCGACCGCCTCCAGCCGCCGGTTGAGCAGCGTGAAGCCCTCGCGGACCATCGTCCGCACCAGGTCGTCCATGCCGCCGAAGTGGGTGTAGACCGCCATGGTCGAGGTGCCCACGGTGGCCGCCAGCTTGCGGGTGGACAGCGCGGCCGGTCCTTCTTCGCTGAGCAGCTTCGCCGCGGCCTCGATCAGCTGCGCACTGAGGTTCGGGTCGACCCGCCGTGGACTCACCCTTGACAGTATGTCAGTCGCCTGTGACCCTCATCAATGACGGCGTTATGTAACGGTGCTATCGACGGAGGGGGCAACCATGCCCGGCACCACCGCACACCCCACCAGGAGCCACCCGCACAGCACCACCCACCTGCTCGGACCCGGCTACCGGCCGGTGCCCGCCGAGACCGCGCACACCGACCTCACCGTCCGCGGCACCCTGCCGCCCGAACTGGACGGCACCTTCCTGCGGATCGGCCCCAACACCCGCGGCGAGCACGACCCCGCCGTCCAGCACGCCTTCGCCGGCGCCGGCATGGTGCACGGACTGCGCCTCGGCGGCGGACGCGCCCACTGGTACCGCAACCGCTGGCTGCGCGACGGCGCCCTCAGCCGCGAACTCGGCGAACTGCCCGTCCCCGGCCCGCGCCACGGCCCGGACGGCAACGTCAACGCCAACCTGGTCCGCCACGCCGGCCGCACCCTGGCCGTCACCGACGGCGGCACCCGGCCGCTCCTGCTCGACCCCGAACTGCGCACCCTCGCCCGCACCGACCTCGACGGCACCCTCCCCGGCGGCCTCTGCGCCCACCCGCTCACCGACCCGGTGACCGGCGAACTGCACGCCGTCGCCGTCGATCCGGACGGCGACCGGGCCGTGCTGCTCACCGTCGACACCGGGGGCCGGGTCCGCGAGGCGCGGCCCGTACCGGTCAAGGGCCGCCCCTGGATGCACGCCTTCGCGCTCACCGCCCGCCACACCGTCCTGTTCGACCTGCCGGTCGCCCACGACCCCGCCGAGGCCGCCGCCGGCTCGGCCTTCCCCCACACCTGGCAGCACGACCGCGACGCCCGGATCGGCATCGTCCCCCGCGACCGGCCGGACGCCGCCCCGCTCTGGCTGGACGTCCCGCCCTGCTTCGTCTTCCACCCCGTCAACGCCTTCGAGGACGCCGACGGCCGGATCACCGTCGACGTCATCCGCCACGAACGCGCCTTCGACCGCGACCGGCTGCACCCCAGCGAATCCGCCCCCGCCCTGTGGCGCTGGACCCTCGACCCCCGCGAGGGCGCCGTCCTCGAACACCGGCTCGACGGCCGGACCCAGGAGTTCCCGCGGATCGACGAACGCCGCACCGGACTGCCCTACCGCTACGCCTTCACCCTCGAACTCGCCCCCGGCCAGGGCGCCGCCCTGTGCGGCCCCGCCCTGCTCCGCCACGACCTCACCACCGGCCGCACCGACCGACACCCCTTCGCCGACGGCCGCCAGGGCGGCGAAGCCGTCTTCGTCCCGCGCGACGCCCGCGCCCCCGAAGGCGACGGCTGGCTGCTCACCCTGGTGTACGACCCCGCCGCCGACCGCAGCGAACTGCTCGTCCTGGACACCGCCGACTTCACCGGCCCGCCGATCGCGGCCGTACCGCTGCCGGTACGGGTGCCGCACGGGTTCCACGCGCAGTGGGTGCCGTCGGGATGGTGACCGAGGGCACCGGGCCCGGACGGGGGAGCGGGGCGGTGGTGTCGGCGGTGTCGGCGGGCGGCTCCGGGTGCGGGGCGGTTGCGGCTGTGGTGCCGGGAGGTGGCTACAGGTGTGGCGCTGCCGTGGTGTCGTGGGGCGGTTCCGGGAGCGGAGTCGCCGTGGCGTCGATGGGCGGCTCCGCGCGCGGCGCGGTTGCGGCGGTGGTGCCGGGAGGTGGCTCCAGGCGTGACGCGGTTGCGGCCGTGGTGGCGGTGGGTGGCCCCGGGCGCAGCGCGGTCGCCGCGCCCCGCAGCAGGACCCGGCCGAAGAACGCCGCCAGCACCGGATCGGGCAGGCCGGTCGCCGAGGCCACCGTCCGCCACAGCACCCCCCAGTGCCGGGCCGCCGCCGCCCGGACCACCGGGTCGCCGGCCGCCGCCGCGTGCAACTGCCACTGGAGGGCGAAGGGACCGCCCGGCCCGAGCATCCGCCGCCAGGCCCGCTCCCCGGCCCGCAACGCGGCGAAGCCGCCCGCGCCCCCAGCCGCCGCAGCCCGTAGCGCGGCGAGGCGGCCCGGGTCCGGGGCCCCGTCTGTGTCCCGGGTTGCGGCTCTGGCCCCGCCCGCCTGCCCGGCGTCTTCCCCGCCCGGCAGCGCGGCGAGGCCGCCCGCAGCCCCGGCCTTGCCCACGTCCCCGCCCATCTCCCCGACCACGCCCGCCTTCTCTGCCGTGCTCGCCTCCCCGTCCGTGTCTCCGGGCCGCGGTGCGGTGGGGCCGATCACGTTCCCGGCTTCCTCCCCGGCCGTGGCTCCGTCCGTGTCTCCGATCCACAGCGTGGCGAGGCCGCCAGCGTCCCCAGCCCCGTCCATGTCCCCGACCGGGTTCCCGGCCCTGCTCGCTTTCCCGGTCGCGTCCCTGGCCCGCAGCGCGGTGAGGCCGACCGCCTCCCCGGCCCCGGCCACGCCCGCGTCTCGGGCCGCAGCCGTGAACGCCCGGGCGGCTTCGTCAGTGGCGAGCTCGGCGGCGGCCAGGAACACCGCGCGCTTGGTGGCGAACAGTCGGAACAGGTAGGGCTGGGACACCCCGGCCCGCTCCGCGATCGCCGCGGTGGTCGCGGCGTGGAACCCCTCGCGGGCGAACACCTCCACCGCCACCCGCACCACCACCTCGCGCCGCTGATCCGCCGTCATCCGCACCGGCACCCACCTCCAGCGCCGAGTCTCACCCCCCGGTCGCCGCCCCGACTTCTCCGAGCGTGCCGGGGCCGGGCGCCGGGTCCTGCCGTTTCCCCGGCCCGTGCCGTCTTCCCGCCCGTGCCGTCCCCCGGGCAATCAGGGAGAAGTCCCGGCCGGGCGCCCGCAGGTACCGTGCGGGGCATCCAACCGCCCGTCCCCGTCCCCGTCCCCGTCCCAGTCCCTGCCCGCGCCCCCGTTCCCGCCCCGGGCCGCTGCCGTGCCCCCGCCGTGCCGCGAACCGGGAGACGGGGCCAATCCCGCTGGTGTACAAAATTCCTGACGTTCCATCAGTCATCTTTGGGTCGCTCCCGCCCCGTGACCGAGAGGCTCCCGCATGACCCCCACCGGAACCCGCCCCAGGATCGTCGTGGTGGGAGCAGGTCTGGCCGGCACGGCCACCGCCATCAGGATGCTCCGCTTCGCCCGCCGCCCGGTCGAGGTGGTCCTGCTGGAGCGGCGTTCCGACTACCGCTGTGCCGGGGTCGCCTACCACCGGCACGGCAACCCCTGGGACCACGTCTTCAACATCCAGGCCGGACGGATGTCGGTGTTCCGGGAGGACGTGCTCGACTTCGTCCACTGGGCCAACCGGGAGGCCGACCGCGGCGGTTGGCCCGCGCAGTGGGCCGACCACGAGTTCACCGAGCCGGGCCCGGCGCCCCGGCGGATCTTCCAGGACTACCTGGAGCAGCGGCTCGCCGAGGCCGCCCGGGAGGCCGCCCCCGGCGTCCTGCTCACCGAGGCCGACGGCGAGGCGCTCGACCTGGTGCCCACCGCCGCCGGGGTCGACGTGGCGGTCGGCGGGAGCGACGGCACCGCGCACGTGCTGCCCGCCGCGCACGTGGTCCTCGCCACCGGCCTGGAGCTGAAGGAACTCCCTTTCGCCGCCGAGGTGCTGGAGCACCCGCGCTTCGTCCGCCACCCCTATTCGGCCGACGGCGTGCGCCGCCTGGAGGCGCTGCCGCCGGACGCCGAGGTGGTGATCGTCGGCTCGGTGCTCAGCGCCTACGACTCGGCGGGCCTGCTGCTGCGTCGCGGCCACACCGGGCGGATAGCGTTGGTCTCCCGGACCGGGACGATGTTCCGCTCCTACCCGGGCGCCCACGAGCACGGCGTCCTGCGGCTGGCCTGCCCCCGCACGCTGCTGGAGCCCTACCGCGACCGCGAGGAGTTCCTCGGCCGGGTCCGGGCCGAGTGGACGGCGGCCTGCGCGAGCGTCGCCCGCGACCATCCCGAGATCGCCCCCGAGGTGGTCGCCGAACGGGTCGCCAAAGCCTGGGAGCCCCACCTGCCGGAGGCCCTCGCCCGCATCCCGTCCCCCGAACTGCGGTCGCTGCTGGACGAGTTCGGGACCGCGATCGCCGCCCTGCGGGTGGGCGCGGTGCCCTACACCCTGGAGGTGATCGAGCGGGCGATGCACCCCGGCCCGGTGCGGCTGCTGGTCGGCGGCGTCCAGGCGATCGTCCCCGCCGGATCCGGCCTGCTGGAGGTCACCGTCGCCACCGCCGACGAGAAGCTGACCGTCCGGGCCGACCTGGTGGTCTCCAACTTCGGCCGGGAGAGCGACTACCGGCGGGTCGAGGAGCCGCTCTGGCGCAACCTGCTGCGCCGCGGCCTGGCCACCCCCCACGAGCGCACCGGCCGCGGCCTGGAGGTCGACCACCGCGGCGTCCTGCTCACCCCCGCCGGGGCGCCCGGCGCTCCGCTCACCGCCGTCGGGCCGCTGCGCGAGGGCGACGAGATCGTCCGCAACGGCCGCACCGGCGCCTTCGCCTTCAACCTCGCCGCGATCAAGAACCACTCCATCGCGGTCGCCGCCCACGTCGTCGAGCAACTCGAACTGCCCGGCGCCGCCCCCGAACCGGACCCGCCGTCCGCCCGCGACTTGGCCGGATCCCGCACCTCCGACGGCACGTTCGAGGAAGCGACCGACCCCGCGTTCGATCAGGCTGTGAACCTGGAGGTGCGGAGGATGGCGACCCGGGCCCGGGCCCGTCGGGAACGGCTCGACACCCGCCTGGACGCCCTGATCGGCCTCCTCACCACCCCGGACGACCCAGGCGGCCGCCGACTGCGGGCGGCCGTCACCCGGTCCGCCGTCCGGAGGCTCACGGACGTCTCCGTGACGCCGCGCCAACTGCGCCGTCACCTGGGGATCGCGGACGGGGGTGACACCGACGAGGACACGGAGGACTGAGTGAACGGACGACGGATCCAGGGCTTCATGCTCACCGGCGGCACCCGCGCGACGCTGCGCGGCACCTGCAACCGCACCGGCCGCCCGCAGGAGGGCTCCATCCTGATCGCCCCCCACCTGGAGGCGGGCCTGTACGAGGCCATCGTCACCGCCGGGGCCGTGGTCTGCGGCGGCGGCGGCCAGACCGGCCACATGCAGTCCCTGTGCCGGGGCCGCGGCATCCCGGTGCTCCGGGTCGACGAGGCCGACCTCGCCGCCCTGGTCGGCGAGGTCACCCTCGACCTGGAGAGCGGGGCGATCCTGCTCGACCCCGACCCGGCCGCGCACCCCGCCCCCGGGCGGGGCGCCACCGCCCCCACCGCGGCGGACCTCGGCGCGGCCTGCGCGGTCATCGCCGACTTCCAGGACATCCGGACCGTCAACTCCTCCGGGCCCGAGGCGGCCCGGGTCGACTCGTTCTTCATCCGCGAGGAGTTCCTCTGCCTCGCCGCCGGGCTCAGCCCGTTCGACGCCCTCGACGGCGGCCCCGCCGAGATCGCCGGCTACGGGCGGGCCGTCGCCGAACGCCTCGGCGCCTTCGTCGAGGAACTCCTGCCCGGCCAGCGGCTGGTCCTGCGCCTGCTCGACCTGCGCTCCGACCACGCCGCCAGCGTCACCGAGCAGTCCGCCGTCGCCGTCGAGCCCAACCCCGAACTGGGCCTGCACGGCGCCCGCTGGCTGCTCGGCTCGGCCCCCTACCGGGACGCCCTGCGCACGGTGCTCGACACGCTGCGCACCCGGCTCGGCGACCAGGCGGACCGGATCCACCTCTCCGTCCCGTTCCTCAACGACGCCGACGAGTACGCCCAGCTCCGCGCCCACCTCGAACTCCCGGACAGCGTCCCGCTCTCCGCGTTCATCGAGACCCCGGCCGCGGTCCACGCCACCGGGGGGATCTGCGCCGCCGGGGCCAGCGAACTGTTCGTCGGCGTCAAGGACCTGGTCCAGTTCTACCTGGCCGCCGACCGGGGCAACCACCTCGTCGCCGACTCCTACCAGACCCGGCACCCCTCCGTCCTGGACGGCGTCCGCCGGGTGGTCGAAGCCGCCCGGGCCGCCGGCACCCCGGTCCGGGTCTTCTCCCTCGGCACCGACCTCACCCACTACCTCGCCCACCTGCCCACCCCCGACGGCTACATGATGTGCACCGCCGAGCTCGTCCAGGTCCTGCACCCCCGGCCCGAACCCGCCTCCGCGGCCCCCGCGGCCCGCCTGATCGGAGTCAAGTAGCCGACCGCGCACACTTGCTGACGCACCGTCAAGCCACCGGGGCGGGCAACTGAGCACGTTGGAAGAAGCCCGCCCCGGCGCGCGGCCACCAATCTGGGGCACGCGCCGCCACCGAGCGTGCCGGCCGAGCTCCCGCATCCCTCCCTCCGCTAGGAGATCCAGACCGATGACGACGCACACCGCACCGTCGAGAACCGGCTCCCAGGGGCCGGTCGGCCACCTGAACCACGGATCGCACCGCGCCGCACTGAACGTCTTCCTGGTGGTGGTGCTCGGCCACTGGGCCGAGCACCTCGCGCAGGCGTACCAGATCTGGGGCCTCGGCTGGCCGGTCCCGAAGTCCAAGGGGCTGCTCGGGTACGCGTTCCCGTGGCTGGTGACCTCGGAGTGGATGCACTACGGCTACGCCCTGGTCATGCTGATCGGCCTGTTCCTGCTGCGCCCCGGCTTCGTCGGACGGGGCCGCACCTGGTGGACGGTGGCGCTGGCGATCCAGTTCTGGCACCACATCGAGCACCTGCTCCTGCTGCTCCAGGCCCAGACCGGGCACTTCCTGTTCGGCAAGCCGGTTGCCACCTCGGTGCTCCAACTGGCCTTCCCCCGGGTCGAGTTGCACCTCTTCTACAACACCATCGTCTTCATCCCGATGGTGATCGGCATGTACTACCACCTGCGGCCCAGCCGGACCGAACTGGCTGCGATGACATGCAGCTGCCGGCCTGCCGCCCACCAGCACGAGGCCGCGGCCCTCGCGTGAGCACCCCCGTACCGCGGCGCCCCTTCCAGCGCGTCCTGCTCCTCGGCACCGCGTTCGCCGTCCTGCTGCTCGTCGGACTCCTCTGGATCAGCGCCCGCCAGCCGGTCCGGCTGGCGGGCATCACCCCGGCCGACGGCAGCGCCCTCACCCGGGCCCCCGGCGAGGTCGCCCTGACCTTCTCCGGCGACGACTTCCACCCCTCGGCGGTCTACCTCCAGGTCAACGGCCCCGACGGCACCCCCGTCACCGACGGCCCGCCCCGCCTGGACGGCCGCCGCCTGGTCGCCCAGGTCCGCACCGACGCCGCGGGCACCTACCGCGTCGTCTACCGGCTCGTCCTGGACACCGACCGCGAGGTCTCGGGCACCACCGCCTTCGACCTCGGCACCACCACCGCCCCCCGCCCCGGCACCCCCCTCGCGGAGGACACCGCACCGGCCCACAGCCACGCCGTCGACGGCGCCTGGAACCTGCTGCTGCTCGCCGTCGACGCCGTCCTGCTGCCCGGCGCCCTCCTCCTGATGCTCCGCCGCCCCCGGCTCCGCCGACCCCGCACCCCCCGTCCGGTCCGCTGACCGGGCCGGGGGGCGGGGAGCCCCGCGGGGTCAGCCGGCCGCCGGGGCGTAGCCGCGGGCGACGATCCGCTCCGCGCCCTCCTCGTAGTAACCGGGGTCGGCCGGAAGCTCGGTGTCCAGGCAGGTGACGTACCGGTTGAACAGGCAGAACGCCGCCGCGATCAGCACCGTGTCGTGGATCTGCCCGTCGTCGGCCCCGGCCGCCCGGGCCTCCGCCACCAGCTCCGCCGGCAGCGCCCGGACCGGCCCCCGGACCGCGCCGGCGATCCGCAGCAGCGCCCGCAGCTTCGGGGTGACGGGCGCCTCGTCCAGCCCGTGCAGCACCGCCTTCACCAGCTCCGCACCGCCGTCCAGCTGCGCCGCGGCGAAGGCGCTGTGCGACTGCGCGCAGAACTCCGTCTCGTTGAGCTCCGAGGTGTAGGCCGCGATCAGCTCGCGCTCGCCCCGGCTCAGTGCGGAGGACGCCGTGCTGCGCAGCAGCGTCTCGGCGAGCTGGTTCAACGGGGCTGCGGTGTCCGGGCGTTGGGCCATCAGGCCGCTGATGCCCGGAAGGCCGTTGGTGATGCTGATGTGAGGCATGGGTGTTCTCCCGCGGGGTCGGCCGGACGGAACGGACGGTCCATGCTGGGGCCCGGGCCGCCCCGCCGCCCACTCCCAGGTTGCCCTCTCGACCGTCCCCGTCCGGTCCCGCCCGTCCCCGCCCGTCCCCGGCCACTTCGATGCGGGAACGGTGCGACTTCCCCCGGCCGGGCCGGGCCCCGACGGTGGAGGGCGGAGGCACCCGCCTCCCCTGTCGAAGGAGAGAGTCGTCATGGACTTCCGTGATGAGCTTCCCGTGGACCACCCCCTCGCCCGGGTGTACCGGTTCGGCGCGGGCCTGTGCGGTGTCGTACTGCTGGTGTTCGGCTGCCTGGGCCTGGCCGACGGCCTGGCGTTCTTCAGCACCCGCGGCGAGAGCGTCGCCGGGCTGTCGAGCAACGGCCTGCTCAGCCTGGTGTCGATCGTGACGGCCGTGGTGCTGATCGTCGGCGCGGCGATCGGCGGCACCACGGCCTCGACGGTCAACATCGTGGTCGGCACCCTGTTCGTGCTCAGCGGCTTCGTCAACCTCGCCCTGCTCGACTCCGGCGCCAACGTGCTGGCGTTCCGCATCCCCAACGTGGTCTTCAGCTTCGCGATGGGCCTGCTCATCGCGACCTTCGGCATGTACGGGCGGGTCAGCGGCCGACTGCCGTACGACAACCCGTACTGGCGCCACCGCCACCCCGAGTCGACCGCACCGGACGCCGCCGCGCGGCTCCGCGCGATCGACCCGGTCGACGCCCGCCCCGGAACCCTCGCGGCCGGGACCGGCCACCACCCCCCGGCGCTCTGACCGGGCCGGGCCCGGACACCGGCCCGACCACCACGCGGGCCCGCCGCCGTGCGGGCCCGCCGCCGCGCCGGGCCGGGACCGCCGCACCGGCGAACGCGCCGGCGAACGTACCGGCGAACGCTGCACGGATCGATGCGACAACGCTGCAAGTGGCGGGAAACGCTGCGGGCGAGGAGCGTGCGGAGCATGTCAGCCACCTCGACCACGACGTCCCGCCCCGGCCGCGCCGAGTCGCTCCGGCACCTGCTGGAGCGCACCGCCCGCGGCGACCGCGCGGCGTACGCGGACCTGTACGAGGAGATCGCGCCCACCGTCCACGGCATCGCCCTGCGGGTGCTGCGCGACGCCTGGCAGGCCGAGGAGGTCGCGCAGGAGGCGCTGCTGGAGGTCTGGCGCTCGGCGCCGTCCTACCGGCCGGAGCGCGGCTCGGCCGCGGCCTGGGTGGGCACGATCGCCCACCGGCGCGCCGTCGACCGGGTCAGGTCGGTGCGGGCCCGCACCGAGCGCGAGGAACGCGTGGTGCGCGCCGACCGGACGGCGACCGCGTCGGCCGCCGAGCCGGTGGCGGACGAGGTCGAGCGGTCCATGGAGGCGGCCCGGGTGCGGCAGGCCCTGGCCGCCCTCGGCCGGGCCCAGTGCGAGGCCCTGGTGCTCGCCTACTACGGCGGCTACTCGCAGAGCCGGATCGCGGCCCTCCTCGACGTCCCGCTGGGCACCGTCAAGAGCCGGATGCGGGACGGCCTGCTGCGGCTGCGCGCGGCCTTCGACGAGGCGTGAGGCCGCGGGGACGGGTGAGGAGGAGAACCGTGCACCACGAGGACCGTCCGACCGAATCGGTCTGGGACTACCCCAGACCGCCCGCCCTGGTGCCCGACGGCCGGCTCGTCGAGGTCTTCTTCGCCGGGCGGCTGCTCGCCTCCACCCGCCGGGCCCTGCGCGTGCTGGAGACCAGCCACCCGCCGGTGTTCTACCTGCCGCGCCCCGACGTGGCGACGGCCCTGCTCCGGCCGGCCGACGGCGGCACCCTGTGCGAGTGGAAGGGCCGCGCCCGGTACTGGAACGCGCTGGCCGACGGGCGGCTGTCGCCCCGGGCCGCCTGGAGCTACCCCGAGCCGCTGCCCGGCTACCGCGCGCTCCGCGACCACCTGGCGTTCCACCCGGACCGGGTGGACCGCTGCACGGTGGACGGCGAGACCGTCCGGCCGCAGCAGGGCGGGTTCTACGGCGGCTGGATCACCGACGAGATCACCGGCCCGTTCAAGGGCGCGCCCGGGACGTCCCGATGGTGAACGAGACGGCGGCAGGAGGCCGGGCCCTCGTCACGACGGACACCGGTGGCCCGCGCCCTGGCCACGACCCGGCGGACGACGCCCTGGCCGGGGTGTCGACCGGGGCGGTCGCCCGGCGGCTGGGCGTGTCGCCCACCACGGTCCGCTCCTGGGAGCGCCGGTACGGGATCGGCCCCTCCCACCGGGAGCCGGGCCGGCACCGCCGCTGGAGCCCCGCGGACATCGCCCTGCTGGAGGAGATGTGCCGCCTCACCTCCCGCGGCGTCCCCCCGGGGGAGGCCGCCCGCGCCGCCCGGCCGCCGGAGCCCGGCCCCGCGCGGCCCGACCCCGCGTCCGCGGCGGCCCCGGCCGGGCCCGGCCCCCGTCCGCCCGGCGGCAGCCGCGCGATGCCGGTGGGCACCGTCCGGCCCGAGTGCCGGGGCCTGGCCCGGGCGGCCGTGCGGCTGGACGGCCCCGAGGTCGCCGACATCCTGCGGCTGGCCCTCGCCGAGCTCGGTCCCGAACGGGCGTGGACCGAGGTGATGATGCCCGCGCTGCGCGCGGCCGGCCGGAAGTGGGCCGCCGACGGCGAGCAGTACGTCGAGGTCGAGCACCTGCTGTCCTGGCACGTCTCCGCGGCGCTGCGCGCGGTGGCCGTCACCCCGGCCCGCTTCCGGTCCGGGCCGCCCGTCCTGCTCGCGGCGATGCCCGCCGAGCAGCACACCCTGCCGCTGGAGGCGGTGGCGGCCGGCATGGCCGTCCGGGGACTGCCCTACCGCATGCTCGGCGCGACCGTCCCGGCCCGGGCCCTGCTCGACGCCGTCCAGCGCCTGGGCCCCTCCGCGGTCCTGCTCTGGTCGCAGAGCGAGCGCACCGCGGACCCGCTCCTCGCCCGCCAGGTCGACCGAGCCGTCTGGGGCCCGCCCGGCTCCCGGACCCGCCCCCTGGTCGTCGCCGCCGGCCCCGGCTGGCACCGCCACGACCCGCCCGCCCCCACCGGCCGCCCCCGCACGCTCGAAGCGGCGCTGGACCTGATCGAACAGTCCTTCACCGACCGGCCGCCCACCACCCGCCCGGCTGAGCCGCCCCGCTGAGCCACCCCGCTGAGCCGCTTCACAGCGCGGGCCGAGCGCTCGCCGCCGTGCGGACGACCCGCGAGCGGAGGCGACGGTACCGGTCCGGATGCCGCCGAGCGGCCGTCGGAACGCGGTGCACCGCGGGCTCTGCCTGCATCCCCGGGGCGGCGAGGCGCACGTCGGCGCCGCCGGTGTGGCGTTCCGGGCCGGCCCGGGTATCGCTACGGCGGGGGTGCCGGACCCGGCCCGTCGGTGTCGGGGCGGGGCCGGGGCGGGGTGCCCGGGCGGGTGGCGAGCCAGGAGTCGGCGTCGCGGAGGGCGGATTCGAGCGGGCCGAAGAGGACGCCGGTGGCGGGCACGATGCCGCCGGGGCCGAGGTGTTCGGCGAGTCCGGTGTCGGCGGCGATCTTCGCCAGCGGGGGCTGGACTCCGGCGAGGACCAGCCGGCCGCCGGCCCGGTGCAGTTCGTCGGCCTTGCGGCGCAGCAGCTTGATCATGGCGGACGACGGTACGTCGGGGACGGCGCGGAGCACGAGGATCAGGACGGCGTCCGGTGCGGGGGCGGGCCAGTGCCGCTCGATCCGGGGCAGTTCGGCGAACAGGCTGACCCCGTCGTAGTCCAGGACGGTGACCCGGCCGGAGGCGAGCCGGGCGGGTGGGGCGGCGGTTCGCCAGCGGCCGTCGCCCGCGGGCTCCAGGGCGAGGAGACGGGACCGGCGGGCGGCCTGCGCGCAGTACATCAGCAGGGACAGCACCGCGCCCAGCACGATCGCCTGTTGCAGGGGCAGTTGGGTGGTGGCCAGGAAGGTGAGGATCATCGCGGCGGCGGACAGCGGCGAGGTCCTCAGGACGAGCCGGACGTCGGAAACCTTGCCGGCCACGAGTTCGGCGCCGACGACGAGGATCAGGCCGCCGATGACCGGCATCGGGATGTGCTCGGCGAGCGGTGCGAGGGCGAGGACGATCGCGGCGAGCCAGAGGCCGGAGAAGATCCCGGCCCAACGGGTGCGGGCGCCCGCCGAGACGGCGACGCCGGTGCGGGAGAGCGACCCGCCGACCGGCAGGGACTGGAACAGCCCGCCCGCCACGTTGGCCAGGCCCTGGGCGGTGAAGTCCCGGTCGGTGTCCGGCTTGGAGCCGTCGGGGTTGGGAACGCTCGGCGAGATGCCCGCCGCCTGGGCCAGGGCGACCAACGCGATGGAGACCGCGCCGCCGATCAGGTGGGGGAGGGCCGACCAGTCGGGAGCGGTGAAGTGCGGCAGCGCGGAGGGGATGTCGGCGATGCCGCCGACCAGTTCCACGTCGGTGCCGAGCACCGCGACGGCGACGCTGACCACCACCATGGCGATCAGCAGCGCGACGGTGCGCAGCCGCCGCGCCGCGTGGGCGAGTGCCCAGACGGCGACGGTGGCGATGGCGGTCAGGGTCGCGGCGAGCTGCCAGGATCCGATGTGGGCGAGCCAGTCGGCGAGTTGGGCGAGCTTGTTGTGCCCGTGCGGCCGGTAGCCGGTGGCGTCCTTGAGGACGCCGGTGACGATCTGCAGGGCGATGCCGACGGAGAACCCGGTCATCACCGCGTTGGAGACGAAGGTCAGCACCACCCCGAGCCGCAGCACGCCCAGCACCAGCATCACCGCCCCGGTCGTCAGGGCGAGCATCGCGACGTTCCCGGCGTCGGCGGCGTCGAGGCCGGCGTCGGTCAGGACGCTCTGCGCGGTGAGCGCGATGGCGCTGGTCAGGGTGGTGACCATCAGCACGGTGCGGGCGGCGAGCGAGCCGACGACGGCGGGGACGACGCCGGAGAACAGCCCGGCGACCGGGTCGAACCCGGCGATCGCCGCGTACGCCATGCCCTCGGGGATGGAGAACAGGCCGGTGACCAGACCTGACGACACGTCTGACGGCGTCGGCCTCCCCGACCTCGACCGGTGGGCCCTGCGGGGCACGCCCCCCGGGCCGGGGTCGGGGCCGGGGCCGGGCTGGTCACCCACACTGCTCTCCCGTCTGTGTGGCGCACGGTCTGCTCGTCGCACCGCGTCCCGGTGCCCGTGGCGGTCGGCCGCACGGTGGGTGCGCGGGCCGCAGTCGGGGGGACCGGGAGGGGCCGGTGCGTCAGGCGGGGGTGATGTCGCCGAGTTTCCAGCTGCGGTCGAAGTACGACTCGAGGGGTCCGTAGAAGCGGAAGTAGGAGAACCAGTGCTTGCCGGGCAGGGTCTGCACCCAGTTGGACTCACCGCTGGGCGGGGGTTCGGGGCCGAAGTGGAGGTCGACCGAGCCGTCGGCGTTGCGGGCGAGTTCGGGATCGCGGGAGCCGCGGTCGCCGCGCTGCTGCGGGTTGTCGATCAGGCAGCGGGTGGCGGTGTCGTACACGGTGGCGGACCAGAACAGCCTGGCGGGGACGTCGGCGGGCACGTGCAGGGTGTAGGCGCGGCCGCCGTCCAGCCACTCGCCGCGGTCGTCGGTGTAGGCGGCGAGGTAGCCCTGGCCCTGGCCGGGGGTCCGGCTCTTCATGGCGGCGGAGAAGCTGACGGCTTCGTAGAACCAGGCCGCCCGTTCCAGGAGTTGGTCGTGGTGCTCGGCGCGCTGGTCGGAGCGGTCCAGCATCAGCGCCAGGTCCCACTGCCGGTCGTCCCAGTAGCGTGAGCCGTCGAAGCGTTTGGCGAAGGTGTTCACCCGGGCCATCAGCTCGCCCGCCGCGCTCGCCTCGGTGAGGAGGCGCACCAGGCGCTCGTCGGGGGTGAAGGGCCTGCCCTTCTCGATGCCGAGCTGCTTGAGCATGGCGAGGTAGAAGCGGTCGCGTTCGTCGACGACCTCGTCCTGGTAGATGGCGTGCAGGCGCTCCCAGTACTCCAGCCCTCCGGGCTGGTCGCCCGACCACGGGCGGCCGTCGGGAGAGACGACGCGGGTGGCGGGTGTGCTCTCGCGCTGCCCGTGGGGGTAGAGGCGGACCGCGTCCACGAGCTCCTTGGCGCGGACCGGGTCGGGGTCCAGGGTGCGGAACCCGAACATGATGTTGGTGCCGGTGGAGGTCAGCAACCGCAGGTCCTCGGCGTCCGCCGGGGCGTCCTGGCCGGGGGCGAGGACGAGGTAGCGGCCGCCTCGGCCCCGGTCGGGGCCCATCTCGCCCATCACCGCGATCTCGCGCTGCCAGAAGTCGGACACCCCGCCGGCGGTCGGCCCGGCCGGGAGCTCGATCACCAGCGGGCCGGTGGCGGCGAGGTCGATGAAGTTCAGGATGTAGGGGGTGGTGGCATTCGCGGTGATCAGCCCGAGCCGGTCCCGGTAGGTGACGTAGTGGACCAGGTCGAACGGGCCCGCCCCGAACACCTCCCGGTGCACCTTCTGCCACTGCGCGTAGGACACCAACGGCAGTGCCCACAGGTACGCCTGACAGGCCATCTGGTGGTCGAGCTCGTCGAACACCAGGCCCAGATCCGCCCGTTCCGGGAGCTCTCCCGTCATCCGGACCGAACCGAGCCTGCCGGGAAGTCGCACGTCATCGCCCATGCCCAGACGCTACGGGCGAACCGCACCCCTCGCATTCCGGGCCCCGGGCGCGGCCGGATGCCCCGGCACCGTGTCGCCCTGCGGGCCGGTGGCCGCGTCCCTACGATCACCGCGAGGAGCACGAGACGTATCGACCCGACATGAGGACGGCTGATGAGCGGCATGGATCTGGACGCGGTACGGGCGACGGCGGCGCAGGGCTGGGTGTACGGGCATCCGGTGCTGGAGAACTACCGCACGCTGTACCGGCAGGCCGTCGACGCGGACGACCACCGCTACGTCGGGGGGTTCGGGACGTTCCGGCACTACCCGCAGCCGTCGCGGCCGGAGAACACCGACGTGGTCACCCCGAACAACGACACCCCGTACTCGTGGTGCCGGCTGGACCTGCGGGCGGAGCCGTGGGTGGTGTCGGTGCCGGCGATGGACCGCTACTACGTGCTGCCCTTCCACGACCTGGACACCACCTACGTCGGGTTCGTCGGCGCGCGCACCACCGGCCAGGAGGCGGGCGACCACCTACTGGCCGGGCCCGGGTGGGACGGCGCGGTCCCCGACGGGATCACGGGGGTGCTGCGCGCGGACACCCAGCTGGTGGGCTGTCTGGGCCGGACCTGCCTGGCCGGGACCACCGACGCGGACGTCGAGGACCTGCGGGCCGTTCAGGAGCGGTACCGGCTGCGGCCGTTGAGCGCGTACACCGGCCAGGACGCCCCGGCGCCCGCGCCCGAGCCCGACTGGCCCGTCTGGCGGGAGGAGGCGGGCACGAGCATCGAGTTCTTCACCGTGCTGGACTTCCTGCTCGGCTTCTTCCCCGTCCTGCCCTCCCAGCGGGACCTGCGCGGGCGCCTGGCCGCCCTCGGCGTCGACGGCTCCGGCACCTTCGAGCCCGCCGCCCTCTCCCCGGAGGTGCGGGCCGCGATGGAGGCGGGCATCGCCGACGGCCGCGGGCAGCTGGCCGCCGTACTGGACTCCGCGACCGACTCCAGCTCCTTCTTCGGCACCCGCGAGCAGGTGGGCGAGGACTACCTGACCCGCTCGGTCGCCGCGGACAAGGGCCTGTACGGCCTGCCCGCCGCCGAAGCCTGGTACGGCGGCTGGGTCGCCGACAGCGCGGGCAACCGGCCGCCGAACGCCGCGGACCGCGACTACACCGTCCACTTCCCCGCCGACCGGCTGCCCGGGGCCCGGTTCTTCTGGTCGGCCACCCTGTACCGGCTGCCCGAGCGCCTGCTGGTGGACAACCCGATCGACCGGTACTCCATCGGCGACCGCACCCCGGGCCTGGTCCACGACGAGGACGGCGGCCTGACCCTGTACGTCCAGCACGCGCGTCCCGCCGACCCGGACCGGGCCGCGAACTGGCTGCCCGCCCCCCGGGGGCCGTTCACCGTCATCGTCCGGATCTACGGCCCCGGGACCGCGGTCCTGGACGGCACCTGGACGCTGCCCGCCCTGACCGCGGGGAGCTGACCGTGGGGGACGCGATCGGGCAGATGCTGCCCTCCGCCGTCGGCATCGCGATCAGCCCGCTGCCGCTGATCGCCGTCATCCTGATGCTCGCCACGCCCGAGGGCCGCACCAACGGCATCGCCTTCGCCGCCGGCTGGACCTTCGCGCTGGCCGCCGCCACCGCCCTCCTGGTCCTGCTCGGCTCCGGCGCCGACGCCGCCGGCGACGACGGCACCCCGGCCGCCTGGACCGGCTGGGTGAAGCTCGCGCTGGGCGTGCTGTTCGTCCTGCTGGCCGTCAAGCAGTTCACCGGCCGCCCCCGGGAGGGCCGCGTCGCCGCCCCGCCGGGGTGGATGGCGGCGATCGACCGGTTCACCCCCGTCAAGTCCGTCGGCCTGGCCGCCGCCCTCGCCGTCGCCAACCCCAAGAACCTCGTGCTGGTCGTCGGCGGGGCCCTCGCGATCGCGGGCAGCGGCGCGGGCACCGGCGGCAGGACCGTCGCGGCGGTCCTCATGGTGGTCGTCGCCTCGCTCTGCACCACCCTGCCGCTGGCCGTCTACCTGCTGGGCGGCGAGCGCTCCGCCAGGACCCTCGACGGCTGGAAGGCCTGGATGTCCGTCCACAACGCCGCCGTCATGACCACCGTCCTCGGCATCCTCGGCGCCAAGTACGTCGGCGACGCCCTCACCACCCTGGCCTGACGCGACCGCGCGGATCGCCGCCCCCGACGGGTCACCTCGGGTGGCGGCCCAGGGCTTCGAAGGCCGCGGTGGTGGTGTAGGCGGCGGTCGGCAGGTAGGGGCCCATGACGGCGCGTTCGTCGCCCGGCACACGGGTGTCCTGCACGGCGTGCCCGAAGGCGGCGGAGGGCAGCATGTTGCGCAGGATGAGCATGGAGTTGTCGAGGTGGCCGGCGCCGTCGCCGCGCGGGGACAGGCTCAGCCAGTTGACGCCGTTCGCGCTGGTCGCGTTGCGGGGGCGGTCCTGCGGCAGGCTCAGGACGACGGTGTAGTCGCCGTCCCGGTCGGTGACCAGGTCCTCGTCGTCCAGACAGCCGACGGCGGCGGTGGTGGCGACCGACTCGTTGCTGCACAGCGACCAGTACCGCAGGTCGGTGCGGGTCGCCACGAAGGGCTGGCGGCCGACGGTGGCGGGGGTCCTGGGCAGCTTGCCGTGCAGGACGAGGACGCTGCCGTAGGCCCGGCTGACCTCGGTGCTGACGTACTCGTTGTCCCGGTTGGAGTACTGGCCGCCGCTCTTGGCGGGCGTGCCGCCGCACTGCCCCTGGAAGGCGCAGGCGATGGTGGTGGCCGAGTTGTAGAAGGTGTGCCAGACGGGCGACGGGTCCGCGGGGAAGCCGGCGGGCTTGCCGGGCTGGTCGCGCAGCGCCCGGTAGGTGTCCGGCGCCAGCGAGGTCAGCGGCAGGGTCGCGCGGTGCTGGGCCCGCACGGCGTCGCAGGCGGCCCGGCCGGTCACCGTGGTGCCGTCGGCCAGGTGCAGCGAGGGCCGGGGCAGCCCGGTGCCGCCGGTGGCGTCGCGGCCCCGGTCGGGCAGGTAGACGCGGTACAGCAGGGCGATGTCGCGCTGGCCCGGCACCCCGGCGTAGAGCGTGTTGGCGGCCCGGGCGGCCGGGTCGGCGGGGCGCTGCTCGCCCAGCACGGTCGCGGTGTACGAGCGGTGCGTCCCGCCCGCGCGGAGGGCGCCGGGCAGGTACGGGTTGCGGGAGCCCGGGTCGGGGGCGGTGGAGACGTCGTTGAGGGCGTCGGTGGGGACGTGGGTGGTGACGTCGTAGCTGTTCAGCGACTGGTAGCGGGCGTGCGCGTACTCGCCGTCGAAGGTCAGCGTCGCGCCGACCGGCAGGGTGAACATCGCCGCCCAGTACGTCGCACCGCTGTCGGGGTAGGCGTAGTTCTGCTCGCGGCTCGCGAGGCTGGGGGTGGGGCCGAACCAGAAGCAGTCGGCCGCGGCCCGGCCCTGGTCCGTCCGGCCGCCGTGGGCGGCGGCGAGGGCGGGCGGGGCCAGCACGGTCACGCCGAGGGCGAGGGCTGCGGCCGCGCCCGTCGCGGTGATCTTTCCACGGAGAGAAGGCATGGTGAGGGGCTCCTCTGGATGCGCACGGCTTCGTTACCGGCGAGTTGCGACGGGACGCTAGCCCCCCGGTGGAACACTCGTCAATAATGTTCCACATGGCAGAGTCGGAACACCCCCGCGCTCAGGACGGCCCGGGCAGGGCGACCCGGGACGCCGCGCTGCGCCTGGCCCGCGCGTGGTTCCTGCGCGCCGAACGCATCGACATGCGCGAACTCGCCGCCGCGCTGCGCGTCGGCCGCACCACGCTGTACCGGTGGTTCGGCGACCGCGACGGCCTGGTCGGCGAGGTGCTCGCCGGCCTCGCCGAGCAGACCTGGGACCAGCTGGTCGCCGACGGCCGCGGCACCGGCGACCGGCGCGGACTCGAGGCGATCCGCCGCTTCATGCAGGTCACCGCCGACTTCCCGCCCCTGCGGACCT
The DNA here is from genome assembly GCF_044769485.1 of Kitasatospora sp. NPDC090308. NCBI lineage: Bacteria > Bacillati > Actinomycetota > Actinomycetes > Kitasatosporales > Streptomycetaceae > Kitasatospora > Kitasatospora sp. NPDC090308. Next base: position 23,047 of record NZ_JBIVXY010000010.1, on the reverse strand, counting down.
TCGCCGTGGCCGAACCCGCCGCCGCCCTGCGGGTGCTGATGGCCGACGGCAAGGCCGTCAGCCGGGCGCTGCGCACCGGCTTCACCCGGGCCCTCGCCGCCGACGGCGCCACCCCGGCGCCCGAGCAGATCGAGATCATGGTGCAGCTGGCCACCGCCCTGGAGTGGGCGCCCATCGTGATCGGCGAGGAGCCCGCGATCGACCGCGCCGTCGCCCTGATGCGCCACCTGCTCGACGCGACGGCCTGACACCGCCGCGGGTGGGACCGCGGCGGCGCCCCTGGGGCGCGCGGACGGCCGAGCGGGAGCGGAGGCGTTTTCGCAGCTCGGAGCCCCGCAGTGGGCTCGCCGGGCAGCGCCGAGCAGCGCTGAGCAGCGCCGACCGCCCGGCGGGCGGGGCGGGTCGGGCACGCCGTCGGCACCGGGGGTGACGCCGCAGGAGCGGAGACCGCCGTCGCTCCGGCTCCGGGCCCCCGGCGCGCACGGACCCCTCGCCCGACCGGACTCCCGTTCGACCGGCACCTCCCGGGACCGGGACGACGACGGTCGCCGAGCTGCTCCGCCGGACCGCCCGTCCGGTCGGCCCGAGCCGCCGCCGGGGCCGCGGCCGGAGGCAGGGGCGGCCGATTCGTGGCGCGGGTGACCGATCCGCGGGGCGGTCGGCTCCGAACCCGGGGAGCAGACACCAGCGCGAGGCCGCCCGGCGGCCCGTCCGGCGGAGGGGACCCATGACCGTACCTGCCACCCGAAACAGCCCGGCACCCGAACGGCGCGCGGGCGCGCGCACCGGGGCCGCCGAGGTGCTGGCCCCGGTGCTCCAGGAGCTGCTCGGGGGGCCGCCACCTTTCGGCTTGCGGCTCTGGGACGGTTCGACCACCGGCCCGGCGACCGGGCCGCAGGTGGTGGTGCGCCACCGCCGGGCGTTGCGTCGGCTGCTGTGGCAGCCGGGCGAGCTGGGGCTGGCCGACGCGTGGATCAGCGGTGAGCTCGACGTCGAGGGCGACCTCGCCGAGGCCCTGTCCGCCGTCCGCCGGGAACTCGCCGGACGGCGGCTCGGCCGGCCGTCCCCGGGCAGCTGGCCCGCCCTGCTGTCCGCCGCCGCCCGGCTCGGCGCCGTCGGACCGCCGCCGCCCCGACCCGGCGGCCGGGCCCGGGTCCGCGGCGCCCTGCACAGCCGGGGCCGGGACCGGGCGGTGATCAGCCACCACTACGACCTGTCGAACGAGTTCTACGCCCTGCTGCTCGGACCGGCGATGGCCTACTCGTGCGCCTACTACACCTCCGACGACCAGTCCCTGGAGGCCGCCCAGCAGGCCAAGTTCGACCTGATCTGCCGCAAGCTCGACCTGCGCCCCGGCACCCGCCTGCTCGACGTCGGCTGCGGCTGGGGCGCGCTGGCCCGGCACGCCGCCGTCCACCACGGCGCCCGGGTCACCGCCGTCACCCTCTCCGCCCGCCAGCACGCCCACGCCCGGTCGCTGGTGGCCGAGGCGGGCGTCGCCGACCTGGTCGACGTCCGGCTGTGCGACTACCGCGAGATCGCCGCGGACGCCTACGACGCCGTCAGCTGCGTGGAGATGGGCGAGCACGTCGGCCGGGACCAGTACCCCGACTTCGCCGCCCGGCTGCACGGACTGCTCCGCCCCGGCGGCCGGCTGCTGGTCCAGCAGATGTCGCGCGGGGCCGCCGCGCCCGGCGGCGGCGCGTTCATCGAGGCGTACATCGCCCCCGACATGCACATGCGCCCGCTCGGGCAGACCGTCGACCTGATCGAGGCGGCGGGCCTGGAGGTGCTGCACACCGAGGCGATGCGCCCGCACTACGCCCGCACCATCGACGCCTGGCGGGACACCCTGACCCGCCACCAGGACCGCTTCACCGCCCTGGTCGGCCGGCCCGCGGTGCGGCTGTGGCAGCTCTACACGGCGGGCAGCTCGCTGGCCTTCTCCGAGGGGCGGATGGGGGTCGACCAGATCCTCGCCCGCCGCCCCGGCGGACCGGACACGACCGTCAGGCCCGCCGGGTGGTACGGCGGCTGAGGGGCCGTCAGCCGCGCGAGACCCGCAGCGCCCAGGCGATCAGCGGGGCCTGCAACGGCAGCCGGGCGAACGCGACGGCGCGCAGCGGGGCCGGGCGGTGGCGCCAGTCGTAGGCCATCTTCACGTTGGCCGGGAAGACGGCGGCGAACAGCCCGGCCGCCGCCAGCCCGCCGCCGCGGCGGCTGCGCGGGTGCAGCACCGCCGCGCCGACGGCCAGCTCGGCCAGACCGCTGGCCCTGGTCCAGGTGCGGGGGTCGCCGGGCAGGCTGCGCGGCACGATCGAGTCGAAGGGCTTCGGCGCGGCGAAGTGCGCGACTCCGGCGGCCAGCAGGAGGCCGCCCAGCAGGCGGGCGGAACGGTCGGCGGTCATCGGTTCTCCTGGTCGTCCGGGCGGTGCGGGATGTTACCGAACAGTAGACCCGGTGGGCGCCCTTCGGGAACACCCCGGGTCCCGGCTCCGGCCCCCGTGGCCGGAGCCGTCAGCGAGCCGTAAGGCCGTCCTGGGCGGGTCGGCCGCCCGCCCTCCTTAGGGTGGGGGCATGACCACTGCTTCTGCACAGGGAAACCCGCCCCGCGCCGACGGCGTCCCGAGCGCCGAGCTCGGGGTGATCGGGGGTTCGGGGCTGTACGCCTTGCTCGGGGACGCCGTCGAGGTGCGGGTGGAGACGCCGTACGGGCCGCCGTCCGACGCCCTGTTCGTCGGCGAGGCGGCCGGCCGGCGGGTCGCCTTCCTGCCCCGGCACGGCCGGGGCCACCGGCTGCCGCCGCACCGGATCAACTACCGGGCCAACCTGTGGGCGCTGCACGCGCTGGGGGTGCGGCAGGTGGTGGCGCCGTGCGCGGTGGGCGGCCTGCGCCCCGAGTACGGGCCGGGCACGCTGCTGGTGCCGGACCAGTTCGTCGACCGCACCTCCGGGCGGGCGCAGACCTACTACGACGGCCGGATACTGCCGGACGGTTCGGTGCCCGAGGTGGTCCACGTCTCGATGGCCGACCCCTACTGCCCGGCCGGCCGCGCCGCCGCCCTGGCCGCCGCCCGCGACCTCGCCTGGGAGCCCGTCGACGGCGGCACCCTGGTGGTGATCGAGGGCCCGCGCTTCTCCACCCGGGCGGAGTCGCGCTGGTTCACCGCCAACGGCTGGTCCGTGGTCGGCATGACCGGCCACCCGGAAGCCGTCCTGGCCCGCGAACTCGGCCTCTGCTACACCTCGTTGGCCCTGGTGACCGACCTGGACGCGGGCGTCGAGAGCGGCGAGGGCGTCACCCACGCCGAAGTGCTGGAGGTCTTCGCCCACAACGTCGAGCGCCTGCGCACCGTCCTGTTCGGGGCCCTGGAGGCGCTGCCCGCCGTCCGGCACTGCCCGTGCTCGCACGCCCTGGACGGGCTGGTCACCGGCCTGCCCGGCGTGCCCGCCTGACCCCCCGTCGGACCACGGCGGTGAGCGCGGCCACGGCCGCGCCCACCGCCAGGAACAGCAGCCAGTTCCGCAGGTAGGGCAGCGGCAGCAGGGTCGGGTTGCCGTGGTCGTCCCCGGCCCGCAGCACCGTCGGGACGGCCACCGCGCCCACCGCCGCCGCCACCACCAGCCAGCCGCGCAGCACCGGCCGGCCCGCCGCGGCCACGCCGACCGCGCACACCAGCGGCAGCCACAGCCCGTCGTGCAGCACCAGCAGCCCGGCCGCCCACAGCAGCACGCCGAGCGGGCCGGTCACGTACGGGTCGGTCAGCAGGCCGGTCAGCCCGCAGCCGAGCAGGGCGAGGCCGCCGAGCAGCAGGGCACCGCGGAAGATCCGCACCTCAGACCACCTCGATCCGGGCGACCCACTTGGTCTGCAGCACCCCGGGCCGGTTCGGCGCGACGATCCGCGCCGGGAAGCCGTGGTCGGGCGTCAGCGGGCGGCCGTCCAGGGCCAGGGCCAGCAGGGTGAGCGGGTCGTCGGCGTACCCGGCGGGCATCTCGGTGACCCGGTACGGCCCCTCTTCCTCCAGGGAGGTGATCCGCACCGCCGACCCGGCCGGGACACCGGCCCGGCGCAGCAGGTCGGTCAGCCGCACGCCCGTCCAGCGGGCGTTCGCGCTCCAGCCCTCCACGCAGGAGATCGGCAGCTCGGCGGTGGTCTGCGGCAGGGCGCGCAGTTCGGCCAGGCCGATCCGGTAGCCGGCCGGGCCGTCGACGGCCAGCCGCCAGTCGGCCGGCACGGCGCCCGTACCGGCCTGCGCGGCGGTGCGGTTCACCGGCAGCCCCCGGCCCCCGGCGCCCGGGCGGCGCGGGGCGAACAGGTCCAGGGCGCGCAGCCACGGCACGGACTGGCCCGCGGTGGTGAGGGTGACCGCGCCGACGGCGGCGGCCGTCGCCGCGAGCACCGCCCGCCGCCCGGGCAGCGGGACGGCGGCGGCCCGGCGCCAGTGCGCGGCGATCACCGGCGCCTTGACCGCCAGGTGGACCAGCAGCGCGCCGACCGCCGTCCACGCCGTCCAGTAGTGGGTCTGCCGGAACGGGAACGGCCACGGGTACCACTGGAGGGTGTTCAGCAGCCCGGTGAACAGCTCCAGCAGCACCGCCGCGACCAGCAGCGCGATCGACAGCCGCTCCAGCAGGTGCAGCACGCTCCGGGCGGGCGGCCAGGCGAACAGCCGCGGGTACACCGTCCACAGCTTCGCGCCGGTCAGCGGGACCGCCGCCAGCCCGGAGACCACGTGCAGCCCCTGGGTGACCCGGTAGCCGTTCACCGGGCGGGACGGCAGCCGCGGTGCCAGCCAGCCCGGCGGGTCCTGGAGCAGGTGGCTGACCAGACCGGTCGCGAAGCACAGCAGCAGCGCCGCGCCCAGCCACCGGCCGAGCACCACCGCGGTACGCGGCTCGTGCGCGGCGGAGCGGAACGCCCCCGGACGGAACGGGCCGCGCCGCAGCACGGCGGGCGGGACGGGCAGCGGCGGGTCGAAGCGCCGCCGGGCGGGGGAGGGGTCGGAGTCCACGGGCCCATCGAAGCGCGCCCGGCCGCCCCGACGGCGCTGCGACGTGCTTACGGAATCCGAACGGCCCGGCCCGACGGCGCGCGACCGGACGGGTGTTCGGGGCGGGTGCTCGGGACGGGTGCTCGGCGGATGCTTACGGAATCCGGACGGCACCCCGCGCCGCCGCCCCCCGGACGCCCCGAACTGCGAGGGTGGAGCGGTGACCGCACGCCCCGCCCTGCCCTGCGCCCTCGCCGTCACCGCCCTGGCCGGCTGCCTCGCGCTGACCTTCACCACCGGCGGCACCCTCGGCGACCGGACCCCGCTGTACGGCTGGTACGCCGCCGACGCCGCCCTGTTCGCGACGGCACTGCTCCTGCTGCGCCGGGTACCGGCCCGACAGGTGACCCGGCTCGTGCTGGCCGGCGGCGTCCTGGTCGCCGCGACCGGCCTGCTCGCCCCGCCCCGGACCAGCGACGACGCCTACCGCTACGGCTGGGACGGCAAGGTGCAGGCCGCGGGCGTCTCCCCGTACGCGCACACCCCCGAGGACCCGGCCCTGACCCGGCTGCGCGACCCCGGGCGGTTCCCGGTCGGCGACGGCTGCGCGGAGTGGGACGAACGGCGCACCGCCGACGGCGCCTGCACCCGGATCAACCGCCCCGCCGTGCACACCGTCTACCCGCCGCTGGCCGAGGCGTGGTTCCTCCTCCAACGCCCCTTCGGCGACGGCGTCCGGGTCGCCCAGGCGGCCGGGGCGACCCTGGCGGTGGCGACCACCGCCCTGCTGCTCACGGCGACGGGCGGACGGCGACGGGCCGCGCTCTGGGCCTGGTGCCCGGGCGTCGCGGTCTGGGCCGTCAACGACGCCCACGTCGACACCCTGGGCGCCCTCCTGACAGTGGCCGGCCTGACCTGGGCGGCCCGCACCCGGCCGGTGTCGGCCGGCGCGGCCCTGGGCGCGGCAACGGCGGTGAAGCTCCTCCCCGCACTGGCTCTCCCGGGCGCCCTCTCCGGCGTCCTCTCCCGCCGCCCGTCCGGCACCGCGCCGGTACGGCCCCCGGCCGGTCCGTCCGCCGTGGCGGTCGGGGACTCGGGCGCGCCTGGTCCGGGAGTTTCCGGCCGGCCTGCCGGGGGTGGGTTGCGGCTGCTGTTCCGGTCCGGGCCGTGGCAGGCCGTCGCCGGTCCGCCCGCCGTGGCGGTCGGGGACTCGGGCGCGCCTGGTCCGGGAGTTTCCGGCCGGCCTGCCGGGGGTGGGTTGCGGCTGCTGTTCCGGTCCGGGCCG
>NZ_JBIVXY010000010.1:0-16669 GCF_044769485.1 Kitasatospora sp. NPDC090308 | reverse complement strand
GTGGCAGGCCGTCGCCGGTCCGTCCGCCGTACCGGTCGCGGACTCGGGCGTACCCGACCCGGTGGCCTCCGGCCGATCCGCCGGGGGTGCGTTCCGGCCTGCCGCGGCCCTGGCGCTGCTCGTGGCCGCCGTCGGGGTGTTCGTGCTCTGCTACCTGCCGTACGTGGCGGCGTCCGGGGCCGGGGTGTTCGGCTACCTGCCCGGCTACCTGCGGGAGGAGGGCTACCAGCAGGGCCACCTCGACCGGTTCGGGCTGCTGCGCCTGGTGCTGCCCGACCGGTTCGCGCCATGGGTCGGGGCGGCGCTGCTGGCCGTCCTGGTGTGGCGGGTGCTGCGGCACGGTGACCCGGGGCGGCCCTGGCGGGGCGCGTTGCTGGTGACCGGCGGGGCGCTGCTGCTGGCCGCCCCCGGCTACCCCTGGTACGGGCTGCTGGTGGTGGCGCTGGTCGCTCTCGACGGCCGCTGGGAGTGGCTGGCGGTGCCCGCCGCCGGGCAGCTGCTGTACCTGGCCGGCGGCGGCCGGACGCAGCAACTCGCCTACGGCGCCGCCCTGCTGGTGATCGTGATGGTGTCCGCGCGGCGGGCCGGACGGTGGCCGCGGCCGGTGCGCGCACAGATGACGGAAGTCTGACGGCCCGCCCGCGCCCCTGGGCAACGGCGGCCCCGCCTGGTCGAATCACCCCGTGGACGACGACAACGACACCCGCGATGACGAGAACGACGACGGGACCTGCGGCACCCCCGTCGGCCGCCGGGTGGTGCTCGGCCTGCTCGGCCTCGGTGCCGCCGGGGTCGCCGTCGGCCCGTGGCTGCAACGCGCCCAGGACACCCTGGCCCGCAACGACCCGACCGGGCTGAGCGGGTTGCTGCCCGGCGGGGGCGGGTTCCGCTACTACTCGGTGACCGCCTCGGTGCCCGAACGCGGCGAGGCCGACTACACCCTCACCGTCGACGGCCTGGTGGAGCGGCCCACCACCCTGCGACTGGCCGACCTGCGGGCCCTGCCGCAGCGCCGGATCGTCCACGACGTGCAGTGCGTCACCGGCTGGCGGGTGCCCGCCACCCCGTTCGAGGGCGTCCCGCTGTCCGCGCTGCTGGCGGCCGCCGGGGTGCGGCCGGAGGGGCGCGCGGTGAGTTTCGGCTGCTTCGACGGCGCCTACACCGAGAGCCTGACGCTGGACCAGGCCCGCCGCGACGACGTCCTGGTGGCGCTGCGGATGCAGGACCAGCCGATCGGCCACGCGCACGGCGGCCCGGTCCGGCTGTACGTCGCCCCGATGTACTTCTACAAGTCCGCCAAGTGGCTGTCCTCGATCACCGTCACCGACACCGTCCGCCCGGGCTACTGGGAACGGCTCGGCTACGACGTGGACGCCTGGGTCGGCCGATCGAACGGACGCGACGATGCACCCACCGGCTGACCGCCGCCCCCGGTTCACCCGCGCCCAGCGCTGGACGCACCGCGCCACCGCCGCGCTGATGCTCACCTGCCTGGCCACCGCCGCCTGCCTCTACCTGCCGCCGCTGGCCCAACTCGTCGGCCGCCGGCGCCTGGTGGCCGGGCTGCACGAGTGGTGCGGCCTGCTGCTGCCCGTCCCGCTGCTGCTCTCCCTCGCCTCCCGGGCGATGCGCCGCGACGCCGTCCGCCTCGGCCGCTTCACCGCCGCCGACCGCACCTGGCTGCGCACCGTGCGCCGCCGCCGACTCGGGCCCCGGCCCGCCGGGAAGTTCAACGCCGGGCAGAAGCTGTACGCGCAGTGGACGCTCGGCACCACCCTGGTCATGCTCGGCACCGGCCTGCTGATGTGGTTCACCGGCCTCGCCCCCGCCGTGTGGCGCACCGGCGCGACCTTCGTCCACGACTGGTTCGCGCTCGCCGTCGCCGTGGTGGTGCTCGGCCACCTGCGGATGGCCCACCAGGACCCGGAGGCCCGGCGCGGCATGCGCACCGGCACCGTCGACCGGGAGTGGGCCGAGCGCGAGCACCCGCAGTGGGCCGAGCGCGACCGACCCGCCGCCGGGTGACCCTCCGTCAGGTCTTCCGCCGTCAGGGGCGGGTCAGCGCCAGGAACGAGCGGCCGTGCGACAGCCAGCGCTCGGCCTGCTCCAGGCCGACCGTCCGGGCGTGCCGCAGCGTCGCGGCGGGCCCGCAGCGGGCCCAGGCGAACGGCGGACCGGCGCCGTCCGGGCCCTCCACCCGGACGTCCGCGACCTCGTCCACCTCCTGCGTCGCGGTCTCCACCAGCAGCAGCCCGCCCGGGGCGAGCAGTGCGCCCGCCCGGGCCAGCAGGGCCGCCGGGTCGCCGCCGATGCCGAGGTTGCCGTCGGCCAGCAGCACGCCGCCCCAACGGCCCTCGGCGGGCAGCCGGTCGAACACCGAACGGCGCAGCGCGAGACCGCCCAGCCCCGCGGTGCGCTCCACCGAGGCCGCGCAGATGTCCACCCCGAGCGCGGGCACGCCCGCCTCGGACAGCGCCGCCACCAGCCGACCCGGCCCGCAGCCCAGGTCCAGCACCGGCGCGGACAGGCCCAGGCAGCGCAGCACCAGCCCGTGGTCCGCCCCGGCCACCGGCGCGCACCAGCGCTCCACCTCCAGCACCAGCCGCGAACCGTCCGCCCGCCGCAGCCACAACGGCCCCCGTCCGGCCCGCACCGCCCGCCCGAACGGGTCGTCGACCCAGGGCTCGGCGTCGACCCGGGGCGCGGCGGCGATCCGGGGCGCGGCGGTGTCGACGCCGCGTGCGGGGGAGAGGCCCGCGCCCGCACCCGCCGGGTGGGTGTTCACCGGGCGGCCGGTCCGGGGGCGGTCCCGCACTCCCGCAGCCGGGCGGCGAACCGGGTGCCGGGTGCCAGCGCGGCGACCCGGACGGCGTCGTCCGGGCCGTCCACGTCCAGCAGCGGCGGCAGCTCGCCGACCGTCAGACCGGCGGCCCGCAGCCGGTCCAGGACGTCCCGGCCGGTGCCGGCGGTCGACATCGGCACGCCGTGCAGCAGCCGGGCCGCGAGGCGGGCGTCCGGGCGGGCCAGACCGAGGGCCCAGAAACCGCCGTCCTCGGCGGGGCCGAACCAGGCGTCGACGCCCGGACGCCGCGCGGCCGACAGCGGCGCGGCGAGGACGGCCGGGTCCAGCTGCGGGGTGTCCATGCCGACCAGCAGCGCCGGGGCGTGCGGCGCCAGGCGGGCGGCGTGGGCGAAGGCGGCGGCGAGCCGGCGGTCCAGGCCGCCCGCGCACTGCGGCACCACCTCCCAGCCCGGCGGCAGCCACCGGCCCGGCGCCCCGTCCAGGACCAGCAGCCGCCGTCCGGCCGGGGCCAGCGACAGCGCGGCCAGGGTGTCGGCGAGGGCCGCCTCGGCCAGACCGGCGGCCCGCTCGGCGCCGAACGCCGGGATCAGCCGGGTCTTCACCCGGCCCGGCACCGGCGCCTTGGCGATCACCAGCAGGGTCGGCGGCACGGCCGCGAGCACCTTCCGCATGTCGCGCACCGCCTGCCGGGTCCCGCGCACCGTCCCGGTCACCTTCGAACGGCCCGCCCGCGGCCGGTAGTCGACCGGCACCTCGGCGATCCGCATCCCCGCCGCCGACGCCGACAGCACCATCTCCAGCGGGTAGCCCGAGCGCCGGTCGCCCAGCCCCAGTGCCAGCAGCCGCTCCCGGCGCGCCGCCCGCATCGGCCCGAGGTCGTGCAGCCCGGCCCCCGTCACCGCGCGCAGCCGCCGGGCCAGCACCAGGTTCGCCAACCGGGCGTGCGGCGGCCACGCCCCGAACGAGACCGGCCGCCGCCGTCCCAGCACCAGATCGGCCGCGCCCGTCGCCACCGGCCCGACCACCCGGGGCAGTTGCGCCGGGTCCAGCGAGCCGTCGCAGTCCAGGAAGCACACCAACTCGGCGTCGGCCGCCAGCAGCCCGGCGTGACAGGCCGCGCCGAAACCCCGGCGCGGCTCCACCACCACCGTGGCCCCCAGCGAGGCGGCCAGCTCCGCCGAGCCGTCCCGCGAACCGTTGTCGACCACGATCGCCCGCCAGCCGGCCGGCATCCGGCCCAGCACCCAGGGCAGCGCCCGCGCCTCGTCCAGGCAGGGCAGCACCACGTCCACCGAGGACGGGAGCAGAGGAGACGGAAGGAGAGGAGGAGTCACGCCCGCCACGCTAACCACGCCCGCCCCCGCTGCGGCCGAACCACGCCCTTACGGAAGTCGTACGGCGCAGGGGAGCCGCGAGGTGCGGAGCCGCGCGGGACGGAGCCGCTCGGGGCGGCAACCAGTGGGCGGTGTGGGGGAGCCGGTCGGCACGGAGCCGTCCGGGGCGGCAGGCGGCCGGTGGTGCCGTGACCCGGTCGGCGTGGAGTCGGCCGACCGGTCCGTTCCGGCGGTCCGTTCCGGCGGTCCGTTCGGGCGGCGGATCTTACGGAACCCGAACGAGGGCCCGGACCGGGGCCGTCGGCGGGGGAGGGCTCGTATCCTCGGGCGGGTGAACCACGGCCCCGCTCCCGTCCCCGCTCCCGCCGATCCGCCGGAGCCCGCCCGCATCCTGGTCGTCGACGACGACCCGACCGTCGGCGAAGTGGTGGCGGGCTACCTCACCCGGGCCGGGCACCTGGTCGACCGGGCCGAGGACGGGCCGAGCGGGCTCGACCTGGCCGAACGCCACCGGCCCGACCTGCTCGTCCTCGACCTGATGCTGCCCGGCCTGGACGGCCTCGAGGTGCTGCGCCGCCTGCGCGCCCGCCCGGACCGGCCCGACCTGCCGGTGGTGCTGCTCACCGCCAAGGGCGACGAGGCCGACCGCGTCCTCGGGCTCGAACTCGGCGCGGACGACTACGTCACCAAGCCCTTCAGCCCGCGCGAACTCGTCCTGCGCGTCCAGTCGATCCTGCGCCGCGCCCGCACCGCCCCCGCCCCCGCCGCGTCCGGGCCGCTGCGCTCCGGCGACCTGGCGCTCGACCACCGGGCCCGCCGCGCCCACCGGGCCGGACGCGAACTCCCGCTCACCAGCCGCGAGTTCGACCTCCTCGCGTTCCTGCTCCGGCACCCCGCGACGGTCTTCTCCCGGCAGGAGCTGATGCAGCGGGTCTGGGGCTGGGACTTCGGCGACCTGTCGACCGTCACCGTCCATGTCCGCCGCCTGCGCGAGAAGATCGAGGACGACCCCGGCGCGCCCGCGCTGATCAGCACCGTCTGGGGCGTCGGCTACCGCTACGACCCGGCCGAGCCGACCGGCCCGACGGGCTCGACCGAGCCGACCGAGCCGACCGGCGCGGCCGGCCCGGCCGGTTCCGTGCGGGGCGGTGCGGCGTGAAGGACCTGCTGCTGATCGCCCTGTTCGCCGCGCTCGGCGCCGCCGCCGCCGGACTGCTCGGCCTGGCCGCGCTGCGACTGCTGCGCCGCCGCTCGCTGGCGCTCACCCTGTTCGCCGTCGCCGTGGTCAGCGTCCTCGCCGTCACCTCCGGGACGTTCGCGGTCGCCCAGGCGATGTTCCTCTCCCACCACGACCTCGGCGTGGTCGGCACCGTCCTGGCGATGGCCTCGGTGGTCGCGCTGCTCACCGCCGCGCTGCTGGGCCGCCAGGTCACCGCGGGCGGCCGGGCCCTGGCGGTGGCCGCCCGCACCGTCGGCGGCGACGCCGGGTTCACCCCGCCGGACCGGCCGCTGGGCCGGGAACTGGCCGCCGTCAGCGCCGAACTCGCCGCCACCAGCGCCCGGTTGGCCGAATCCCGGGACCGCGAACGGGCCCTGGACGCCTCCCGGCGGGAACTCATCGCCTGGATCTCGCACGACCTGCGCACCCCGCTGGCCGGCCTGCGCGCGATGGCCGAAGCCCTGGAGGACGGCGTCGCCGAACAGCCCGAGCGCTACCTCGCCCGGATCCGCACCGAGGTCGAGCGGCTCACCGGCATGGTCGACGACCTGTTCGAACTCTCCCGGATCCAGGCCGGCGCGCTCTCCCTCACCCTCTCCCGGGTCTCGCTGCACGACCTGGTCGACGACGCGCTGGCCGGCGCCCACCCCCTCGCCCGGCAGCGCGGCGTGCGCCTCGAAGGCCGCCGGGTCGAACCCGCGCCCGTCGAGGCCGACCCCCGGGAGATCACCCGGGTGATCGGTAACCTGCTGGTCAACGCGATCCGCGCCACCCCGCCGGACGGCCTGGTCGCCGTCTCCACCCACCGGGAGGCCGACGCCGTCGTCCTCGCCGTCACCGACGGCTGCGGCGGCATCCCCGAACCCGACCTCCCCCGGGTCTTCGAGACCGGCTGGCGCGGCACCCCCGCCCGCACCCCCCGCCCCGCCGCCCCCGGCACCCCCGACACGGCCGACAGCGGCGCCGGCCTCGGCCTCGCCATCGTCCGCGGCATCGTCGAGGCCCACGACGGCCGAGCCCGGGTACGCAACGTCGACGGCGGCTGCTGCTTCGAGATCAGCCTCCCGACCACCCGCCGCCCCTGACGACCGCACCGCGCCCCACCCCCCGGGCCCCGGAAACACCGGGCCCGGTCCGGTCCGGCCCCGCCGGTGCCCGTCCAGCCCCCCGCCGCGCGCCGACCGGCCGTCAGGCCCGTTGTGGGGCGGCCGCGAACTCGGCCACCCCCGCCTCGAACGCCACCCGGGGCCGCCAGCCGAGTTCGGTGCGGAGCCGTCCGGAGTCCGCCGTCACGTGCCGGACGTCGCCCAGCCGGTACTCGCCCGTCACCACCGGGGCCGGGCCGCCGTAGGCCGACGCCAGCGCCCGGGCCAGGTCGCCCACCGTCCGGACGTCCCCGCTGCCCACGTTGTACGCCCGCGCGCTGCCCGTCGGCCGGTCGGGGAGGGCGGCCAGGGCCGCCGCGTTGGCCGCCGCCACGTCCGCGACGTGGACGAAGTCGCGGCGTTGGCCGCCGTCCTCGAAGACCCGCGGTGCCTCGCCGCGCGCCAGCGCCGAGCGGAACAGCGAGGCGACCCCCGCGTACGGGGTGTCGCGCGGCATCCCCGGCCCGTACACGTTGTGGTAGCGGAGCGTCAGGACCCGGCCCCCGCAGGCGCGGGCCCAGGCGGAGGCCAGGTGTTCCTGGGCCAGTTTCGTGGCCGCGTACACGTTGCGCGGGTCGGCCGGGGCGTCCTCGCCGACCAGGCCGGGCAGCAGCGGTTCGCCGCACACCGGGCACGGCGGCTCGAAGCGTCCCGCGTCCAGGTCCGCCGCCCGGCGCGGCCCGGGGGCCACCGGCCCGTGCGCCCCGCACCGGTACGCGCCCTCGCCGTACACCACCATCGACCCGGCCAGCACCAGGTCCCGCACCCCGCGCCGGGCCATCGCCGACAGCAGCACCGCCGTGCCCAGGTCGTTGCACCCGGCGTAGGCGGGGGCGTCGTCCAGGTCCACCCCCAGCCCGACCATCGCCGCCTGGTGGCAGACCGCCGCTACCCCGTCCAGCGCCGCCTCCACCGCCGCCGCGTCCCGCACGTCGCCGTGCCGGAACTCCGCGCCCGCGGGCACCGCCGACGGCAGCCCCGACGGGTGCACCGCCGGCAGCAGCGCGTCCAGCACCCGCACCTCGTGGCCGCCCGCGAGCAGCGCACCCACCACCGCGGAGCCGACGAAACCGGCCCCGCCCGTCACCAGGATCCTCATGCCCCGCGACGCTACCCACGCCCGGCCCGGGAACGGCGCAGGCGGACGGCGACGTCACCGACCGGTAAGGACCGGCGACCCCCGCCCGCCCGCGCCGCCGCAGCGCCGCTCACCCGAACGGCCCACCGTGCGAGGCGCCCGGCCACCCCGTTGGGAAGGGTGGCAGCGACACGGAGCCCTCTCCCCGGGAGTCATCGATGGCGCAGTACACCCAGCCCGAGCCCGCCGAGGCGAGCATCGCGGAGGCCAACCGGGCGGTGCTCGGCCGGTTCCCGTTCGAGGACAGCCGGGACTTCGAGGACGCGAGGCGGGGGTTCCTGGGGACGGCGGCCGATCCGCTGGTCAAGGACGCGGACGGACGCACGGTGTGGGACCTTCAGGCGTACGGGTTCCTGTCCGGTGAGTGTCCGGACAGCGTGAACCCGAGCCTGTGGCGGCAGAGTCGGCTGGTGTCCGACCACGGCCTGTTCGAGGTGGTGGACGGGATCTACCAGGTGCGCGGCTTCGACCTGTCGAACATGACGGTCGTGGAGGGGGAGCGCGGCGTCCTGGTGGTCGACCCGCTGATCTCCGCCGAGACGGCGGCGGCCGGCCTGGCCCTGTACCGGGCGCACCGGGGCGACCGTCCGGTGACGGCCGTGCTGTACACGCACAGCCACATCGACCACTTCGGTGGGGTGCGCGGCGTGGTCCCGGACGGCGCGGAGGTCCCGGTCCTCGCGCCGGAGGGCTTCCTGGAGCACGCGGTCAGCGAGAACGTGTACGCGGGCACGGCGATGGGCCGACGGGCGGCGTACATGTACGGTGCGGCGCTGCCGAAGGGGCCGCGCGGGCAGGTCGGCGCGGGCCTGGGGCAGACCACCTCGACGGGAGCGGCGGGGCTGATCCCGCCGACCCTGGACATCACCCGCACCGGGCAGGAGGAGGTGGTCGACGGCATCCGGATGGTCTTCCAGCTGACCCCGGGCACCGAGGCCCCGGCCGAACTGAACATCTTCTTCCCGGACCACGCGGCGCTGTGCATGGCGGAGAACGCCACCCACAACCTGCACAACCTGCTGACCCTGCGCGGCGCGCAGGTGCGCGACCCGCACGCGTGGTCGCGCTACCTGACCGAGGCGGTCACCCTGTTCGGCGCGGACGCCGAGGTCGCGTTCGCCTCGCACCACTGGCCGGTGTGGGGACGCGAGCGGGTGGTCGCGTTCCTGTCCGAGCAGCGCGACCTGTACGGCTACCTGCACGACCAGACGCTGCGGATGCTCAACACCGGCCTGACCGGCCCGGAGATCGCCGAGCGGATGCAGCTCCCGCCCGCGCTGGAGAAGGCGTGGCACACCCACGGCTACTACGGCTCGGTCAGCCACAACACCAAGGCGGTCTACCAGCGGTACCTGGGCTGGTTCGACGGCAACCCGGCGCACCTGTGGCAGCACCCGCCGGTCGAGGCCGCCACCCGGTACGTCGCGTTCATGGGCGGGGCGGACGAAGTCCTGCGCCGGGCCCGGGAGTCCTTCGCGGCGGGCGACCACCGCTGGGTGGCCGAGGTGGTCAACCACGTGGTCTTCGCCGACCCGGACAACGCCGCCGCCCGCGCCCTCCAGGCCGCCGCCCTCGAACAGCTCGGCTACGGCAGCGAGAACGGCACCTGGCGCAACTTCTACCTGATGGGCGCCCTCGAACTGCGCGACGGCAACGTCGGCACCCCCACCGAGAGCGTCTCCCCGGACCTCCTGGCCGCCCTCACCCTCGACCAGCTCTTCGACTCCCTCGCCATCCGGATCGACGGCCCCGGCAGCTGGGACGCCTCGCTCGCGATCCGCTGGAACCTCACCGGCCACGAGGAGCCGATCACGCTGCGCCTGCACAACGGCGTCCTCACCCACACCACGGGCGAGGGCCCGGCGGTGGCCGCCCCCGACCTCACCGTCACCCTCGACGAGGCCGACCTGCGCGCCGTCCTGCTCGGCACCGCCCACCTGGAGGAGCTCGCCGCCGACGATCGGGCCCGGGTGACCGGCGACCCGCACACGGTCACCGAACTCCTCGGCCACCTGACCGCCCCCGACCCGGGCTTCGCCATCGTCACCCCCTGACCCGCCGCGCTCCGGCCCCGGCCCCGGCCCCGGTCCCGCCCGTCAGCCGATGACCTGGAGGGCGACCAGCGCGCCGACCGCGCTCAGCCCCATGAAGATCGGCGACAGCACCTTCACCTCGACCTTGCTGCCGGCCCGGAACCGCATCCCCTTCGGCGGGCCGACCGGGTACCAGCGCTTGCGGCCGATCGGGATCGGCCACAGGACCGGGCAGCCCGAGACCGTCAGCGCGTCGCCGACGCAGTGCACCAGCGCGCCCAGCATGATCGGCAGGCCGATCCACAGGTACTGCTGCCCCGGCCCGTCGAACAGCCACCGCGCGCCGTTGCCCGGCTCGTCCAGGATGTCCGCCAGCATCCACGCGCTGGTCACCCCGAGCAGCCACACCAGTACGTCGCTGGAGACCCGGGCGTGCCGCCACAGCAGGCCCTCGATGGCCAGCACCATGTGCACGAACAGCACGGCGAGCACGCCCCACCGGCCGCCGTACACCGCGACCGCGGCGGCCACCGCCCCGCACATCACCGCCCACGGCCAGGTGTGCGTCAGCGTCCGGTGGCCGCCCGAGCGCCGGGCGTCGCCCTTGCCCCGGGTGGACTTGTAGACCGCGGCCGAGAGTTGGTCGATCACCTCGCACAGCCAGCGCGACACCGGCCCGAACGCCCGCGATATCGTCGCCGCCTTGTGGTCCAGGTCCGGCGCGAGCGCCGCGCCCGCGGTGATCAGCGCACCGACCAGCAGTACCGGCCAGGGCATCGGCTCGTCCAGCACGGCCGCCACCGCGCCCACCGCCACCCAGGCCGCCGCGCCCGACAGCGCGTGCGCCGGTCCCATCATCGTGACACCACCCTCTCGTTCCGTCAGGGCCGTCCGGCACCTGACGGAGCGTGAGCATAACCATTCATGATCACCGGCTGGTCACACCGTTCCCGGAGCCGTTGGGACCGGTGCCGCCGCCGTCCGGGTGGGCATCCCCGCCGTCCGGGTGGGGCCCGGCCGGACGCCGTGTGGCCGGGGCCCGCGCCGGGAACCCTCGGGCGGTGCTGAGAGAGATCACCGTCCACGTCGACGGGACCACGCGCCGGCTGACCGTCGACACCCGCACCACGCTGCTCGACGCCCTGCGCGAGCGGCTGGGCGTGACCAGTCCGAAGAAGGGCTGCGACCACGGGCAGTGCGGCGCGTGCACGGTGCTGTCCGGCGGGCGCCGGGTGCTGAGCTGCCTCACCCTCGCGGTCACCCAGGACGGCGCCGAGGTGGTCACCGCCGAGGGGCTCGCCGCCCGCGCGCCGGAGGCCGAGGACGGGCTGCACCCCGTGCAGCGGGCGTTCATCGACTGCGACGCCTTCCAGTGCGGCTACTGCACCCCGGGGCAGGTGGTCTCCGCGGTCGGCGCGCTCGACGAGTTCGCCCGGGGCTGGCCGAGCGCCGTCACGGACGGTGTCCGACCGCCGGAGCTGGACCGCGCCGAGGTGGCCGAGCGGATGAGCGGCAACCTGTGCCGCTGCGCCGCCTACGTCAACATCGTGCCCGCCGTCCAGCAGGCCGCGGTCGCCCTGCGCACCGGCGGGCGACCGACCGCGGAGGCCGCCGGATGAAGCCGTTCGACTACCTGAGCCCCGGCGACCCGGCGGAGGCCGTCCGCAGCGTGGCCCGGAACCCGGCCGCGGTGTTCCTCGGCGGCGGGACCAACCTGGTCGACCACCTCAAGCTGGGGATCGTCGCCCCCGACCTGGTCGTGCACGTCGCCGACCTGCTGCCCGCCACGGTCGAGGACCTCGACGGGGGCGGCCTGCGGATCGGCGCGGGCGTCAGCAACAGTGCGCTCGCCGCCGACCCGCGGGTGCGCGAGCGCTTCCCCGTGCTGTCCCAGGCCCTGCTGTCGGGCGCCTCGGGGCAGCTGCGCAACATGGCCACCACCGGCGGCAACCCGCTGCAACGGACCCGCTGCGCCTACTTCCAGGACGTCACCACCCCCTGCAACAAGCGCGAGCCCGGCTCCGGCTGCTCCGCCCTCGGCGGCTGGACCCGCCACCACGCGATCCTCGGCGCCTCCGAGCACTGCGTCGCGGTCCACCCCTCCGACCTGGCGGTGGCACTGGCCGCGCTCGACGCCCGGGTGCGGGTGCTGGGCCCGGACGGCGAGCGCACCGTCCCCTTCACCGACCTGCACCGGCTGCCCGCCGACACCCCCGAACGGGACACGGTGCTCGAACACGGCGACCTCGTCACCGCGATCGACCTGCCCGCCCTACCGCCGGCCCGCCGCTCGGCCTACCGCAAGGTCCGCGACCGCGCCTCGTACGCCTTCGCCCTGGTCAGCGTGGCCGCGGCGGTGGAGGTGCGGGACGGCGTGATCACGGACGCGCGCGTCGCGTTCGGCGGCGCCGCCCACGTGCCCTGGCGGGCCCGCCGGGCCGAGCGGGTGCTGCGCGGCGCCCCGGCGACCGAGGAGTCCTACCGGGCCGCCGCGGACGCCGAACTCGCCGACGCCCGCCCGCTGGAGGGCCTGGACGGCGGCAACGCGTTCAAGATCCCCCTGCTGCGCCGCACCCTCGCCGCCACCCTGCGCGAGCTGGTCGGAGAGGACGCCCGATGACCTCCGTCGACGAATCCGCCGCCATCGGCCGGGACCTGCCCCGCCGGGACGGCGCCGCCAAGGTGCGCGGCACCGCCGCCTACGCCGCCGAGGCCCCGGTGGCGGACGCCGCCCACGCGCACCCCGTCCAGGCCGACGTCGCCCGGGGCCGGATCACCGGGCTGGACACCGCCGCCGCCGAGGCGCTCGACGGCGTGCTCGCGGTGCTCACCCCCGACCGCGCCGAACGGCTGGCCGACACCGGGAACCGCGAGCTGGCGGCCCTCCAGGACCGGGAGGTCGCCTTCCGGGGCCAGGTCGTCGCCCTGGTGGTCGCCGACAGCTCCGAGACGGCCCGGCACGCCGCCGCCCTGGTCCGGGTGGAGTACGAGCGGCAGGAGCACGACAGCGAGCTGCGGGCCGACCGCGACGACCTGTACGCGCCCGAGAAGGTCAACCCGGACTTCCCCACCGACACCGTCGAGGGCGACGTCGCGGCGGCCGTGGCGGCGGCCGAGGTGACGGTCGAGCGGACGTACACCACCGCGATGTACCACAACAACCCGATGGAGCCGCACGCCACCACGGCCCGCTGGGACCAGGCGGAGGGCTTCCTCACCCTGTGGGACTCCACCCAGGGCGTCCACCCCGCCCGGACCGCGCTGGCGGCCGTGTTCGGCCTGGACGAGGCGAAGGTCCGGGTGATCTGCCCGTACGTCGGGGGCGGCTTCGGCTCGAAGGGCGAGCCGCACGTCAACACGGTGCTGGCCGCGATGGCCGCGCGCGCCGTCCCCGGCCGGCCGGTGCGGCTGGTGCTGACCCGGCAGCAGATGTTCGCGCTGGCCGGCTACCGCACCCCCACCATCCAGCGCTGCGTGCTGGCCGCCGACCGCGACGGCAGGCTGACCGCCCTCGCCGTCGACGTGGTCGAACAGACCTCCCGGATCAAGGAGTTCGCCGAGCAGACCGGCGTGCCCGCCCGGATGATGTACGCCGCCGCCAACCGGCGCACCACCCACCGGCTGGCCGCCCTGGACGTCCCGGTGCCGTCCTGGATGCGCGCCCCCGGGGTGTGCCCCGGCATGTTCGGGCCCGAGGTGGCGCTGGACGAACTGGCCGAGCGCCTCGGCCTCGACCCGATCGAGCTGCGCATCCGCAACGAGCCCGGCACCGACCCCGACACCGGCAAGCCCTTCTCCAGCCGCAACCTGGTCGGCTGCCTGCGCGAGGGCGCGGCCCGCTTCGGCTGGGCCGGGCGCGACCCGCGGCCCGGGGTGCGCCGCAGCGGCGACTGGCTGGTCGGCACCGGCGTCGCCGCCTCCACCTACCCCGTGCACCTGATGCCGGAGTCGACGGCGACGATCCGGCGGGAGGGCGACCGGTACGTCGCCGAGATCGGTGCGGCCGACCTCGGCACCGGCACCTGGACCACGCTGGCGCAGATCGCCGCGGACGCGCTCGACGTCCCGGTCGAGCGGGTGGAGGTGCGGATCGGCGACACCGCCTACCCGATGGCGACGGTGGCCGGTGGCTCCTCGGGCACGGCGACCTGGGGCTCGGCCGTGGTCGAGGCCGCCCGCGCCTTCCGGGCCCGGTACGGGGCCGAGCCGCCGGAGCGGGCCGAGGCGTCCGGCTCCGTCCGGCCGGGGTCCGACCGCTGGGCGATGCACGCCTTCGGCGCCCAGTTCGCCGAGGCGCGGGTCCACCTGGACACCGGGGAGGTCCGGGTGCCGCGCCTGCTCGGCGTGTTCGCCGCGGGCCGGATCGTCAACCCGCGCACCGCCCGCTCGCAGTTCGTCGGCGGCATGACCATGGGGCTGTCCATGGCGCTGCACGAGAACAGCGTGCTCGACCCCCGCACCGGCCACGTCGTCAACCACGACCTCGCCGGCTACCACATCGCGGCCCACGCGGACGTCGCCGAGGTCGAGGCCCACTGGCTCGACGAGCACGACCCGCACGTCAACGTGCTGGGGACCAAGGGCATCGGCGAGATCGGCATCGTCGGCACCGCCGCCGCGGTGTCGAACGCGGTGTGGCACGCCTGCGGGGCGCGGGTGCGGGACCTGCCCGTCACGCTGGACAAGGTGCTGCCCGCCCTGGAGGAGCGGCCCGGGCGGTGAGGCCCGGGGCCGCCCGGCCGGGACCCGGGCCCTCAGCCGGCGCCGTGCGCCTCCACCAGGGCCAGGAAGACCGACAGGTTCGGGACGCTCTTCGCCATCGCGCGGGCCCAGGGCGAGGGCTCGTCGTCCCGCACCACCCGGACGGCGCCGCCGCCGAGCTCGACCCGCCCCAGCCGGTCCCAGGGGAGCAACTGGCGCTGGTGGGTGATGCCCGCGCCGGAGAGGTCGAACGGGCCGAAGTCCAGCACCTCGCCCGAGCGCAGCGCCTCCTGCGCCCCGGGGCCCTGGGCCCGTAGGACCGCGTGCTGCATGGCCCGGGCCCAGACCGCCGGGGTCCGGTAGAAGTCGGTGACCGTCACGCCGGCGCCCGGGGTCCGCAGCAGGCAGGTGTAGCGGACCGGGCCCGGTATCCCGTTGATGATCTTCTGGGTCTGCTCCTCGTGCAGCCGGACCTCGTCCCACCGCAGGGCCACCGCGCCCGGGCCGGTCTCCTGGTCGACGATCAGGCCGTGTTCGAACAGGTGCAGCCGCTTCGCCGCCTGCCGGGGGTTGAAGTCCGGCTGGCGGCGCAGCGACAGGTAGTAGAAGACCACGGCCGGCACCACGAAGAGGAAGAGCAGGACGGCCAGGGTCAGGTAGAACGAGACCTTCAGCAGCACCCCGTACCGCTGGGGCTCGAAGGTGGCGGTCGGGGCGCCCAGCCCGTGCCGCGCCGCCAGTTCGGCGTGGGCGGGGGAGAGGGTCGCGGGGGGAGCTGTCGCTGGCATGGGCCTCAACTTCGTCCGTGGGGAGGGGATCGCCGCCGGACCGTGCACCGGCGCTGCCCGTAGTCTTCCCCACCCCACCCACACCGCCCCAGGGAAAACCGGGAACTGACGCCGGGTCAGCACGCGGGCGCTCGGCCGTTCGGGTGGGATGCGGTGGACCCCGGGCCTGCCGGTGCGGTCCCGGGCGCGCGAGGAGCTAGAGAGGGCTGAAAGTACTGCAAATACTGCGATGAAAGGGTCGGACGATGAAACGGTTGATGCCGGTCGGCTGTGCGCTGACGAGCGTGGCGGTGGGCGTCTCGGTGCTGTGCGGGGCGGGTGCCGCCACGGCGGTCGACGAGGCGGGGAGCGCCGCCGCGGCGGGATGCGGCCTGGCGCGTGCGTGGGCTGCCGCGCTGAACGGGGACGACTCCGGCGCGCGGCTGTGGCAGGCCCAGTGGCCGCAGGCGGGCGGGGTGCCGCAGGAGCGGGGCCCGTTCGACGGAAGCGTCTCGGTGGGCCGGTCGACCCGGTCCGGCCTGGCCGACCTGGTCGGGATGTCCCCGTTCGCCGGTCCGGTCGGTTTCCCCGGCATCGTGTCGCTGCCCGGCGTGAGCGCGGCCGCGGTGCCGACCGCGGCGGCCGACGGGCAGGACATGGCGGTGCGCACCGCCGCGAGCGGAACGTTGGGCGCGCGGTCCGGGCCGGAGGGCTGCCGGCTGGAGGCGTCGGTGCAGGCGCGGACGCTGGGGCTGTCGGTTCCGGCCGCGGTGCCCGGCGCGGACCCGTTCGCGACGGCCGGTTCGGCGGCCGTGGAGGTGCGGCTGTCGGGGCTGCGCGTCTCGGTGGTGGCGGGGGCGGGCCGCGCACCCGAGTTCACGATGGCGCTCAGCGGCGGAACGGTCCGTTACGGCGGCATCGAGGTGGCGAGCATCCCGCAGAACCCGGCGCCGGGGACGCGCATCAGGATTCCCGCGGACCTCGCGCGGCCGATGGTCGCGGAGGTCGTCCTCAACGACCGGACCGCACCCGTCACGGCTCCGCCGCTCCCGGGCCCTCGGAGCACACCAGCGGCGGAGGCCGCACTCGCGTCGCCGACGAGCCCGACCAGCCCGACGAGCCCGACGGCGACCGGCCCGAGCGGCCTGACCAGTCCGACGGCCTCGACCAGTCCGAGCGGCCCGACTGCCCCGACCAGCCCGACCAGCGCGAGCGACCTGACTGCCTCGACCGGTCCGACCGGTCCGAGCAGTTCGATCGGTGGTGGAGCGGGGAGCGCCGGTGTGAGCATCGACGCGGTCCGCGTCACCGTCACCGGCGCCGAAGCCCGCCAGGCCGTCCTCGGTCACGCGGACGCGACGCTGGCCGAGACCGTCGGCCCCTGACCCGGACGCGAAAGCGGTCGGCCGCGGGGGAGACGTGCACGAGTCCTCGTGCGCGTCTCCCCCCCGCCCCGCCCCCCGGGGGCCGGCGGGGGGGGCGGGGGGCTACGTGGGGGGGCGAGCGCGGAACCCGCGGGGCCGGCGGGG
>NZ_JBIVXY010000009.1:102225-268486 GCF_044769485.1 Kitasatospora sp. NPDC090308 | reverse complement strand
TCAAGGGCTGGACCGGCACCTGCGCCACCTGCAACCGCCCCCTACCCCGCACAAGAACCAGACGCAGAACCAGAACCTAACGAAGCACTACTAGGGGGCGGCCGGGGCGCGGCCCCAGCAGGTGGCCATGGCGAAGAACAGCTCCCGGGCCGACGGGTCCGCCAGGTGCCGGAGCGCCTCCCGGTAGACGTCCGAGGGCAGCCCGGCCGCCAGCAGCCGGTCCCGGCTCTGCCCCAGCGACAGGGCCAGGAAGCGGGTGAACCCGGGGTGGTGGCCGGCCAGCGGCGCGTGCAGGCGCAGGCCGACGTCCCGCAGGCCGAGCCCCGCCAGCATCCGGGGGTACTGCGCGGCGCAGTGCCGGTCGCTGCCGATCGTCTCGGCGAGCATCCGCCAGTAGGCGGCGACCGTGCGCCGGTACGCCTCGTGCGGCGAGGTCTCGCCGCCGACCGCGAGGGAGTCGGAGACCACCAGCACTCCGCCGGGCTTGAGCCAGAAGGCCAGGCGGCGCAGCACCTCCCTCCGGTCCCTGAGGTGCATCAGCAGGAACCGGGCGTGCACGAGATCGAACCGGCCCGGGTCGAAGGCCGGATCGCTCAGGTCGGCCCGGACGACCCGCACCCCGGCATCCGCGAGGTGGTCGAGGAGACGGGTGTCGCGGTCGACGGCCGTGACCTGCCGGGCGGACCCGGCGACGGACGCCAGCCAGCCGCTCAGGGTGCCCGCGCCCGCTCCGGCGTCCAGGCAGGTCCACCGGGCGTCGAGCCCCAGCGCGAGCAGGTCCTGCCGACTGGCCGGGTCGAAGGCGGCGGCCAGCCCTTCCAGCCGTTCGCGCTCGTCGCCGCGGGAGGCCGCGAAGAGGTCGTCCCCGTAGCGTTCGGCGTCGCGCGTGGTCGTGATGGCGGGTTCCCTTCGGAGGGGCCGCGGATTCCGGCGCGGCCCCCGGGAGATCCTCCCGGGAATTCCGGCGGGACCGGCGGCCGCGAGTCGGTCGTCGGGGGCTTTCCCGTTGCGGTTTTCGGTGGAGCCGTCCGGGCGCGGAAATTGCCGGACCGCCTTTTCCGCCGGACCGCCTTTTCCCGACGCCGCACGGACCGCACGAACCGCACTCCACGAAGAGCGCGGACCGGCCCGCCCGGCGGAATCGTATCGGCGGAAATCCGCGCGGAGCGGAAACGTTTCCCCCTTTCACCCGAACGAGGCCCTTTCGCGCACGCGTCCGAAACGCCCCGGGCACCGCGGTCCCCGGCGGTGTCCTCCCTCCCGGGAGGGAGAAGGGCCACTCGCGGGCGGGATCCGGTGGCCCCGGGCCGGGCGGTTGACTCGGATCAGCAGCCGGACGAAGGGAGTTGCCGTGATCGAGATCCGCGACCTGACCAAGGCGTACGACGGGCGGCGGGTGGTCGACGGCCTCGCGTTCCGGGTCGAGCCGGGGCGGGTGACCGGGTTCCTAGGGCCGAACGGGGCGGGCAAGTCGACCACGCTGCGGATGGTGCTGGGGCTGGACCGGCCGACCGCCGGGGCGGCGCTGGTGGACGGGCGGCCGTACGCCGCGCTGGAGCGCCCGCTCTGCCGGGTGGGGGCGCTGCTGGACGCGCAGGCCCTGCACCCGGGCCGCACCGCCGCCGGGCACCTGCGGTGGATCGCCGCCTCGCACGCCCTGCCGTCCCGGCGGGTCGGCGAGGTGCTGGCCCTGGTGGGCCTGGCCGAGGTCGCCGACCGCCGGATCAGGACCTTCTCGCTGGGCATGCGCCAGCGCCTGGGCGTCGCGGCGGCCCTGCTCGGCGACCCGGCGGCGCTGCTGCTGGACGAGCCGGTGAACGGCCTGGACGCGGAGGGCATCCGGTGGATCCGGGAGCTGCTGCGCCGACTCGCGGGCGAGGGCCGGGCGGTGCTGGTCTCCTCGCACCTGATGGCCGAGATGGCGGTGACCGCCGACCACCTGGTGGTGATCGGCCGGGGCCGGCTGCTCGCGGACACCTCCACCACCGGGTTCCTGGAGCGCCACGGCCGCCGCCGGGTCCGGGTCCGGGCCGTCGAACCGGCCGCCCTGGCCGCGCTGCTGTCCACCGCCCACCCGGACGCGGTGCCGGTGCCCGGCGGCGGCGGGGCGTTCGACGTCCCCGACGCCGACCCCGGGCGGCTGGGCGCGCTGGCCGCCGAGCACCGGGTGGCCCTGATCGAACTGACCGTCACCCACGACTCCCTGGAGGAGGCTTTCATGCGGATGACCGCGGACGCCGTCGAGTACCGGGCGGTGACGGCATGAGCGCCCGCACGTACCCGCTGCGCGCCGAATGGGCGAAGTTCGCCACCCTGCGCTCGCTGTGGGCGGCCCCGCTCCTCGCGGTGGCGCTCGGCGCCGGGATCACCGCGGCCGTCCAGGCCGCGTACGGGCACTCCGACGGTTCGCTGCGGGACGACCCGATGGAGGGCCTGTACTACGGGCTGAACTTCGGCCAGGTCGCGGTCGCCTGCCTGGGCGTCCTGCTGATCGGCCAGGAGTACGCCTCCGGGACGCTCTCCACCTCGCTCGCCGCCGTCCCGGACCGGCTACGGTTCTACCGCGCCAAGCTGCTGCTCGGCACCGGCCTGGGCCTGGCCGTCGGCCTGGCCACCGTCGGCGGCCAACTGGCCGCCACCGCCGCCACCGTGGGCCTGGACCTCTCCGCCCCCGGCACCGCCCGGGCCCTCGCCGCGGGAGTGCTCTACCACCCGCTGCTGCTCGTCCTGTGCCTGGCCCTCACCACCGTGCTGCGCAACCAGACCGCGGCCCTCGGCCTGCTCACCCCCGCGGTCTTCCTCGGCACCACCGCCCTGGCCGCCGTCCCCGGCATCCGCGAAGCCGCCCAGTTCCTCCCCGACCGGGCCGGCCAGTACGCCCTCCGCCTCGCCGACACCCCCGGCGTCCACTACGGCCACACCACCGGCCTGCTCCTGATGACCGCCTGGACCGCAGCAGCGGCCCTGGGCGGGCTGCGCACCCTGCGGCACAAGGACGCGTGAGGGGGCGGACGAGCGGGCGCGCTGGCGGGCTGGCGGGCTGGCGGGCTGCCTCGTCGTGCGGACGGCAGCGGTCACCCGTCCGTTCACGCGGCGAGGCGGCACACCAGGCGGTACGCATCGACCGGCCCCACGCCGTCTTCGCGGTCGCGGTCGTGGCCAAGCCACCAGCGCCACAGCAGCGCTCCCGGAAGGGGCACGGCGAACAACCCAGCCGGTCCGGGCGAAGACGAACCGCCAGGGCACCGGGCCGAGTGCGGACATCCGACCGGGACCGAGCGCGCCGCCGCCGAGGTAAGGCGACGAGCAGGCCCGGCGGACGGGCAGGCGGGCTGGTGTGCCGCCTCGTCGCGTGGACGGCAGCGGTCACCCGTCCGTTCACGCAGCCAGGCGGCACACCAGGCGGTACGCGCCGACCCGGGCCCGGACCACCGGCCCCACGCCGTCGCCGCCGCCGCCGTCGTGATCGTGGTCGCGGGCGAGCCACCAGCGCCACAGCAGTGCTCCCGGGAGGGTGGCGGCGAGCAGCCAGCCGGTCTGGGCGAGGGCGAACTGCCAGGGCACCGGGCCGAGTGCGGACATCCGGCCGGGGCCGAGCGCGCCGCCGCCGAGGTGGGCGGCGAGCAGGCCGGGCGGGGTGGCGGCGAGGGCGGTCGCGGTGGCGGTGGTCGCGGTCTGGGTGAGGGTCCAGCGGGTGGCGGCGCGGCCGAGCAGCAGGGCGGCGGTGGTCGCGGCGGCGAGGGGGGCGAGGCCGACGAGCAGGTGCCAGTCGGGGCCGCGGTCGGTGGGGAGCAGGGTGAGCAGCGGGAAGTCGGGGGCGGGGCCGAGCCGGGTGCCGAACGGTCCGGCGTGGCTGTCGGCGCCGACCGCGAAGCCGACCCCGAGGGCGTAACTCGCGGACCAGATGAGCCCGTTGGGGACCAGTAGCAGGCAGGCCAGCAGCAGGCCGAGCCAGTCGGCCGCCCCGCCGCCGAGCCGCTGCGCGTCCGGTCCGGCGGAGCCGAGCAGGACGGCGACGGCGAACAGGACCCCGCCCCCGGCGGTGAGCGCGAGCAGCCAGCCGGCCAGCGCCCGTCCGACGGCCGCCCCGGCGCCGTCCGGCCAGAACGCGGGCGGCAGCGGGAGCCGGGGCAGCGCGGCAGGTCGGCCCAGCCCGGACCACAGGCCGTGGCCGAGCGCGGCGGCGGCGAGCAGGGCGACGGCGGCGAGGTCAGCGACCGCCCGGGAGCGCAGCAGGGCCTGCGGGTCGGCGCACTGGGCGACGGCGAAGGCCGCGACCAGCAGGTACCCGGCGTACACCGCGAGCGGGGAGCGCCAGCGGGCCCATCCGCGCCCCCGGGCGCGCCGGGCCTGGCGGCGTCCGGCCCGGGAGAGCAGCACCGCGGTGACGGCGGTGAGCAGCAGCGGCGCGACGGTCACCGGGACGGCCCGGGGGCCGCGGCCGAGGGGCGCGCCGTGGCCGAGCAGCCAGAGACCGCACGCGGCCCGGCCCGCGTCCTGCGCCGTGTCGTCGCCGTACGGGGCCAGCACCCACAGCCCGAACACCGGGACGGCGACCACGGAGAGGGTGAGCAGCGCGGTGCGGACGCCGGTGAGCAGGTCGGTGAGGGTGGAGCGGCTGTTCAAGTCGCTCGGCAGGCCCAGGATCGGACGGCCCATCAGCTGCGTCATGGCCCTCATGCTGCCAAGACCACCCGTTGAGGGGTGTCAACGGGCGAACCTTCGCCGTGTCCCGGATTATCAGTACATGTGCCTTTTTCCGGCACGGCCCTGCCCCGGATGCCACGGAGGAGACCGGTGACCTCGCCCTCGACCGCCGAGCCCGAGCCGACCACCGGAACCTCGCCCCGGGCCCGCGAGGACGTCGAACTCCTGCTGCGCCGCCTCGCCCCGCGCGAGGCCCAGGCCCTGGCCCGGCTGACCGCCGGCGACGACCTGCGCGCGATGGCCCGGCAGCTGGGCGTTGCCCCCGCCACCGCCCGCCACCACCTCAACCGGGCGATCCGCAAGCTCGGCGTCCGCGACCGCGAGGAGGCGCTCGCCCTGCTCGCCACCCTGACCCCGCAGGCACCGGAGACGCCGCAGGCACCGCAGGCACCGGCTCCGGCCCCGGACCCGACCGATCCCGCGCCTGCGCCCGACCCCGACCCCGCCCCCGCCCCCGCCCCCGCCGAGTTCGTCGGCCCCCCGCAGCCGGAGGCACCCGCGAGTGCCCCCGCCCCCGCCGCCGAAGACGCCCGCCCGGCCTCCTTCGAGGAGTTCGCCGCCCTGGTCCACACCCGGCTGGTCCAGCAGACCTTCCTGCTGACCGGCCACCGCCACCGCGCCGTGCACTGCGCGCACCTGGCGCTGGGCGCGGCCGCCCGCCGGTGGGCGGAGGTGGCGGCGGGGCCGGACCCGGAGGGGTGGGTGCGCGGGGCGGCGTTCGACCTGGCGCTGTCGCCGTGGCACCGGGGCGGCCCGCGGCGGGCGCACCTGCTGCGGTGGCCGCGGCGGCGGATCGCGGTCGACGGGGCGGACGGCGGGGCGGAGCCGCCCGAGCCGCCGCAGAAGCTGACCCACCGTGACCGGGCGCTGGTGAAGGCGCTGCTGCGGCTGTCGCGTCCGCGGCGGCGGGCGCTGGTGCTGCACGACACGCTGGGCCTGCCGGTGGAGCGGGTCGCGCTGGAGGTGGAGTCGAGCACGGCGGCGGCCGAGGGCCGGGTCCGTTCGGCGCGGGCCGCGCTGGCCCGGGAGGTGCCGGCGCTGGTCGGCGCGGACCCGGAGGACCCGGAGTTCGCGGAGCGGCTGGCCGAACTGCTGCACCGGGCGGCGGTGCACGGCTGCCCGGGTCCGCGGCTGCCGTCCACCGCGCTGCTGGTGGCGGACAGCCGGCTGCGCACCGGCCTGGTGACGGGCGCGGCGGCGGCGCTGACGGTCGCGGTGGGCGCGGTGATGGCGGCGACCCTGCTGGGGGTGGGCCCGTCGGAGCTGGCGCGCCCGGAGCCGCCGCGGGAGACGGCCTGCACGTCGGCCGGTTCGGGCAGCGCCGGTCCGGCGGCCCCGGACCGCGCGCCGGGCCTGCGGACGCCGTGGTGCGGGCCGACGCCGGGGGTGCCGGCCCGCCTGGTGGGCCCGGCGGGTGCGCTGCCGCCGCCGCTGGCCCCGGCCGGCGCGGACCTGCCGGCCCTGGACGCGCTGCCGCCCGGCCCGTTCGCGGCCCACCGCCCGCCGTTCGCCCCGCCCGCGCCGGAGCACCACCCGCTGCCGCCGCCGCTGGCGGACCCGTGCGGCGGCCCGGCGGGGCACTGCGTCCCGCGCCCGGCCTGATCCGCCGTCCCGCCCCGCCCCGCCCCGCGAACGCCGCAGGCGCCGCCCACCGTCGGAACGGTGCGCGGCGCCTGCGGCGTACTGGCGGTACGGCTTGCTGCCTGCTGCCTGCTGCTACTGCGCGGCGGCGATCAGCTCGCGGGCCAGGCGGGCGGTCTCGGACGGCGTCTTGCCGACCTTGACGCCGGCGGCCTCCAGGGCCTCCTTCTTCGCCTGGGCGGTGCCGGAGGAGCCGGAGACGATGGCGCCGGCGTGGCCCATGGTCTTGCCCTCGGGCGCGGTGAAGCCCGCGACGTAGCCGACGACCGGCTTGGTGACGTGCTCGGCGATGTAGGCCGCGGCCCGCTCCTCGGCGTCGCCGCCGATCTCGCCGATCATGACGATGAGCTCGGTCTCCGGGTCCTCCTGGAACGCCTTGAGGGCGTCGATGTGGGTGGTGCCGATGACCGGGTCGCCACCGATGCCCACCGCGGAGGAGAAGCCGATGTCACGGAGCTCGTACATCAGCTGGTAGGTCAGGGTGCCGGACTTCGACACCAGACCGATCTTGCCCGGGCCGGTGATGTCGGCCGGGATGATGCCCGCGTTGGACTGTCCGGGGCTGATCAGGCCGGGGCAGTTCGGGCCGATGATGCGGGTCTTGTTGCCCTTGGCGCCGGCGTGGGCCCAGAACGAGGCGGTGTCGTGCACCGGCACGCCCTCGGTGATGACCACGGCGAGCGGGATCTCGGCGTCGATCGCCTCGACCACGGCGGACTTGGTGAACGCCGGCGGGACGAAGATGACGGTGACGTCGGCACCGGTCTTCTCGATCGCCTCGGCCACGGTGCCGAACACGGGCACCTCGGTGCCGTCCACGTCCACGGTGGTGCCGGCCTTGCGCGGGTTCACGCCGCCGACGATCTGGGTGCCGGAGGCGAGCATGCGGCGGGTGTGCTTCATGCCCTCGGAGCCGGTCATACCCTGGACGATGACCTTGCTGTCCTTGGTAAGGAAGATAGCCATGGTGTGAAGTCCCCTTCCTTACTTGTTGGCCAGCTCGGCGGCGCGGTCAGCGGCGCCGTCCATGGTGTCCACCTGCTGCACCAGCGGGTGGTTGGCGTCGGTCAGGATCTGGCGGCCGAGCTCCGCGTTGTTGCCGTCCAGGCGGACGACGAGCGGCTTGGTGACGGCCTCGCCCTTGCTCTCCAGGAGCGCGAGGGCCTGCACGATGCCGTTGGCGACCGCGTCGCAGGCGGTGATGCCGCCGAAGACGTTGACGAAGACCGACTTGACGTCGGTGTCGCCCAGGATGATCTCCAGGCCGTTCGCCATCACCTCGGCGGAGGCGCCGCCGCCGATGTCGAGGAAGTTGGCCGGCTTCACGCCGCCGTGGTTCTCACCGGCGTACGCGACGACGTCCAGGGTGCTCATGACGAGGCCCGCGCCGTTGCCGATGATGCCGACCTGGCCGTCGAGCTTGACGTAGTTCAGGCCCTTGGCCTTCGCCGCCGCCTCGAGCGGGTTGGCGGCGGCCTTGTCCTCGAGCGCTTCGTGCTCGGGCTGGCGGAACTCGGCGTTCTCGTCCAGGGAGACCTTGCCGTCCAGCGCGATGATCTTGCCCTCGCCGGACTTGATCAGCGGGTTGACCTCGACCAGGAGGGCGTCCTCCTTGATGAAGACGACCCAGAGCTTCTGCAGGACGTCGGCGACCTGGTCGGCGATCTCGGCCGGGAACTTCGCCGCGGCGACGATCTCGGCGGCCTTCTCCGCGGTCACACCCTCGTTGGCGTCGACCGGGATCTTGGCCAGCGCGTCGGGGTTCTCCTCGGCGACGACCTCGATCTCCACGCCGCCCTCGACGCTGGCCATGGCCAGGAAGGTGCGGTTGGTGCGGTCGAGCAGGAAGGAGACGTAGTACTCCTCCTTGATGTCCGCGGTCTGGGCCAGCATCACCTTGTGGACGGTGTGGCCCTTGATGTCCATGCCGAGGATCGCCTCGGCCTTGGCAACGGCGTCCTGCGGGTCGGACGCGAGCTTCACGCCACCGGCCTTGCCTCGGCCGCCCACCTTCACCTGAGCCTTGACGACGGCTCGGCCGCCGAAGCGCTCCGCGATGGCGGCAGCGTCTGCGGCGGTCTCGATGACATCGCCGTCAAGCACGGGTACACCGTGCTTGGCGAAGAGGTCCCTCGCCTGGTACTCGAACAGGTCCACGTGTTTGTCCTTGTTCGTGGTCGCGGAATGTGTCTCTACGAGCGTGCCACGGCAGGATCTTCGCTGCGGGTCGTCGACACTGAGCGGGTACGCAGATGTACGGCCTTGCGGCCCACGCAGTTGCCGGGCGCATCGTCAATCAACACGCGCGTCACGTCCGCATGGCAGGTTATCCCCGGACGACCGGCCTGTTTCGCCCGGGGCCGGGTCCGCCTTGGTGAGAACCGTCACAGCAGACCCGGACCGGGCCGCTCAGCAGCGGGGGCGCGCCATGGCGGGGCCCACCACCGCTTCACCCGGACGGGTGGGCGCCGGACCCCTGGACCGGCCCGCCGGGGCACTGCTCACCCCCGGTCGGGCACCGGCAGCGGACGCTTCTCGATCGCCGCCGCCATGATGTCCGGGAACGCGTCCGGCGTGCAGGCGAACGCCGGGGCGCCCAGCTCGGCCAGCGCCTGCGCGTGCGCGTGGTCGTAGGCCGGGGCGCCCTCGTCGGACAGCGCCAGCAGCGCGATGAACTGCACCCCCGACGCCTTCATCGCGGCGACCCGCTTCAGCATCTCGTCCCGGATGCCGCCCTCGTACAGGTCGCTGATCAGCACCACGACCGTCTCCGACGGCCGGCTGATCTTCGACTGGCAGTAGGCCAGCGCCCGGTTGATGTCGGTGCCGCCGCCCAACTGGGTCGCGAACAGCACGTCCACCGGGTCGCTGAGCTGCTCGGTCAGGTCGACCACCGAGGTGTCGAACACCACCAGCCGGGTGTCCAGGCTCGGCATCGACGCCAGCACCGCGCCGAACACCGCCGAGTGCACCACCGACGGCGCCATCGAACCGGACTGGTCGATGCAGAGGATCACGTCCTTCTTCACCGCCCGCTGGGCCCGCGCGTAGCCGACCAGCCGCTCCGGGACGATCGTGCGGTACTCCGGCAGGTACTTCGACAGGTTGGCCCGGATGGTCCGGTCCCAGTCGATGTCCCGGTGCCGGGGGCGGTTCACCCGGGCGCTGCGGTCCAGCGCGCCGCCGACCGTCGAGCGGGTCCTGTCGGCGAGCCGGCGCTCCAGCTCGGCGACCACCTTGCCGACCACCGTTCGGGCGGTCTCCCGGGTGGTCTCCGGCAGCGCGTGCTTGAGCGACAGCAGCGTCCCCACCAGGTGCACGTCCGGCTCGACGGCGGCCAGCATCTCCGGCTCCAGCAGCAGCCGGTCCAGGCCGAGGCGGGAGATCGCGTCCTGCTGCATCAGCCGCACCACGCTGGTCGGGAAGTACTCCCGGATGTCGCCCAGCCAGCGCGCCACCTTCGGCGCCGACCCGCCGAGCCCAGCCGACCGCTTCCCGTCCTCCCGGTACAGCGCCCCCAGCGCCCCGTCCATCGCCGCGTCCCGCCCGGTCAGCCGCACCCCGGTGCCGTCCGCGTCGCCGCCCAGCACCAGCCGCCAGCGCCGCATCCGCTCGTCGTCCTGACGGACAGTCATGTGAATTCACTCCTTAACCCCCGCGCCCCGTCAGGGGCGCGGGGAACTGCGCGAAGCGGAAGGGGAACGGGAACGGGAACGGGAAGGGCCGGGGCAGCACCGCAGCGCGTCCTGCGGGCCGCCCCGGTCCGTAGGGCGTCTCACCCCGCGCGGCGGTCCACCTGCCGGGGGATGCGCGGCTGCGGCACCCGCACGCCCAGCAGCAGCGCCAGCACCTCCGTGGCCGCCTCGGCGCGCTCCTCGTCGAGCGGGGCGTCCGGGGCGGAGCCCGCCGCGGGAGCCGTGAGCGGGCCGGCCGCGACCCGGGAGCCGATGGTGTGGCGCACGCCCGTCTCCAGCGAGGAGAAGGTGCGGCGCAGCACCGGCAGCAGGTCGGTGAAGGCGTCCGGGGAGACCCCGCACAGCCAGGTGTCGAGCAGGCCGAGCAGTGTCGGGTCGTGCAGCAGCAGCGCGCCGCCGCCGGAGACGAAGCCCTCGACCCAGCCGCCGGCGTCGGCCGGGTCGGAGGCGGTGGAGAGCACCAGACCGAGCCGCCGCCCGGCCTCCTCCGCGTCGAGCCGGCCGTCGTCCAGCAGCAGCCGCACCGCGCGGCCGCGCAGCAGGCCGGGGACGCCGGTGGCGGGGCCGCCGTGCGGTTCGCGGGCGGCGAGCGCGGCCAGGGTGGCGGCCCAGCGTCCGGCGGTGGCGCCGCCGAGCAGGGCGATCGCCTGGTGGACGGCGTCGAGTTCGGCGCGGCGGGCGTTGGCGCCGTCCGCGTCGAGGCCGGTGCAGGCGGCGGGCAGGGCGAGGCTGAGCCGTTCGGCGAGGCCGTGGGCGACGGCGGTGAGGGCGCTGGTGTCGGTGGCGCGGACGTCGCCGTAGCGCAGGGTGCGCACCAGGGCGGGGAGCGCGGCGGCGAGGTGCCCGGCGTCGGTGTCGAGCGCGGCGCGGTCGGCGAGCAGCCGCATCACCTCGGGCAGCGCGTCGGGCAGGTCGGCCAGCAGGCACTGTTCGGCGAGCGCGGTGAGGGCGGTGAGCTCGGCCGTCGCGGCGTCGGCGACGGCCCGGTGGGTGGCGGCGGAGCGCACGGTGGTGCCCCACTGGCCGGCCTCGACCAGGCGGACCGAGAACTCGGGCTCCCAGCACAGCTGCCAGGTCTCCCGGAAGGTGCCGGTCGAGTGGACGCTGTCCCGGGACGGGCGGCCCCAGTGCAGGCCGAGCAGCCGCAGCCGGTGCAGCAGCCGGGAGCGCTCGACGTCGAGGTCCTTGCGCAGGTCGAGGACGAGTTCGCGGGCGGCGGCCTCGGGCTTGAGCCGCAGGGTGCGCTGGAGGCGGGTCAGGTCGCGCTGGAGCGGGACGGCGGGCACCCCGTCGGGAACCTCGCCGAGCGCGTCGCCGACCACCAGGCGCTCGCGGACCAGGGCGAGCGCGACGTCCGAGCCGTCGCACATCACGGCGCGCACCGCGTCCAGGGTCTCGGTGAGGCCAGGCAGCGGGCGGCCGCGCACCGCGGCGAGCGTCTCGGCGAGCCGGATCGCCTCGATGACGTGCGCGGAGGAGACCGGGTGGTCCTCGGCCCGGAGCAGTTCGGCGACCCTGGTCATCCAGCGGGCGACCGGCTGCTCGGGGGCGGTGAACAGGTGGTGGTACCAGCCGGGCGAGTCGATGCCCGCGCCGTAGCCGGTGTGCTGGGACAGCCGGCGGTGCGTCCACGGCACCCAGGTCAGCTCGGTCCTGAGCTTCTTGGGGAGCTCGGCGAGCAGCGCCCGGTCGTGCGCGACGGTCGGCAGCGTGGCGAGCGCGGGGACGTGCCAGGCGCCGCAGACCACCGCGATGCGCCGGTGCCCGGCCCGGCGGGCGGCCCGGAGCTGCTGGCGCATGGCGGCCTCGCGGACCAGGTCGCGCCGCTCGGCCGGGTGGTGCTCGCGCAGGGCGGCCATCGCCTCGGCGAGGGCGGCGAACGGGGCCAGCGGGTCGCCGTCGGGGGTGCGGTGCTCGACCACGTCCTCCCACCAGGACTCCGGGTCGGGGTGGCCGGCGGCGGCGGCGAGTTCGGCGATCGGGTCGACGGGCGCGGGCCGGGAAGTGCCCCCCGGCACTCCCGACCCCTCCCCCTCCTCTGACGCGCCGTCACCGCCGGAGGTGTCGCCGTTCCCGGTAACGGTTTCGTCGCCTTCGCGGTCGCGGTCACCGTCACTGACGCCGTCGCGGTCACCGGCACTGACGCCGTCGCTGTCGCCGTCGCCGAACGGGCCGGCCGCCTCGCCGTCGGCGCCGCGCGGGCCGAGCGCGAGGCTCTGCGCGGCGGGCAGGTCGATGAACCGGACCGGCACCCCGGCGTCCAGCGCGTACCGCAGCGCCACCCACTCGGGCGAGAACGCGGCGAACGGCCAGAACGCGGCCCGCGCCGGGTCGTCGGCGACGTGCGCGAGCAGCGCGACCGGCGGCACCATCTCCTTCTCGGCGGCGGCCGCGACCAGCTCGTCGGCCTCCGGCGGGCCCTCGATCAGCACCGCGTCGGGCCGCAGGGCGGCCAGCGCGGCGGCCACCGCGCGGGCCGAGCCGGGGCCGTGGTGGCGCACCCCGAGCAGCGTCACCTGGGCGTTCACGCCGAGACCTCCCGGGCGGCCCGGTAGAAGTCCTTCCAGCCGTCGCGGTCGCGGACCACGCCCTCCACGTACTCGCGCCACACCTGCCGGTCGGCGACCGGGTCGCGGACCACCGCGCCGACGATGCCGTCCGCGACGTCGCCCGCGCGCAGCACGCCGTCGCCGAAGTGGGTGGCCAGCGCGAGGCCGTTGGTGACCACCGAGATCGCCTCGGCGGTGGAGAGCGTGCCGCTGGGGGTCTTCACCTTCGTCCGGCCGTCGGCCGTCAGGCCGGAGCGCAGCTCGCGGAAGACGGTGACCACCCGGCGGATCTCCGCCGCGCCGCCCGGCAGTTCGGGCAGGTCGAGCGAGCGGCCGAGCTGGCCGACCCGGCGGGTGACGATCTCCACCTCCTCCTCCAGGGTGGCGGGCAGCGGCAGCACCACGGTGTTGAAGCGGCGGCGCAGCGCGGAGGACAGCTCGTTGACGCCGCGGTCGCGGTCGTTGGCGGTGGCGATCACGTTGAAGCCGCGCACCGCCTGCACCTCGGAGCCCAACTCCGGTACGGGGAGGGTCTTCTCGGACAGGATGGTGATCAGGCTGTCCTGCACGTCGGCCGGGATGCGGGTCAGCTCCTCGACCCGGGCGATCCGCCCGTCGCGCATCGCGCGCATCAGCGGGGACGGGACGAGCGCGTCCTCGCTCGGGCCGTGGGCGAGGAGCTGGGCGTAGTTCCAGCCGTAGCGGACGGCCTCCTCGGGGGTGCCGGCGGTGCCCTGGACGAGCAGCGTGGAGTCGCCGGAGATCGCGGCGGCGAGGTGCTCGGAGACCCAGGTCTTGGCGGTGCCGGGCACGCCGAGCAGCAGCAGCGCCCGGTCGGTGGCCAGCGTCGTCACGGCGACCTCGACCACCCGGCGCGGGCCGATGTACTTCGGCGTGATCACCGTGCCGTCGGCGAGCTCGCCGCCCAGCAGGTAGGTGGCGACCGCCCACGGCGAGAGCCGCCAGCGCTCCGGCCTGGTCCGGTCGTCGTGCCGGGCGAGGGCGGCCAGCTCCTCGGCGAACGCGTCCTCGGCGTGCTGCCGCAGGACCTCGCTGGTCGTCTCGGTGGTCATCGACTGCTCCGATCTCACGGGACGTCAGGACACTGCGCGGGAAGGGCGCGGGGAATCGACCGCACGGCGCTGACCTGGGCGGAAGAACTCCCGTTCGCCCCGTGCGAGTTCCACTCTGCCCCCCGCCACTGACAACCGGCCCGCCCTCAGCCGGCCGGCGGCGCGGCCCGGCCGGCCGCCCGCCGCCAGGGCCACAGCTGGGCCGCGCCGAACGCCGCCTCCACCACCAGGAAGCCCCACAGCAGCCCGGTCGCGCCCTGCCCCAGCGCCCAGCCCTGCCAGCAGGCGAACAGCACCCGGGCCGCGCCGTCGAACAACCCGTGCTCCGGCCGCGGGCGCAGCAGCCGCAGCAGCGCCCAGACCAGCACCACCGACCCCATCAGGTTGGCGAACAGCGTCTGCACCGGCTCCGACGGCGGCAGTCGGCCCAGCCCCAGCGCGCCGCCCGCCGCGGACAGCGCCCGGTGCGCGAGGGCGTACGTCCAGGGGGTGGCGAACGGGGCGGTGACCAGCAGGTCGTACCAGGCGCTGGCGCGGACCAGGCGGGCGTAGCGGTGCGTCATGTCGGGCTCCTGTGCCGTCTCGTACGGGGACGGCCCCATGCTGGACGGTGGAGTACTGTCCAGGGTCAAGTCGCCGACGGGAGCGGGGTCATGCGGATCGGGGAACTCGCCGAACGGTCCGGGCTGAGCCGGGACGCCCTGCGCTTCTACGAGCGCACCGGGCTGCTGGTCGCCCACCGGCTGCCCAACGGCTACCGCGACTTCCCGCCCGAGTCGGTGCCCTGGCTGCGCTACGTCCGCACCGCGCAGGCGCTGGGCTTCTCGCTGGCCGAGATCGCCCGCACCGGCGCCGAGTTGAGCGCCGCGCCGGACGCCGCCGAGCGGCTGTCCGAGCTGTTCCGGGAGAAGATCGCGCTGATCGACGCCCGCACCGCGGAGCTCGCGGCGCTGCGCGCGGACCTCGCCGAGCGGGTCGGCACCGGCTGCCCGCTGGCCCCGGCCTGACGGCCCCTCGACTGTCAGTGCCGCCTCCTAGCGTCATCGGCATGGAGGAACGCTGGAGCACCGAACACGTCCTTTCGCTGGCGCCCGACCCGGCCTCCCTGAAGGCCGCGGGCAAGCTCTCCGGGCCCGCCCCGTGGTCGGCCACCGGCACCGGGCGGGGCGCGCTGTGGGGCCTGTGCAAGGGCAGCGGCAGCACGCCCTACCGGACGGCGGTGGAGCTCGGGACGCCCGCGTACAAGTGCAGTTGCCCGAGCCGGAAGTTCCCGTGCAAGCACGCCCTCGGGCTGCTCCTGCTGTGGGCCGCCGGCCCGGAGGCGGTCGCCGACGGGGCCGCCCCGCCGGACTGGGTCGAGGAGTGGCTGAACGGCCGCGGCCAGGCCGCCGCCGACCGGGCCGCCAAGCAGCAGGCCAAGGCCGCCAAGGCCGCCGAAGCGGACCCGGAGGCCGCCCGCCGGCGGGCCGAGAAGCGGTCGGCCCGGGTCGCGGGCGGCGCCCGCGAGCTGCGGCTGCGGCTGGCCGACGGCGTCCGCCGCGGCCTGGCCGACCCGCCGCCGGCCGGTGCCTGGGAGGAGGTCGCCGCGCGGATGGTCGACGCCCAGGCGCCCGGCCTGGCGTCCAAGGTGCGGGCGCTGGCCGAGGCCCCGTCGGACGAACTGCTGGAGGAGTACGCGATGCTGCACCTGCTGGCCGGCGCCTACGGCCGGATCGACACCCTGCCGGAGCCGCTCGCGGCGACCGTCCGGGCCCGGGTCGGCTTCACCACCGACACCGCCGAGCTGCTCGCCGGGCCGACCGTCCGGGACCGCTGGCACGTCCTGGGCAGCCGGGACACCGCCGACGACCGCCTGACCACCCGCCGGGTGTGGCTGCGCGGCGCGAAGACCGGCCGGCCCGCCCTGCTGCTCGCCTTCGGCCGCCCCGGCCAGGCCCCCGACCTGGCGCTGCCCACCGGCCGGGTGCTGGAGGCCGACCTGGCCTACCACCCGGGCGCCCGCCCGCTGCGGGCCGTCCTCGGCACCCGCTACGGCGGCCCCGAGCCCGCCCCGGCCGCCGCGCCCGCCGGGCTCCCCCTCGCCGGGGCGCTCGCCGAGTACGGCGCGGCCGTCGCCGAGGACCCGTGGCTGGACAGCTGGCCGGCCGTCCTGACCGACGTGGTCCCGGTCCGCACCCCGGACGGCTGGCAGCTCACCGACGGCGTCCACACCCTGCCGGTGCGCCGCGGCGCCCTGCCCGAACCGGCCCTGTGGCGGCTGGCCGCGGTCTCCGCCGGCCACCCCGTCACCCTGTTCGGCGAGTGCGGCCACCACGGCTTCGCCCCGGTCACCGCCTGGGACGCCGACCACCGGCCGGTCCCGCTCGGCTGACCGGCACCGCCCGACCGGCCTGCGCCGCGGCCCGGTCCCCGCCGGGTCCGCCCGCCCGCGCGCCGCCGCTTTCGCCCCTTTTCACCCCCTTGGCCC
Source organism: Kitasatospora sp. NPDC090308 (assembly GCF_044769485.1). Classification (NCBI taxonomy): domain Bacteria; kingdom Bacillati; phylum Actinomycetota; class Actinomycetes; order Kitasatosporales; family Streptomycetaceae; genus Kitasatospora; species Kitasatospora sp. NPDC090308. The sequence continues at coordinate 252,354 of NZ_JBIVXY010000009.1, read as the reverse complement.
CTCTCGCCGCTCCCGCCGCTCCCGCCGCTCCCGCCGCACCCGCCGCACCCGCCGCACCGCACCACCAGACGGAACGGGACGCTCCCCGGCGCCCCCTGACGCACCGTCGACCGGAGGAAACCATGACCCGCATCCGGCAGCGCACCGCCGTCCGACGCATCGCCCTGCACCACGCCGCCCGCCGCGCCGCCCTCGCCAGCGGCTGGGGCCGCCGCCACCGCACCACCACCCGCCGGCCGAACGGAGACCGGGCATGACCGCGTCCGCCCCCGCCACCACCGACGACTGGGCCGAGCTGGAGAGCGCCGCTCTGCTCGGCACCGACCGCCGCCCGCTGCCCGAGGCCCGCACCCCGCTGGCCGCCGCCGTGGACCGCGCCGACCCGGCGGGCGCGCTGCTCGACCTGGCCGCCGTCGCCGCCGTCCGCCGCCGGGCCGGCGCGCTGCCCGCCCCCGCCGTCGAGCCCCCCGCGCCCGCCCCGGCCGACCCCCGGCCCGCGCTGCCCGGGGCCGCCGCCCGCCGGCTGGCCGTGCTGCTCGGCACCCGCAGCGGCCACGGCACCACCGCCAACCTCGCCGAACTCCTCCCGCAGTGGCTGGCCGCCGCCCGCGCCCGCGGCTACCGGCTGCCGCCCGCCCTCGTCCCGGCCCTGCTGGACACCGCCCGGGCCCGCTCCGAACTCCGCTCCGACGCCGTCACGCTGGCCGGCCCGCTCGGCCGCTGGCTCGCCCCGCACAACCCCGACTGGAAGTACGTCACCCGCACCGCCGGCGACCAGGACGCCCTCGACCAGCCCGGCGAACTCCTCTGGCAGGAAGGGCTGTTCGCGGAGCGCGTCACCCACCTCACCCGGCTGCGCCGCACCGACCCGGCCGCCGGGCTCGCCCTGCTCGCCTCCACCTGGGGCACCGAGCGCGCCGAGGACCGGGTGCTCTTCCTGGACGCCCTCCAGGACGGCCTGTCCGCCGCCGACGAGGGGTTCCTGGAGGCCGCGCTCTCCGACCGCTCCAAGAACGTCCGGGCCACCGCCGCGGAGCTGCTCTCCACCCTCCCCGGCTCCGCGCTGGCCGCCCGGATGGCCGCCCGGGCCCGGGCCGCGGTCCGCCACGACGGCGACCGGCTGCACGTCACCCCGCCCGCCGCCTGCGACGCCGCCATGCAGCGCGACGGCATACCCGTGAAGTCCCCGACCGGGCGCGGCGAGCGCGCCTGGTGGTTCGGCGAGGTCGTCGCGGGGGCGCCGCTGGCCCTGTGGACGGACGGGACCGGCCGCTCCCCCGAGCAGCTGCTCGCCCTGCCCACCGTCGACTCCCCCGACGGCGGCGGCGCCGAGTGGGCCGAGGACCTGCGCGAGGCGTGGGCCCGGGCCGCCGTCCGCCAGCAGGACGCCGCCTGGGCCCGCGCCCTGCTCGGCGCCCCGCCCCGCCCCGGCCGCGACACCCGCGCGCCGGGCGCCCCCGCCAAGCTGCTGGCCGTCCTCCCGCCCGCCGAACGCGCCGCCTGGACGGCCGCGTTCGTCCAGACCCACGGGCTCGGCGACGCCTTCCAGCTCCTCGGCGCCTGCGCCACCCCGTGGACGCCCCCGCTCTCCACCGCCGTCGTCGCCGCGCTCAAGCGGGCCGCCGAACTCGGCTCCTACCCGTGGAGCCACAGCGGCGTCCTGGGCATGACCGAACGCGCCCTCGCCCCCGAGACCGCCCCCGCCGTCGAGGCGCTGGTCGCCGACACCTCCCCCGACACCGCCTGGGCCGACACCTTCACCCGGCTCGCCGGCACCCTCCGCTTCCGCCAGGCCATGCTGGCCGAGCTGGAGTAGGCCCGGCGGCGACGCACCGGGGGCCGGGAGCGCGTACCGCTCCCGGCCCCCGGTGTGCCCGCTCCGGCTACGCGGAGCGCAGGTTGGACTCCACCCAGCTGACCACGTCCTGGGTGGGGGTGCCCGGGGTGAAGATGTCGGCGACACCGAGCGCCTTGAGCTCGGTGATGTCCGCGTCGGGGATGATCCCGCCGCAGAAGACCTTGATGTCGGCGGCGTCGCGCTCCTTGAGCAGGGCGATCACCTTGGCGCAGAGGGTCATGTGCGCGCCGGAGAGGATGGACAGGCCGATGCCGTCCGCGTCCTCCTGGATCGCCGTGTCGACGATCTGCTCGGGGGTCTGGTGGAGGCCGGTGTAGATGACCTCCATGCCGGCGTCGCGCAGGGCCCGCGCGATGACCTTGGCTCCCCGGTCGTGCCCGTCGAGCCCGGGCTTGGCCACCACGACTCGGATCGGCCCCGACACCACCATGACTGCCTCCTGGACCACGTTGTCCACCACCCGGCCGGCCTGGTCGCGGGCTCGGTGTTAACCACTTCTAACAGATTCTGAGGGGAGGGTAGCGGCCCGGCGGGGCCGCCGTCCTTCCCTGCCTGCCGAGAGGAGGGCAAAATCACAGCGTGCGGGGCCGACCCCGCTCAGAGCTTCTCGACGGGGGCGTAGCGCAGGAGCAGTTCCTTGCGCCCGGCGGAGCCGAAGTCGACCGTGGCGCGGGCCTTGTCGCCGACGCCCTGGGTGGCGACGACGGTGCCCAGGCCGAAGCTGTCGTGGCTGACCCGGTCGCCGACGGCGAGCGCCACCACCTCCCGGTCGGTGACCGTCCGGGCGGACCTGCCCCAGCCGGCCTTCGGCGAGGCGGCGGCCGAGGAGCCGGAACCCCGCGAGGAGCCCGCGCCCGAGGAGCCCGTGGAGTAGCCGCGCGAGGGCGGCACCGCGGCCGCGCCGGTGCGCTTCCACTGGATCAGCTTCTCCGGGATCTCCTCCAGGAAGCGCGAGGCCGGGTTGTAGGAGGGCTGCCCCCAGGCGCTGCGCAGCACCGACCGGGTCAGGTAGAGCCGCTGCCGGGCCCGGGTGAGGCCGACGTAGGCGAGGCGGCGCTCCTCCTCCAGCTCCTTGACCTGGTTGAGGGCCCGCATGTGCGGGAAGATCCCGTCCTCCATGCCGGTGAGGAAGACGACGGGGAACTCCAGGCCCTTGGCGGTGTGCAGGGTCATCATCGTGATGACGCCCGCGCCGTCCTCCTCGTCCGGGATCTGGTCGGAGTCGGCGACCAGCGCGACCCGCTCCAGGAAGTCGGCGAGCGAGCCGACCGGCGGCCCCTCGTCGCCCTCGGGGCGCTCCCCCGGGTCCTTCTCGTACTCGAGGGCGACCGCGGCGAGCTCCTGGAGGTTCTCCACCCGGGTCTCGTCCTGCGGGTCGGTGGAGGACTGGAGTTCGGCGAGGTACCCGGTCTCCTCCAGGACGGCCTCCAGCACGGCGGCCGGCCCGGCCCCGGACTCGACCACCTGGCGCAGGCCGGCCAGCAGCTCGTTGAACTTCTTCACCGCGTTGGCGGAGCGCGCCGCCATGCCGTACGCCTCGTCGACCCGGCGCAGCGCGGCGGCGAAGGAGATCCGCTCCCGGGAGGCGAGCGCGTCGATCATCGCCTCGGCGCGCTCGCCGATGCCGCGCTTGGGGACGTTCAGGATGCGGCGCAGCGGGACGGTGTCCTCGGGGTTGGAGAGCACCCGCAGGTAGGCCAGGACGTCCTTGACCTCCTTGCGCTCGTAGAAGCGCACGCCGCCGACCACCTTGTAGGGCAAGCCGACCCGGATGAACACCTCCTCGAAGACCCGGGACTGGGCGTTGGTGCGGTAGAAGATCGCCACGTCGCCGGGGCGGGCGTCGCCGGCGTCGGTGAGGCGGTCGATCTCCTCGGCGATGAACTGGGCCTCGCCGTGCTCGTCGTCGGCGACGTAGCCGACGACCTGCTCGCCCTGGTCGCCGGCCGTCCAGAGGTTCTTCTTGCGGCGGTTGGTGTTCCGTTCGATGACCGAGTTGGCGGCGGTGAGGATGGTCTGGGTGGAGCGGTAGTTCTGCTCCAGCAGGATCGTCGTCGCGTTCGGGTAGTCCTCCTCGAACTGGAGGATGTTGCGGATGGTCGCGCCGCGGAAGGCGTAGATCGACTGGTCGGCGTCGCCGACGACGCACAGCTCGGCGGGCGGGACCTGGGCGAGGTGGGCCTCGGCCGGGTTGACGAAGTCGCCGTCCGCGGTCATCCGGGGGGCGTGGGTGGCGGAGCCGCCGGAGAGCTCGCGCACCAGCGTGTACTGGGCGTGGTTGGTGTCCTGGTACTCGTCGACCAGGATGTGCCGGAACCGGCGCCGGTAGTGCTCGGCGACGTCGGGGAACGCCTGGAGCAGGTGCACGGTGGTCATGATGATGTCGTCGAAGTCGAGGGCGTTGGCCTCGCGCAGCCGCCGCTGGTAGAGGAAGTACGCCTCGGCGAGCTTCTTCTCCATCGGGTTGGCCGCCTGGTCGGCGTACGTCTCCTCGTCGATCAGCTCGTTCTTGAGGTTGCTGACCTTGGCGGTGAAGGACTTCGGCGGGAACTGCTTGGGGTCGAGGTCGAGGTCCCGGCAGACCAGGGACATCAGGCGCTGGGAGTCCGCCGAGTCGTAGATCGAGAAGCTGGAGTTCATGCCCAGCTGCTTGGCCTCGCGGCGCAGGATGCGCACGCACGCGCTGTGGAAGGTGGAGACCCACATCGCCTTGGCGCGCGGGCCGACCAGCGCCTCGACCCGCTCGCGCATCTCGCCGGCGGCCTTGTTGGTGAAGGTGATCGCCAGGATCTCGCCGGGCTGCACGCCGCGCGCGGCCAGCAGGTGGGCGATCCGGTGGGTGAGCACCCGGGTCTTGCCGGAGCCGGCGCCGGCCACGATCAGCAGCGGCGAGCCGGCGTGCAGCACGGCCTCGCGCTGCGGGTCGTTCATGCCCTCCAGCAGCTGCGCCGGGTCGACGACGGTGCGGGCGGCGCCGTTGCGGTGCCAGGCGTCGCGCTCGGCCTCGGCGGCGTGGTCGGTGGCGAACAGCCCGTCCGGGATGTCCTCCTCGGGGAAGCCGCCCTCGCCGTACCCGGGGTCGTACGGGACGTCGTCGTACGGTTCGTCGGCGGGCGGCGGGGCCTCCTCCTCCGACCACTGCTGGGCTGCGGGGCGGGGGCTCGACCCGACGGCGGGACGCTCGAAGCCGGGGAGCGGGAGGTCATCGAAGAGGCTACTCATGGCCCTTCGAGTCTATGGCCCGCCGCCGACATCCCCGCCCGCTCCCGCCGCGCGGGCCCGAACACCCGCACCGGCGCGGCGGGTTGGAGCCGCCCGGCACACCACGGGGCACCACGGAAGCGACCGGGGGCGCCACGGGACACCACGGGACACCACGGGGGCGCCACGGGCGCGCTACGGGGCGTCCGGGTAGATGAAGACCGCGTAGCCCCCGTACGCCGCGGAGACCAGCGCCGCCGCGCCGAGCAGCACGGCCGGCACCGCCCGGCCGCGGGTGCGGGCCAGCGCGGCGGCGAGCGGGAGCAGCAGCCCGAAGGCCGGCAGCAGGAAGCGCGCCCGGGAGGCGAAGTAGGCGGCGTCGCCGAGCGCCAGGGCCAGCACCGCCGCGCTGTACAGCAGCAGCACCGGCGGCTGGCGGCGCAGCGCCGAGAGCACCAGCAGCACCACGGCCGCCAGCAGGGTGCCCGCGGCGACCACGTCGGCCAGCCAGACCGGCTCGGGGGCGGCCAGCAGGCGGCGGAGCGAGACCAGGGTGGAGCGGCCGAAGTCGAACCGGGTCTGCCAGGCGTCCTGGACCCGGAAGTAGCCGTCCCAGCGGCCCTTGCGCCACCCGACCCAGGCGATGAAGCCCGCGCAGCCCAGCGGCGCCAGCAGCGCCCCGGCCAGCGCCCGCGGATCGACCCGGCGGACCGGCGCCGCCCCGGGCGGGCCCGCCCCCGGCCCGCCCGGACCGGCCCGGCGCGGCGCCAGCTCCAGCAGCGCGGCGGCGGCGACCGCCAGGGCGAGCGCCAGCCCGGTGGGGCGGGTCAGCCCGGCGGCGGCGCACAGCAGCCCGGCCGCCACCCAGCGGCGGCGCAACGCCGCGTGCACGGCCCAGGCGGCGAAGGCGGTGAACAGCGCCTCCGAGTACGCGGCGCCCTCCACCACCGCGGACGGCAGGACGCCCCACAGCACGGCGGCGACCACCCCGGCCCGGTCCCCGGACAGCCGGGCGGCGACCGCGAAGATCCCCCAGGCCGCGGCCAGCGACGCCGCCCAGGCCACCGCGAGGGCCGCCGCGCCGAGCGGCAGCAGCAGCGCGGCGGCCCGCACCAGCAGCGGGTAGGCGGGGAAGAACGCGTACGGCTCGTAGAGGCCGTGCGGGCCGTGGACGGGCGCGGTGCCCGCGTAGCCGTGCAGGGCGATCTGCCGGTACCAGCGGGCGTCCCACATGCCGCTCAGCCGGTGCGCGGCCCCGGCGGCCCCGCCCTGGTGGACCAGCAGCAGCGCGCCGACCGCCCGGACGGCGAGGTAGCCGAGCAGGGCGGTCCGGACGGCGGGCCGGGGGGCCGACCGGCGCGGCCGGGCCCGGACGGGCGCGTCGGGGGCGGCCCGGGTCAGGACGCGGGCCACGGCCCGTCCCCTCCGGCGGGCGCCGGACGGGCGCGGTCTCGGGGGGCGGCTGGCACGGCGCCCACGCTATGCAGCGGGGTGCGGCGGGCCGCGCAGGCTCGCCGGGGCGGGGCCCCGGCGGGCGGCGGGCAGCGAGCGGCGGGCAGCGAGCGGCGGGCAGCGAGCGGCGGGGTCAGCGCTCCATCAGGGTGACCAGCACGCCGTGCCGGTGGGTGACGGTGCTCTTCGGGAAGGCGGCCCGCAGCGCCTCGGCCTGGCCGGGGTCGAAGCCCTCGAACGGGTCGTCGTGCACGACGGGGGTGCCGTCGGGGGCGAGTTCGCGGTCGTCGACCACGGTGACCACCCAGACCCGCCGGACGTCCCCGAGGCAGGCCGCCGGGTCGCCGCACAGCTGCGGGTAGAGCTCGCCCAGTTCGACCGCGCTCTTCGCCACGAAGACGTCGTCGAGCCGGACCCGCTCCGGCAGGTAGAGCTCCAGCGCGACGGGCACGGCCGTGAAGACCGCGTTCCCGTAGCGCTGCGGCGCGACGGCGTCGCCGGGCCGGTAGCCGTCGGCGATGACCTTCGCGGCGGCCGCGGCGTCCCAGCCGGTGTGCGAGTACCGCTGGCGCACCACCCGCTGGTCGTGCGCGCCGAGCACCAGGACGGCGGCCAGGCCGGCCGCGACGAGCACCCGGGGGCGCAGCGCGGCCAGGCCGGCGCCGGCCAGCACGGCCCAGGCGGGCAGCGTGAAGAGCAGGTAGCGGTCGAGGAAGTACGAGGTGTGCCCCTGCGAGGCGAACCAGAGCAGCGGGATCGGCAGCGCCGCGACCAGGCCGGTCTCCGCCGCAGGGCGGCGGCCGCGCGGCCAGGCCAGCGGCAGGGCCGCGCAGGCCAGCACCAGCAGGCTGACCCAGGCCGAGCCGTACAGGCTGCGCCACATGGTCTGGGCGACGTACGGGATGGTGGGCTTGGCCAGCCAGCTGAGCTGCCGGTCCACCTGGTGCCGGCCGAGGGCGATCAGCGGGAGCAGCGGCAGCACGGCGCCGAGCGCGGCGAGCGGGAAGCCGACCAGCACGCCGCGCGCCCGCCCGGTCCACCAGCGTCCGGCCGCGACCAGGGCGTGCGGGACGATCAGGACCAGCGCGATGATGTGGAACAGCCCGGCGCCGGCCAGCGCGAGCGCGTACGGCACCCAGCGCAGGGCGGAGGGCCGGTCCAGGGCGCGCAGCAGCAGCAGGGTGGCCAGCGCGGCGAAGAACACCACGAAGGCGTAGCCGCGGACCTCCTGCCCGTACCGGGACACCGACGGGACCAGCGCGAACAGGGTGCCCGCGACCAGTCCGGCGGCGGGCGTGAAGAGCTTGCGGCCGATCAGGGTGACGAAGGCGGCGGCGCCGGCCATCGCCAGCGCGGAGGGCGTCCGGAGCGCGACGACCGAGTGCCCGACCAGCTCGGTCCAGAAGTGGATCAGCAGGTAGTAGGCGCCGATCACGGCGTCCAGGTGGTCCAGCAGGTGGAAGATCTCGTGCGGCGAGCGGCTCGCCGCGTTCCAGGTGGCCAGCTCGTCGTCCCAGAGCAGCGGGCCGCCGGCCCCGTACAGGCAGGCCGCCAGGGTCAGCACGGCGGGCCACACCCACAGCAGGCGGCGGGTCCAGGCCGGTGCGCTCCGCCCGGTGCCCCACCGGGCGTTCCACCGGGCGGGCCGCGGCGGGGCCTGCGGGGCCTCGACGGTGTCCGGGCCGGACGCGGGGCCGGGGACCGCGCCGACGCTCATGCGGCGCGCCCGGGGCGGTGACCGGCCGGGCGGGCCGGGGGGGTGACGGGGCGCGGTCGTCGCACCCGGGGGCGACACGAGCGGAGGGTCGGCACGGGCCCTATCCAAACACATCGTCACCTGTCCGGGCACGGCGGCACCACCGCTCCGGCGGGCGGCCCGGCCGCGGGGGCGGGCCGCCCGGGCGGGGTCAGACCAGGCGGCGCGCCGTGGCCCAGCGGGTCAGTTCGTGCCGGTTGGAGAGCTGGAGCTTGCGCAGCACCGCGGAGACGTGGCTCTCCACCGTCTTGACCGAGATGAACAACTGCTTGGCGATCTCCTTGTACGCGTAGCCGCGGGCGATCAGCCGCAGCACCTCGCGCTCGCGCTGGGTGAGCCGGTCGAGGTCCTCGTCGACCGGCGGGGTGTCGGTGGCGGCGAACGCGTCGAGCACGAAGCCGGCCAGCCGGGGCGAGAACACCGCGTCGCCGTCGGCGATCCGGAAGACCGCGTTGACCAGGTCGGTGCCGGTGATGGTCTTGGTGACGTAGCCGCGGGCGCCGCCGCGGATCACCCCGATCACGTCCTCGGCGGCGTCCGAGACGGACAGCGCGAGGAAGCGCACCCCCTCGACGCCGGCCGAGCGGCGCAGCACCTCGACGCCGCCGCCGCCGGGCAGGTGGACGTCCAGCAGCACCACGTCGGGCCGGGTCTCGGCGACCACCCGGACCGCGGACTCCACGTCGTCGGCCTCGCCGACCACGTCGATGCCGGTCTCGTCGGTGCGCCCGATCTCGGCGCGCACCCCGGTGCGGAACATCCGGTGGTCGTCGACCAGGACCACCCGGGCCCGCCTCCCGGCCGCCGCCGCCCCTGACGCTGCGTCAGTCATCTGCCGCCCTCTCCATCTCCAGCTCGACCTCGGTCCCGCCGTCCGGCGCGGGCCGCACCCGCGCGGTGCCCCCGTTGCGCCGCATCCGGCCGATGATCGATTCGCGTACGCCCATGCGGTCCTCGGGGAGGTCGTCGGGGTCGAAGCCGGGGCCGTGGTCGCGGACGAACACCGACACCGTCCTCCCCTCCACCTCCGCGTAGACCTGGACCGGTCCACCGCCACCGTACTTGGCGGCGTTCACCATGGCTTCCCTGGCGGCCTGCATCTGCGAGGCGACCCGCTCGTCCATCGGGCAGTCGCCGACGCAGACCAGCTCCAGGGGAACGCCGTGCCGGTCCTCGACCTCGGCGACGATCTCGCGCAGGTGCTCGGCCAGGGTGTCGGGGGCGGCCTCGGCGGCGGCCTCCGGGCGGTACAGCCACAGGCGCAGTTCGCGTTCCTGGGCGCGGGCCAGCCGCAGCACCTCCTTGGGGTCCTCGGCCCGGCGCTGGATCAGGGTCAGGGTGTGCAGCACCGAGTCGTGGACGTGCGCGGCGATCTCGGCCCGCTCCTGGGCCCGGATGCGGGCGGTGCGCTCGGCGCCGAGGTCCTGCCACATCCGCAGCATGGACGGGCCGCCGAGCACCAGCACCCCGGCCACCACGGCCAGCGAGGACTCGACGACCAGGGCGACCGGCGAGTCCACGCCCTGGGTGACGAAGTAGCCGATGATGCCGGCCACCACCAGCAGCACCCCGGCCAGCACCCGCAGGTAGGCGCCCTTGCGGCTGCCCGGCTCCAGGCCGAACCAGCTCTGCCAGCGCGAGTCGTCGGCCTGCCGCCACACCAGGGCGACGCCGATGCCGACCGCGAGCAGCGGCCACACGTACGGCTTGGCGGTCTGGACGCCGAGCGCGGACAGCAGCGCCATCACGCCGATCACCAGGGCGACCAGCGCGAACAGCTGGCCCAGGCTGCCGGCCCGGCCGCGGCCCCCGACCGCGGGCGCGGTGGCGTCCGCGGCGTCCGCGGCGGCGTCCGTGCCGTGCAGGTCGTCGCCGTGGAAGGTGCGCTCCAGCAGTTCGCGCAGCCGGCCCAGGCGGCCGGGGGCGCCGTCGCCGGGGCGGCGGGCCGGGCGGTCGGCGCCGGGGGCGGCCTGGTTGATGCCCAGCGGCACCACCACCCAGAACGCGGCGTACAGCAGGGCGCCGATGCCCTCGGAGAAGAACAGCACGATGAACGCCAGCCGCACCCAGGTGACGGGCACGCCGAGGTGGACCGCCAGGCCCTGGCAGACGCCGCCGAGGATCCGGCCGTGCGGGCTGCGGTACAGCCGCCGGTAGGGCGGCGGGCCGGCCGGCGGATCGGTCGGCGCGGGCTCGGGGCTTCTGGTCTCGGGTACGGCCACGGCACCGATGGTGGCAGGTGCCGGTGCGGCGGCGCATCAGGGTCCGGCCCCTAGGCGGCCCTCAGGGACAGTTCAGGGTCGGCCCCGGGCCCCGGACGGTTGGGCGGGGCCCGGCGGCCCGGGAGGATGGGGACATGACGGACGACCAGATCCCGGAGGAACCGCCGGCCGCCCCCGCCGAGGGCCGGCCGGCACTCACCCGCTCCTCCCGGCACCGGGTGGTGGCGGGGGTGTGCGGCGGCCTCGGCCGCTACCTGGACATCGACCCGGTGGTGTTCCGGGTGGTGATCGCGGTGCTCGGCCTGACCGGCGGGCTCGGGCTGTTCCTGTACGGCCTGGCCTGGCTGGTGGTGCCGCGGGAGGCCGCGGACGGCGAGGGCGGCCGCACCGAGCTGCAGCGGGTGCTGACCGGCCGGGTCGACGGCCAGTCGGTGGGCGCGGTGCTGGTGACGGTGATCGGCACCGGGGTGTTCTTCTCCTCGATGGGCGACGGCGGCCAGCTCTTCCCGCTGCTGCTGCTCGCCGCGCTGGTCTTCCTGGCGCTGCGCTACGACCCGGAGCGGCGGCGGCGCTTCGAGGGCGGCGGCGACGGCCCGGCCCCGGCCGGGAGCACCGGCCCGCGGGACCGGCTGGAGGACTCCGGCCCGTTCGCCGACTGGAAGACCTGGAGCGAGTCGGTCGGCCGGGACCTGCGGGCCGAGTGGAAGGTCCGCGGCGCGGAGCTCCAGGAGCGGCTCCGGGCCCGGCACGCGGAGCACCACGGGGCGGGCGGCGCGGAGTACGGGGACACCCCGCCGGTCGGCCCGTCCGGCTACCTGTGGGACCCGCGGCACCCGGAGCGCGACCCGTACGGCGGGGCCACCCCGCCGTACGGGACGCCCGCCCGGCCGTGGTGGCAGCGCACCGACCTGCCGGAGGGCGACCCGCTGCGCAAGGAGCCGCGCGAGGACGCGCACCGGGACCGGACGGACCGCCGGACGGCCGACTTCGAGGAGCGGGCCGGCCGGCGCCACGAGGCGCACCGGCAGGCGAGGGAGCGGCACCGGGCGCACCACGAGTGGCGGGCCCGCCGCCGGGCCGAGCGCGGCACCCCGGTGCTGGGGGCGTCGGCGGTGCTGGTGGCGGTCGGCGCGTCCTGGGCGGTGGCGGCCGACGACCACGGCGCGCACCGCTGGTCGACGGTGCTGGCGGTGGCGCTGCTGCCGCTGGGCCTGGCCATGCTGCTCAGCGCCCGCTGGGGGCGCACCCGCGGGCTGACCTTCCTGTCGCTGCTGCTGACCGCGGGCCTGGTCCTGGCGGCCGGCACCTCGGCGACGGTCGCGGACTCCACCGGCGACCGCGCCTGGACGGCCACCGCGGCCGACCTGCCCGCGCGCTACACGCTGGGGGCCGGCCACGCCCGGCTCGACCTGTCGGCGCTCGACCCCCGGGGCGGCACCCTCGCCACCGAGCTGCGGGTCGGCGCGGGCAGCGCCCGGGTGACCGTGCCCGCCGGGGTGGAGCTGCGGCTGAAGCTGCGCGACGGCGTGGGCGACGTCCGGCTGCCGGACGGGCAGAGCTTCGACGGCCCGTTCACCCACGAGGACGTGGTGATCGAGGTCCCGGACGGACAGCCGTCCAGGGGGGCACTGGAGCTGACGGTGACGGTGGGCGCCGGCGACATCGAGGTGGTGCGGTGATGAGGAAGCACCGGTTCGACCTGTACGCGCTGGTCGCGGGCGGGCTGTTCACCGCGCTGGCGGTGCTCTACCTGGTGGCCTCGCTGAACGGGCGCGAGGTGAACGGCCGCTTCGTGCTGCCGCTGGCGTGCATCGTGCTCGGCGCGGGCGGCCTGGCCGGCGCCCTGGTGGCCGCCTCCCGGCACGGCCGGGGCGGCGCCCGCGACGACGACCGCACCCTGGAGTAGGTCAGGACTGCTGCGGGCCCAGCTCCAGCTGGTCGCCGTTCCTGGTGACGGTGTACCCGGGCAGCGGCTTCACGGCCGGGCCGGTGATCACCGCGCCGGTGGCGGCGTCGAAGGTGGAGCCGTGGCAGGGGCAGTACAGCTTGCCGTCCTTGGGCGGGTTGACCGTGCAGCCGGAGTGGGTGCACACCGAGGACAGGCCGGCGTACCGCCCGGCGGCGGGCTGGACGACGTAGACGGCGTCGCCGCTGGCCGGGTCCTTGACGGTGGCGGAGCCGCCGACCGGGACCTGCGCGGCGGGCACCGCGGGCCCGGCCTGCGGGACGGGGCTGGTGGCGCCGGCGCTCGCCGCGGCGGGGGTCTCGTCCCGGCCGAAACCGGCGGTGAGCGAGCCGGAGAGCAGCCCGGCGCCGCCGAGCGCGACGGCCGCGATGCCGCCGTCCAGCAGGGCGCGGCGGCGCACCGCGTCCTCGGCGAGGCCGCGGGCCCGGTCGCGGGCGGCCCGGTCGGCCAGGTAGCCGTCGACCGACAGGTGGGGGGTGCCGGCCAGCAGCAGCGGCGTCCAGGCCAGCAGGTAGGCCAGGTCGTTGCCCAGGTAGTAGGGGGTGGTGTGGAAGCTGACGGTCAGCCAGAGCGTGGCGGACAGCAGCGCGCCGCCGAGCGCGGCGACCCGGCCCCACAGGCCGAACAGGGTGCCCAGGCCGACGGCCAGCTCGCCGAAGGCGATCAGCAGGCCGAACAGGGTCGGCGCGTGCAGCGCGGGGCCCAGCGCCCAGCCGATCGGGCTGCTCCCCTCGGCCGCCCGGGTCTGGGCGTAGAAGGAGGCCGGGTCGCCGGCGCCGGCCAGGTAGTGCGCGTCGGAGAGCTTGTCGAAGGCCGCGTAGACGAAGGTCACCCCCAGGAACAGCCGCAGCGGCAGCAGCGCGAAGCGCGAGCCCCGTGCCTTCCACTCGGTGATCCTGGTGCCCGCCGTGCCGCCCGTCCCGGTCGCCATCGCCGCCGCCCTCTCGCTCGCCGCCCGCCGCCCGCCGACAGGTGTCGGGTCCGATTGTGCCCGCTGCCCCCCGCACACGGCCGCGCCGCCACTCCCCTGGCGCGGGGAGCGGCGGCGCGGTCACACGGTTGCCGGTGGGATCACTCCCACTCGATGGTGCCCGGCGGCTTGGAGGTGACGTCCAGGACGACCCGGTTCACGTCCTTGACCTCGTTGGTGATCCGGGTGGAGATCTTCGCCAGCACCTCGTAGGGCAGGCGGGACCAGTCCGCGGTCATGGCGTCCTCGGAGGAGACCGGGCGCAGCACGATCGGGTGGCCGTAGGTGCGGCCGTCGCCCTGGACGCCGACCGAGCGGACGTCGGCCAGCAGGACGACCGGGCACTGCCAGATCGCGGCGTCCAGGCCGGCCAGGGTGAGCTCCTCGCGGGCGATGGCGTCGGCGTCGCGGAGCAGGTCCAGGCGCTCCCGGGTGACCTCGCCGACGATCCGGATGCCCAGGCCGGGGCCGGGGAACGGCTGGCGCTGGACGATCTCGGCGGGCAGGCCGAGCTCCTGGCCGACCATCCGGACCTCGTCCTTGAACAGCTTGCGCAGCGGCTCGACGAGCTGGAACTCGAGGTCCTCGGGGAGGCCGCCGACGTTGTGGTGGGACTTGATGTTGGCGGTGCCGGTGCCGCCGCCGGACTCCACCACGTCCGGGTACAGGGTGCCCTGGACCAGGAACTCCACGGCCGGGCCCTCGTCGGCGATGATGTCGGCCTGGGCCTGCTCGAAGACCCGGATGAACTCGCGGCCGATGATCTTGCGCTTCTGCTCGGGGTCGGAGACGCCCGCCAGCGCGGTCAGGAAGCGCTCCTCGGCGTCGACCACGACCAGCTTGACGCCGGTGGCCGCGACGAAGTCCTTCTCGACCTGCTCGGTCTCGCCCTTGCGCATCAGGCCGTGGTCGACGTACACGCAGGTCAGCCGGTCGCCGATGGCGCGCTGCACCAGGGCGGCGGCGACCGCGGAGTCCACGCCGCCGGACAGGCCGCAGATGGCGCGCTTGTCGCCGACCTGCTCGCGGATCAGCGCGACCTGCTCCTCGACCACGTTGGTGGTGGTCCAGTTCGGGGCGATGCCCGCGCCGCGGTACAGGAAGTGCTCCAGCACCTGCTGGCCGTGCTCGGAGTGCATCACCTCGGGGTGGTACTGCACGCCGTACAGCTTGAGGTCGTCGTTCTCGAAGGCGGCGACCGGCACCACGTCGGTGGAGGCGGTGACGGTGAAGCCCTCGGGCGCGGCCGAGCAGGCGTCGCCGTGCGACATCCACACCGACTGCTGCGCGGGGGTGCCCTCGAACAGCGTGGAGCCGGGGCGGGAGACGGTCAGCGGGGTGCGGCCGTACTCGCGGGCGCCGCTGTTGTCGACGGTGCCGCCGAGCGTCTTGGCCATCAGCTGGAAGCCGTAGCACATGCCGAAGACCGGCACCCCGGCCTCGAAGAGCGCGCGGTCGAGCTGCGGGGCGCCCTCCTCGTAGACCGACGACGGACCGCCGGAGAGGATGATCGCCTTCGGGTTCCTGGCGAGCATCTCGGCGACCGGCATGGTGCTCGGCACGATCTCGCTGTAGACCCGCGCCTCACGCACCCGACGGGCGATGAGCTGGGCGTACTGGGCACCGAAGTCGACGACCAGGACGGTGTCGTTCTCGGGTGCGGACTGGACGGGGGAATCAGCGGACACAGACGGCCTTCCGGCGGCGGTACAAGGGGGTGTCACCACCGAGTCTACCGGGACGCTTTCACCCGACTGCCCGCCCGCCCGCCCGTGACCGGGCGGGCGGGCGAATCGTTGCACCGGGAGACCGCACGAGACGTCGGCGCCCTCCAGGTGCGGGCGGCACCGTGCGGCGGAACCACGCGTGGATCATCTCCGGTCCACCGGGTGCGCGTGGCGGGCACGGGCCCGCCGTGGGACCGCGCCCCGGTGCCGCGGTCGGGTCAGCAGGGGACAGCGAACCCGTCCGCGACCGGGCGGACCCGGGGTGTGGCGGCCGGTACCGGTGCCGACCGCCACACCTCAGTCAGCCGCCCGCCCCGGCGTACGCCCCGGTACGCCCCGCAAGCGCTCCTCACGCACAGTGATCACTCCGGGCGGTCGGGCCCGGCGCCGCCGTGCGCCGTGTCCTGTTCCGTCCACCCCGCCAGTTACGTCGAATCGGTTGCACGGCAAGGCACTCGTCCACGACGATTGCTGGGAGGCGGGGGCTCACCGTACATCCCCGGCCGTGGAGAGCCCGTCCCCCGGACGGCTCCCCTCTCACGCTCCGTGAGGCCCATCCGGCCCCGGCGCGTGTCCGTGACCATCCTTCCGAGACGGCGCTCCTCCCCCGGCGCCGTCGACCCAGCACCGGCGCGGCCCTGACGCCGAGTGCTGCGACAAAGGGCCCCGTTCCCCCGCGGGGCCCTTTGGCCTGTCCGGAGCCGGACCCGGGCCCGGCCTCGGCCTCGGGCCCGGCGTCGGCCTCGGTCTCGGCCTCGGTCTCGGTCTCAGCGGGCGGTGTCCGGGCGCCGGTACGCGGCGTGCGGGTCGGCGTGCGGGTCGGACCCGGCGGCGGTGGGTGCGGGGGCCGGCGCGGCGGGGGCCGGCAGCTCGTCGGACACCAGCTCGACCGACCCGTGCGGCACCGCGCCGAACCGGTCGGCACCCGCCTGCGCGGGCAGCACCGGGAGTACCGGCGGCCCGGCGGGCACCGGCGGCACGGTCGGCCCGGCCGCCGGGTGCGGCGGGGCCGGGACGAGCGGCGCGGGGGTGCGGCGCACCGCGTCGAGCACCGCGGGCACCAGCAGCGCGCCGACCGCGCCCCAGGCGAGGGCGGAGACCAGCACCGAGGGCAGCGACCAGCCGAGGGTGTCCCGGCTGTCGAGGACGATCCCGGCGACCTCGTCGCGCTTCCCGCCCAGGGTGCTCCAGATCGAGGTGCCGAGCAGCAGCGCGCCGGTGAGCACCGCGTACAGACCCGCCAGCACGGCCCGGTCGCGCTGGGCCAGCCGGCCCCGGTGCGCGGACCAGCCGAGCGCCAGCGCGGCGGCCAGCGGCAGGAGCACCGCGAACCACCAGCCGCCGCCGTGGCCGTCCGGGTCGAACAGCGACGTCGTCCGGTGGCCGAGCCCGGAGGAGTCGGCCGTCAGCAGGGTCGCGCCGCCGCCGACGCCGAACAGCAGCAGGCCGTTGTTGGTGACCAGCCCCAGCGAGGCGCTGTCCGGGAACACGTCGTCGGAGACCAGCTGCGCCACCAGGGCGACCGCGGTGAGCAGCGCCAGCAGGCCGCCCAGCACCCGGAAGGCGTGCTGCCAGGCGAGCAGCAGGCTGCCCAGCCAGCCGCGCCGGGCGGCCTCGGCCCGCAGCGCCGCCGCGCCGTCCACGGCCAGCACCAGGACGGCCGCGGCCAGGCCCGCGGAGGCGGTGAGCGGCAGCAGCTCCGGTCCGGTCTCGATCCGCAGCGACGGGGTGGCGGCGGCGTCCGTGTCGTACCCGGCCAGCCAGCCCAGCAGCAGCGCGACGAGCGCGGACAGCACGCCGGTGCGCAGCGCCTGGAGCCCGGCGGCGGGCCCGGTCGGCTCGGCGGCGCCGTCCCGGCGGCGGGCCCGGGCGGAGACCCGCAGGCCGAGCCAGAGCGCCAGCAGCCACCCCAGCGTGACCAGGTACATCACCAGGTGGCTGGAGCTGGACAGGCTGGACGCCGGGCCGTCGGCCCGCGGGCCGGTGGCGCTCATGACCAGCCGCACCGGCGCGCCGAACGCGGTGAGGACCAGGGCCAGCCAGGCCTGGAAGCCCTCGGCCGACCAGGAGCTCTCGAACAGCGGCGAGCCGTCGCCGTCCCCGCTGCCCGCGCCGATCACGGCGGCCAGCACCAGCAGCCCGGTCGGCGCGAGCAGCACCCGGCCGGCGGTGAGCCAGCCGCGGGAGGGCAGCGGCAGGTCCCGGCCGTGGTGCACCCGGCCGGCGCCCCACGGGGAGGGGCCGGCCGGGCCGGTGCCGGTGTCCTCGACGACCTCGCCGATCGCGGGCGCGGCGAGCTGCCCCCCGCAGTTGGCGCAGGTCGCCGCGGCGCCGACCGAGGCCGCGCCGCAGGACAGGCAGATGGGCATGGTGGGTCCCCCCGGGCGGTTCGTACGTCGAGGGCCCGTTTATCCCACCGTGGGTAAAGGGATGTCAATCTCCTTCCGGGGCCCGGGCGGGCACCTTCGGGACGGGCAGCAGCGGCAGGCGCAGCGCGCCGAACGCCCCGGCCGGGACGGCGGGTCGGCGCGGTTCGACCGGCGGGACGGGGCGGTAGGCGGCGCCCGGCTCGGGGCGCGGGTCGGCCTCGCCGCGGTTGGGCCACATCGACATGGCGCGCTCGGCCTGCGCGGTGATGGTCAGCGAGGGGTTGACGCCCAGGTTGGCGGAGACCGCGGAGCCGTCGACCACGCTGATCCCGGGGTGCCCGTACAGCCGGTGGTAGGGGTCGACGACGCCGGTGTCGGCGCTGTCGCCGATCGGGCAGCCGCCGAGGAAGTGCGCGGTCAGCGGGATGTCGAAGATCTCGCCGGCGGTGGAGCCGGGGAAGCCGTTGATGGAGGCGGCCAGCGCCCGGGCGCCCTCCTCGGCGGCCGGGATCCAGCTCGGGTTGGGGGCGCCGTGGCCCTGGCGGGAGGTCAGTCTGCCGTTCTTCAGGGAGACCGTCAGCGAGTTGTCCAGGGACTGCATGACCAGGCCGATGATGGTCTTCTCCGACCAGCGGTGCTGGTTCATCGACTGGGCGAAGATCCACGGGTGCCGGGCGGCGGCGCCCAGGTAGCGCAGCCAGCGCGGCCCGCGCCCGGCGCCGCTGACCTGCTGGACGGAGAGCGCGCCCATCGCGTTGGAGCCCCGCCCGTAGCGGACCGGCTCGATGTGGGTGTTGGCGTCGGGGTGCACCGAGGAGGTGATGGCCACGCCGCGGGTGAAGTCGGGGCGCTCCCCGTAGCGCCGGGTGGAGGTCTGCGCGCCCACCAGGGCCTCGGAGTTGGTGCGGGTGAGGTGGCCGAGCCGGGCGGAGATCCGGGGCAGCAGGCCGCCCTCGCGCATCCGGTGCAGCAGGGTCTGGGTGCCGTAGGTGCCGGCCGCGACCACGACCCGCTCGGCGGTGACGGTGCGCGCCCCGGCCTTCCGGGCCCGCCGGGTGCGGGCGTCGGTGGGCAGCACGTCGACCGCGTAGCCCTCGCCGTGCGGGCGCAGCCGCCGGACGGTGGTCATCGGCAGGATCTCGGCGCCGGCCCGTTCGGCCAGGTACAGGTAGTTCTCGGTGAGGGTGTTCTTGGCGCCGTGCCGGCAGCCGGTCATGCACTCCCCGCACTCGGTGCACGCCCTGCGCCTGGGCCCGGCGCCGCCGAAGTACGGGTCGTCGACCTCGCCGCCGGGGGCGGCCTCGGCCTCGCCGGTGCCGTCCTGCCCGTCGCCGAAGAACACCCCGACGGGCGCCAGGTGGAAGGTGTCGCCGCAGCCCATCGCCTCGGCGGCGGCCTTCAGGTGCACGTCGGAGGGGGTCATCGTCGGGTTGAGCCGGACGCCGAGCATCCGCTGCGCCTGGTCGTAGAACGGGGCGAGCTCGGCCTGCCAGTCGGTGATGTGCCGCCACTGCCGGTCCTCGAAGAACGCCTTCGGCGGGACGTACAGGGTGTTGGCGTAGTTCAGCGAGCCGCCGCCGACGCCCGCCCCGGCCAGGATCAGCACGTTGCGCAGCAGGTGGATGCGCTGGATGCCGTAGCGGCCGAGGGCGGGTGCCCACAGGTAGTCGCGCAGGTTCCAGGAGGTGCTGGGCAGTTCCTCGCGGCGGAACCTGCGCCCGGCCTCCAGGACGGCGACCTTGTAGCCCTTCTCGGTCAGCCGCAGTGCCGCGACCGAACCGCCGAAGCCCGAACCGACCACCACGACGTCGTAGTCGTAGGACACTGCTGCCTCCTCCTCGGATTGCTACTTCAGCCGGAGGGCCTTCATGACCTTCAGGCCGGTGGTGAAGAACTCGGCGAACTTCCGGTCGTCCATGCCCAGCGACGGGCCGATCGGCAGCAGTCGCTGCACGGCGACGGTCTGCGCCTCGGTGTAGCGCAGGATGCCCTCGGCGCCGTGCCGCCGGCCCAGTCCGGAGTCGCCCATGCCGCCCATCGGCGAGGCCACCGAGCCGTACGCGGCGGCGTACGCCTCGTTGACGTTGACGGTGCCGGTGCGCAGCCGGGCGGCGACCCGGCGGCCGCGGCCGGTGTCCCTGGTCCAGACGCTGGAGTTGAGGCCGTAGGGGGTGGCGTTGGCGGCGGCGACGGCCTCGTCCTCGGTGTCGAAGCGGTAGACCGAGACGACCGGGCCGAAGGTCTCCTCGGCGCAGACCGCCATCTCGGGGGTGACGCCGTCCAGGATGGTGGGCTCGTAGAACAGCGGGCCCAGGTCGGGCCGGGCCTGCCCGCCGGCCAGCACCTCCGCGCCGGCCTTGACGGCCTCCTCGACGTGCCGGGTGACGGTCTCCAGCTGGCGGGCGGAGACCAGCGAGCCCATGTCGGCGCCGTAGGCGAGGCCGCCGCCCAGCCGCAGCGCGGCGGTCCTCTCGGCGAACTTCGCCAGGAAGGCGTCGGCGACCGAGCGGTGCACGAAGAGCCGTTCGATGGAGATGCACAGCTGTCCGGCCGAGGAGAAGCAGGCCCGGACGGCGCCGGCGGCGGCCCGGTCCAGGTCGGCGTCGGCGAGCACCAGCATGGCGTTCTTGCCGCCGAGTTCCAGCGAGGCGCCGACCAGCCGCTCGGCGGCCCGCCGGGCGACGTCGCGGCCGGTGCGGGTGGAGCCGGTGAAGGCGACGTAGTCGGCGCGCTCGACCACCTGCGGGCCGACCACGGGGCCGTCGCCGAGCACGATCTGCCAGACCTGCGGGGGCAGTCCGGCCTCGACGAACAGCTCGCGGGCCCACAGGGCGGTCAGCGCGGTCTGGGTGTCCGGCTTGTTGACCACCGCGTTGCCGGCGACCAGGGCGGGCAGCGCGTCGCCGACCGACAGCTCCAGCGGGTAGTTCCACGGCGAGATCTGGCCGACCACGCCCTTGGGGCGGCGGGCCTCCACGGCGCTGGTCAGGCCGGGCACGGCGCCGCCGCGGCGGCGGTCGCGCAGGTAGGAGCGGGCGGCGCGGCCGTAGTGCCGGGCCGCCGAGGCGACGGCCATCACCTCCTCGAAGGCGTGCAGCCGGGCCTTGCCGGTCTCCGCCTGGACGAGGTCCAGCACCTCGTCCTGCCGCTTGAGCAGCAGGTCGTGGAAGCGGAGCAGGACGCCCGACCGGTGCCGCACCGACAGCGCGGCCCAGGCGGGCTGGGCCCGCCTGGCCTGGTCGAACGCCCGCTCGACGTCCGCCTCCGAGGAGACCGGCAGCGCGGCCAGCGCCTCGCCGGTCAGCGGCGCGAGCGTCTCGGCGGTCTTCCCGCCGGACGCCGTCACGCCCTTGGCCAGCCGCGCCACCAGCGCGGCCGGCACCGCCGATGCGACGCCGCGCGCCGCACCCTTCGCCGCGGGGTTGCGCCGGCCCTGGATCGTGCTCTCCGTCATGCGGGCAGCCTAGGCCCTGGAACCCGTCTTGTGTACCCGCCGGTAACACCAAAAGGCGGCGTGTCGGATTCCGGTCAGATGGTCGGCGTGAAGTTGTTCAGCACGGTGGTGAACTGCCGCAGGCTGTCGCGCCAGTCCTTCTCCGGCCCCGACACGTACACCATGAACGCCGTCCCGTCCGCGCGCCGGAACTCGACCTCCTTGGCGTGCCGGCGGGCGTCCTTCGCGCCGAAGGCGAACTCCCACACCGCCGCCTCCTGGCCCTTGATCTTGACGGTGTCGAGGGTGGTGCGCTGGTAGTCCTTGAGGCTCTTGGCGAGCGAGCCCTCCATCTCCAGGAAGTGGTCCTTCGGGGCGAGGGCCTGGCCGACCGACACCGCGAACAGCAGGAAGTGCTCCTGGTTGTCGGGCGTGTAGTAGATCTGCCCGCCGTCGTGCTCGCTGCGCTCCCAGGTCCCGTTGGTGGGCAGCAGGAAGCGGAACCCGGCCGGGTCGTCCTTCCAGACGTACCCGGGGGGCGCGGGCGCGCCGCTGGGCAGCGGGCTCTCGCCGGTCAGCGGGTTGTCGCCGGACGGGGTCGGGTCGGGCGCCGCGACCGTCCCCTGCCGGTGCTGGTGGACGTAGTACGCGCCACCGCCGGCCCCGGCCAGCAGCAGCACGCCGACCAGCGTCCACAGCAGCGCCCGCCCGCGCCGCCGGGGCGCCGGGGCGGGGGCCGGCGCCTGGGCCGGAGCGGCGGCCGGGTCCGGGACGGGCGGCTGGGCCGCGGTCCGGCCCGCCCCGGTGCCCGCCCCGGACGCCCCGTCCGCCGGGTCGGGGGCGGCCTGCGCGGTCCGGTCGACGACCGGGACCACCTGGGTGGGCAGCCGCGACGCCCCGGGCTGGTCGGGGACCCGGAGGCTGACGGTGTGCCCGTCGGCGACCTCGCGCAGCATCCGGCCGATCTCGTCGGCGCCGGGCCGCTCGGCCGGGTCCTTGGCCATCAGCGCGGCCAGCACCGGCCCGAGCCCGGCGGCCCGGCGCGGTTCGGGCAGCGGC
Source organism: Kitasatospora sp. NPDC090308 (assembly GCF_044769485.1). Lineage (NCBI taxonomy): Bacteria > Bacillati > Actinomycetota > Actinomycetes > Kitasatosporales > Streptomycetaceae > Kitasatospora > Kitasatospora sp. NPDC090308. The sequence goes on along the minus strand of NZ_JBIVXY010000009.1, from coordinate 230,341 downwards.
TCGTCGACCACCGCGGTGAGCGTGCTGAGCGGGTTGTCCCGGCGGAACGGGGACTCGCCCTCCACCGCGTGGTACAGCGTCGCGCCCAGCGCCCACAGGTCGGAGGCCGGGCCGGGGCGCTGGCCCTGGGCGCGCTCCGGGGCCAGGTAGTCGGGCGAGCCGACCAGGTCGCCCGGACGGGTGATGTCCATCGCGCCCTCGAACTTGGCGATGCCGAAGTCGAGCAGCACGGCCCGCCCGGTGCCGTGCTCCAGCAGCACGTTGGCGGGCTTGACGTCGCGGTGCAGCACCCCCAGCTGGTGGCCGCGGTGCAGGGCGGCCAGCACCTGGAGGCCGACGGTGGCGGCCTCCCGGGGCGTCAGGGCGCCGTCCTGGCTGATCACGTCGGACAGCGCGCGGCCGTCCACCAGCTCCATGACGATCCACGGCCGGCCGTCCTGCTCCAGCACGTCGTGGATGGTGATCACGCCCGGGTGCTTGATCCGGGCGGCGGCCCGGGCCTCGCGCTTCATCCGGGACTGGAGGATCTCCAGGTCCTCCTCCGAGAGGTGGCTGACCGTCAGCTCCTTGACGGCCACCTCCCGGTCCAGCCTCTCGTCCCTGGCGCGCCAGACGGTCCCCATCCCGCCGCGCCCCAGACGCTCGCCGAGCGCGTAACGCCCGGCCAGCAGACGGCCCGTCGACTGGTCCTGTGCGCCCATGACCGTCCCCCCCTTCGATTCCCCCCACCGCCGGTCGGACGGGGTCCTGGCAGACCGTGTGCCGGCTCGCACCGGCGGTTCGAAGGCAAGCCTAGGCTGCCCGGCGCGCCCCGGGAATCGCGGCCCGGGCTCGGAATCGCACGGTGACCGCCCGCTCTCAGCCCGCGACCGCGACGATCACCGCGACCGCCGCGCACAGCAGCACCAGCACGCCGCCCAGCACCAGCGGCCCGAGCAGCTTCGGCGGCACCCGCGGCGGACGCGCCGGGCCCTGACGGTCCGTCGACCGCGCCGGGCGCCGCCCGCGCGGGTGCGGCACCAGCGGACCGGCCTCCGGCCGGGGCACTGGCAGCAGCGGGTCGGGCGGGCCGTCCCGGCCCGGTTCGGGCGCGAACGACAGGAGCTCGCGCAACTCCCGCTGCACGGCGACCGCGTCCGGCCGGGCCGCGGCGTCCGGCCGCAGCAGCCGCTCGACCAGCGGCCGCAGCGGCCCGCAGCCGTCCGCCGGGTGGTGCCGCCCGTCCCGGACGGCCGCCAGCAGCGTCGGCAGGTCGTCCTCCGGGTACGGGCCGTGGCCGGTCAGCAGCCGGTACAGCAGCACGCCCAGCGCCCAGGTGTCGGCGGGGGCGCCCGCGTCGATCGCCCAGCGCTCGGCGAGCGGTCCGAGCATCAGCGCCCGGGTCTCGTACACCCGGCGCGGCACCTCGCCGCCCAGCGCCGCGCACAGCTCCTCCTCGGCGGCGCCCAGCAGCAGCCCGCCCAGCATCGCCGCGCCGTCCTCGCAGACCAGCACCGTGCGCAGCGTCAGGTTCCCGTGCGTCAGCCCGGCCTCGTGCACGGACCGCAGCGCGCCCGCCAGGTCCGCGCCGATCTCGGCCACCCGGTACGGCGAGACCGGGCCGTTGCCCGCCAGCCGCTCCAGCGGCACCCCGGGCACCGCCTCCTCGGCGACCCACAGCACCTCGTCCTCGGGGCCCGCCGCGAGCCCCCGCAGCAGCCGCGGGTGCGCCGTCGCCGCCGCCGAGACCTGCGCGACCCGAGCGGTCAGCCGCGGCCCGTACGACGGGGCGGGCGCCCCCACCGGGTGCCCCGGCACCAGCAGTTCGGGCAGCTCCAGCCCGAACAGCCGCACCCGCGCCCCGCTGTGGACGTCCACCGCGAGAACACCGACCTCACCCTCCGGACGGTCCGTCACCCGGTACCGCCCGGCCACCAGTTGCCCCGGGGCCGCTCGCATGTCTGTTCCTCACGCCGTCGTCCCGCCAGCGTACGGCTCCCCTCCGCCCCCGCCACCGCCCGGTGCGCGCTTTCCGCCCCCGCCGGGAGCCGCCCCCGCACCGCCGCACCCCCGGTCAGCCCACCCGGAGCCGCCCCCGCCGCGGCCCCGGCCCGCCCGGAACACCCCGCCCCCGCCGGGCGCGCCGCGCGCCGCGGCGTCGGCCACCGCGCCGGCTACGGCGCGGGCTGGAAGCTCTCGAAGGAGATCCGCCGGGCCAGCGAGCCGTCCGGGGCCGACCAGTCCTCCTCGGGCATGGTCCAGTAGATCGCGTAGCCGTACTTGCCGTTGCCGGTGACGAAGCCGCGGTTGAGCGAGTGCAGCAGGGTGCCGGACTTGCCGGTGTACGTCCACTCCCAGTCGGCAGCGTTGGTCCAGTCCCGGTAGGCGACGGCCTCCACCCTGACCCGGCGGTAGTCGGTCATCTTCGCGTTGCGGTCGGACTCCTGCCAGTCCTTCAGCGCGCTCGCCCCGGCGGGGCTCTGCCAGTCGACGACCAGTCGCAGCCCGCGGCCCTCGAAGCGGCGGCTGGTGGCCCGGTAGTCCGGCCCCTGGTCGGCCATCCACTCGGGCAGCGCGATGCTGAACCCGGACGGGTCCTTGTACACCCGGTACCCGGCGGGTATCTGCCCGGCCGACGGCAGCGGCGACGGCTCCGCGGCGGGCGGCGCGGAGCTCGGGTCCGCGGCCTGCGCGGAGGCCGACGGGCTCGCCGCCGCCGACGGGCTCGCGGACGCCGCGGCCCCGTCCGCGGCGGTGGCGGCGACGGCGCCGTCCCTCCCGCCGTCCCCGTCGCCCCGGGGCCAGAACACCACCAGCGCCGCGATCAGCGCGAGCGCGGCGACCACCGCCGCCCCGGCCAGCAGCGCCCGCCGCCGCGAGCCGAACGGCCCGCCCGCGGGCGGCGCCCCGCCCGTCCGGAGCGGTTCCGTCGCCGTCGCCGTCGCCGTCGTCGGCCCGGACCCGGACCCGGACCCGGCCGGGGACGAGGAGGGAGCCGCGGACGGATCGGGGGCCGGGGGCGCCGGGACGGCCACCGTCTCGGCCTCGGGCAGCGGCTTCCCGGCGGCGATCAGTTCGAGCAGCGGCCGGGCGGTGTCGGCGTCCATCCGCCGGGCCGGGTCCTTCTCCAGCAGCCCCTCGATGACGCCCCGCAGCGGCCCGGCGTTGCGCGGCTCGGGCAGCGGCTCGGTCATCACGGCGGTGAGGGTGGCCAGCGCGTCGCCCCGGTCGTACGGCGGGACGCCCTCGACCATCGCGTACAGCGTGCCGCCCAGCGACCACAGGTCGGAGGGCGGACCGGGCAGCTTGCCGCGGGCCCGCTCGGGGGCGATGTAGGAGGGGGCGCCGACCAGCATGCCGGTGGAGGTGATGGAGGTGTCGCCCTCGACGCTGGCGATGCCGAAGTCGGTGAGCACGGTGCGCCCGTCCTCGCCGATCAGCACGTTGGACGGCTTCACGTCCCGGTGCAGGATGCCCTGGCGGTGCGCGGCGCCCAGCACCCCGAGCAGGTCGAGCGCGATCCTCGCGGCCCGTTCGGGGGCGAGCGGGCCGTCCTCGGCGACCACGTCGGCCAGCGAGCGGCCGGCGACGAGTTCCATCACGATCCACGGCCGGTCGTCCTCCTCGACCACGTCGAAGACGGTGACGGCCGAGGTGTGCCGGATCCGGGCGGTGGCCTTGGCCTCGCGCAGGGTGCGGACGACCAGCCGGTGCTTCTCGATCTCGTCGACGGTGCCGGTCATCCGGAGTTCCTTGACCGCGACGATCCGGCCCAGCATCTCGTCCTCGGCCCGCCAGACGGTGCCCATGCCGCCGCGCCCGAGCACCTCGCCGAGCCGGTAGCGGTCCGCCAGCAGTCGGCCGGTCGGTTCCTGCGGCTGCGTCATCGGTGCGCTCTCCCCATGGTGTCGCGGCCCTCGGCGGGTGCCCCGGCCGTGACCTGACGGCGTGTCGGACCGCCGAGGGCGGCGGTCGCAGGCCGGAGCCCCCATCATCCCCTGTCCGGCCCCGGCCCGGCCACCCGCCCCCGCGCCCGGCCCCCGGCGGCCGTCCCGGCGCGCCCGTGGCGTAAGGACGGCGGAGGGCCCCCGCCGGTTGCGGCGGGGGCCCTCCGGTCTGCTGACGGTCCGTCAGCGGGGTGTCACCGGGCGGGGTTGACCGTGACCTCGACCCGCTGGAACTCCTTGAGCTCGGTGTAGCCGGTGGTGGCCATCGCCCGGCGCAGCGCGCCGAACAGGTTCATGGTGCCGTCGGGGGTGTGCGACGGACCGGTCAGGATCTGCTCGGTGGTGCCGACGGTGCCCAGGTGCACCCGCTTGCCGCGCGGCAGCTCCTCGTGGACGGCCTCCATGCCCCAGTGGTAGCCCTGGCCGGGGGCGTCGGTGGCGCGGGCCAGCGCGGCGCCGATCATCACCGCGTCCGCGCCGCAGGCCACGGCCTTGGGGATGTCGCCGCTGTAGCCGACGCCGCCGTCCGCGATCACGTGCACGTACCGGCCGCCGGACTCGTCCATGTAGTCGCGGCGGGCGGCCGCGACGTCGGCGACGGCGGTGGCCATCGGCACCTGGATGCCCAGCACGCCCCGGGTGGTGTGCGCGGCGCCGCCGCCGAAGCCGACCAGCACGCCGGCCGCGCCGGTCCGCATCAGGTGCAGCGCGGCGGTGTAGGTGGCGCAGCCGCCGACGATCACCGGGACGTCGAGCTCGTAGATGAACTGCTTGAGGTTGAGCGGCTCGGCCGCGCCCGAGACGTGCTCGGCCGACACCGTGGTGCCGCGGATCACGAACACGTCGACCCCGGCGTCCACCACGGCCTTGGAGAACTCGGCGGTGCGCTGCGGCGAGAGCGCCGCGGCGGTCACCACGCCCGAGTCACGGACCTCCTTGATCCGCTCCTTGATCAGCTCGGCCTTGATCGGCTCCGCGTACACCTCCTGCAGGCGCCGGGTCGCCACCGCCTCGTCGGGGATGGCGGCGATCTCCGCCAGCAGCGGGCGCGGGTCCTCGTACCGCGTCCACAGCCCCTCCAGGTTCAGCACGCCCAGGCCGCCCAGCTGCCCGATCGCGATCGCCTGCTCCGGCGACACCACGCTGTCCATCGGCGCGGCCAGGAACGGCAGTTCGAAACGGTAGGCGTCGATCTGCCAAGCGATCGAGACCTCCTTCGGGTCACGCGTACGGCGGCTGGGGACGACGGCGATGTCGTCGAAGGAGTACGCCCGGCGGCCGCGCTTGCCTCGCCCGATCTCGATCTCAGTCACTTCGAGCCCTTCTGCTGCTTTCCATCTCCCGACCGGGTCCCCCCGGCCACGCCCCCAAGTATCCCGCACCCTCCCCACCGGCCCCGCCAGGGGCGCACCCGCTCCCCCGGACGGCGGGGACCCGCCCGGGCCGCGTCAGCTGCGGCCCGGGCGGGTCCCGTACGGCGGAGGCGTCTCAGCGCGCGTTGTAGTTCGGCGCCTCGACGGTCATCTGGATGTCGTGCGGGTGGCTCTCCTTGAGGCCCGCCGAGGTGATCCGGACGAACCGGCCCTTGGTCTGCATCTCCTCGATGCTCGCCGCGCCCACGTACCCCATGGTCTGCCGCAGGCCGCCGATCAGCTGGAACAGCACCGCGGAGAGCGGGCCGCGGTAGGGCACCTGGCCCTCGATGCCCTCGGCGATCAGCTTCTCGTCCGAGGAGACCTCGGCCTGGAAGTAGCGGTCCTTGGAGAAGGACTTCGCCTGGCCGCGGGTCTGCATCGCGCCCAGCGAGCCCATGCCGCGGTACGACTTGAACTGCTTGCCGTTGATGAAGAGCAGCTCGCCGGGCGACTCCTCGCAGCCGGCCAGCAGCGAGCCGAGCATCACGGTGTCGGCGCCGGCGCACAGCGCCTTGCCGATGTCGCCGGAGTACTGGAGGCCGCCGTCGCCGATGATCGGGACGCCCGCGTCCTGGCAGGCCTGCGCGGCCTCGTAGATCGCGGTGACCTGCGGGACGCCGACGCCGGCGACCACGCGGGTGGTGCAGATCGAGCCGGGGCCGACGCCGACCTTCACGCCGTCCACGCCGGCGTCCAGCAGCGCCTGCGCGCCGTCCCGGGTGGCGACGTTGCCGCCGACCACGTCCACCGGCACGGCGGACTTGATCTTGGAGATCCAGGACAGCGCGTTGTGCGAGTGCCCGTGCGAGGTGTCGACGACCAGGAAGTCCACGCCCGCGCCGACCAGCGCCTGGGCGCGGTCGAAGGCCTCGGCGGAGGCGCCGACGGCGGCGCCCACCAGCAGCCGGCCCTCGGCGTCCTTGGCGGCGTTCGGGTACTTCTCGGCCTTGACGAAGTCCTTGACGGTGATCAGGCCCTTGATCCGGCCCTCGTCGTCGACCAGCGGCAGCTTCTCGATCTTGTGGCGGCGCAGCAGCCCGACCGCGTCCTCGCCGGAGATGCCGACCTTGCCGGTGATCAGCGGCATCGGCGTCATGATGTCGGCGACCTTGCGGCTGCGGTCGGTCTCGAAGGCCATGTCGCGGTTGGTGACGATGCCCAGCAGCTTGCCCTCGGCCGTGGCCACCGGCACGCCGGAGATCCGGAACCGGGCGCACAGCGCGTCCGCCTCGGCCAGCGTCGCCTCCGGGCCGACCGTGATCGGGTCGGTGACCATGCCGGACTCGGACCGCTTCACCAGGTCGACCTGGTTGACCTGGTCCTCGATCGAGAGGTTGCGGTGCAGGACGCCGACGCCGCCCTGGCGGGCCATCGCGATCGCCATCCGGGACTCGGTGACCTTGTCCATCGCCGCGGACAGCAGCGGGATGTTGACCCGCACGTTCCGGGAGATCCGCGAGGAGGTGTCCACCTGGTTGGGCAGCACCTCGGAGGCCCCGGGCAGCAGCAGGACGTCGTCGTACGTGAGTCCGAGCATCGCGAACTTCTCGGGTACGCCGGCGGCGTTGTAAGACATGGGGAACCTTCCGTGGCGGGCCGTCGTTCTGCGCACGGGCGCCCGGCTGTCACCGGCCGCCAAGACGCCCGGCGCGCTGGAGGAACCTCCGAAGGGACCCCGCGCGCACCGGAGAAACTTTGGCGACCCGACCAGGCGCCGATACCCCATGGTACTGGTGACGCGGGGTAGGTCGTCGCGCCCTCTTGACAACGCCCGCCCGGCCGCGCTTCATTCCGCGCGGTCCACGCGCGTCCAGCAGCACGGACGGGCACACCGGCCGACGGGCCGGGGGGGGAGGACCGGAAGGACCGGCCGGGGTTCAGCCGCTCTCCTCCGCCAGCGCCCGCAGCCGGGACAGCGCCCGGTGCTGGGCCACCCGCACCGCGCCCGGGGACATCCCGAGCACCTCGCCGGTCTCCTCCGCCGACAGCCCGTCCGCCACCCGCAGCAGCACCAGCTCGCGCTGGCGGGCCGGCAGGTAGGACAGCAGCTCCTTGATCCACTCGGCGTCGCTGGAGAGCAGCGCCCGCTCCTCGGGGCCGAGCGAGTCGTCCGGCGTCTCCGGCAGGTCGTCCGGCGGGATCACCGTCGAGCCGGGCCCGCGCATCGCGGCCCGCTGGAGGTCGGCGATCTTGTGCGCGGCGATCCCGTACACGAAGGCCTCGAACGGGCGCCCGGTGTCCCGGTAGCGGGGCAGCGCGCAGAGCACCGCGACGCACACCTCCTGGGCCACGTCGTCCACGTGGTGCCGGGCCCCGCCGGGCAGCCGGACCAGCCGGCCGCGGCAGTAGCGCAGGGCCAGCGGGAGCACGTAGCCGAGCAGCGCCTCGATCGCCGGGCCGTCGCCGCGGACCGCCGCCGCGACCAGTTCGGCCACCTCGGGCGACGTCCCCGCGCCGAGCACGGGCGGGCGGGCCGCCGCTCCCGACGGGCCGTCGGGTCCGGTCAACGGACCGCCCGGTGCCGACGACGGATCGGCAGCCGCACCCCCGGGGGCGGGCTGCACCGGGTCGGGCCCGGCGGCCTCCTCGTCGTCACGCATCGGTCCATGGTGCCTGGTCGGGCCGGAAAACGCGGCACCGCGTCCGGACTTGTGCATCGGAACGTTATCCGTCGCCGCGTGCACCGTGCCGCCTCCCCTGCCTGTCCGCTGGTCCCCGAGGTGCTCCACTACTCCATGGTGCAGCCTCGGGACCACAACGTCACACGTCCGAGCGAGCGCAGTTCGCGCGTCCGCTCAGCGGACCAGGCCCCAACGGAAGCCCAGCGCCACCGCGTGCGCGCGGTCCGAGGCGCCCAACTTCTTGAACAGCCGCCTGGCGTGCGTCTTCACGGTGTCCTCGGACAGGAACAGCTCGCGGCCGATCTCGGCGTTGGAGCGGCCGTGGCTCATCCCCTCCAGCACCTGGATCTCACGGGCCGTCAGGGTCGGCGCGGCGCCCATGTCCGGGCTGCGGAGCCGGCGCGGCGCCAGGCGCCAGGTCGGGTCGGCCAGCGCCTGGGTGACGGTGGCCCGCAGCTCGGCGCGCGAGGCGTCCTTGTGCAGGTAGCCGCGGGCCCCGGCGGCGACCGCGAGGGCCACGCCGTCCAGGTCCTCGGCGACGGTGAGCATGATGATCCGGGCGCCCGGGTCGGCCGACAGCAGCCGGCGGACCGTCTCCACCCCGCCGAGGCCGGGCATCCGGACGTCCATCAGAACGAGATCGGAACGGTCGGCCACCCAGCGGCGGAGGACCTCCTCACCGTTCGTCGCAGTGGTCACCCGGTCCACGCCGGGCACGGTCGCCACCGCGCGGCGAAGCGCCTCCCGGGCGAGCGGGGAATCGTCGCAGACGAGTACGGATGTCATGACCGTCGTCCTCCGCAGCAGATCCGCGTCACGTTGAGCCTCCTGGCTGGTACGAACCTCTCCGACACGGCCCCGGGACGGACCCGTTCCGATCGCCTCGCTGCGCGACCGGTCCCGATGTCCTGCGCCCTCTGACCGCCTCCGCACATCCAACGACCGTCACTCGAATGAGTTACGGCTTCACGTCCATCTCCACCACTGTACGTGGCCAACCCATCACGCAAGAGCCACCTCGCGGTGCACACGCCGCACTTTTGTGCAGCTCGCGCGCGGTGCCCGCGCCGCGCGCGCCCTCCGGAGGCGGTCCGCGCCCGGCGGGACACCCGATCGACGCAGCATCCGGGTTCAAACCTCTTGCCCCTTTTGTCCGTTTTTATAGCTTCTGTCAGGTCATTGACTGATTCGTCGGACTGTGGGTGACTTGTCGGTGTAGTGGGCGTAAGTCATATTTCCAGGTGTCCGTACCGGCCCGGTGCCGCCTCGCCGCGACAGTCGCGGCCGGCCGCCGGGTCCCGAGCCATGAAGGGAATGAGCCATGGCAGATTTCTCCCGCCTCCCCGGCCCCAACGCAGACCTCTGGGACTGGCAGCTCTCCGCCGCCTGCCGCGGCGTCGACAGCTCACTGTTCTTCCACCCCGAGGGCGAACGCGGCGCGGCCCGGACCTCCCGCGAGACGAGCGCCAAGGAGGTCTGCATGCGCTGCCCGGTGCGCGTCAAGTGCGCGGCCCACGCCCTCGCCGTCCGCGAGCCCTACGGGGTCTGGGGCGGCATGACCGAGGACGAACGCGAGGAGCTGCTCGGCCGCTCCCGCAACCGGCTGGCCGAGGTCCCGCTGGCGATGCCGCAGACCGTCCGGCGCTGATCCGCCGCCGCTCCCGCCGGTCCCCCGCACCGCAGCGGCCGTCCCCGCCGCCGCGGCCCGCGTCCCCGGCCGCGCCACCCGGACGCGTCGCCCGCCCGTCCCCGGTCGGCGCCGCGCTCAGCGGGCCGCGGCCGACGCCGCGAGCTGGTCCAGCATCAGCGCCACCGCCGGGACCTCCGCCAGGTCCGGCAGGGTCAGCGCCACCACCTCGCGCCGGGCCGGCTCGCCCGAGGCCACCCGCACCGGCACGGCCGCCACCCCCGGGTGCCGCACCGACTCCAGCGCCAGCCCCGGCAGCACCGCCACCCCCAGGCCCGCGCCGACCAGGCCCACCACCGCCGGGTAGTCGTCCGTGGCGAACTCGATGGCCGGCGCGAAGCCCGCGTCCGCGCACAGCTCCACCAGGTGGCCCCGGCACTGCGGGCAGCCCGCGATCCACTGCTCGGCCGCCAGCTCCGCCAGGTCCACCGGGTCGCCCTCGCCCCGGCCCCCCAGCGGGTGGCCCGCCGGGACGAGGCCCACCAGCGGATCGTCCAGCAGCGGGCGCACCACCAGCTCGGACCAGTCGTTCGCGGCCGCCGTCGCCGCCGCCTCCAGCGCCGCCTCGGCCCGCGCCTCGCGCAGCGTCGCGTGCGGGGACGGCAGGCTCAGCCCGCCCTGCGAGTCCGGGTAGCGGAAGGCCAGCGCGACCTCGCACTCGCCGCCGCGCAGCATCGCCAGCGCCTGGGTCGGCTCCGCCTCCACCAGCGAGACCCGCACCCCCGGGTGGGCCGCCCGCACCTGGGCCACCGACCGCGGCACCAGGGTCGAACTGGCCGTCGGGAACGAGACCAGCCGCACCCGCCCCGCCCGCAGCCCGGCGATCGCCGCGACCTCCTCCTCGGCGGCCGAGAGCCCCGCGAGGATGCCGTCCGCGTGCCGCAGCAGCACCCGCCCGGCCTCGCTCAGCTGCATCTCCCGCCCCGACCGCACCACCAGCGGGGTGTCCACCGCCTTCTCCAGCGCCTTCATCTGCTGGCTCACCGCGGGCTGCGTGCACCCCAGCTCCCGCGCGGCGGCGGAGAACGACCCGGTCCGGGCGACGGCGTGCAGGACGCGGAGGTGGCGGGCTTCGATCACGCCGTCAACTGTAGGGGAGGCGCGAAGTGCGCCGGGAACGCGAAAGCAGGGGCGCGAGGTCCCGGCGGTCCGGGCCGCGCACCACGGGGGTGCGGGGCCGGTCGCGCAGTTCCTCGCGCCCCTGCTTTCGCTGCGCCGCCTCAGCGGCTAGCGCTCGGTGCTTCAGTGGCTGTGGCCGTGGCCGCCGTGCGAGTGGCCGTGGCCGGCGCCCTCTTCCTCTTCCTTCTTCTCCACCACGAGGGTCTCGGTGGTGAGCAGCAGGGAGGCGATGGAAGCGGCGTTCTCCAGGGCGGAGCGGGTGACCTTGACCGGGTCGATGACGCCGGCCTTGACCAGGTCGCCGTACTCGCCGGTGGCGGCGTTGTAGCCCTGGCCGGGCTCCAGGTCGGCGACCTTGGAGGTGATGACGTAGCCCTCCAGGCCGGCGTTCTGGGCGATCCAGCGCAGCGGCTCGGCGAGCGCCTTGCGGACCACGGCGACACCGGTGGCCTCGTCGCCGGTCAGGCCGAGGCCGTCCTCCAGGACCTTCGCGGCGTGCACCAGCGAGGCGCCACCGCCGGCCACGATGCCCTCCTCGACCGCGGCGCGGGTCGCGGAGATGGCGTCCTCCAGGCGGTGCTTGCGCTCCTTGAGCTCGACCTCGGTGGCCGCGCCGACCTTGATCACGCAGACGCCGCCGGCCAGCTTGGCGAGGCGCTCCTGGAGCTTCTCGCGGTCCCAGTCGGAGTCGGTGTTGGCGATCTCGGCCTTGATCTGGGCGACCCGGCCCGCGACCTCGGCGGAGTCGCCGGCGCCGTCGACGACGATGGTCTCGTCCTTGGTGACGGTGATCCGGCGGGCGCTGCCGAGCACCTCCAGGCCGACCTGGTCGAGCTTGAGGCCGACCTCCTCGGAGACGACCTGGCCGCCGGTGAGGGTGGCGATGTCGCCGAGGATGGCCTTGCGGCGGTCGCCGAAGCCGGGGGCCTTGACCGCGACCGCGTTGAAGGTGCCGCGGATCTTGTTGACCACCAGGGTGGAGAGCGCCTCGCCGTCGACGTCCTCGGCGATGATCAGCAGCGGGCGGGAGCCGCCGGCCTGCAGGACCTTCTCCAGCAGCGGCAGGAGCTCCTGGATGGAGGAGATCTTGCCCTGGTTGATCAGGACGTACGGGTCCTCCAGGACGGCTTCCTGGCGCTCCGCGTCGGTGACGAAGTACGGGGACAGGTAGCCCTTGTCGAACTGCATGCCCTCGGTGAACTCGAGCTCGACGCCGAAGGTGTTGGACTCCTCGACGGTGATCACACCGTCCTTGCCGACCTTGTCGATCGCCTCGGCGATCAGCTCGCCGACCTGGGTGTCCTGGGCGGAGAGGGAGGCGACGGCGGCGATGTCGTCCTTGCCCTCGATCTCGCGGGCCACCGAGAGCAGGTGCTCGGAGACGGCGGCGACGGCCTTGTCGATGCCCTTCTTCAGGGCGGCCGGGCCGGCGCCGGCGGCGACGTTGCGCAGGCCCTCGTTGACCAGGGCCTGGGCGAGCACGGTGGCGGTGGTGGTGCCGTCGCCCGCGACGTCGTTGGTCTTGGTGGCGACCTCCTTGACCAGCTGCGCGCCGAGGTTCTCGTACGGGTCGTCGAGCTCGACCTCGCGGGCGATGGTCACACCGTCGTTGGTGATGGTGGGGGCGCCGAACTTCTTGTCGATGACGACGTTGCGGCCCTTGGGGCCGATGGTCACCTTGACGGTGTCGGCCAGCTTGTTGACGCCGCGCTCCAGCGAGCGGCGGGCGTCCTCGTCGAACTGCAGGGTCTTCGCCATGATCCCGTTTCCTCAGGGGTAGGTCTGCGTACGTGGAGCAACAACCGCGCCCCGGGCCCCTGTCAGTGCGACACGGATCCGGGGCGGGCTGGGACGTCTAGTTGTCGGACGTCTTTACTTCTCGATGATCGCGAGGACGTCGCGGGCCGAGAGGACGAGGTACTCCTCGCCCTGGTACTTCACCTCGGTGCCGCCGTACTTCGAGTACAGGACGATGTCACCGACGGCGACGTCGAGCGGCAGACGCTGACCGTCCTCGAAGCGGCCCGGGCCGACGGCCAGGACGACGCCCTCCTGGGGCTTCTCCTTGGCGGTGTCCGGGATCACCAGGCCGGAGGCGGTGGTGGTCTCGGCGTCGAGCGGCTGGACCACGATGCGGTCCTCGAGCGGCTTGATGGCAACCTTGCTGCTGGTGGTCACGTCCGAGCTCCCCTTCGGAGATTACGGGGTTGTCTAACAGGTAGGTGGCGATTGCGCGCGGCCGCCGTCGCGGGGGTCGGACACGCTTCATCGCGTTAGCACTCTCCCTGGGGGGAGTGCCAGGTATGACCTTAGGACGCCGTTAGCACTCAGTCAACCAGAGTGCCAACGAAGTCGCGTCCGAGTTTCCGTTCGACCCGGTCGGTTCCGAGTACGGGTACTCAGGCGGCGCGCGAATCCCCTTGCGACGATCGGGACATGACGAAGGAGCGCCCCTCCACGGGGCGGGACGTGTGGCACGCGGTGTGGTTGCTGGCGCTGGCGGTGCCGCTGCTGTGCGCGGTGCCCTACGCGGTCATGGTGCTGGTGTTCGCGCTGGCCGGGGCCGGGGAGCGCGGGGGCGGGGCGGGCCTGGCGGTGCTGCTGTGCGGCGCGGTGACGGCGCTGGGGCTGGGGGTGCCGGTGGCGTCGGTGGTGGTGACCGCCCGGCGGGGCTACCGGATCGCGCCGCTGGCGGTGGGGCTGGCCGGGCCCGCGCTGGCGGCGGCCGTGCTCGCGGTGCCGGCGCGCTGACCGGAGCCGCGACAATGGTGCGGTGGAGATCGAGTCGTTCCGGGCGCTGCTGACCGAGCAGGGGCAGGCGCTGCTGGCCGAGTTGCGGGGGTTCACGGCGGCCGGGGAGCTGGCGCTGGCGACCAGGATGCGGCGGGAGTACCCGGCGGAGCTGGTGCGGGCGGCGTTCGAGCAGGCCCGGTTGCGGCAGCGGGCGGAGGCGAAGTTCGGGGCGGACGCGGCGTCGATGTACTTCACCCGGCACGGGGTGGAGCAGGCGACCAGGCGGTCGGTGGCCGAGTGGCGGGCGGGGCGGTTCGCGGCGCTGGGGGTGCGGCGGCTGGCCGACCTGTGCTGCGGGATCGGCGGGGACGCGATCGCGCTGGCCCGGGCCGGGATCGCGGTGCTGGCGGTGGACCGGGACGAGCTGACCTGCGAGGTGGCGCGGGCGAACGCGGCGGCGCTGGGCGTGGCGGAGCTGGTCGAGGTGCGCCGCGCGGACGTCGCGGACGTCGACACCGCGGGCTTCGACGCGGTGTTCACCGACCCGGCGCGGCGCACCTCGAAGGGCCGGGTGTTCGACCCGGAGGCGTACTCGCCGCCGCTGTCCTGGGCGGTGGAGGCGGCCCGGCGCACCCCGTTCGGGGCGTTGAAGGTGGCGCCGGGCATCCCGCACGAGCTGGTCCCGGCGGGCGCCGAGGCGGAGTGGGTGTCGGACCGCGGCGAGGTCAAGGAGGCGGTGCTGTGGTTCGGCACGGCCGCCGCCGAGCCGTACCGGGCGACGCTGCTGCCGGGCCCGCACTCGCTGTCCGGCGGCGCGCTGCCGGACCCGCCGGTGGGCCCGGTGGGGCGCTACCTGTACGAGCCGGACGGGGCGGTGATCCGGGGCCGGATGGTCGCGGAGGTGGCGGAGCTGACGGGCGGCCGGCTGATCGACCCGATGATCGCGTACGTCACCTCGGACGAGCTGCGCCCGACGCCGTACGCGCAGGCGTACGAGCTGACCGACGTGCTGCCGTTCCAGGTCAAGCGGCTGCGGGCGCTGGTGCGGGAGCGCCGGATCGGCACCGTGGTGATCAAGAAGCGCGGGGCGTCGGTGGTGCCGGAGGAGCTGCGGCGGCAGGTGAGGCCGGCCGGGCCGAACGCGGTGACGGTGATCGTGGCCCGGACGGCGGGCGGGCCGGTGATGATGCTGGGTCAGCCGGTGGGCCCGGCCAGGTAGTCGTCGAGGCGGGCGACCGCGAAGCCCTGCTCCTGGATCCGGGCGAGCAGTTCGCCGAACATCCCGGTCATGGTCTCGCCCTTGAGCTCGGACGGGCCGCGGAAGTGGGCCAGGATGATGTCGCCGTTGCGGAGCTTCTTGTCGGCGGCCTGGTACTGCATGTCGTGGATCTGCATGGACTCCCGCCAGAGCACGACGGCGCGCGGCCCGCACTCCTGGACGGCGGTGTTCAGGGCGGGGGTGTTCGCGCCGTCGCCGTAGGGCGGGCGGAACAGGTAGGGGGCGGTGCCGTACTGCTCGGTGAGGGCGGCCTGGTCGTCGCAGACCTGGGCCTTCTGCTGGGCGGGGCCGAGCTTGCTCATCACCGGGTGGCTGACGGTGTGGTTCTGGATGCTGTTGCCGAGCGCCTGGAGCGGTTTGAAGTAGGCGTAGTCGTTCTTGACGATGTCCTTGGTCAGGAACATCGTGACCGGGACCTTGAGTTCGGTGAGCATCTCGACGAACTTCGGGTCCTTCTCGGCCCCGTCGTCGAGGGTGATGAAGACGACCTTGTCGGTGGTCGGGACTTCGCTGAACACCGGCACCTGGCCGGACCCGGTGAGCTTGATCGGCCGGTCGGCGGGCGGCGCGGGCGCCTTGGGCATCGGCTTGAGGCCCCACTTGGCCCAGGCGGCCTCGGGCACCGCGTCCTGCGCGGGGGCCGACGGGGTGCCGGTGCCGGAGGGGGCCGGGGTGCCGGGGGCGGCGACCGGCGCGGCCGGGACGGGGGGCCGGTCGGCCGCCCCGGAGCCGCTGCCGCACCCGCTCGCCGCCAGCAGTACCGCCAGGGCGCCCGCCCCGTACCCGACCCGTACCCGCTGCTTCACCGGTTGTCCCCCGCTCGTCCTCGACACGCGTGTCGATCATAGGACGATCGGATTTGGCTGCCCGGTTGCTACCCCGCGTCCGTGCGGGTGAAGGTCCAGCGGTGCACCGGGCGGGCCAGCAGGTGCGCGGGCGGTTCCGGCACCGGCCGCGGCTCGCCCGCCCACAGCGCGATCAGCAGCACCCGCTCGCCCGGCGCGGTGAACAGCTCGACCCGCTCCAGGCCGGCCGCGCCGCGCACCGCGGGCAGCGCGGACTCCCGGGCCCAGGCGTGCAGTTCGGCCCCCCGGCCGGCCGCCGCCCGGGCCTCCCACATGGCCGCCAGGGTCACTTCAGGGCCTCGTGCGCGTGCGCGTGGAAGCCGCCGTGCTCGCCCGGCACGTGCGTCTCGGTGACCGGCAGCGAGGAGTCCGCCGACAGGTCGAAGGAGGACGGGGTGCGATTGCGCCGCACCATCTCGGCGCCGAGCGCCGCCACCATCGCGCCGTTGTCGGTGCACAGGCCCGGCCGCGGCACCCGCAGCACGATGCCCGCCCGGTCGCAGCGCTGCTGCGCCATCTCGCGCAGCCGGGAGTTGGCGGCCACGCCGCCGCCGATCATCAGGTGGTCGACGTCGTTGTCCTTGCAGGCCCGGACCGCCTTGCGGGTCAGCACGTCGGTCACCGCCTCCTGGAAGGACGCCGCGACGTCCGCCACCGGCACCGGCTCGCCGGCCCGCCGCCGGGCCTCCACCCAGCGCGCCACGGCGGTCTTCAGCCCGGAGAACGAGAAGTCGTACGCGGGGTCGCCCGCGTTGTTCAGCCCGCGCGGGAAGGCGATCGCCGCGCCGTCGCCCTCCCGGGCCATCCGGTCCACCACCGGCCCGCCCGGGAAGCCCAGCCCGAGCACCCGCGCCACCTTGTCGAACGCCTCGCCGGCCGCGTCGTCGATGGTCGCGCCCAGCGGCCGCACGTCGGAGGTGATGTCGCCGCTGAGCAGCAGCGAGGAGTGCCCGCCGGAGACCAGCAGCGCCATCGTCGGCTCCGGCAGCCGGCCGTGCTCCAGCTGGTCCACGCAGATGTGCGAGGCCAGGTGGTTGACGCCGTACAGCGGCTTGTCCAGCGCCCACGCGTACGCCTTGGCCGCGCTCACGCCGACCAGCAGCGCGCCCGCCAGGCCCGGCCCGGCGGTGACGGCGATGCCGTCCAGGTCGCTCGCCTTCACCCCGGCGGTGTCCAGCGCCCGCCGGATGGTCGGCACCATCGCCTCCAGGTGCGCCCGGCTGGCGATCTCCGGGACGACGCCGCCGTACCGGGCGTGGTCGTTGACGCTGGAGGCGACCGCGTCGGCCAGCAGGGTGGTGCCGCGGACGATGCCGACGCCGGTCTCGTCGCAGGAGGTCTCGATGCCGAGGACGAGGGGTTCGTCAGCCATTGTGATGATCCTTCAGATCGCTTGCTTCACTTGCGTCGCTTGCCAGGTGGTCCAGACGCATCACCAGTGCGTCCACGTTGGCCGGCTGGTAGTAGCCCCGCCGGATGCCGACCGGCTCGAACCCGAACCGCTCGTACAGCCGCTGCGCGCGCAGGTTGTCCACCCGCACCTCCAGCAGCAGTTCGGCGCAGCCGCGCCGGACCGACTCCTCGACCAGCTCCGCCAGCAGCAGTGCCCCGAGCCCCGCCCCCTGGTGCTCGGAGTCCACCGCGATGGTCTGCACGTCGCTGTCCGGGCCGACCGCCATCAGCCCGGCGTAGCCGACCGGCGCGCCGCCGCCGTCGACGGCCACCACGTAGTGCCGGCTCCCGCCGGGGAACGCCTCCGCCAGCTCCGACCAGTACATCCCGCGCGACCAGGCGTCCTCGGGGAACAGCCGGTGCTCCAGCACCATGACGGGCTCGATGTCCCACCACCGCATCGGCCGCAGCGCGTACCTAGCCACGCCGGCCGACCGCCCCGGCGAGAGCGCGGCGAACCGCGCGGAGCGGTAGGGCACGGCCGGCCGGGTCCGCGGACGGCGAGCCGTGGCCCTCCGGGCGGCGCACGCGCCTCACGCCGGAAGCACCGCCTTGTACCCGGCGGGGACCTGGGCGTCCGGCCGCCGCAGGTACAGCGGCGCGTTCGGCAGCAGCTCCCGGCCGGCGGCCAGCTCGCGGACCGCGAAGTCGGCCAGCGCGCCCGCCGAGACGTGCTCGGGGCCGCTGGCCGCGGGCAGCGCGTACAGCAGGGCGCCCGCGCCGACCGTCCGCGGGCCGGGGTCGATCTCGGCCGGGCGGTCCACCGCGGGGCCGCCCACCCGGGTGCCGTCGGCGTCGTAGGAGGCCCAGTAGACCTCCTTGCGCCGGGCGTCGGTGGCCACCGCGAACGCCCCCGCCAGGCCCTCGGCGCGCGCCTGGTGGGCGATCGCGTCGAGGGTGCAGACGCCGTGCACGGGCAGGCCGAGCGCGTCGCCGAGGGCGGCGGCGGTGACCAGGCCGACCCGCAGGCCGGTGTACGGGCCGGGGCCGACGCCCACCGCCAGGTGGGTCAGGTCGCGCTTGTCCGCGCCGGCGGCGCGCAGCACGGCCGCGATGGTGGGCAGCAGCAGCTCGCCGTGCCGGCGGGCGTCGACCTCGTAGGACTCGGCGAGCACCCGCTCGCCGTCGTGGACGGCGGCGGTGACGGCGGGGGTGGCGGTGTCGAAGGCGAGGAGGAGCACGGGTCCAAGGTTAGAGGGTTCGGCGCGCGGGCCCGCACCGCCCCGGACCGGTCGGGAACACACGATCGCCAGGAGTCCGGAACCGCGCGCCGCACCTGGCACGATGGGCCTTCCCGAAGGTGAGACGCGGAGCGTTGAGGAGCTGACGTGGCGAAGCTGGGTCCTGGTGCGGTGGTCGGCGGGCTGACCCTGGGGGCCGTGGCGGTGATCGGGCTGCTGGCCTTCCAGGCGAACGGCGCGGCCTCGCGCGCGGTCGCGGCGGCGCCGTCCGCGTCGAGCGCCGCCCCGTCGGCCTCCGCCCCGGAGAGCGCCCGGCCGAGCGTGCCGCCGCTGCCCGCCGAGTCCGGTTCGGGCCTGCGGGTGGTGCTCGCGCTGCAGGCGCAGCAGGTCTGGCTGGTCGACCCGAAGAAGCCGGACCCGGTGGTGGCCGCGTTCAAGGTGGTGCCGGGCAACACGCTGCCCGCGGCGGGCACCTACACCGTCACCAGCCGCACCGCCTCGGGCACCGGCACGGACGGGCGGCAGATCGAGCACGTGGTGCGGTTCGCCCAGCAGTCCGGCACGGTGTTCGGGTTCAGCGCGCTGGTGGACGAGAAGGCGCCGGCCCCGTCGGTGGACCCGGGGACCAGGACCGGCGGCATCCGGGCGTCCCGGGCGGACGGCCAGGCGCTGTGGGACTTCGCGCCGAACGGCACCCGGGTGGTCGTGGTCGCCTGACCGGCCGCGGTCCGGTCAGGCGGCGCGGCGCTCCGGCGGGGTGGAGACGGCCTCGGCGGCCCGGCAGGCCGCCAGCAGGGCGCGCATCGGCACCGGCGCGGCGGCCGGCGCCCCGGCGGCGGTGGCTCCGGCGGCCGGTGCCCCGGCGGTGCGCTCCGGCACGGCGGCCGGGGCGGCGGAACGGTCCTCGGTGGTCCTGGGGGGTGTGCTCACCATGGGGCGCCTCCCTAGTTAGGCATACCTAACCTGCTGACGCCATCCCATCACGCCCGCGCGGTGCGCCGCAACCGTTTCCCGACGCGCTGTCGGAAACCCGGTTCAGTTCTCACCCAAACCGGTGAGGTCCGCGACGTCCCAGCGGCCGCCCAGCCCGGTCAGGGTGACCCGCCGCCCGTCCGACTCCCCCAGCGCGTCCGCCGCCTCGCCGCCCAGGGTCCGCTCGATCCGGATCTCCAGCCGGTCCTCGGACAGCCGCTCGACCTTGCCCTCGCCCCACTCGACGACGACCACCGACTCGGGCAGCGACACGTCCAGGTCGAGGTCCTCCATCTCGTCCAGGCCGCCGCCCAGCCGGTACGCGTCCACGTGCACCAGCGCGGGGCCGCCGGTCAGCGAGGGGTGCACCCGGGCGATCACGAAGGTCGGCGAGGTGACCGCGCCGCGCACGCCCAGGCCCTCGCCCAGGCCGCGGGTCAGCGTGGTCTTGCCCGCGCCCAGCTCCCCCGACAGCAGGACCAGGTCGCCGGGGCGCAGGAGCGCGGCGAGCCGCCGGCCGAGGCCGGTCATCCGCTCCGCGGTGTCGACGGTCAGAGTGGTCTGCGAACCCATGGCGTCCTTCTTCGATCGATGCGGCCACCCCTAAGGTGCCACACCGCGCGGCGCCCGCCGCTCAGCCCTCCGGCCGCTCCCGGACCAGCTCCCGCAGCGCCTCCGGCAGCGGGCCCGTCCCGGCCCGCTCGGCGGCCCGCTCCAGCAGCGCGGCCAGCTCCCGGTCGACGGTGCCGGGGCGCTCCAGCATCACCAGGTGCCCGGCGTCCGGCACCAGCACCAGCCGGGCGCCGGGCAGCGCGGCGGCGATCGCCTCCGAGTACTCGGGCGGGGTCAGCAGGTCCCTGGTGCCGGCCAGCACCAGGACGGGCAGGCCGTCCAGGGCGGCCAGCGCGGCGCGCTTGTCGTGCGCGGAGAAGGTCGGGTAGAACTCGGCGACCACGTCGATGGGGGTGGCGTCCAGCAGCTGCTCGGCGAACCGGGCGACCGCCGGGTCGACGTCCCGGCTCCCGAACGAGAACCGCCGGTAGAAGACCGCGGCCAGGTCGGCGCCCCAGCGCCGGGTGGCCTCGACCAGCTCGACCTGGCGGCCCAGCAGCCGTATCACCCCGGGGACGACCCGCTTGACCACCTTGGCACCGACCGCGGGCAGGCCCAGCGGCACCGCGTCCCAGTCGCCCGCCAGGGTGCCGATCAGCGCGACGCCGGCCACCCGGCCGCCCGGGCCGAACAGCTCGGGGCGCCGGTCGGCCAGCGCCATCACGGTCATGCCGCCCATCGAGTGCCCGACCAGCACGATCGGCCCCTCGGGGACGACCGCGTCCAGCACCGCCTCGAGGTCCGCGCCGAGCTGGTCGATCGAGGCCGGTTCGCCGCCCGCGTACGAGCGGGAGCGCTCGGAGCGGCCGTGGCTGCGCTGGTCCCAGAACACGGTGCGCAGCGCGCCGCGCAGCGCGGCCCGCTGGAAGTGCCAGCCGTCCTGGTTGAGGCAGTAGCCGTGGCAGAACACCACGGTCGGCCCGCCGCCCGCCGGGGCCTCGTCGACCTCGACGTACAGTCCGGTGCCGTCGGCGGCGGGCACGGTGGTGGCGGTGCCGCGCAGCGAGCCGAAGGCGGCCGCCGCGTCGAGCTCCTCGCGGGCCCGCCGGCGCATCGCCCGCCCGACCGTCAGCCGTTCCACGGCCACCCCGGCGGCGGCCCCGGCGGCCAGCACGCCCAGCGATATGCCGATCAGCCCGGCCCGGGACACCCCGCCGGAAGAGGACTCCTCAGCCACCGCTCACCCCCGCAGTCCGCCGACGTAGCGTCGGGCGACCCGGCCCCCGATCCGGGTGATGATCTCGTACGCGATGGTGTCGCAGGCCACCGCCCAGTCCTCGGCGGTGGGCTCGCCCCGGTCGCCGGCCCCGAACAGCAGGACCTCCGCGCCGGTCTCCGGGGTGTCCCCGCCGAGGTCGACGACGAACTGGTCCATCGCGACCCGCCCGGCCACCCGGTAGCGGGTGGCGACGATCTGCACCGGCCCGGTGTTGCTGGCGTGCCGCGGCACGCCGTCCCCGTAGCCGAGCGGGACCAGACCGAGCGTGGTCGGGCCCGGCGTCGTGTAGTGGTGCCCGTACGAGACGCCGTGGCCGCCGGGCACGTGCTTGACCAGCGCGAGGCGGGCCGACAGCGACATCACCGGCCGCAGGCCGAAGTCGGCGGGCCCGCCGACCTCCGGGACGGGCGACAGGCCGTACATGGCCAGGCCCGGCCGGACCAGGTCGTAGTGCGACTGCGGCAGCAGCAGCGTCGCCGGGGAGTTGGCGATGTGCCGCACCTCGGGGTCGACGCCGGCCCGCTCGGCGAACGCCAGGACCTGGGCGAACAGGTCGAGCTGGGCCTGGATCGAGGGGTGGCCCGGCTCGTCGGCCGCCGCGAAGTGCGACCAGACGCCGACCACCCGCAGCAGGCCCTCGGCCTGCGCCCGCACCGCGTTCTCCACCAGGTCCGGCCAGTCGCGCGGCTGGCAGCCGTTGCGGCCCAGCCCGGTGTCCGCCTTCAGGTGCACCCGGGCCGGGACGCCGGTCTCCCGGACGGCCGCCAGCAGCTCGTCCAGCGCCCACTGGCCGCTCACCGAGACGTCCACCGACTCGCGCAGCGCCCGCGCCCACGGGCCGCCCGGCGTCCACAGCCAGCACAGGATGCGGGCCTGCTCGGGGCCGATCCCGGCGGCCCGCAGCGCGAGCGCCTCCTCCGGGGTGGCGGTGCCCAGCCAGCCCGCGCCGGCCGCGACCGCCTCCCGGGCGCACCGCAGCGCGCCGTGGCCGTAGGCGTCCGCCTTGACCACGGCCATCAGCTCGGGCCCGGCCGTGCGGGCGCGCAGCGCGGCCAGGTTGTCGCGCAGCGCGGCCAGGTCGATGGTCGCCTCGGCCCGCGCCCCCTGGGTCAGCGCGGGCGTCCCGGCGGTGTTCGCAGTCGTCATCGCGTATCAGTCTCCCAGACCGCGGCGGAAAGCCCCGTCAGGGGCCCGGGCAACGGCGGGTCCGGAACGCGGCCGGGGCCCGCCGAAGGCCCGCCGGGGCTCTCCTGTCCGCGGGCTACTCGACGAGGGAGGCCCAGGCCGGGTGCAGGGCCGCGGCGAGGTCGACGGCGGTGATCGGGGCGCCGGGGCCCGCCGCGCGGCGGCCGGCCAGGCCGTGCAGGTAGGCGGCGGCGGACCCGGCGTCCAGCGGGGCGAGCCCGGTGGCGAGCAGCGAGCCGGTCAGGCCGGAGAGGACGTCGCCGCTGCCGGCGGTGCCGAGCCAGCCGGTGCCGGTGGAGTTGACCCGGGCCCGGCCGTCCGGGTCGGCGACCACCGTGGTGGAGCCCTTGAGCAGCACGGTCGCCCCGTAGCGGGCGGCGAGCAGCCGGGCCGCCCGGAGCCGGCCGGCGGCGACCTGCTCGGCGTCGGAGGACTCGTCGACGCCCGCGAGCAGCCGGGCGGCCTCCCCGGCGTGCGGGGTGAGCAGGACGGGCGCGGGGCGGCCGGCCAGGACGGACGGGCCGAGCCGGGCGAGTTCGGTGAGCGCGTCGGCGTCGACCAGGACGGGCACCTCGGTGTCCAGCGCCTCGCGCAGCGCGCGCTCCGCGTCCTGGCCGCCGCCCGGGCCGACCACCCAGCTCTGCACCCGCCCGGCGCGGGCCGGGCCGTCCTCGGTGACGAGCGTCTCGGGGTGGCGGCGGACCACCTCCGCCGCCGCGTGCCCGGTGTAGCGGACCGCGCCGGCCCCGCCGTACAGCGCCCCGGTGACGGCCAGCACGGCCGCGCCCGGGTAGCGGGCGGACCCGGCGGCGACGCCGACCACGCCGCGCCGGTACTTGTCGCTCTCCGCGCCGGGGGCGGGCAGCAGCGCGGCCGCGTCGGCGTGCTGGAGCGACTCGACGGGGGCGGGCGGCAGGTCGAGTCCGAGGTCGACCAGGTGGACGACGCCCGCGTACCGCGCGCCGGGGTCGATCAGGAGGCCGGGCTTGTGGGTGCCGAAGCAGACCGTGACGTCGGCGCGGAGCGCGGGCCCGGCGACCTCGCCGCTGTCGGGGTCGACGCCGGAGGGGACGTCCACGGCGACCACCCGGCCGCGGCGCGGCAGCTCGGCGAACGGGGCGGCGGCCGGGCGCAGCGGGCCGCGGCCGCCGATGCCGACGACGCCGTCCAGCACCAGGTCGGCCCGGGTGAACGCGTCCGGGTCCGCGGTGGTCCGGCCACCGGCCGCCAGCAGCGCGGCCAGCCCCCCGGCGTGCGCCTTGGCCGGGTCGAGCAGCAGCGCCTCCACCCGGGCGCCCCGGCGGGCCAGCCGGGCGCCCGCGTGCAGCGCGTCGCCGCCGTTGTCCCCGGAGCCGGCCAGCACCAGCACCCGGCTCGCGTACACCCGGGGCAGCAGCCCCGCGCAGACCGCGGCCAGCCCGGCCGCGGCCCGCTGCATCAGGGTGCCCTCCGGCAGTCCGGCCATCCGGGCGGCCTCGGCGGAACGGACCTGCTCGACGGTGTGGGCGTGGCGCATGGCGGCTCCCCTGCTCGGCGGTTCTCGGCGTGCTCGGCGGTTCTCGACGTGCTCGGCGGTTCTCGGCGGACGGCCCGGGAGGGGCCGGGGCCCCCGGTGCGGGGCCCGCCGTTCCCACCCTGCCCCCTGGTGGCGGCCTGCCGCTCCTTCCCCGGCTCCGGCGTCCTCAGCCCTCGGCGATGACGACCGCCGAGGCGACGCCCGCGTCGTGGCTGAGGGAGAGGTGCCAGGAGGTCACGCCGAGGGCGGCGGCCCGGGCCTCGACGGTGCCGGTGACGTGCAGCAGCGGGCGGCCGGACTCCTCGACCCGGACCTCGGCGTCCTCCCAGCGCAGGCCGGGGGGCGCGCCGAGGGCCTTGGCGACGGCCTCCTTCGCGGCGAACCGGGCCGCCAGCGAGGCCGTGCCGCGGCGCTGTCCGGAGGGGAGGGTCAGTTCGGCGGGGGTGAAGAGTCGTTCGGCCAGCCCGGGGGTGCGTTCCAGGGACTCCCCGAACCGCCCGATGTCCGCCACGTCGATGCCGACCCCGATGATCACGTCCCGCTCCCTCGTCCGTGCCGGTGCGGAGCGCTCCGCACCGGCACGGACGATACGCGCGCTACTCGACCGTGACGGACTTGGCCAGGTTGCGCGGCTGGTCGACCTCGTGGCCCTTGGCGGTGGCCAGCTCGCAGGCGAAGACCTGGAGCGGGACGGTGGAGACCAGGGGCTGGAGCAGGGTCGGGGTGACCGGGATGCGGATCAGGTGGTCGGCGTAGGGGACGACGGCCTCGTCGCCCTCCTCGGCGATCACGATGGTGCGCGCGCCGCGGGCCCGGATCTCCTGGATGTTGGAGACGATCTTGTCGTGCAGGATCGAGCGGCCGCGCGGCGAGGGCACCACCACGACCACCGGCAGGCCCTCCTCGATCAGGGCGATCGGGCCGTGCTTGAGCTCGCCGGCCGCGAAGCCCTCGGCGTGCATGTAGGCGAGCTCCTTGAGCTTGAGCGCGCCCTCCAGGGCCACCGGGTAGCCGACGTGCCGGCCGAGGAAGAGCACCGAGCGGGCGCCGGCCAGCGAGCGGGCCAGCGCCCGGACGGGCTCCATGGTGCCGAGCACCTGCTCGACCTGCCGGGGGGCGTCGCCGAGCTCGCGGATGACGGAGGAGATCTCGTCGCCCCACTTGGTGCCGCGCACCTGGCCCAGGTAGAGGGCGACCAGGTAGCAGGCGACCAGCTGGGTCAGGAACGCCTTGGTGGAGGCGACCGCGACCTCGGGGCCGGCGTGGGTGTACAGCACGGCGTCGGACTCGCGCGGGATGGTCGAGCCGTTGGTGTTGCAGATCGCCAGCACCTTGGCGCCCTGCTCGCGGGCGTGCCGCAGCGCCATCAGGGTGTCCATGGTCTCGCCGGACTGCGAGATGGCGATCACCAGGGTGCGGTCGTCCATGATCGGGTCGCGGTAGCGGAACTCGCTGGCGACCTCGACCTCGCAGGGGACCCGGGTCCAGTGCTCGATCGCGTACTTGGCGATCATGCCGGCGTGGAACGCGGTGCCGCAGGCGACGATCACCACCTTGTCGACCTCGCGCAGCACCTGGTCGGGGATGCGCAGCTCGTCGAGGGTGAGCCGGCCGTCGGTGCCGATCCGGCCGAGCAGGGTGTCGGCGACGGCCTTCGGCTGCTCGGCGATCTCCTTGAGCATGAAGTAGTCGTAGCCGCCCTTCTCGGCGGCCGAGGCGTCCCAGTCCACGTGGTACTCGCGGACCTCGGCGGGGGCGCCGTCGAAGTCGGTCACCGTGACGCCCTCGGGGCGCAGCTCGACGACCTGGTCCTGGCCGAGCTCGATCGCCTCGCGGGTGTGCGCGATGAACGCGGCGACGTCCGAGGCGAGGAAGTTCTCGCCGTCGCCGACGCCGACCACCAGCGGCGAGTTGCGGCGGGCGCCGACCACCGTGCCGGGGGCGTCGGCGTGCACCGCGACCAGGGTGAAGGCGCCGTCGAGCTGGCGGCAGACGGCGCGCATGGCCTCGGCCAGGTCGCCGTCGTAGGCCTCGGCGAGCAGGTGGGCGACGACCTCGGTGTCGGTCTCGGAGCGGAGGGTGTGGCCCCGGTCGGTGAGGTCGGCGCGCAGCCGGGCGAAGTTCTCGATGATGCCGTTGTGGACCACCGCGACCTTGCGGTGGTCGTCCAGGTGGGGGTGGGCGTTGGCGTCGGTGGGGCCGCCGTGGGTGGCCCACCGGGTGTGTCCGATGCCCGTGGTGCCGGCCGGGAGAGGGGTTTCGGCCAGCGACTTCTCGAGGTTGACGAGCTTTCCGGCCCGCTTGTCGGTGGACAGGAGCCACTGCCCGTCGGCTCCTGCGGTCTGCACCGCGACGCCGGCCGAGTCGTAGCCCCGGTACTCCAGCCGCCGCAGACCTGCGATCACTACGTCGAGGGCCTCCTGAGGCCCGGTATATCCAACAATTCCGCACATGTGCGCCAGCATAAGTGCGGACGTTCGGCCCCCGGTGCGCCGGATGACCACACCGGGTGACCGCACGGGGCGGCGGCACGGGCCGGCCGCGCCGGGTGACCGACACCACAACACCCGTCGACCCGGACACGGCCCACAATGGACACCGTGCTGACCGAACTCTGTACGAAGGGTGCGCCGCCCGCGCCCACTCCCTCCCCGTACGTGGATCTGGACCGCGCCGAGTGGAGCGCGCTGCGCGAGCGCACCCCCCTGCCGCTGACCGCCGAGGAGGTCGAGCGCCTGCGCGGACTCGGCACCGCCCTGGACCTCGACGAGGTCCGGGACGTCTACCTGCCGCTGTCCCGGCTGCTCAACCTCTACGTGCACGCCACCCACGAGCTGCGCGGCGCCATCGGGAGCTTCCTGGACACGCCCGACACCGAACGGGTGCGCACCCCGTTCATCATCGGCGTGGCCGGCTCCGTCGCGGTCGGCAAGTCCACCACCGCCCGCCTGCTCCAGGCGCTGCTGGCCCGCTGGCCCGAGCACCCCCGGGTCGAACTGGTCACCACCGACGGCTTCCTGCTGCCCAACGCGGAGCTGCGCCGGCGCGGCCTGATGGCCCGCAAGGGCTTCCCCGAGTCGTACGACCGGCGGGCGCTGATGCGCTTCGTCGCCGACGTGAAGGCCGGCAAGGACCGGGTCACCGCGCCGGTCTACTCCCACCTGGTGTACGACATCGTGCCGGGCGAGCGGCTGGTGGTGGAGCGCCCCGACATCCTGATCGTCGAGGGCCTGAACGTGCTCCAGCCGGCCCTGCCCGGCACCGACGGCCGGACCAGGATGGCCGTCGCCGACTACTTCGACTTCTCGATCTACGTCGACGCCCGCACCGACGACATCGAGGCCTGGTACCTGGACCGCTTCCGCAAGCTGCGGCAGACCGCCTTCCAGGACCCGAACTCCTACTTCCGGCGCTTCACCGAGGTGCCCGAGGAGGAGGCGATGGACTACGGCCGCCAGGTCTGGCGGACCATCAACAAGCCCAACCTGCTGGAGAACGTGCTGCCCACCCGCGGCCGGGCCACCCTGGTGCTCCAGAAGGGGCCGGACCACAAGGTCCGCCGGGCGCTGCTGCGCAAGCTCTGAGCGGCGGCCGGACGGGGCGCCAGGACGGCGCGCGCCAGGACGGTGCGCGTCGGAGGGACGTCAGGACGCGGGCTGCTGCGTCGCGGGCCAGCCGCGCAGCTTCAGCGTGGCCAGGCCGTCCGCGAACGCCTTGCGGGCGGCCGGGTCGGCGGCGAACCGGTAGTCGTAGCGGCCGCCCTCCTCGACGCTGTGCTCGAACCAGACGAAGCCGGGCACCTTCGGGTGGTCGGCGATCCACCGGAACAGGTCGGTGATCCAGCCGGGCTTGCCCGGGTCGGGCATCGCGCCGGTCTCCGAGATGAACACCGGCTTGTCGGCGATCTCCCGCAGCCGGACGTAGGTCTGGTCGAGGACCTCGGAGGCCGTGCGCTCGCCGAAGCCGTAGCCGTCCATGCCCAGCCAGTCGACGTACGCGTCGCCCGGGTAGAGGCTCTGCAGGTCCGCGGAGGTCCCGCGCAGCACGTTCGGGCTCCACAGCCAGATCACGTTGTCCGCGTGCTCCTGGGCGAAGACGTCGTGCACGTGCCGCCAGGCCGCCGCGTAGTCGCCCGGCCGGTTGCCGTTCACGTTCGCCGCCCACGGGTACCAGTCGCCGTTCATCTCGTGCGCGAACCGCAGCACCACCGGCCACCCCTGGTCGCGCACCCCGCGGGCGAAGCGGGTGATGTAGGCGTCGAACTCGCCGTCGGCGATCCGGCGGGTCGCGTACCAGGACTGGTCGGCCTCGTACGGGGCGTCGCCGGGCTCCCAGGTGAGCATCGGCACCGCGCCCTGGCGGTAGACCTCCCGCACCGTCGCCGGGTCGAACTCCTTGCGCCAGTCCAGGAAGTACTGGAGCATCGTCGGCCGCCGGCCGGCCGCCGCCGCGACCGCGTCGGTCTCGGCGGCCAGCGGCGTCTGGTAGGTGCTCACCCCGAAGTACACGCCGGCGGAGCGGAGCAGCTCGTCCTTGGTGGGCGGGACGGATGCCGCGGGGGACGGCGGCGCGGTGGCCGCCGGGGACGTGGACTGGTCCGCCTCCTCGCCGAACAGCGCGCCGGCCGGGCCGGTGCCGTCGGACTGCGCCGAGCACGACACCCCGGCGGCGAGCAGCACGAGGGCTGCCGCGCCGCGGCACCACGATCGGCGGTTCATCCGTTCCGTCCCCCCTCGTTCGACCGTCAGGCCCCCTTGGCCAGCAACTGGTCGAAGTAGCCGTCGAGTTCCTTGCCGGAGCTCTGGGCCACCGGGTCCTGCTCGCCGGCCCCGCCGCTGATCGGGCCGGCGACCGTGAAGACCAGGTAGCGGCCCTCGACCCGGCTGGTCAGCGCGCAGGCCACGTTGCGGCAGAACTCGGCGACGCCGTCCTTGCCGAACAGCGGCTGGATCTGCCCCTTGAGCCCGCCGCCCGCCTTCGCCGCGTCGGCCCCGGTCTTGAAGGCCGCGACGCCCACCGTCACCGCCGTGTTGCCGGTGTAGTAGGTGCCGCGCATCAGCTGGTCGCAGTTCGCGTTGCTGAGGACGTCGCCGAGGCCGTTGCCGGTTGCCTTCCAGCACGGGGTGTCGGTGGCGGTGGTCTTGCGGACGTAGTTGTGCCCGCCGATGTTGAGCGACTGGTCGGCGAAGAGCGCGTCGATGGTGATCGCCGGCGGCAGCGGCTTCTCCGGCGACGGGCTGGCCGAGGGCTTGGCGGAGCCGGAGGCCGAGGGCTTGGCGGAACCGGTGGCCGGAGCGGAGGGGGAGGGCGAGCCGGAGGCGACCGGGTCCGGATCGCCGCTGCCCTGGCTCAGCAGCGCGATGGCGACCCCGCCCGCGGCGAGCACCACCACGCCGATGCCGATGCCCAGGGTGAGCATCAGCCGCTTGCGGCGCGCCTGCGCCTCGCGCTCGTCGGCGAGTTGCTGCCAGTCCGGCGCGGGCGGCTGCTGCAACGGGGGCGGCCCCGGGTAGGAGTACTGTGTCTGTTGCCACTGCTGCGGCTGGTGCGGGAACGGCGGCGCGCCCTGGACCGGCGGCCCCTGGACCGGCGGCTGACCGGGCACCGGCTGAGCGCCGCTCAGAGGCTGCTGCGGCTGGCCGCCAGGAGTGTTCGGACTCTGCGGTACACCCATCCCATCGCTCATGTGCGTGAATGCTAGGGCATGTGCGCCCGTTCGGTGATGCCGCCTCCACAGCAGGCCGAAATGTCCGCTTTCCGCCGCGCCGGCGCGCCCCACCGTAATGCAAACGTCACTACCCGGCCCCGGCCCGGCGAACACCGTCGGTTAAACTCTAGCGGCCGCCGGTCCACGCCAATCTCCGCGCAGGCAGGCTGAATCGAGTCCGAAGCACGGCCACGGGGGCCCTCTTTGTCCAGCAGCATCGAATCCACGCGCCGCACCCGGCGGCGCGGAGCTGTCCCCGCGCCGCGCCGCCGCAAGGCCCCGGCCGCGCCGCAGCTCGGACTGCTGCCGCAACCGCCGGACGACGCCGAGAAGTTCGCGTACACCAAGCGCCACCTGTGGGTGCTGACGCTCAGTTCGCTGATCAGCTTCGGCTGCCTGACCACCAGCCAGGTCGGCCTGCTGGCGAGCGCGCCCTGGCTGTGGATCTACGCCCCGTTCCTGCTGTTCACCGTGGTCTACTACCTGATCTCGCTGCGGGTCACCGGACTCAACGGCGACTTCGACCTCAAGGGCCACCGGCAGCTGGTGCGCTCCTGGCACCCGCGGGAGTACCCGACGGTCGACGTCTTCCTCCCGGTGTGCGGCGAGCCGATCGAGATCCTGCACAACACCTGGACGCACGTCCGGGAGATGGCCGACAACTACCCCGGCCTGTGCATGCCCTACGTCCTCGACGACTCGGCCAGCCCCGAACTCGAGGCGATGGCCGCCGACTTCGGCTTCCGCTACGGCACCCGCCCGAACCGCGGCTGGTACAAGAAGGCCGGCAACCTGCACTTCGGGTTCGGCAACTCCGACGGCGAGTACATCCTCATCCTGGACGCCGACTTCACCCCGCGCGCCGACCTGCTGAGCGAGCTCCTCCCGCACCTGGACGCCGACCCGAAGCTCGGCATCGTGCAGTCCCCGCAGTACTTCCGGGTGCTGGACTCGCAGAGCTGGGTCGAGCGCGGCGCCGGCGCCGTGCAGGAGCTGTTCTACCGCTCCGTGCAGGTCTCCCGGCAGGCCAGGGACGGCGCGATCTGCGTCGGCAGCTGCGCCGTCTACCGGCGGTCCGCGCTGGAGGAGAACGGCGGCACCACGCTGATCGAGCACTCCGAGGACGTGCACACCGGCTTCGACCTGCGCCGCCTCGGCTGGGGGCTGCGCTACGTGCCGCTGGCGCTGGCCACCGGGGTCTGCCCGGACACCGCGGGCGCCTTCTACAACCAGCAGTACCGCTGGTGCTCCGGCTCGATGAGCCTGCTCGGCAGCCGCAAGTTCTGGGACACCAAGCTCCGCTGGCGCAGCCGGCTGTGCTACATGTCCGGGTTCTTCTACTACATCCACACCGCGATCTTCATCTTCCTGTCGCCGGTGATCCCGCTCGCGCTGCTGGTCTGGCACCCGGAGATGTTCCTGGTCGAGCGGCTCTGGCTGGTGCTGCCCAGCCTGGTGTACACCACGGTGATCTTCCCGCTCTGGCACCGCGTCCCGTACCGCCTGGAAGCCTGGTCCTGCCGGATGATGTACGGCTGGGCGCACTTCTTCGCGATCTGGGACATCCTGCGCCGCAAGCGGATGTCCTGGCAGGCGACCGGTTCCAGCACCGCCAAGAAGAACCGGACCCGCCGGCTCTGGGTCGGGCTGTGGGTCTGGGGCGGCGGCACCGCGCTCGCCTGGGTCGGCATCGCCGTGTGGCGCATCCTGACCGGGTACCCGCCGGACTACGCCCTGGTGCTCGCCTCCGGGCTGTTCTACGCCCTGGTGGTCGGCCGCACCCTCCTCCAGCCCCGAAGCGAGAAGGCCGCGTGAACCCGACCCGTCGAGCCAGAACGGCCGCCTGCCTGCTGCTGACCGGCGTGCTCCTGCTGCTGCCGGGCTGCGACCGGCCCGGCCCGTCGGCCGGCGGCGACGCCTTCGGCACCGGTGACACCCAGGTGGCCTCCGCCGACCCCAGCGGCCAGGCCCGGGCGCCGGTCGACCTGACGCCGCTGCTGCAGCCCGCCGGCAAGTACCTCGGTGTCGCGCTGGACGGCGCGCCGGCCTCCATGGAGCCGGTGCAGAAGTACACCGAGATGGTCGGCAAGCAGCCCAACATCATCGAGAACTACGCCGGCTGGGGCGACCAGTTCGACTCCACCGGCGTCCGGCTGAGCTGGCAGAACGGCGCCCTGCCGTACATCGCCTGGGAGCCGCACAAGACCCCGCTGGCCGACATCGCCAAGGGTGACTCCGACCCGTACATCAAGGCGTTCGCCACCGCGGTGCAGAAGACCAACGTGCCGGTGGCGATCAGCTTCGCCCACGAGATGAACGGCCACTGGTACGACTGGGGCACCAAGACCAACAGCGCCGAGGACTTCGTCGCGGCGTGGCGCCGGATCCACGACATCTTCCAGGACCGCGGCGCGTCCAACGTCATCTGGGTGTGGAGCCCGAACATCGTCAACCCGGTGCAGCAGGTCGCCCTCCAGCCCTACTACCCGGGCGACGGCTACATCGACTGGGTCGGCATGGTCGGCTACTGGACCGAGTGCTGCGACAAGGACTTCGAGCAGCTCTACGGCCCGACCATGGCCCAGGTCCGCAAGTTCAGCGGCAAGCCGTTCATCATCAGCGAGACCGCCGCCGAACCCGGCAAGAAGGCGTCCTCGTTCGTCGACCAGCTGTTCGCGGGCGTGGAGGAGCACCCCGACGTCCTGGGCTTCGTCTGGTTCAACATCAGCAAGCGCGCCGACTGGCGGCTAGAGAAGACGCCCAGTTCGCTGAAGGCCTTCAAGCAGCACGCCGCCGACCCGCGGTACGGCTTCGACCCGAGAAAACCCTGATGACGCAGCAGCGCGACGACGCATACTCGCCCGAGGCCCAGGCCGCGGAGGACCGCTACCACGCGGAGCGGAACTTCGGCTGGTTCACCGCCGAGCCCGAGCCCGCGGTGCCGCAGCAGTCCGCGGTGCCGCAGCAGCCCGCGGCGCCCCGGCAGCCGGTGGTCCCGCAGCAGCCGGCGGCGCCCGCCGAGCCCGGGTACACCCTCCCCGAGGTCCCCGACGTCGGCTGGGACCCGCTGCCGAGCAGCCGCCGGACCTGGATCAGCCGCCTGGTGCTGCTGGGCGTCCTGGTCGCCCAGGCGCTGCTGACGCTCCGGCTGAGCAACAGCGCCTTCGAGGACGAGGCACTGTACCTGTACGCCGGCCACCTCCAGCTGCACCACCTGGACGGCGGTGCCCCGCTGCCGGACTCCTTCGCCTCGTACTTCTCCGGCTCGCCGCTGCTCTACCCGCCGCTGGCCGCCGCGGCCGACGCCCACTTCGGCCTGGCCGGCGCCCGCGCCCTGTCGCTGGCGTTCATGCTGGGCGCCACCACGCTGCTGTACATGATGACCCGCCGGCTGTTCAACGAGCGGGTCGCGCTGGTCGCCGCGGGCTGCTTCGCGGTCACCCAGTCCACCCTCTTCATGGGCGCGCTGGCCACCTACGACGCGATGGCGCTGTTCCTGATCGCGGTCGCCGCCTGGCTCGCGGTGCGCACCGCGCGGCGCGGCTGGTGGCTGGGCACCCTGACCATCCCGCCGGTCCTGCTGCTGGCCGTCGCGGTCAAGTACGCGGCGCTGATGTACGCCCCGGTGGTCGTCGCGCTGGCCTGCCTGGCCGCCGTCCCGTACCACGCGTGGCGGTCACTGCTGCGGCTGTTCCTGATCCCCGCCGTCGCGGTCGGCGGCGCGTACGCCGCGCTGCGGCTGACCGGCTCGGACGTCCTGGACGGCCTGCGGTCCACCACCACCGGCCGCGCCACCGGCCACGGCGTCCGGATCGACATGCTCCGCGACTGCGCCGAGTGGGGCGGCCTGCTGTTCGCCCTCGCGGTGCTGGGCACCGTCCTGTACGCCCTCAAGGGCCGGATGAGCGAGGCCCCCACCCTGCAGACCGTCCGGGTGCCGCGGCGGCTGTGGCGGGTCCTGATGGGCCTGCTGCTGACCGGCACCGCGCTGCTCGCCCCGGCGTACCAGATCTGGATCCACGAGAGCGTCTCGCTGCACAAGCACATCGGCTACGGCCTGCTGTTCGCCACCCCGATGGCCGCCCTCGGCATCACCCGGATCGTCGGCTCGCACTTCCGCCACCCGCAGCTCGGCATCCTCGCCTGGGTCACCATGCTGGTGCTCGGCATGGTGCAGTCCACCAGCCTGTACCACGCCTGGCCGAACTCCGACCAGCTGATCGCCACCCTGAACCGGCAGCTGGTGCCGGACGGCCACTACCTGGTCGAGGCGAACTCGGTGCCGCGCTACTACCTGCGCGAGCAGGTCGGCTTCAACCAGTGGACGTCCACGTACACGATCACCTACCAGACCAAGGACAAGAAGCTGCTCACCGGCGAGGCGGGCTTCCAGGCCGCCCTCACCGACAGCTACTTCGACGTCGTGGTGTTCGACCGGACGGTCACCGGGGCGCTGGACGAGAAGCTCACCAAGCAGCTGCGCACCGAGGGCAAGTACCGGCTGCTGGTCAGCATCCCGTACCGCAACAGCTACGGCAGCGGCTTCTACCAGGTGTGGATCCCGGTGAAGAAGAACGCCGCCCCGCAGCAGTAGGCGAGCGGCAGTAGGCAAGCGGCAGGCGGCAGCACAGGCGGCGGGGCCCGGCGGGCCCCGCCGCACCCGTCTCAGCCCAGGTGCAGCCGGACCGCGTCGGCGAGGCGCTGGCAGACGTCCTGGGCCTGCTCGTGGCCGACCGCCTCGACCATCACCCGCACCAGCGGCTCGGTGCCGGACTTGCGCAGCAGCACCCGGCCGGTGGCGCCGAGTTCGGCCTCGGCGGCGGCGACCGCGGCCTGGAGCTCGACGCAGGACTCGACCCGGTTCTTGTCCACGCCCTTGACGTTGATCAGGACCTGCGGCAGCCGGGTCATCACCGCGGCCAGGTCGGCCATCGGCTGCTTGGTGGCGGCCAGCCGGGCGCCCAGCATCAGGCCGGTCAGGGTGCCGTCGCCGGTGGTGGCGTGGTCGAGCAGGATGACGTGCCCGGACTGCTCGCCGCCGAGCGCGTAGCCGTGCTGCTTCATCTCCTCCAGCACGTACCGGTCGCCGACCGCGGTCTGCACCAGCTCGATGCCCTCGCGCTCCATCGCCAGCTTGAAGCCCAGGTTGGACATCACGGTGGCGACCGCGGTGTTGCGGCGCAGCGTGCCGGCCTCCTTCATGGCGACCGCGAGGACGGCGATGATCTGGTCGCCGTCGACCTCGTTGCCGTCGGCGTCGGCGGCCAGGCAGCGGTCGGCGTCGCCGTCCAGGGCGATGCCCAGGTCGGCCTTGTGCTCCTTCATCGCGGCGCGCAGCTTGTCCAGGTGGGTGGAGCCGACGCCGTCGTTGATGTTCAGGCCGGTCGGCTCGGTGCCCAGGGTGTGCACCACCTCGGCGCCGGCCCGGGCGAACGCCTCGGGGGCGACCCGGGCGGCCGCGCCGTGCGCGCCGTCGATGACGACCTTCACGCCGTCGAGCCGGTTGGGCAGCACCGCGACCAGGTGCGCCACGTACCGGTCGAAGCCCTCGTTGTACTGGCGGACCCGGCCCACCGCGGCACCGGTCGGGCGGTGCCAGGTCTCGTCGCCGACGCCGTAGCGGCGGTAGTGCTCCTCGATCGCGTCCTCGATCGCGTCGTCCAGCTTGTGGCCGCCGCGGGCGAGGAACTTGATGCCGTTGTCGGGCATCGCGTTGTGGCTGGCGGAGAGCATCACGCCGAAGTCGGCGCCGAGCGCGCCGGTCAGGTAGGCGACCGCGGGGGTGGGCAGCACGCCGACCCGCAGCACGTCGACGCCGGCGCTGGCCAGGCCGGCGATCACGGCGGCCTCCAGGAACTCTCCGGACGCCCGCGGGTCCCGGCCGACCACGGCCACCGGCCGGTGGCCCTCGAACGCGCCCGCGTCGCCGAGCACGTGGGCGGCGGCCACCGACAGGCCCAGGGCCAGTTCCGCGGTGAGGCCCTCGTTGGCCACCCCGCGCACTCCGTCGGTACCGAAGAGTCGTGTCATGTTCGCGTTCGTCCGTCCTGTCGCGCCTGTGCTTGGCTCGGGTGGTGCCGCCCCCGCGGACTCCGCACCGGTCCGGGAGGCACAACGCCCCGGAGCACGGGAGTGCTCCGGGGCGAGGATCGCATGAAGGGTGCGATTAGCGCTTGCTGTACTGCGGCGCCTTGCGGGCCTTCTTCAGACCGGCCTTCTTGCGCTCGACGGCGCGCGAGTCGCGGGTCAGGAAGCCGGCCTTCTTGAGCGGGCCGCGGTTGTTGTCCACGTCCGCCTCGTTCAGCGCACGGGCCACGCCGAGGCGCAGCGCGTAGGCCTGACCGGAGACGCCGCCGCCGGCGATGCGGGCGATGACGTCGTAACGGCCGTCCAGCTCGAGGAGCTTGAAGGGCTCGTTCACGGTCTGCTGGTGCACCTTGTTGGGGAAGTAGTTCTCCAGGGTGCGACCGTTGATCTTCCACTGGCCGGTGCCGGGGACGATGCGCACGCGGGCGATCGCCTCCTTGCGGCGGCCGAGGCCGGCGCCGGGGACGGCCTCGCCGAAGCGGCCGGCCAGCGACTCGGTGGTGTACTCGGTCTCGGTGGTGTACTCGTCGACGTTCTCGTCGTCGAAGTCGACCTCGAGGGTGCTCTCGATGGCAGTCTCGGCCACGGTGTTCCTCAGCTCTTCTACGTCAGTCGGGGTGCGGGTGGCCGGAATTACTGCGCGACCTGGGTGATCTCGAACGGCACCGGCTGCTGCGCAGCGTGCGGGTGCTGGTCGCCCGAGTAGACCTTCAGCTTCGAGAGCATCTGACGGCCCAGGCTGTTCTTCGGAACCATGCCCTTGATGGCCTTCTCGACGGCCTTCTCCGGGTTGTTCGCGAGCAGGTCGTCGTAGCGGACCGAGCGGAGGCCGCCCGGGAAGCCGCTGTGGCGGTAGGCCAGCTTCTGGGTCTTCTTGTTGCCCGAGAGGTGCACCTTGTCGGCGTTGATGATGATGACGAAGTCACCAGTGTCAACGTGCGGCGCGTAGATCGCCTTGTGCTTGCCCCGCAGGAGGTTGGCGGCCTGGGAGGCCAGGCGGCCGAGCACGACGTCGGTCGCGTCGATGACGTGCCACTGACGCTGGACGTCGCCGGGCTTGGGGCTGTACGTACGCACGGTCGTAGCCTTCGCTTTTCAGTGAGTGGGTCCTGACAGGAGCACCAAGGCCCGGGGCCTCCAGCCGATCCGCCCGGACGCAATTCGGGCAGCCGCTGGAGTTCGGCCTGTCGTCTCCGGCGTACCGACCTCTCACGTGAGATAGAGCGAGCCAATACGCACAACAGCGGCCAACGATACCGGGCCGGTGGGGCGGATTCCAAACCGGCCCGGCAGCGCGGGTTCCGGAGCCGCGGATCAGCGGTCCCGGACCACCCGGGCCTCGTCCCAGACCGGCTCCGGGGACTCGTAGACCCGGCCGTCCGAGCCGAACACCAGGAAGCGGTCGAAGCTGCGGGCGAACCAGCGGTCGTGGGTGACGCACAGCACGGTGCCCTCGAACGCCTCCAGGCCCTGCTGGAGCGCCTCGGCGCTCTCCAGGTCCAGGTTGTCGGTCGGCTCGTCGAGCAGCAGCGCGGTCGAGCCGGACAGCTCCAGCTTGAGGATCATCAGCCGGGCCTGCTGGCCGCCGGAGAGCGACTCGAACTTCTGCTCCTCCTGCCGGTCCAGCTCGTAGCGGCGCAGCGCGGACATCGCCGCCCCGCGGGAGAGCGCGTGCTCCTCCTCGACGATCGAGCGCACCGTCCGGCCGAGCAGCTCCGGGTGCGCGTGGGTCTGCCGGAAGTGGCCGGGGACGACCCGGGCGCCGAGCTTCCAGCTGCCGCCGTGCTCCACCGACCCGTCGCCCGCCAGCAGCCGCAGGAAGTGCGACTTGCCGGAGCCGTTGGAGCCCAGCACCGCGACCCGCTCGCCGTAGTAGACCTCCAGGTCGAACGGCTTCATCAGGCCGGACAGCTCCAGGCCCTGCAGGGTGAACGCCCGCACGCCGGTGCGGCCGCCCTTGAGCCGCATGGTGATCGACTGCTCGCGCGGCGGCTCCTCCGGCCGGCCGGCCTCCTCGAACTTCTTCAGCCGGGTCTGCGCGGCGGCGTAGCGGGTCGCCAGGGCGTGGCTGACCGAGGCCGCCTGCCGCAGGTTGACCACCAGCTTCTTCAGCTTGGCGTGCTCCTCGTCCCAGCGACGGCCGAGCTCCTCGAAGCGCGCGAAGCGGTCCTGGCGGGCCTGGTGGAAGGACTCGAAGCCGCCGCCGTGCACCCAGACGCTGGAGCCGGCCGCGCCGGACTCCACCGCGATGATCTTCTCGGCGGTGCGGGAGAGCAGCTCGCGGTCGTGCGAGATGTACAGCACGGTCTTGGAGGTGGCCCGGATCGCCTCCTCCAGCCAGCGCTTGCCCGGCACGTCCAGGTAGTTGTCCGGCTCGTCCAGCAGCAGCACCTCGTCGGGGCCGCGCAGCAGGGCCTCCAGGACGAGGCGCTTCTGCTCGCCGCCGGAGAGGGTGTTCAGGCCGCGCCACTGCGCCCGGTCGAAGGGCATGCCGAGCGCGGCCGTGGTGCACACGTCCCAGTCGGCCTCGTACTCGTAGCCGCCGGCGTCCGACCAGTCGGACAGCGCCTGGGCGTAGGCCATCTGCGACTTCTCGTCGTCCTGCGCGATCATCGCCAGCTCGGCGGCGTCCACCGCGCGGGCCGCGTCGGCGATCCGCTTCGGGGCGACGGAGACCAGCAGGTCGCGCACCGAGGCGTCGGCGGGCAGCGCGCCCGGGGCGTCCTCGGCGCTCTCCCGGCCGGTGGTGCCGACGAACTGGCGCATCACGCCCAGGCCGCCGGTGACCGTCACCGAGCCGCCGTGCGGCTGGGTGTCGCCCGCGATCATCCGCAGCAGCGTGGTCTTGCCCGCGCCGTTCGCGCCGACCAGCGCGACGGCCGCGCCCTCGCCGACCCGGAAGGACGCGTCGTCGAACAGCACCCGCCCGTCCGGCAGGTAGTACTCAAGGTGCGAAATCTCGACGTGTCCCATGCCACGGAATTGTGCCAAGCCCCCACCCCGCGACAAAACGGATTACCCGGCCGGTTCGCCCGGCGTCCGCGCGGCGGCGCCCCCGGTCGCGTCCCCGACGGCGCCCCCGGCGGCGTTCCCGGCCGGTTCGCCCAGCGTCCGCAGTCGGCGCGAGACGCGGTTGCGCTCCGCGAGCAGTTCGTCGGCCGGGTAGCCGACCTCCTCCAGGGTCAGCCCGTGCGGCCGGATCACGTTGACCGCGGAGTTGCGCACCCCGCCGGCCAGCACCTCGCCCGGGAACCCCACCGGCCGGTGCCCGTCGCCGACCAGCAGCATCGCCCCGACCAGGGCGCGCACCATGTTGTGGCAGAAGGCGTCCGCCCGCACCGTGGCCACCGCCAGCGAGCCCTCCTGGGCCGCGTACGGGTCGATCGGCACCCGGTCCCAGCGCAGCTCCAGCAGGGTGCGGATGGTGGTCGCGCCCTCGCGCTTCTTGCAGTACGCCGCGAAGTCGTGCTCGCCGACCAGCAGCGCCGCCGCCTCGTTCATCCGCTCCAGGTCCAGCGGCCGGTCGTGCCAGAGGACGTGGCCGCGCAGCAGCGGGTCGACCCCGCCGGGGTGGTCGGCCACCCGGTACGCGTAGCGCCGCCAGACCGCCGCGAACCGGGCGTCGAAGCCGTGCGGCGCCTCGGCGACCCGGTACACCCGGACGTCGGCCGGCAGCCGGCCGGCCAGCCGGCGCAGCAGCTTGGCGCCGTGCTGGGCCCACAGCCCGTCGGGGAGGTCGACGTGGGCGACCTGGCCGCGGGCGTGCACCCCGGCGTCGGTGCGGCCGGCCACGGTCAGCGGGAAGTTCTCCTCGCTGCGCAGCACGATCCGCAGCGCGTCCTCCAACTCGCCCTGCACGGTGCGCCGTTCGCGCTGCCGGGCCCAGCCGGAGAACTCCGCGCCGTGGTAGGCGAGGTCCAGCCGGACCCGGGTGTGCCCGTCCGCCGGGCCGTCCTTCACCGGCGGCAGCTCGGCGCAGTCGTTCACCACTCCAACTCCCCTGTCTGACAAGCGGAAAGCGAACGGGCCCGCTCCCCCGACGAGCGGGAGGGCGGGCCCGGACGAAGACCTACCGGGAGGCTCAGGCCTCGGTGGTCTCGGCGGCCTCGTCGGCCTTGGTCTCCTCGGCCTCGGCGGCCTTGGTCTCGGCGGCCTTGGTCTCGGCCTCCTTGACGGAGCGCTTGGTGGCGGCCTCGGCCTCGGCGACGGTCGCCTTGGTGGCGATCTCGCCCTCGACCAGCTCGATCACGGCCATCGGCGCGTTGTCGCCGCGGCGACCGCCGATCTTGGTGATGCGGGTGTAGCCGCCGGGGCGGTTCTCGAACCGCGGGGCGATCTCGGTGAAGAGGGTGTGCAGGACCGACACGTCGGTGATGGTCTTGCGCACCAGGCGACGGTTGTGGATGTCGCCCTTCTTCGCCTTGGTGATCAGCTTCTCCGCCAGCGGGCGCAGGCGGCGGGCCTTGGCCTCGGTGGTGGTGATGCGGCCGTACTGGAACAGCTCGCGGGCCAGGCCGGCCAGCAGCAGCGGCTCGTGGTGCGGGCCGCCGCCGAGGCGGGCGCCCTTGGTGGGACGGGGCATGACTTAGCTCCTCGAATCTCCGACCGCGGCCGTACCAGGTACCGCGGCGGGCGTGCGGACACCGCGTCCGCACGACTTTCTCGCGCCACCGGAGGCGGTCCTCAGCGG
Source organism: Kitasatospora sp. NPDC090308 (assembly GCF_044769485.1). NCBI lineage: Bacteria > Bacillati > Actinomycetota > Actinomycetes > Kitasatosporales > Streptomycetaceae > Kitasatospora > Kitasatospora sp. NPDC090308. The sequence goes on along the minus strand of NZ_JBIVXY010000009.1, from coordinate 190,095 downwards.
ACCGCCTCCGGTGCCGAAACTCAGTACTGCTCGGTCTCCGCGTAGCCCTGGTCGTCCAGGTCGTCGGCGCCGAAGGCGTCGGCGGCGGCGGTCGGGTCGAACCCGGGCGGGCTGTCCTTGAGGGCCAGGCCCATGCCGGCCAGCTTCGCCTTGACCTCGTCGATCGACTTCGCACCGAAGTTGCGGATGTCGAGCAGGTCGGCCTCCGAGCGGGCGACGAGCTCACCCACGGTGTGGATGCCCTCGCGCTTGAGGCAGTTGTAGGAGCGGACGGTGAGTTCCAGCTCCTCGATCGGCAGCGCCAGGTCCGCGGCCAGGGCGGCGTCCGTCGGGGACGGGCCCATGTCGATGCCCTCGGCGTCGACGTTCAGCTCGCGGGCCAGGCCGAACAGCTCGACCAGGGTCTTGCCGGCCGAGGCCATCGCGTCGCGCGGACGCATGGCCGGCTTGGTCTCGACGTCGACGATCAGCTTGTCGAAGTCGGTGCGCTGCTCGACACGGGTCGCCTCAACCTTGTAGGTGACCTTGAGCACCGGGCTGTAGATGGAGTCGACCGGGATGCGGCCGATCTCCTGGCCCGAGGCCTTGTTCTGCACGGCGGAGACGTAGCCGCGACCGCGCTCGACGGTCAGCTCCATCTCCAGCTTGCCCTTGCCGTTCAGGGTGGCGAGGACCAGCTCGGGGTTGTGCACCTCGACACCGGCCGGGGGCGCGATGTCGGCGGCGGTGACCACACCCGGGCCCTGCTTGCGCAGGTACATCACGACCGGCTCGTCGTGCTCCGAGGAGACGACCAGCTGCTTGATGTTCAGGATGAGGTCGGTGACGTCCTCCTTGACGCCCGGCACGGTGGTGAACTCGTGCAGGACACCGTCGATCCGGATGCTGGTGACGGCGGCACCGGGGATCGAGGAGAGGAGCGTGCGGCGGAGCGAGTTGCCGAGGGTGTAGCCGAAGCCCGGCTCGAGCGGCTCGATCACGAACCGCGAGCGGAACTCGTCGACGACCTCTTCGGTCAGCGACGGACGCTGAGCGATCAGCATGTTCTGGATCCTCCAGTTGTCTTCGGCACCCACTATTTGATGCCGACAGAACTCAAGCGTACGGGGTCCCGCGAAGAACGGGACCCCGTACCAGGTTTAAAACACCGACCGCCTGGTGACCCCAGGCGTCGCGTCAGACGCGGCGGCGCTTCGGCGGACGGCAGCCGTTGTGCGGGGTGGGGGTGACGTCCTGGATCGAGCCCACCTCCAGGCCGGTGGCCTGGAGCGAGCGGATCGCGGTCTCACGGCCGGAGCCCGGACCCTTGACGAAGACGTCGACCTTGCGCATGCCGTGCTCCTGCGCGCGACGGGCAGCGGCCTCGGCGGCCATCTGCGCGGCGAACGGGGTGGACTTGCGCGAGCCCTTGAAACCGACGTGGCCGGCCGAGGCCCAGGAGATCACGTTGCCCGAGGGGTCGGTGATCGAAACGATGGTGTTGTTGAACGTGCTCTTGATGTGAGCGTGCCCGTGGGCGACGTTCTTCTTCTCCTTGCGGCGGATCTTCTTCGCGCCGGCAGCCTGACGACCCTTGGGGGGCATAAGTCTGTTCTCCTACTGAGGTGGTCGGTCCGCTGACCCGCGGGCCGGAGGGATGTCCGGTGACGGGACGGACTACTTCTTGCCCGGCTTCTTCTTGCCGGCGATCGCGCGACGCGGGCCCTTGCGGGTACGCGCGTTGGTGTGGGTGCGCTGGCCGCGGACGGGCAGACCGCGACGGTGGCGCAGGCCCTCGTAGCAGCCGATCTCGACCTTGCGGCGGATGTCGGCGGCGACCTGGCGGCGGAGGTCACCCTCGACCTCGAAGTTCGCGTCCACGAACTTCTGCAGCTTGACGAGGTCGTCCTCGCTGATGTCGCGGACGCGGATGTCACCGCTCACGCCGGTCTCGGCGAGCGCCTGCTGGGCGCGGGTCTTGCCGATGCCGTAGACGTAGGTGAGGGCGATCTCGATCCGCTTCTCGCGGGGGAGATCAACGCCGGAAAGGCGTGCCATTCAAGGCTCCTGTGGTTCTTTTCAGAGGTCTGACGTGCCGCCTACTCGCTGTCTCTCGACAGGGAGCCCCGGCCTCTGACCGGGGGTGGCAGTCCGTCCATCGGACGGATCGGGCGGCCCGCGTATGACGTTGGTGCGCGTCGCGCGAAGGTCCTACGAGAAATGCTGGGGGGGTGGCGTCAGCCCTGGCGCTGCTTGTGGCGCAGGTTGTCGCAGATCACCATGACCCGGCCGTGGCGGCGGATCACCTTGCACTTGTCGCAGATCTTCTTGACGCTCGGCTTGACCTTCATGATTCAGGTTCTCCGGGGTCTAGATCTGGCGGTTGTTACTTGTAGCGGTAGACGATCCGGCCGCGGGTCAGGTCGTAGGGGCTGAGCTCCACCACGACCCGGTCATCCGGGAGGATGCGGATGTAGTGCATGCGCATCTTGCCGCTGATGTGCGCGAGGACCTTGTGACCGTTCTGCAGCTCGACCTTGAACATCGCGTTCGGAAGAGACTCGATCACGGTGCCCTCGATCTCAATGGCGCCTTGCTTCTTAGCCATGAACTGCGAGATCCACCCTTCGGGTCCGGCTACCGTATGCGGAACGCTCGTGCGAACCAGGCTTCACCTCCGCCCGGGGGATTCCCCTGGGCTGAGGGCGTGCGGGAACACGCTACGAGAGAGCCGACGCACCATCGTAAACCAAGCACCGCGCCGGAGCGAAATCAGCGCCCGGCGGCGCCGCGCACCGGCTCAGCGCTTCGCGGCGACCTGGACCGGGACGGCCGGCTCGACCACGGCGGTGCACGCCGAGCAGCGGCGGGCCGCCTCCGGGATCTCGGTCAGGCACTCGGGGCAGGGGCGCTTGGGCACCGAGGGCTTCTTCGGCAGGTACCGGGCGGTGGCCTTGGAGACCGGCAGCACCACACAGAAGTACAGCACCGCGGCGGTCAGCACGAACGCGATCAGCACGTTCAGGAACTGGCCGTACGGGAAGATGACGCCCGCGACGTGGAACTTGTAGGCGCTGAAGTCGCCGGCCGCGCCGACCACCACGCCGAGCACCGGGGTCAGGAACGCGCTGACGAAGCCGGTCACCACGCCGGTGAACGCGGCACCGATGACCACACCGACGGCCATGTCGATGACGTTGCCGCGCATCATGAAGTCGCGGAAGCCCTTGAGCACTGTCTTCTCTCCCCTGGGGTTGCTGCGGGTGTCAGCTGACGAAAATAGGACAAGGGGCCCGGAGGACCAAACCCCCGGGCCCCGATCCGGCCGCGGTGAGAGAAGTCCCTCAGCCCGGCGCGCCCGCACCCGTCCGCTCCCCCGCCGGGGCGCTCAGCCCAGCGGGTCCGGCGCCGCGGTGACGCCCAGCTTGGCCAGCTCGGCCCTGCCGCCGTCGAAGGCGGTCAGCACCAGCGGGCCCTGCTCGGTGACGGCCACCGAGTGCTCCCAGTGCGAGGCCCAGGTGCCGTCGGTGGTGACGACCGTCCAGTCGTCCTCCAGCACCGCGGTGTGCGGGGTGCCCAGCGAGACCATCGGCTCGATCGCCAGCACCGTGCCGGGCACCAGCTTCATGCCCTTGCCGCGGCCCGCGACGTAGTTCAGCACGTGCGGCTCCATGTGCATCGCGGTGCCGATGCCGTGGCCGCCGTAGCCCTCGGTGATGCCCCACTTGCCCTTGGGCGGCAGCGGCTGGCGGCGGATGAAGCCCTCGATCGCCCGGGAGACGTCGACCAGCCGGTTGCCCTTCTTCATCTGGGCGATGCCGGCCCACATCGAGCCCTCGGTGACCTTCGACAGCATCACGTTCTCGGCGGCGGTCCCGCCGACCGCGACGGTGATCGCCGCGTCGCCGTGCCAGCCGTCCAGGATCGCGCCGCAGTCGATCGAGATCAGGTCGCCGGCCTTCAGCACCCGCTCGCCGGGGATGCCGTGCACGACCTCCTCGTTCACCGAGGCGCAGATCACGCCCGGGAACCAGAGACCGCCGTGGTCGGCGCGGAAGTTGGAGGTGGCGCCGTGCTTGGCGATGACCGCGTCGGCGACCTCGTTCAGCTCGCCGGTGGTCACCCCCGGGGCGACCGCCTCGCGGCAGGCCTTCAGCGCCTCGGCGACGACCAGCCCGGCCGCCCGCATCTTGGCGATCTGCTCGGGGGTCTTGATCTCCACCATCTGGTCCACGCCTTCCACGTTCTGAATTCGGACTGCCCTCCACCGTACGACGCACGAGACGGCCGGGCCGCCCGCTTCGGGGCGACCCGGCCGTCTCACGCGGCGCCGTGCGGCGTCAGGCGCTCTTCTTCTGCTCCAGGGCGGCGACCGCGCGCTCGGTCACCTCGTCCACCTTGCCGAGGGCGGGGATGGTGACCAGCAGGCCCTGCTCCTGGTAGTAGCCGATGATCGGCTCGGTCTTGGAGTGGTACTCCTCCAGCCGGACCCGCACGGCCTCCTCGGTGTCGTCCGAGCGCTGGTACAGCTCGCCGCCGCACTCGTCGCAGACGCCCTCGGTCTTCGGCGGGTTGTACACCACGTGGAACACGTGGGAGCCGTCGTTGCGGCACAGCCGGCGGCCGGCGATCCGCTTGACGACCTCGTCCTCGGAGACCTCCAGGTCCAGCACGCCGTCCAGCGCGATGCCCTGCTCGGCCAGGAAGGCGTCGAGCGCCTCCGCCTGGCCCAGGTTGCGCGGGAAGCCGTCCAGCAGGAAGCCCTTGGCGGCGTCCGGCTGGAGCATGCGGTCCTTGGCCATCCCGATGGTGACCTCGTCGGGCACCAGGCGCCCGGCGTCCATGTAGGACTTCGCCTCGACACCCAGGGGGGTGCCCTGGCTGATGTTGGCACGGAACAGGTCACCGGTGGAGATGTGGGGAATGGACAGGGTCTTGGCCAGGACGTGCGCCTGAGTACCCTTCCCGGCCCCGGGGGGTCCGACGAGGACGATTCGCATCAGCGGAGGAACCCTTCGTAATTGCGCTGCTGGAGTTGGCTCTCGATCTGCTTCACAGTTTCGAGTCCGACACCGACGACGATGAGCACGGAGGTGCCGCCGAACGGGAAGTTGGTCTGCTGTCCGAAGGCGACCAGGGCGACCATCGGGATCAACGCGATGAGGCCCAGGTAGAGGGAACCCGGCCACGTGATGCGGGTGAGCACGTAGTTCAGGTACTCGGCCGTCGGTCGGCCGGCCCGGATGCCCGGGATGAACCCACCATACTTCTTCATGTTGTCCGCAACTTCTTCGGGGTTGAAGGAGATCGCGACGTAGAAGAAGGCGAAGAAGACGATCAGCACGAAGTAGGTCGCCATGTAGACCGGGTGGTCGCCCTTGACGAAGTGGTTCCGGATCCAGACCGCCCAGCCCGACTGGGAGTTGGTCAGCTGCACCACCAGCGCCGGGATGTACAGCAGCGAGGAGGCGAAGATGACCGGGATCACGCCCGCCTGGTTGACCTTCAGCGGGATGTAGGTCGAGGTGCCGCCGAAGGACCGGCGGCCCACCATCCGCTTCGCGTACTGCACCGGGATCCGGCGCTGGGCCTGCTCGACGAAGATGACCAGGCAGACCACGATGATGCCGACCGCGATGACCGAGGCGAACTCGCCCCAGCCGTCCAGCAGCTTGCCGGACTGCTTGATCGCCCACATCGAGCCGGGGAAGCCCGCCGCGATCGAGGTGAAGATCAGGATCGACATGCCGTTGCCGATGCCGCGGTCGGTGATCAGCTCGCCCAGCCACATGATCACGGTGGTGCCGGCGGTCATGATGATGACCATGGTGGCGATCCGGAAGATCGACTGGTCCGGCACGATGTTGTTGCCCTCGGCGCAGCCGGAGAACAGCGCGCCGCTGGAGGCGGTCGCCAGGATGCCGGTGCCCTGGAGCACGGCGAGGGCGATCGTCAGGTAGCGGGTGTACTGGGTGATCTTCGCGGTGCCGGCCTGCCCCTCCTTCTTCAGGGCCTCCAGCCGCGGGATGACCACGGTGAGGAGCTGCAGGATGATGCTGGCCGTGATGTACGGCATGATGCCGAGCGCGAAGATGGTCAGCTGTAGCAGCGCGTTGCCGCTGAACAGGTTGACCAGCCCGAACAGGCCTTCCTTCTGCCCGTTGACGCACGCGTGGACGGCCTGGAAGTTGATTCCGGGCATGGGGACGTGGGCGCCCAGCCGGAACAGCACCATGATGCCCAGCGTGAACAGCAGCTTCTTGCGCAGGTCGGGCGTCTGGAACGCCCGCGCGAACGCACTGAGCACGGTGCCTCCTGCGCCTCCCGCGCGTCGTCGGCGGAAGGGTCGGTCCTGATGTGGGGAAAGGGAACTTCACGGACTCTAACAGTGCCCGGGTCCCGGAAAGAAGCGCGTGCGGCCGCTCCCCCACTCACGGGGTACGGCTTGCCCGGGTTTGACACACAAATACGGAGCAGCGGCTCCGGCCGGAACGGCACCGGGCCCCGGCCCCCCTTTCGCAAGAGGGGCGCGGGGCCCGGTGTCGTTCCGTGCGTCGGATCTACCGCGTCAGAGCAGTTCGGTGACCGAACCGCCGGCCGCGGCGATCTTCTCGGCCGCGGAGCCGGAGACGGCGTCGACCGTCACCTGCAGCGCCACCGCGATGTCGCCCTGGCCGAGGACCTTGACGAGCTCGTTCTTGCGAACGGCGCCCTTCGCGATCAGGTCGGCCACGGTGACCTCGCCACCGTTCGGGTAGAGCTCGGCCAGCTTGTCCAGGTTCACGACCTGGAACTGCTTGTGGGCCGGGTTCTTGAAGCCCTTCAGCTTCGGCAGGCGCATGTGGAGCGGCATCTGGCCACCCTCGAAGCGCTGCGGAACCTGGTAGCGGGCCTTGGTGCCCTTGGTACCACGACCTGCAGTCTTGCCCTTGGAGCCCTCACCGCGACCAACACGGATCTTGTCCTTCTTGGCACCCGGGGCGGGCTTCAGGTTGTGGAGCTTGATCGGCGAGTCCGTCATGATCAGTCCACCTCCTCGACCGTGACGAGGTGGCGAACGGTGTGGACCATGCCGCGGATCTCCGGGCGGTCCTCCTTCACCACGGTGTCGTTCAGCCGCTTCAGGCCGAGCGAACGCAGGGTGTCACGGTGGTTCTGCTTGCTACCGATGTACGACTTGGTCTGGGTGACCTTCAGGCGAGCCATCAGGCGCTCACCCCAGCCGCACGGGCCCGGAGCAGCGCGGCCGGGGCCACGTCCTCCAGGGGCAGGCCACGGCGGGCGGCGATCTCCTCGGGGCGCACGAGGCCCTTCAGAGCGGCCACGGTGGCGTGCACGATGTTGATCGCGTTGTCCGAGCCGAGCGACTTCGACAGGATGTCGTGAACGCCGGCGCACTCCAGGACGGCACGCACCGGGCCACCGGCGATGACGCCGGTACCGGGGGACGCCGGCTTCAGCAGCACGACGCCGGCGGCCTTCTCGCCCTGGATCGGGTGCGGGATGGTGCCCTGGATACGGGGGACCTTGAAGAAGTTCTTCTTGGCCTCCTCAACACCCTTGGCGATGGCGGCCGGAACCTCCTTCGCCTTGCCGTAACCGACACCCACGGTGCCGTCACCGTCGCCCACCACGACCAGCGCGGTGAAGCTGAAACGACGACCACCCTTGACAACCTTGGCGACACGGTTGATCGCGACGACGCGCTCGACGTAAGCGGTCTTCTCGGCGACGGGGGCGCCGCCCCGGTCGTCACGCTTGCGGTCGCGCCGCTCGCCACCGGTGCCGCCGCCGGCGCCGCTACCGCGGCGCTGGGGTCCAGCCATTGGAATTACCTCTCTCGTTTACGTCCGTCGACAGGGTCGACGAGCGGCTTAGAAGTCGAGCCCGGACTCGCGGGCCGCGTCCGCCAGGGCGGCGATGCGGCCGGCGTACCGGTTGCCCGCGCGGTCGAAGACGACCGACTCGACGCCGGCGGCCTTGGCGCGCTCGGCGACCAGGCTTCCGACCTTCTTGGCCAGCTCGGTCTTGTCGCCCTCGGTGCCCTTGATGGACACGTCGAGGGTGGACGCCGACGCCAGGGTGTGACCCTTGGCGTCGTCGATGACCTGGGCGACCATGTGGCGGTTCGAACGCGTCACGACGAGGCGCGGACGCACCTCGGTGCCGACGACGCGCTTGCGAACGCGAATGGCGCGGCGCTTGCGGGCGGCGTTCTTGTAGGCGTTGCCCTTGCCGATCTTGACAGAGACGCTCATCGCTTACTTACCACTCTTTCCGACCTTGCGGCGGATGACCTCGCCCGCGTACTTGACGCCCTTGGCCTTGTACGGGTCGGGCTTGCGCAGCTTGCGGATCTTCGCGGCGACCTCGCCGACCTTCTGCTTGTCGGTGCCGTCCACGTGGAACTTGGTGGGCGTCTCGACGACGAAGGAGATCCCCTCCGGCGCGGTGACCAGGATGGGGTGGCTGTAGCCCAGCGCGAACTCCATGTCGGAGCCCTTCGCCGTGACTCGGTAGCCGACGCCGCTGATCTCCAGCGACTTCCGGTAGCCCGCGGTCACGCCGGTGATCATGTTCGCCACCAGCGTGCGCGACAGGCCGTGCAGGGCCTTCGACTGACGCTCGTCGTTGGGGCGGGTGACGAGCAGCGTGCCGTCCTCGCCCTTGCCGATCTCGATCGGCGCGGCGACGACGTGGGTGAGCGAACCCTTGGGGCCCTTCACCGAGACCGTCTGGCCGTCGATGGTGACGTCCACACCAGCGGGAACCTGGATGGGCAGCCGTCCAATGCGCGACATTGCTGTACCTCCGTTTCCCGAATTACCAGACGTAGGCGAGAACTTCTCCGCCTACGCCCTTCTTGGCGGCCTGCTTGTCGGTGAGGAGGCCGGAGGACGTGGAGATGATCGCCACGCCCAGGCCGCCGAGCACCTTCGGCAGGTTGGTGGACTTTGCGTACACACGCAGACCCGGCTTGCTGATGCGCTTGATGCCGGCGATGGAACGCTCGCGGTTGGGGCCGAACTTGAGCTCGATGGTCAGCTTCTTGCCGACCTCGTTCTCGGCGGGCTCCTCAACCTTGTAGGAGGAGATGTACCCCTCCTGCTGCAGGATCTCGGCGACGTGCGCCTTGATCTTGCTGGCCGGCATCGCCACGGAGTCGTGGTACGCCGAGTTCGCGTTACGCAGACGAGTGAGCATGTCTGCGATGGGGTCGGTCATGGTCATGGATGGCCTCAGGCCTCTCCCGCCGTGGTTTCTCCGCGCCAGGTCCCCCTCCGCGCACTCGCTGGAGTGCGAAAGGGGCACAAGCGCAGGGGACCTGCGACGTAGTAAGACTGGGTGTGTGCGGACCCTCGGATGAGGGCCGCGGATCGCCCCGGAGGGGACGCCGCAGCAGGGGCCCGACCCCAACACCTTACGGGATCCCCTCCGGGAACCCAAAAGCGTCGAGGTCGGGCACGCTACTCGCCGATGTCAGAACGACCGGTAGTGACTACCAGGAGCTCTTGGTCACGCCCGGCAGCTCGCCGCGGTGCGCCATCTCACGGAGGCACACGCGGCAGAGGCCGAACTTGCGGTACACCGAGTGCGGACGGCCGCAGCGCTGGCACCGGGTGTACGCCCGGACGCCGAACTTCGGCTTGCGCTCGGACTTAGCGATCAGGGCCTTCTTCGCCATGGCTCACGCCTCCTTGAACGGGAAGCCCAGAGCGCGCAGGAGCGCCCGGCCCTCATCGTCGGTCTGAGCGGTGGTCACGACGGTGATGTCCATACCGCGCTGACGGTCGACCTTGTCCTGGTCGATCTCGTGGAACATGACCTGCTCGGTCAGACCGAAGGTGTAGTTGCCACGGCCGTCGAACTGCTTGGGCGAGAGGCCGCGGAAGTCACGGATACGCGGCAGCGCCAGCGACACCAGACGGTCCACGAACTCCCACATGCGGTCACCGCGGAGGGTGACGTGGGCGCCGATCGGCTGACCCTCGCGCAGCTTGAACTGCGCGATGGACTTGCGGGCCTTGGTGACGGCCGGCTTCTGACCGGTGATCGCGGTCAGGTCCTTGATGGCACCCTCGATCAGCTTGCTGTCACGGGCGGCTTCGCCGACACCCATGTTGACCACGACCTTGACCAGGCCGGGGATCAGCATGACGTTCTCGTACGAGAACTGCTCGTGCAGCTGACCCTTGACCTCGGAGAGGTACTTCTCCTTGAGGCGGGGGGTCACCTTCTCAACAGTCGTCTCAGACATCAGATGTCCTCACCGGTCCGCTTGGCAACGCGGATCTTGTTGCCCTGGTCGTCAAAGCGGTAGCCGACGCGGGTGACGACCTTCTTGCCGTCCTTCTCCACGACCAGCTGGACGTTGGAGACGTGCACCGGGGCCTCGACGGTCACGATGCCACCCTGGGTGCCGGGGCCCGGCTTGGTGTGCTTCTTGACCCGGTTGACACCCTCGACCAGGACCTTGTTCTCGGCGGGGATGGCCTGGATGACCTTGCCCTGCTTGCCCTTGTCCTTGCCGGTGATGACCTGGACCAGGTCACCCTTCTTGATCTTCATGCTGTTCGCCATGGGTCAGAGCACCTCCGGCGCCAGCGAGATGATCTTCATGAACTTCTTGTCACGCAGCTCGCGGCCCACCGGGCCGAAGATGCGGGTACCGCGGGGGTCGCCATCGGTGTTCTTGAGAACCACAGCGGCGTTCTCGTCGAAGCGGATGTACGAACCGTCCGGACGGCGGCGCTCCTTGACGGTGCGAACGACGACGCACTTGACGACGTCGCCCTTCTTCACCGAACCGCCGGGGATCGCGTCCTTGACGGTGGCGACGATGACGTCCCCGATACCGGCGTAGCGGCGACCGGAGCCACCGAGAACGCGGATGCAGAGAATCTCCTTGGCACCCGTGTTGTCGGCGACGCGCAGTCGCGACTCCTGCTGGATCACAGCTTTCTCCTGATCGTCAACAAGTGTTGACGGGCCGGCCGCTGCTCACACCCGCGCCCCTGGGGGCCTGGTGCACATACGGCCGTACCGCGAACAACCTTGTTACTTGGCCTTCTCGAGGATCTCGACGACGCGCCAGCGCTTCGTCGCGGACAGCGGCCGGGTCTCCATCAGGAGGACACGGTCGCCGACACCGCACGCGTTCTGCTCGTCGTGCGCCTTCAGCTTGTTGGTACGGCGGATGACCTTGCCGTACAGCGCGTGCTTGACGCGGTCCTCGACGGCGACGACGACGGTCTTGTCCATCTTGTCGCTGACGACGAGACCCTCACGGGTCTTGCGGAAGCCGCGCGTCTCGTTGGTGTTCTCAGTCATCAGGCGTTCTCCACCGTCTCGATGCCCAGCTCGCGCTCGCGCATCAGGGTGTAGATCCGCGCGATGTCCTTACGGACCAGCCGGAGCCGTCCGTGGTTGTCGAGCTGCCCGGTCGCCGCCTGGAAGCGGAGGTTGAACAGCTCCTCCTTGGCCTCACGGAGCTTGGCAACGAGGCCCTCGTTGTCCAGTTCGCGAAGCTCAGCAGCCTTGGTAGCGGCCGACATCAGCTCTCACCGTCCTCGCGCCGAACGATCCGGCACTTCATCGGAAGCTTGTGCGCGGCACGGGTGAGCGCCTCGCGAGCAATCTTCTCGTTCGGGTACGACAGTTCGAACATGACCCGACCCGGGTGCACGTTCGCGATCCACCACTCCGGCGAACCCTTACCGGAACCCATGCGGGTCTCGGCCGGCTTCTTGGTGAGCGGGCGGTCCGGGTAGATGTTGATCCAGACCTTGCCGCCACGACGGATGTGACGGGTGATCGCGATACGAGCGGACTCGATCTGGCGGTTCGTCACGTAGGCCGGGGTCACGGCCTGGATGCCGAACTGGCCGAACGCCAGCTCGGTGCCACCCTTGGCCGCGCCGCGGCGCTTCGGGTGGTGCTGCTTGCGGTGCTTGACCCGACGGGGGATCAGCATTGCGGTCAGGCCTCCGTTCCGGTGTTCTCAGCGGCGGCCGGAGCCTCCACCGCGGCGGCCGGGGCCTGGGCCTCGGCAGCGGCGGGACGACGGCCACGGCCACCGCGCTCGCCACCACGGCCACCGCGCTCGCCACCGCGGGCGGGACGGCCGCCCTCGGGACGGGCCGGGCGGTTGCCGGAGCGGGCGGCGGCGTTCTCAGCGCGGACCTCGGCGATGTTCTTGACGTCGCCCTTGTAGATCCAGACCTTCACGCCGATGCGGCCGAAGGTGGTCTTGGCCTCGAAGAAGCCGTAGTCGACGTTCGCGCGCAGGGTGTGCAGCGGCACACGGCCCTCGCGGTAGAACTCCGAACGGCTCATCTCGGCGCCGCCGAGACGACCGGAGCACTGGACCTTGATGCCCTTGGCGCCGGCCTTCATGGTCGACTGCATGCTCTTGCGCATGGCGCGACGGAAGGAGACGCGGGAGGACAGCTGCTCCGCGACGCCCTGGGCCACGAGCTGGGCGTCCATCTCGGGGTTGCGGACCTCGAGGATGTTCAGCTGGACCTGCTTGCCGGTCAGCTTCTCCAGCTTGCCGCGGATCTTGTCGGCCTCCGTGCCACGGCGGCCGATCACGATGCCCGGGCGGGCGGTGTGGATGTCCACGCGGACGCGGTCACGGGTGCGCTCGATCTCCACCTTCGAGATGCCGGCGCGCTCCATGCCCTGCGTCATGAGACGCCGGATGGCGACGTCTTCCTTGACGTAGTCCTTGTACAGCTTGTCGGCGTACCAGCGGGACTTGAAGTCCGTGCTGATGCCGAGGCGGAACCCGTGCGGGTTAACCTTCTGGCCCATTACCGGGTCCCTTCCTTGCTGCTGACGACCACGGTGATGTGGCTGGTCCGCTTGCGGATCCGGTAGGCACGGCCCTGGGCACGCGGACGGAACCGCTTCAGGGTCGGACCCTCGTCAACGTACGCCTCGGAGATGTAGAGGTCGTCCACGTTGGAGTGGTTGTAGTTGTGCGCGGCGTTGGCGATGGCGCTGTTGAGCACCTTGCCGACCGGCACGGTGGCGGCCTGCGGAGCGAAACGCAGGACCGCCTGGGCCTCCGTGGCCGGCAGGCCACGGATGAGGTCCACCACGCGGCGGGCCTTCATGGGCGTGACGCGGATGTACCGCGCCTGGGCCCTGGCTTCCATGGTTGTCCCCTTAATGGAGTAAGTCACTTTGTCGTTCTGGCGCTACAGCTCGGAAGCGATTAGCGACGCTTCGACTTGCGGTCTTCCTTCACGTGCCCCTTGAAGGTGCGCGTGGGAGCGAACTCGCCGAGCTTGTGGCCGACCATCGACTCGGTGACGAACACCGGGACGTGCTTGCGGCCATCGTGAACCGCGATCGTGTGGCCGAGCATGGCCGGCGAGATCACGGAACGACGGGACCAGGTCTTGATGACGTTCTGCGTGCCCGCCTCGTTCTGCACGTCCACCTTCTTCTGAAGGTGGTCGTCGATGAAGGGGCCCTTCTTGAGACTGCGCGGCATCTGACCTGCTCCTAGCGCTTCTTGTTGGTCTTGCGGCGGCGCACGATGAGCTTGTCCGACGCCTTGTTCGGGCGACGGGTGCGGCCCTCGGGCTTGCCCCACGGCGAGACCGGGTGGCGACCACCGGAGGTCTTACCCTCACCACCACCGTGCGGGTGGTCGATCGGGTTCATGGCCACACCACGCACGGTCGGGCGGACGCCCTTCCAGCGCATACGGCCGGCCTTGCCCCAGTTGATGTTCGACTGCTCGGCGTTGCCGACCTCGCCGACGGTCGCGCGGCAGCGCGCGTCCACCAGGCGGATCTCACCGGAGGGCATGCGCAGGTGCGCCATGCGGCCCTCACGGGCGAGCAGCTGAATGCCGGCACCCGCGGAGCGGGCCAGCTTGGCGCCACCGCCGGGACGGAGCTCCACCGCGTGGATGGTGGTACCGACCGGGATGTTGCGCAGCGGCAGGTTGTTGCCCGGCTTGATGTCGGCGCCCGCGCCGTTCTCGATCCGGTCACCCTGCGCGACGCCGCGGGGGGCGATGATGTAGCGCTTCTCGCCGTCCGCGTAGTGCAGGAGCGCGATGCGCGCGGTGCGGTTCGGGTCGTACTCGATGTGCGCGACCTTGGCCGGCACGCCGTCCTTGTCGTGACGACGGAAGTCGATCAGACGGTAGGCGCGCTTGTGACCGCCACCCTGGTGGCGAGCGGTGATACGACCGGCGTTGTTACGGCCGCCCTTGCTGTGCAGCGGGCGAACCAGCGACTTCTCCGGCGTGGACCGCGTGATTTCGACGAAGTCGGCCACGCTGGAGCCACGGCGGCCCGGCGTAGTCGGCTTGTACTTGCGGATACCCATTTCTGTCCTCGTCCTTTACGACGATCGCGGTCCCTGACGCAACGTCAGGAGACCGGACCACCGAAGATGTCGATGCGGTTGCCCTCGGCCAGCGTCACGATCGCGCGCTTGGTGTCCTTGCGCTTGCCGAAACCGGTGCGGGAGCGCTTGCGCTTGCCCTGGCGGTTCAGCGTGTTCACGGCCTCGACCTTGACCGAGAAGACCGCCTCGACGGCCTGCTTGATCTGGGTCTTGTTGGCACCGGGAGCCACGACGAACGTGTACTTGTTCTCGTCGAGGAGCGAGTAGCTCTTCTCGGAGATAACCGGCTTGATCAGGACGTCACGGGGGTCCGTGAACGTCTTGGAGGTGATCTCGCTCATCAGGCGGCAGTCCCTTCGAGCTCGCCCTCAGCAGCAACGGCCTTGGCGGACGCGGCCGGACCGGCCACGAAACGCTCGAAGGCGGCCTGGGTGAAGACCACATCGTCGGAGACGAGCACGTCGTAGGTGTTCAGCTGGCCGGCGTCCAGGATGTGCACGTTCGGCAGGTTGCGAGCGGACAGGATGCCCAGCTCGTCCTCGCGCTCGACCACCAGGAGGAGGTTCTTGCGCTCGGAGATCTTGCCGAACAGGACCTTGGCGGCCTTGGTCGACGGAGCCTCGGTCGCGGTCACGCCGGTCACGACGTGGATGCGCTCGTGGCGGGCCCGGTCGGTGAGCGCGCTGCGCAGGGCGGCGGCGATCATCTTCTTCGGGGTCCGCTGCGAGTAGTCGCGCGGCACGGGACCGTGCACGACGCCACCACCGGCGAACTGCGGGGCGCGGGTCGAGCCCTGGCGGGCGCGGCCGGTGCCCTTCTGGCGGTACGGCTTCTTGCCGCCACCGCGGACCTCGCCACGACGCTTGACCTTGTGGGTGCCCTGGCGAGCCGCGGCGAGCTGCGCCACGACGACCTGGTGCATCAGCGGGACGCTGACCTTGGCGTCGAAGATCTCGGCGGGCAGCTCGACGCTGCCGGCCTTGTCGCCGGCCGGCGACAGGATGTCAATGGTGCTCATATCCTTCACAGCCCCTTCGCCGCGGTGCGGACGAGGACGAGGCCGCCGTTCGGACCCGGGATCGCGCCCTTGATGAGGAGCAGGCCCTTCTCCGCGTCGACCGCGTGCACGGTCAGGTTCTGGGTGGTCACACGCTCGTGGCCCATCCGACCCGCCATGCGCATGCCCTTGAACACGCGGCCCGGGGTGGCGCAGCCACCGATGGAGCCGGGCGAGCGGTGCTTGCGCTGGGTGCCGTGACCGGCGCCGAGGCCCTTGAAGTTGTGACGCTTCATGACACCGGCGAAGCCCTTGCCCTTGGAGGTGCCGGTCACGTCGACCTTGACACCCGCCTCGAAGGTCTCGGCGGTGATCTCCTGGCCCAGGGTGTACTCGGACGCGTCCGCGGTACGGAGCTCGACCAGGTGGCGGCGGGGGGTGACGCCGGCCTTGGCGAAGTGGCCCTGGAGGGGCTTGTTCACCTTGCGGGGGTCGATCTCGCCGAAGCCGATCTGGACGGCGTCGTAGCCGGCCGGGCTGTCGGCGGTGTGGACCTGGGTCACGACATTGGGCCCAGCCTTGACGACGGTCACCGGGACGACCCGGTTGTTCTCGTCCCAGACCTGGGTCATGCCGAGCTTCTCGCCCAGGATGCCCTTAATCTGCTTAGCCATCTTCGGTGCGCCTCTCAGAGCTTGATCTCGATGTCGACGCCCGCCGGCAGGTCGAGACGCATCAGCGAGTCAACCGTCTTCGGCGTGGGGTCGAGGATGTCGATCAGACGCTTGTGAGTGCGCATCTCGAAGTGCTCGCGCGAGTCCTTGTACTTGTGCGGCGAGCGGATGACGCAGTACACGTTCTTCTCAGTGGGCAGCGGCACCGGGCCCGCGACCTGCGCACCAGTACGGATCACCGTCTCGACGATCTTCTTCGCCGAAGAGTCGATGACCTCGTGGTCGTAGGCCTTGAGCCGGATGCGGATCTTCTGTCCCGCCATGGCTACTTCGTAGTCCTTTGTGTCGTCCGTTGCTGCACGACTCCTCCTCCGACCCCCGCGCTCGGGCGTGTCGCCCTTGCGCTTGCAAAAACCGGCGAGACATCTCGTCGGTTCGAACTGCTGGGATGGGGTGAGCCGGGCCGGTACCCCGCACACGCTTCCCGGAAGATTCCCGTACTTTCGCCCCGCAGCTGCCGCGGTGTCGCTTACACACCACTGCACCCACACACAGCACGTGGGCACATGAACGGCCATTCACGGGAACGACGAGTACATGGGACTCGCTTCCGGTCCTCCCGGCGGGAGGCGCGCAGCATCGGTACTCAACCGAGCAACCCGGACATCCTGCCACAGAAAGCGGGCCGTACGCCAATCGGCCCCCGACCAGGTCACCTGGTCGGGGGCCGATCGGCCGGCGGACCGGGCCTACCGGGTGCCGGACTTCGTCGCGGACGGCTTGGCGGACTCCGCGGACCTGGCCGACTCCCCCGACTTGGCCGGGTCCTGCGCCGCGCCGCTCGGCTGCGGCGACTCGGACGGGGCCGCCGGCGGGGCGGGCGCCGGGGTCGGGGACGGCTTGGTCGACAGGTCGTCGAAGGGCGCCTTCCGGCCGCAGACCGTCGGCCACTCCGCCGCGACGATCCCGGCGCACCAGAGCACGCCGTCGTCCGGGTACTGGGTGCGGTCCTTGACCTCGTGCACCACGCACTTGCCGTTCGGGGCGTACTTCGGGCACTTCCCGTCCGGCTTCTGCAGCAGGTGGGCCCGCCAGGCATCCATGCCCATGGTGTTCTTGGCCGGGTCCTCCGGCATGTACCGGTTGATCGACCAGCCGGCCGCCATCGTGCCGAACACCGCGAGCGCGCAGACCATGCCGGCCGCGACCTGCCGCACCACCCGGCGCGGGATCGCCTCGGTCGCCGCGCCGCGCACCGCGAGCACCCGGTCGCCCCAGCCGCTGCCCCGGTTGACCAGGGCCATCACGCCGAACACCGCCAGGATCATCAGGCAGTACATGATGATCCAGGTGGTCCGCGGGTACAGCTGCACCGCCCGGTCGTGCGCCATCCTGCCCGCGTAGTAGAAGCGCAGCAGCCAGGAGCCGATCAGCACCGCCGCCGCCACCCGCACCGTCAGCTGGCGCAGCGCCAGGCCCAGGGCCAGGCCGGCGCCGAGCAGCAGCAGCAGCGAGATGCCGCTCTGCCCGGCCAGGTCGCCGGTGCCGGGCCAGGTGTCGTACGTCAGGTCGCCGCTGCGGTCGGAGACGAAGTTCAGCACGTAGGACGGGTCGGCGTAGACCGCCAGGAAGGCGTACCGGTCGGGGACCGAGCCGCTCGCCTTGGCCAGCTCGTAGAGCAGCGGCGAGCCGACCACGGCGAAGCCCGCGGCCGCCCCGGCCAGGTACAGCCCGGTCCGCGCCTTGGCCGACCGGCCGCCCCGGCGCCACGGGAAGCAGAACAGCGCCAGCAGCAGGACGCCGGGCGCGGCCCACAGGAACCAGCCGGAGTACCAGAGGAACAGCGCGCCGAAGGCCGCCCCGAAGGCCGCCCCGAGCAGCAGCACCGTGCGCGGCCGGCGTTCGGGGGCCCGGCCCATCGCGCGGAAGAACGCCACCAGCACCGGGACGAGCATGACCATCACGATGTGGCTGTACGGGCGGATCGGGTCGAGGAAGACCACCGAGGCGGGCAGCGCGATCAGCAGCGCCCAGAACGGGCGCAGCACCAGCCGCCAGGACAGGTACGCCATCGGGCCGAACAGCGCGGTGAACAGGATCTGCAGGTCGTGCAGGGCGAAGCCGGCGCCGGTGCGGCCGCCGTAGAACAGCTCCGACCAGAGGGCCATGACCGCCGGGAAGCCGGGCGGGTAGACCCCGGGCAGGCCCTTGCCGTCCATGATCGTGGTGGCCATCGCCATCAGGACGCCCGGGTCGCCCTCCTGGCCGCCGAGCGGCCAGGGGGTGCCGCGCAGCGCGACCACCACGCCGCCGGCCACCACGCCGGTGGCCAGGCCGGCCAGCGCGGCGCAGACCAGGCGCTTGGTCAGCTGGTGCCGGAGCGCGCTGCCGCGGTAGGCGGTGAAGAGCAGCACCGCGAGCAGCGGCAGGCCGAGGACGGCCACGTACTCCTGGAGCTTGGCGAGGCCGCTGACCTGGCCGATCCGGTTGATCGGATTGACGCTGATCCTGGTGCACAGCAGGGTGTAGAGGCCGGCGGCGCCCACGCTCACGACCGCCTCGCCCAGCACGGGCGCCCAGCGCCGCCGCCACCAGGGGCGGCCGGGGTCGGCGGCGCCCGGGGTGCCGGGTGCCGGGTGGGAGCCCACCGGGTGGGAGGCCAGGTCCGTCATCATCATCCTTGAGTCAGGCCCGCGGCGACGGGCGCTCGCCGGCCGTGAACACGTGCCGGGCCAGCACCTTCACGCCGTCGGACCGGCCGCGGCGCAGCGCGCCGGGCAGCATCGTCATCGCGTGCAGCCGGGAGGCGCTGTGCACCCGGGCGGCCTTGGCGGCCTTGGTCCAGCCGCGGGCGTCCATCCGTTCGGCGACCGCGGCGAAGTAGCGCTCGGCCTCGCTGAAGCGGGTGCCCGAGTAGGCCTGCACCGAGGATTCGGAGACCGCGTGCCGGCGGTACTGGAACACCGTGGTGCTGGTGTCCACCGCCATCTGCTCGCCCAGTTCCAGCA
Organism: Kitasatospora sp. NPDC090308; assembly: GCF_044769485.1. NCBI lineage: Bacteria > Bacillati > Actinomycetota > Actinomycetes > Kitasatosporales > Streptomycetaceae > Kitasatospora > Kitasatospora sp. NPDC090308. The sequence goes on along the minus strand of NZ_JBIVXY010000009.1, from coordinate 171,064 downwards.
GGTCGACGACGAGCGCGAGGTCCTGGATCACCGAGTACTCGTCGCGGAAGTTGACCGCGCGCAGCGCCTCGCCCCGCCAGGTGATCGAGGGGAAGTACAGCCAGTTGCCGCGCAGCACGCTGGCGGCCAGCTCCTCGCCGCCCATCAGCCGCCGGCCCTCGACCTTGGGCGCGTACAGCCGCCGCTTGGTCTGGTCGACCAGGCCGGAGACCGGCCGGCCGTCGCCGTCGATCACCTCGACGCCGGGCTGCACCATGCCGACGCCGGGGTGGTCGGCGAGGATCTTGCGGACGGTCTCCAGGTAGTGCGGGTGCAGCAGGTCGTCGCAGCCCATGATCACCACGTGGTCGGCCTCGGAGAGCCGGACGCACTTCTGGAAGTTCTTGGTGATGCCGAGGTTCTGCTCGTTGCGCAGGTACTCCACCCGGTGGTCGCCGAGCCGGGCGAACCAGCCCGGGACCTCCGGCTCCCGGCCGTCGTCGATGACGACCAGCCGGAAGTCGGGGTCGGTCTGGGCGAGGACGCTGCGCACCGCGTCCTGCATCTGCCTGACGTCCCCGTAGTAGGGGAGCATGAAGTCGAAGCCGGCCATCGCTCAGACCTTGAGGGTGCCGGAGGGACGGGGGTCCTCGTCGGCCCCGAGGCGCTCGTCGTTGGCGCGCGCGCCCTCGTTGATGGCGACGGTGCGGGCCAGGTCGGTGATCTTCTTCTCCAGCGAGCGGAAGCGCAGGAAGGTGTTCAGGGTGAGGAAGCCCACGCCGAGCACCATCACGTACAGCACCAGGTCGGTGCCGCGGCCGACGCCCATCTGCTTGGCCAGCCAGGTGACGTCGCCGGGGCGGAGCACCGCGAAGATGTTGACGATCACGAAGATCGAGAAGGCGATGCGCTTCCAGGCGCGGGTGTTGGCCCGGTCCCAGCGGCGGATGAACATCAGTGCCAGGGAGAGCGAGCCCAGGATGAGGACCAGCTGGATCCAGAAGTACTTCATTACCGGCCACGCTCCCGGAGCGAGATGTCGAAGAGGATGTTCACGCCGTTGATCAGGGACTGCCCCTTGGCGCGGGAGTATTCGGTGTAGAGCACGTCCACCGGGACCTCGGCGACCTTCAGGTCGGAGCCCGCGAGGAAGCTGACGATCTCCGAGGCGTGGGCCATGCCGTTCATGGTGATCCGGAGCCGTCCGGCGGCCTCCCGGTTGAGCACCCGGAGGCCGTTGTGGGCGTCGGTGAGCTTGAGCTTGCGGGCGGTGGGGCTGACCGCGGCGGCGGTGCGCAGCACCACCCGCTTGATCCACGGCACCTGGCCGTTCTGCTCGATGAACCGCGAGCCCAGCACGACGTCGGCCTGGCCGGTGCGCAGCAGCTGCACCATCACCTCGACGTCCTTGGTCTGGTGCTGGCCGTCGGCGTCGAAGGTCGCGAAGTACTCGGCGCCGGGCTGGGCCAGGGCGTAGCGCAGGCCGGTCTGCAGGGCGGCGCCCTGGCCGAGGTTGACGGGGTGCCGGACCAGGTGGGCGCCGGTGCCCTCGACGTGCTCGCCGGTGTTGTCCGCGCTGCCGTCGTCGACCACCACGATGTTGGGGAACGTCTTGCGGGCCGCCTCCACCACCTCGGCGATCACTTGGCCCTCGTTGTAAGCCGGAATGACCAGCCAGACGTCGTCGTAGTCGGACACAGTGGCTCCAGCATCGGCTAGTCGGGCCTGGTCGGCCGGGTTGATCGGGTTGATCGGGGGGTTCGCGTCGCTCTGCATGGTCAGTCCGCCATGGGGTTGCCGACCAGGCGACCCGGGTCCGCCGAGAGGGGTGACGGCCGACGCTCCGGTGCGCTCGGGAAACTCCTCCTGAGCGCGGCCAGCATACCGAGCACGGTGGCGAGCGATCCAAGCGCGTAGGCCAGGATCACCCGGGTCGCGACGTCCCCGGGGACGGCCGTGACGCCGACCAGCACCGCGGTGCCCAGGCCCCAGCAGGCCAGCTGCAGGTTGTGTCGTTCGAACACCATCAGGGCCTGGCCCAGCACCATCGCGAACATGTAGGCCACGGTGCCGGCCGAGAGCAGCAGGAAGTCCAGGCAGCCGAGCCGCGGCTGGGCGCCGAAGAGCACCTGGATCAGCCAGGGGCCGAGCGCGGTCGCCGGGATGCCGCCGAGCAGGCCCAGTCCGCCGACCACCACCGCGATCTTGCGGAGCATCGCCGAGAACGCCGCCCGGTCGCCGGCCGCGAAGGCCGCGGACAGGCCGTTGAGCAGCGAGGCCTGGAGCGAGCCGAAGACGAACAGCGGGACGCGGGCCAACACCAGGGCGTTCAGCAGGGCGGCGATCAGCACGCTGTCGGTCGGGGCCAGCAGCTTGGTGCTCAGCACCGCCGCGTTCACCACCGCCTGGGACAGCAGGGTGGAGCACACCAGCAGGCCGAGGCCGGAGGTCAGCTCGCGCCAGCCGATCCGCTCGCCGGGGCCGACCGCGCGCAGCAGCGGCGGCAGGGTGACCAGCGTGGCGATCACCGGGGCGACGGCCAGCACCAGGCTGAACGCCAGCGCGGAGTGCAGGCCGAACGCCGCGCAGCCGAAGGCCAGCACCATCCGCAGGCCGCCGTCGACGCCCAGCTGGGTGCCGTAGGCGCCGAACCGGCCGAGGCCGGCCAGCACGCCGCGGGTCAGGTAGCAGACCGCCATGCCGGCGAAGGCGCCGCCGAGCGCGGCCACCAGGCCGCGGTCGCCGTGGAACAGGCCGTCCGCGATCGGGCCGGCCGCGACGGCCAGCACCAGCAGCACGGTGCCGAGGATCGCCGCGGTCATCACGGCGGCCCGGCGCAGCACCGGGGCGGCGCCGTGGCCGAGCACCGCGCGGGCGGCGACGATCCGGGTGAGTTCCTGCTCGATCGGGAAGAACACGCCGATGCCGACCGACATCACGATGGTCCACAGCACCGAGACGTTGGCCATGTCCTCGGTGTCGAGGCTGTGCCCGGCCACCCCGAGGTGGACGTAGGAGGCGGCGCCGAGCACGACGGTGCCCCCGGCGACCGCGAGGGTCCCCGGAGGCAGCGCGGAGGCGAGCTTGCGGAGGAGGGATGTCATCTGTCGTTCTTCCCCGCGGCAGCGGCGAGGTCGGTGAAGACGGGGTCGGTGAGCGCCTGTGCGAGCTGCTCCCGCCAGTCGGGCAGCGGGGGCAGTCCGGCCTCGGCCCAGCGCGCGTGGCCCAGCACGCTGAACGCGGGCCGGACGGCGGGCCGGACGAAGGCGGCCGAGGTGGTGGGCCGGATCCGCTCGGGGTCCAGCCCGCCGAGGCGGTAGGCCGCCCGGGCCAGGTCGAACCAGGTGGTGCGGCCGCTCGCCGTACCGTGGTAGACGCCCGCCGGGGCCCGGAGGTTGCACCCCAGTTCGACCAGCCGCTCGGCCAGCGCGTACGTCCAGGTGGGCTGGCCCTGCTGGTCGTCGACCACGTCGAGGGTGTCGCGCTGGGCGCCGAGGCGGAGCATGGTGGCGACGAAGTTGTTGCCGCCGGCGCCGTACAGCCAGGCGGTGCGCACCACGTAGCCGGTGTCGGGCAGCAGTTCCAGGACGGCCAGCTCGCCGGCCAGCTTGGAGCGGCCGTAGGCGTTGACCGGGCCGGTCGGGGCGTCCTCGGCGTAGGGCTCGGTGCCGTCGCCGGGGAACACGTAGTCGGTGGAGACGTGCACCAGGCGGGCGCCGGAGGCGGCGCAGGCGGCGGCCAGGTGGCGCACGGCGGTGCCGTTGACGGCGGTGGCGGCGGCCTCGTCGGCCTCCGCGCCGTCGACGTCCGTCCAGGCCGCGCAGTTGACCACCACGGCGTGGCCGCGGACGGCGGCCGCGACGGCGGCCGGGTCGGTGACGTCCAGCTCGGCGCGGGTCAGCGCGGTGGCCCCGACGCCGGCGGCGGCCAGGACGCGGAGCACGTCCCGGCCGAGCATGCCGGCCGCGCCGGTGACCAGCCAGCGGCCGGCCGGGGCGTCCGGGGTGGTGGAGAGGTCCGGGGCGGCGGTCACTTCTGCAGCGCCGCCTTCGCCTTCAGCGGCTCCCACCAGGCGCGGTTGTCGCGGTACCAGGCGATGGTGGCGGCCAGGCCGTCCTCGAACCGGACCTGCGGCTCGTAGCCCAGCTCGGTGCGGATCTTGGAGATGTCCAGGGAGTAGCGCAGGTCGTGGCCCTTGCGGTCCTCGACGTGCTCGACCATGTCCCAGCCGGCGCCGGCCGCGTCCAGCAGCAGGCCGGTCAGCTCCTTGTTGGTGACCTCGGTGCCGCCGCCGATGTTGTAGACCTCGCCGGCCCGGCCGCCGCGCATCACCAGGTCGATGCCCCGGCAGTGGTCGGAGACGTGCAGCCAGTCGCGGATGTTGCCGCCGTTGCCGTACAGCGGCACCTTCAGCCCGTCGATCAGGTTGGTGGTGAACAGCGGGATGACCTTCTCCGGGAACTGGTAGTGCCCGTAGTTGTTGGAGCAGCGGGTGACCACCACGTCCATGCCGTGGGTGCGGTGGTAGGCGAGCGCCAGCAGGTCGGAGCCGGCCTTCGAGGAGGAGTACGGGGAGTTCGGCCGCAGCGGCCACTCCTCGGTCCAGGAGCCCTCGTCGATCGAGCCGTAGACCTCGTCGGTGGAGACGTGGACGAAGCGGCCGACGCCGTGCTCGCGGGCCGCGTCCAGCAGCACCTGGGTGCCGACCACGTTGGTCATCACGAACGGGCCGGCGCCGGCGATCGAGCGGTCGACGTGCGACTCGGCGGCGAAGTGGACCACCACGTCGTGGCCGGCCATCACCTCGCCGACCACCTGCGGATCGCAGATGTCGCCCTTGACGAAGCGGTAGCCCGGCAGGCCCGCGACCGGGGCGAGGTTCTCCTCGACGCCCGAGTAGGTCAGCTTGTCGAGGACGGTGATCTGGGCCGTCGCGTCCGCGGCGAACTGCTGGCGGACGAATTCAGAACCGATGAAGCCGGCACCGCCGGTCACGAGGATGCGCATAGTGGGGCGAGTCTAACCGTCCGTGGAGCAGGCCCCGGCGGCGGGCCCGGAGGCGTCGGGCGCTTTCGCATAGGGTGCACCCATGCGTGGAATCCTTTTGGCCGGCGGCACCGGATCGCGCCTGTGGCCGCTGACCCGGGCAGTCTCGAAACAGCTGCTCCCCGTCTTCGACAAACCGATGATCTACTACCCGCTCTCCACCCTGGTCATGGCCGGGATCAGCGAGGTCCTGATCATCACGACGCCGGAGGACCGAGCCCAGTTCGAGCGGCTGCTCGGCGACGGCTCCCAGCTCGGGCTGCGGCTGGAGTACGCCGTCCAGGAGAAGCCCGAGGGGATCGCCCAGGCCTTCCTGCTGGGCGCAGACTTCATCGGCGACCAGCCGGTGGCGCTGATCCTCGGCGACAACATCTTCCACGGCAGCGGCCTGGGCACCAGGCTCGCCGAGCACACCGAGGCCAAGGGCGGCCGGGTGTTCGCGTACCCGGTGGCCGACCCGACGGCGTACGGCGTGGTCGAGTTCGACGAGCGGGGCCAGGCGATCTCCATCGAGGAGAAGCCGGCCGAGCCGAAGTCCCGGTACGCGGTGCCGGGCCTCTACTTCTACGACAACCGGGTCGTGGAGATCGCCCGCGGCCTGCGGCCCAGCGCCCGCGGCGAGTTGGAGATCACCGCCGTCAACGAGGCCTACCTGGACGCCGGCGAGCTGCACGTCACCATCCTCGACCGGGGCACCGCCTGGCTGGACACCGGCACGCACGTCTCGATGGTGCAGGCGTCGGAGTTCGTCCGGGTCATCGAGGAGCGCCAGGGCTTCAAGATCGGCTGCATCGAGGAGGCCTGCTGGCGGGCCGGCCTGATCGGCGCCGCCGAGCTGCGCGGGCTCGCCGAGCCGCTGCTGAAGAGCGGCTACGGCCAGTACCTGGTCCGTCTGCTGGAAGAGGAGGAGAACGAGCGGTGAAGTTCCGCGAGCTGTCGATCCCGGGCGCCTTCGAGGTGACCCCGCAGCAGCACGGCGACCCCCGTGGCCTGTTCATGGAGTGGTACCGCTTCGACAAGCTGTCCGAGGTGGTCGGCCACCCGCTGCGGCTGGCCCAGGGCAACCTGTCGGTGTCCGCGAAGGACGTGGTGCGCGGCGTGCACTTCGCCGACGTGCCGCCCGGCCAGGCCAAGTACGTCAGCTGCGTGCGCGGCGCGGTGCTGGACGTCGTGGTGGACCTGCGGGTCGGCTCCCCCGCCTTCGGCCGCTGGGAGTTCGTCCGGCTCGACGAGGACGACCGCCGCGCGGTGTACCTCCCCGAGGGCCTGGGCCACGGTTTCTGCGCGCTGACCGACGACGCCACGCTGTCGTACGTCTGCTCGGAGACCTACAACCCGACCGGCGAGCACGGCATCCACCCGCTGGACCCGGACCTCGGCATCGACTGGCCGGCCGGGGCCCCGCAGCTCTCCGCCAAGGACGAGCAGGCCCCCACCCTGGCCGAGGCCCTGGCCTCCGGCCTGCTGCCGCGCTGGGACGAGTGCCAGGCGTACTACGCCTCGCTGCGCGCCGTCTGACGCCACGAAGTCCCCGACCTCCGCGAGCCCGGCGGGAGGGGCCCACCCGGCCGGGTGGGCCCCTCCCGCCGGCTGTTCGGCACCCACCGCCGGCAGGCTCCCCGACCGCTCCCGGTACCGCCGTCGTCGCGCGCCGCCCGCCGGCACTCCAAGCTCCGGGGTCCCGCACCGCCCCGCCCCGCCCGTCGGCAACGGCCTGCGGCGCGGCGGCGGCCGCTTCGCCCGCTGGTCGCGCCCCACGGCGTCCTCCCCGTCCTGTCACCCCACCTGTGCGGCTTCCGGAGCCGCCCGGACGGTTCGGGGTCCCCGGCGGGCGCGACACCCCGCGGGGAGCCACGTAGGACGCGCTCGCGCCCGGTCCCCGGGAACGCCGGAGGGCCCGGCTCCCTCCCTTGCGGGACGGGGCCGGGCCCTCGCGGTTGACCGGGGGTCAGATCGGCACTTACTTGACGATCTTGGTGACCTGGCCGGCGCCGACGGTGCGGCCACCCTCACGGATGGCGAACTTCAGGCCCTCCTCCATGGCGACGGGCTGGATCAGCGCGACGGTCATGGCGGTGTTGTCGCCCGGCATGACCATCTCGGTGCCCTCGGGGAGGGTCACGACGCCGGTCACGTCCGTGGTGCGGAAGTAGAACTGCGGGCGGTAGTTGTTGAAGAAGGGGGTGTGACGGCCACCCTCGTCCTTCGACAGGATGTAGGCCTGGGCCTCGAAGTCGGTGTGCGGCGTGACCGAACCCGGCTTGATGATGACCTGGCCGCGCTCGACGTCCTCGCGCTTGATGCCGCGGAGCAGCAGACCGACGTTCTCACCGGCCTGGCCCTCGTCGAGCAGCTTGCGGAACATCTCGATACCGGTGACCGTGGTGGTGGTCTTGGTGGTCTTGATGCCGATGATGTCGACGGTCTCGTTGACCTTGAGGATGCCGCGCTCGATGCGGCCGGTGACGACGGTGCCACGACCGGTGATCGTGAAGACGTCCTCGATCGGCATCAGGAACGGCTGGTCGGTGAGGCGGGCCGGGGTCGGGATGGCCTCGTCGACGGCGTGCATCAGGCCGAGGAGCTTCTCGCCCCACTCCTTGTCGCCCTCGAGCGCCTTCAGCGCCGAGACGCGGACGACCGGCAGGTCGTCGCCCGGGAACTCGTACTCGGAGAGGAGCTCGCGGACCTCGAGCTCGACGAGCTCCAGGATCTCCTCGTCGTCCACCATGTCGGCCTTGTTCAGGGCGACGACGATGTAGGGGACGCCGACCTGGCGGGCCAGGAGGACGTGCTCCTTGGTCTGCGGCATCGGGCCGTCGGTGGCGGCGACGACGAGGATCGCACCGTCCATCTGGGCCGCACCGGTGATCATGTTCTTGATGTAGTCCGCGTGACCCGGGCAGTCGACGTGGGCGTAGTGACGCGCCTCGGTCTGGTACTCGACGTGCGCGATGGAGATGGTGATACCGCGCTGACGCTCCTCCGGCGCCTTGTCGATCTGGTCGAACGGCGTGAAGGGGTTGATGTCCGGGTACGCGTCGTGCAGCACCTTGGTGATGGCCGCGGTCAGCGTGGTCTTACCGTGGTCGATGTGACCGATGGTGCCGATGTTGACGTGGGGCTTCGTCCGCTCGAACTTCGCCTTCGCCACTGCAGTCCTCCTGAGGACAGTTCTGTACGCCGTACGACGTCAGTTGGTCTGGATCGGGTTGTTGGAACGGGGCGCTGGTGTCGCGCCCCATTGCCGTCCCGCGGGTGGGGGTGCCGGAGGGCTCCCGGGCGGAACCCGGACGGGCAAGCGTCCGGGTGCCCTCCTTCTAGCCTAAAGGGTCTGAATCATCCCGATTACCGGGACGTCACTCGCCCTTGGCCTTGGCGATGATGTCGTCCGCCACGTTCCGCGGAACCTCGGCGTACGAGTCGAACTGCATCGAGTAGCTTGCGCGACCAGAGGTCTTGCTGCGCAGGTCACCGACGTAGCCGAACATCTCGGAGAGCGGCACCAGCGCCTTGACGACGCGGGCACCGTGACGCTCCTCCATGGCCCGGATCTGGCCACGGCGGGAGTTGATGTCGCCGATCACGTCGCCCATGTAGTCCTCGGGGGTGGTGACCTCGACGGCCATCATCGGCTCCAGCAGAGCCGGCGACGCCTTCTTGGCACCTTCCTTGAACGCCATGGAACCGGCGATCTTGAACGCGAGCTCGGACGAGTCGACGTCGTGCGACGCACCGTCGAGCAGGCTCACGCGGACGCCCTGGAGCGGGTAGCCGGCGAGCACGCCGAACTCCATGGCCTCCTGGCAACCGGCGTCGACCGAGGGGATGTACTCCTTCGGAACGCGGCCACCGGTGACCTTGTTCACGAACTCGTAGCCCTCGCCGGACTCCAGCGGCTCGATCGCGATCTGGATCTTCGCGAACTGGCCGGAACCACCGGTCTGCTTCTTGTGCGTGTAGTCGATGCGCTCGACGGCCTTGCGGATCGTCTCGCGGTACGCGACCTGCGGCTTGCCGACGTTGGCCTCGACCTTGAACTCACGGCGCATGCGGTCGACCAGCACCTCGAGGTGCAGCTCGCCCATGCCCGCGATGATCGTCTGGCCGGTCTCCTCGTCGGTGTTGACCTGGAAGGAGGGGTCCTCCTCGGCCAGGCGCTGGATGGCGACACCCAGCTTCTCCTGGTCGCCCTTGGACTTGGGCTCGATCGCGACGCGGATGACCGGGGCCGGGAAGTCCATGGACTCCAGGATGACCGGCTGCTTCTCGTCGGACAGCGTCTCACCGGTGGTGGTCTGCTTGAGGCCCATCACGGCGATGATGTCGCCGGCGCCCACCGAGTCGATCTCCTCACGCTTGTTCGCGTGCATGCGGTAGATCTTGCCGATGCGCTCCTTCTTGCCCTTGACGGAGTTCAGCACCGAGGTGCCGGACTCCAGGCGGCCGGAGTACACGCGGACGAAGGTGAGCTTGCCCAGGTGCGGGTCGGACATGATCTTGAACGCGAGCGCGGCGAGCGGCTCGTCGTCCGAGGCCTGCCGGACGATCTTCTCGTCGGGGTTGTTCGGCTTCGTACCCTCGATGCCCTCGATGTCGAGGGGCGACGGCAGGTACTTCACGACCGCGTCGAGCAGGGGCTGGACGCCCTTGTTCTTGAAGGCCGAGCCGCAGAAGATCGGGGTGAAGTCCGAGTTCAGGGTGCCCTTGCGGATCGCGGCGACCAGCAGCTCCTCGGGGATGTCCTCGCCCTCCAGGGCGAGCTCCATCACCTCGTCGCTGACGTTCGACACGGTGTCGAGCAGGGCCTCGCGGTACTCCTCGGCCTTGTCGGCGAGGTCGGCCGGGATGTCGACGACGTCGTACATCTCGCCCTTGGGCGCGTCCGCGGACCAGACCAGGGCCTTCATCTTCACCAGGTCGACGACACCGGTGAAGTCACCCTCGGCGCCGATCGGCAGCTGCATGACCAGCGGGGTGGCGCCGAGGCGGTCCACGATGGTCTGCACGCAGAAGTAGAAGTCGGCACCCGTGCGGTCCAGCTTGTTGATGAAGCAGATGCGCGGGACGCCGTAGCGGTCAGCCTGCCGCCACACGGTCTCGGACTGGGGCTCGACACCGGCGACACCGTCGAACACCGTCACGCCACCGTCGAGCACGCGCAGCGAGCGCTCCACCTCGACGGTGAAGTCGACGTGGCCCGGGGTGTCGATGATGTTGATGGTGTTGTCGACGCCATCGAGGGTCCAGTGACAGGTCGTCGCGGCCGACGTGATGGTGATGCCGCGCTCCTGCTCCTGCTCCATCCAGTCCATCGTGGCAGCGCCGTCGTGGACCTCACCGATCTTGTACGAGACACCGGTGTAGAACAGGATCCGCTCGGTGGTGGTGGTCTTGCCCGCGTCGATGTGCGCCATGATCCCGATGTTGCGGACCTTGGCGAGGTCAAGGGAGGTTGCAGCCATGGTGGCTCGTTCTCTCTCTGTCTAGTGACGGGGTTCGGACTACCAGCGGTAGTGCGCGAAGGCCTTGTTCGACTCGGCCATCTTGTGGGTGTCCTCGCGGCGCTTCACGGAGGCGCCCAGACCGTTGCTGGCGTCGAGGATCTCGTTGAGCAGGCGCTCGGTCATGGTCTTCTCGCGGCGGGCGCGGGAGTAGCCGACCAGCCAGCGCAGCGCCAGGGTGTTGGCGCGGCCCGGACGGACCTCGACCGGCACCTGGTAGGTGGCGCCACCGACGCGGCGGGACTTGACCTCGAGGGTCGGCTTGACGTTCTCCAGGGCGCGCTTGAGCGCGACCACCGGGTCGGCGCCGGTCTTCTCGCGGACGCCCTCGAGGGCGCCGTAGACGATCCGCTCGGCGGTGGAGCGCTTGCCGTGCAGCAGGATCTTGTTGACCAGCGAGGTCACCAGCGGGGAGCCGTAGACCGGGTCGATGATGACCGGGCGCTTCGGGGCGGGGCCCTTACGAGGCATTCTTACTTCTCCTTCTTGGCGCCGTAGCGGCTGCGAGCCTGCTTGCGGTTCTTGACACCCTGGGTGTCGAGCGAGCCGCGGATGATCTTGTAGCGGACACCAGGAAGGTCCTTCACACGGCCACCGCGGACCAGCACGATGGAGTGCTCCTGCAGGTTGTGGCCCTCGCCCGGAATGTAAGCGGTGACCTCGATCCCGCTGGTGAGGCGCACACGGGCGACCTTGCGGAGAGCCGAGTTCGGCTTCTTCGGGGTGGTCGTGTACACACGCGTGCAGACGCCGCGGCGCTGGGGCGAACCCTTCAGTGCGGGCGTCTTGTTCTTCTCGACCTTGTCCTGCCGGCCCTTTCGGACCAGCTGCTGGATCGTAGGCACCGTTTCTCCGTTTTCTGTGTGCCAAGGCTTGGTGGAACTAACCTGCGGTATGGCCCGCACACTCCGACCCACGCGGTCGGGCGTGTTGGGCCTTCTTCGGGGGAAGAATCGCGGAATCCCATGAGCTGCGCTGCGGCTACGGCGCACACCGAGCGGGTGGAGTCTCCGCTGCGGCGGCCGATCTGCTGGCACGCACAAGGACCCGGGCACACCCCAGGCACAAGGTCAGAGCGTACCTAGCGCACAGGCGGCGGTCAAAACAAATGGAGTGCGCCCGGTTGCGCGGGCCCGTGGATCAGTCCACGGCCGCCAGCGGCGGGCCGTCGGCGCGCAGCCGGTGGCGGCGTCCGGCGCGACGCCCGGCGGACGGGGTGCCGGCGTGGTCGGAGGCGAACGCCGGGACGACCAGCAGCAGCGCGGCCAGCGCGTACAGCGCGGTCCACACCACCCAGCCGCCCGGGGGCAGCCAGTGCGCGTGCCGGTTGAACAGCGAGCCGCTGGTGCCGACCCCGAAGCGGCGCAGCGTCCAGTAGAAGGCCGCCAGGTTGGCCAGGGCCAGCGGGAGCACCACCGTCGCGGTGAGCCGGCGCCAGGGCAGCGCGGGGCCGCCGGAGGCCGTCCGGTCGGCCAGCACGGCGCCGCACAGCAGCGGCAGGCCGACCGCGAAGGGCATCAGGTAGCGGCCCTGCCAGACCGGGCCGAGGTGGTACTGGGCGGCCTGGGCGAGCGGCGGGGCGAGCACGATGCCGAGCGCGACCAGGACCGCCGAGAGGGCGTCCCGGCGGCGGCCCAGCACCACCGTCAGCACCGCGAGCAGGCCGATCGCCGCGGTCCACACCACCCAGGTGAGGACCGTCGGCTTGGTGTCCAGCCAGCCGAACCAGCCGATCATCTGGTGGATGTAGTCCATGCTGTTGCCGAACGCGTCCTTGGCCGCGACGGCGGGCGAGTTGTACCAGGGCGGGAGCGTGATCACCGAGTGGTCCGGGTGGCTGCGGGACCAGAGCAGCGCCCCGACCGAGGCGGTCCCGAGCAGCACCGTCCAGCCCCACAGCGCCTTGCGGCGCAGCAGCGGGCGCAGCGCCCCGCGCCGGTGCACCAGCAGGCCGACGACGGCCGCGCCGGCGAACCAGAGCAGGCCCAGCGGACGGATGTTGATCAGCACCAGGCCGCCGATGCCGAGCCGGGCCAGCCGGCGGTTGAGCAGCAGCGGGTCGGGCGAGCGCAGCATCGCCAGCATCGCCGACCAGACCAGGATGCCCGCCGCGATCTCGCCGCCGCTGGGGTTGACCATGCCGGCCAGGAACAGCGCCGTCGGGGTCGCGGCGACCAGCAGGCCGGTCATCGCGGGCCGCCGGCTGCGCCACTCCGCGGCGGTGACCATCGCGCTGGCCAGCAGGGCGGCGCAGAGCACCGCCGACAGCAGGCGCATCAGGTAGAGCGCGGTCGGGCCGTCGGTGACCAGGCTGGGCAGTCCGGCGTACAGGTAGTAGGCCGGGTGGTAGCGGCCGGCCGCGGTGGTGACCTGGACGGTCGGGCCGCCGGAGCCGATCTTCGGGGCGCAGCTCGCCGGGACGGCGGGCTGCCAGCTGTAGCACTCGTGCTCGTGCGGCAGTTGGGCATACCAGCCGGGCAGTCGGACGCCGGTCTCGGCGAACTCCGAGTCCACCCCGGCGACGGTGTGCTCGACCATCACCTCGGGGCCGCCGAACTGGCCGCGGGCGACCGCGGCGGCCCGGATGAAGTGCGCGTGCTCGTCCGGGGAGGCGGCCAGCGGGGTGGCCGCGGCCCAGGCCCCGGCGAGGGCGAGGAACACCGCGAAGGAGCACAGCCACAGGCGGCGGCGGGTGCGGACGGCCCAGTCGGCCAGCCGGGTCAGCCCGGCGGCGAGGCGGCTGGGCCTCACCGGATGTAGCTCAGCCACGACTGGTCACCCTCCGCGGAGCAGGTGTGGCCGGGCGCGAACTTCGGGCAGCTGCCGTCCAGTTTGCGCACGGTGTGGGAGACCCACGGCAGCACCCGGTAGGTGCCGTCCTGGGCGGGCATGTAGCGGTCCGCCATCGAGGAGGAGACGGTGCCGAGCAGGAGCAGCAGCCCGACCAGGGCGCCGGCCACCGCGCCGGTGCGGCCGACCGGGCCGAACAGCGCGGCCGGGTCGGTGTCGCCGGCGGTGTTCCGCCGCTCGGCCAGCCGCTTGGTGACCAGGTGCACGGTCAGTGCGCACACCACCATGCCGCAGTACAGCAGTTGGTTGTTGGTGCGGGTGTACAGCTGCACGGTCTGGGTGGAGTACATGTGCGAGGCGATGTACATCCGCATCAGCCAGGCGCTGACGAACATCGCCACGATGGTGACCGGCAGCGGCTGGCGCAGGCCCATCCAGAGCACCAGGCCCAGGCAGACGAAGGTGACCACCGCGAACAGGCCGACGCCGCCGTACTCGCCGAGCGGCGGCCAGTCGCCGACGTTCTTGCCCGGCATGTCGGTGCGCCACATCAGGTAGTAGGCGGGGTCGGTGTAGTTGTCGAACCGGAAGTTCGTGTCCTTGGTGTTCTGGCCCTCGACCAGCATCACGTGCAGGTAGCTCCCGGCCACCACCAGGAACCCGACCAGCGAGGCGGCCAGGTAGCCGAGGCCCTTCCACCGGCCGGTGCGCCACGGGAAGTAGAGCAGGGCGGCGAGCAGCACGCCGGCCGCGCTCCACAGGAACCAGCCCGAGTAGGTGAGGAACATGACGCCCAGCAGCACGCCGAAGCCGCCGCCGACCGCCAGCAGCAGCGGCCAGCGCTGGTTCCCGCTGCGGCGCAGCGCCACCACCATCGCCACCAGGGTGGGGATCAGCACGGCGAGCACGGTCTGGCTGTACGGCTTGTAGGCGTCGATCAGGGTGAAGGCGGGGGCGACGCCGAAGGCCAGCGCCCGGACCGGGCTGAGCAGCATCCGCCAGGCCAGGTAGGTCAGCGGGCCGAACGCCGCCGCGCCCAGGATCTGGAGGTCCTTGAAGGCGTAGGCGGTGTTGCCGCCGCGGAACCACTCGGCGTAGTAGCCGAGGGTGTAGAGCGGGCCGGGCGGGTACACCGGGGAGCCGGACGGCTGCCCGTTGGCGACCGCGTGCGCCCACTCGACGATCCGGCCGCTGTCGCCGTTCAGGCCGAACATCGGCCAGGGCGTGCCGAGCAGCGCGACCACGGCGCCCGCGGCGACGAAGCCGCTGGCCAGGCCGACCACGGCGGCCGCGGCGAACCGGGTGACCAGGTCGAAGTGCCGGCCGCGGCGGAACCGGGCGGCCAGCAGCACCGCGGCGACGCAGAGCAGGCCCAGCAGGGCGAACCGGAACTGGATCGCGGCCAGGCCGCTGACCTGGGCGATCCGGTCCAGCGGGTTGAGCTTGAAGCGGTGCGCCAGGTAGGGGAGGACCAGCGCGGCGGCGAAGGCCACCGCCGCCTCGGCGGCCAGCAGTGCGGGCGGGGATCCCAGCAGCCGGGCCCATCCGGACCCGCCGCGGCCGCGCGCGCCGCGGTTCTTGTCGGGGCCCGGCACGACGGCAGCCGACCCTTCGGTACTGACAGTCACTGGTTGGCTTCCTCGATCGCTGGTCGTCGTCCGGCGCCGCAGAGGGGGCAGCGATCTCGCATCCTACTGGGCGGCCCACGAACGGGGGTTTGCGGGCGCGACCACCGGGGAAGCCGGGCCGGGGGCGTGCGCGGTCCGGGCGCAGGTGCAGGTAGGGCGCGGCAGGACGCGCCGGGCGACCCCGGCTCAGGCCGAGACGAGGGCCAGCAGGAGGAAGAGCACCCAGCCGGCCACCGACAGCCAGCCCAGGACCAGGCCGAGCACCGCCAGGCCGTCGCCGTCCTCGCGGGTGACGCGCATCCGGTTGCGGGCCATGTGGCCGGTGATCACGGCGGGCAGCCCGGTGACGCCGAAAGTGAGCACGGTCAGGCAGCCGAGCGTCGCGGAGGCCACCGCCAGGCCGTTGTTGCGGACGGGCCGCGAGGGCGGCGGCAGGTAGGCGGGCATGAAGGTCGGCGGCACCACCGGCACGGGCGCGCCGAAGGGCTGCACCATCGGCCCGGACGGCAGGTCGGCCACCAGCGAGGCCAACTGCCCGTAGGTGGCGGCCTGGTGGGCCGCGGACATCCGGTGCTCGTACTCGGCGGCGGTCAGCCGGCCCTCGGAGAAGGCGGCCTTCAGCACGTCGATGGTGCGTTCCCGGTCGGAGTTGGCGGCCCGCATCGCGGACTGCGGCGTCGGCGCCGGCTGCCAGGGCTGCTGCCCGTACGGCGCCGGCGACCCCCACTGACCTGCCACCGCGGCCTCCTCCCGTTCCCCGTGCTGCGCGTGCGCTCCCAGCATGCAGGACGAACGGAGGGCCCGGGTAGTTGCCGGTCCCGGCGGGAGAAGGGACGGCGTACCGCCGAACGGGGGATGTGCGGGTGGAGGAACGGTCGTAGGGTCACGTCAGGCCCGCCCCGGCCGCCGCCCCGCCCGGCCGGGCGCCCGGCCGGAACGCGTCGGAAAAAAAATCCGTCCGGACCGCAGGACCCGTCCGGACCGACCTCGACCAGGAGGCCACCCGCCATGGAGGCGACCACCCCGCCGCCCGCCGTCTCGATCCGCGACCTGTGGAAGCGCTTCGGCGCGCAGACCGCCGTCGCCGGGCTGAGCCTCGACCTGCCCGCCGGGTCGTTCATCGGCCTGGTCGGCCCGAACGGGGCCGGCAAGACCACCACGCTGTCGATGGTCACCGGGCTGCTGCGGCCCGACCGGGGCACGGTGCTGGTGCACGGCGCGGACGTGTGGCGGGACCCGGTCGCGGTGAAGGCCCGGATCGGCATCCTGCCGGAGGGGCTGCGGATGTTCGAGCGGCTCAGCGGGCGCGAGCTGCTGCGGTTCAACGGCCGGCTGCGCGGGCTGGACGGCCCGGAGACCGACCGGCGGGCCGAGGAGCTGCTGGCGGTGCTCGACCTGGCCGGCGCCGCCGACAAGCTGGTGGCCGACTACTCCACCGGCATGCGCAAGAAGATCGGCCTGGCCGCCGCGCTGCTGCACAACCCGGACGTGCTGTTCCTGGACGAGCCGTTCGAGGGCGTCGACCCGGTCTCCGCGCAGACCATCCGCGGCGTGCTCACCCGGTACGCCGCCTCCGGGTCGACGGTGGTGTTCTCCAGCCACGTGATGGAGCTGGTCGAGTCGCTGTGCGACTGGGTCGCGGTGGTGAACGCCGGGCAGGTGGTCGCCGCCGGGCCGCTGGACGGGGTGCGCGGCGGGACGTCGCTGCACCAGGCGTTCCTCGGGCTGGTCGGCGTCCGCGAGGACGACGGGCAGGCGCTCGACTGGCTGGGCGGGGGCCACCGGTGAGCACCACCGCCGCCGCCGGGGACCGCGCCGTCGTCCGGTCCCTCGTCGCGCTCAAGCTCCGGCTGCTGCGGAACGGGCTGCGGCGCACGCCCGGGCTGGCCGCCGGGTACGTCCTCGGCCTCGTCGTCGGGCTGCTGTTCGGGCTGGGCGGCGCCGCCGGGCTGGCCGTGCTGCACGGCCGGGCGGGGGCGGCCGACGCGGCCGCGGTGCTGGTCACCGGGCTGACGGCGTCCTGGGCGGCGATGCCGCTGTTCTTCTTCTCCAGCGACGAGAGCGCCGACCCGACCCGGCTGACCATGCTGCCGCTGCGGCCGGCCGTGCTGCTGCGCGGCACCCTGCTGGGCGGCCTGGTCGGGCCGGGGCCGCTGGTCAGCCTGCTGCTGCTGGCCGGCGCCGCGGTGGCGGCCGGGCGGGGCGCGGCCTCGGCGGTGGTGGCGGTGCTCGCGGTGCCGCTGACCCTGCTGGTGCTGGTCGCGCTGATCCGGGCGGTCGGGGCGGCCAACGCCCGGATGCTGTCCAGCCGGCGCGGCAAGGACTTCGCCGTCTTCGGCGGCCTGCTGTTCGCGGTGCTGGCGCAGGGCGGCAACCTCGCCCTGCAGAGCTCGCTGAACGGCTCCGGCCCGGGCGTCGACCTGTCGGTGCTGCACCCGTACGCCTCGGTGGTGCGGTGGCTCCCGCCGGTCGCGGCGATCGACGCGGTGCGCTCGGCCGGGGAGGGCGCCTACCCGGTCGCGGCCGGACAGCTGCTGCTGACCGCGGCTTTGTTGGCCGGGCTGCTGCGCTGGTGGCTGCGGAGCCTGCGGGACCTGATGGTCAGCGGCGACTCCTCGACCCTGCTGGAGCGCTCGCCCGCCGCCGCGGCCCGGGCGGCGGGCCGGTGGCGGCTGCTGCCCCCGGGCCGGGTCGGCGCGGTCGCCCAGCGGCAGCTGCGGTACGCCTGGCGGGAGCCCCGGGCGAAGGCCGCGGTGTTCACCGGCATCGGGATGACCGCGGTCTTCTCGGTGCTGTCGGTGGTGCAGGGCTGGGGCTCGGTGTACGTGATCGCGATCGGCGGGCTGATGCTCGGCCTGCAGGCCGGCAACCTGTTCGGCATGGACGGCTCCGGCTTCTGGATGATCGCCGCCACCCTCGCCACCCGGCGGGACGCCCGGGACGAGCTGCGCGGCCGGGCGCTGGCGGTCCTGGCGTACGCGGTGCCGGTGCTGCTGCTGTTCGGCCCGCCGGTGGCCGCCCTCACCGGCGACTGGAGCGGCCTGGCCCCGGCGCTCGGGCTGGCGCTGGCCGTGCTCGGCACCGCGGTCGGCCTGGGCTGCGTGATCAGCGTCCGCGCCCCGTACGCGCTGCCCGCCGACGGCAACCCGATGCGCAACGCGGCGCCCGGCCAGAACGGCGCGGTGCTGCTCAACGCCTTCGGCTCGATGGTCGGCGTGGCGGTGCTCTGCCTGCCGCTCGGCGCGCTGCTCGCCCTCCTGCTGCACGGCCACCACCCGGTCTGGCCGGTGCTGCCGGTCGGCGTGCTGTACGGGGCGGGCCTGGCCCTGCTGGGCGTCCGACTGGCCTCGGGGCGACTGGTGGAGCGGGCGCCGGAGATCCTCGCCGGGGTGATCGAGCGGTGACGGCCCGCCGGGCTCCGGCATCATGGAGGGCGTCCCCTCCCCCGTCCCCCTCGTAGGAAGCAGGAACCGCCGTGGCCAGCACCGATCAGCCCGTGGACGAGCTGGTGGCGGAGGCGGTGGCCCGGGTGGCGGGGGCGCCGGCCGGGGGGCTGGAGTACGTGGTGGACGGGGCGGCGTCGCTGCTGGCGGCGTCCGCGGAGCGGTGGCCGGGGGTGAGCCGGGCGCTGCTGGGGGCCGCCGAGCGGACGGTGGGCCGCTGCTGGGCGGCCGGGTGGCAGCCGGCCGACCTGGTGCGGGTGGCGCGGCGGGAGCTGGGCCCGGTGCAGGTCGCGCTGGCGGTGGACCTGATCGCGGCGGAGGGCCGGCGGCACCCGGCGGCGGCGCTGGACCGGCGCTGGCGCGAGCAGGTGCGGGAGCTGGACGCCCACCCGTGGTGGCCGTCCGACGAGGCGTACCTGTCGGAGTTCGCGGCCCGGCACCGGCTGGACCGGTTCGCGCTGGCGACGGCGGCGCTGGAGCTGCTGCGGGCCTGGGCGCTGCTGCCGCCGGTGCAGCCGGTGGGTCCGGGGCCCGGGCAGTCGGCCCCGCGGGCGGGCGGGCCGCGCGCGGACGAGCCGCGGATGCTGGGGCGGATCCGGGCGCTGCTGGCGAAGGCCGAGTCGACCGGGTTCCCGGACGAGGCGGAGGCGCTGACCGCGAAGGCGCAGGAGCTGATGGCCCGCCACTCGATCGACGAGGCGCTGCTGGCGGCGGGCGGCGGCCGGTCGGCGGACGATCCGGCGGCGGTCCGGATCGGGGTGGACAACCCGTACGAGGGCCCCAAGACGATGCTGCTGGACGCGGTGGCGGCGGCGAACCGGTGCCGGGTGGTGTGGGCGAAGGAGTTCGGGTTCTGCACGGTGGTCGGCTTCGACGCCGACCTGGACGCGGTGGAGCTGCTGTACACCTCGCTGCTGGTGCAGGCGACGGCGGCGATGCACCGGGCGGGCAGCCGCAAGCACGAGGACGGCGCGGCCCGGACCAAGGCGTTCCGGCAGTCCTTCCTGGTGGCGTACGCGGCCCGGATCCGGGAGCGGCTGGCCGAGGCCACCGAGCGGGCCACCGCGCAGGCCGACGAGGACGCCGCGGCCGGGCGCACGGCCGGGGGCGCGGCCGGGCACCCGGACGGCGCCGACCCGGACCGCGCGCCGCTGCCGGCCGTCCCGGACGGCGGCCTGCTGCCGGTACTGGCGGCCCGGGCGGAGGCCGTCGACGACGCTGTGGGCAAGATGTTCCCCAAACTGGTGTCGCAGCGGGTGCGGGTGAGCGACGGCGAGGGCTGGGTCGAGGGCCGGGCCGCCGCCGACCGGGCTTCCCTGCACCGCGGTTCGGGGCGCATCGCGCGCTGACCGGCCGGCGGCACCCCGTGACGGGGGAGGACCGATGGATTTCACCGACCGGGTGCGCGGCGCGCTGCTCGGGGGCGCGCTGGGCGACGCCCTGGGCTGGCCGATCGAGTTCCAGCGGCTGGAGCGGATCCGGGAGAGGTTCGGGCCGGACGGCCTGACCGACCTGGCGGACGCCGGGCTCGGCGGGCAGGTCACCGACGACACCCAGATGACCCTGTTCACCGCGGAGGGCCTGCTGCGCGGCGGCCGCCCGGAGGACCTGCACGCCGCCTACCGGCGCTGGTTCCTCACCCAGCGGCTGCCCGGACCGGAGCGCGACCCCGACGGCTGGCTGGCCGCCCAGGACTTCCTGTACGCCTCCCGGGCCCCGGGCAACGCCTGCACCACCGGGGTGGCCGCCGCCTACCGGCCGGCCGCCCCGTTCGGCCAGGACGGCCCGGTCAACCCGGGCTCCAAGGGCTGCGGGACGGTGATGCGCTCGGCCCCGTTCGGCCTGCTCGGGCTGGGCCCGGAGGAGGCGTTCCGGCAGGCCGCGGTGGCCGCGCAGCTGACCCACGGCCACCCCACCGGCTACCTCGCGGCGGGCGCGTTCGCGGCCCTGGTCGACCGGGTCGCCGCCGGGACGCCGCTGCGCCCGGCCGTGGACGCGGTGCTCGCCCAGCTGGACGCGCACCGGCTGGGCGCGGAGACCGGCGACGCGCTGCGCCGGGCCGTCCGGATCGCCGCGGAGGGCCCGGGCACGGCGGAGGCCGTGGAGCGGGTGGGGCTGGGCTGGATCGCCGAGGAGTGCCTGGCCATCGCCGTGTACGCGGCCCTGGCCGGGCCGGACGCCCGCGCCGCCCTGGTGCTGTCGGTCAACCACTCCGGCGACAGCGACTCCACCGGCGCGGTCTGCGGCAACCTGGTCGGCGCCCTGCACGGGCGGTCCGGCCTGCCCGCCGACTGGTGCGCCCTGGTGGAGGGCCGCGAGGTGGTCCTCCAGGTCGCCGACGACCTCGTCACCGCCGCCGCGGCCGCCGCCACCGGCGGCGACCGGTCGGCCCTGGACGCCCGCTACCCGCGGCCCGCGACGGCGCCCGGACCCGCCGCCGGGCCCGTCCCCGCCGCCGTTGCCGCACCCGTCCCCACCGCCCCCGCCGCCCCGGGCGGGCCGGGCGGGCCGGGCGGGCCGGAGCGGGCGCGGTTCCGGCCGCGCGGCCGAGCCTGAGCCGCTCCCCGGCGGCGGCCCGGGAGCCCGCGGTTCAGTCCCAGAGCGCGCCGAGGGCCAGCAGTTCGCGGCGGTACTCGATCCGGTCGGTCCACTCGCGCGGCCAGGCGTCCGCGCCGTGCCGGGTCCCGGCGAAGGCACCGGCCAGGCAGGCCAGCGAGTCGGAGTCGCCGGAGGAGACCGCGGCGCGGCGGACGGCGGCGACCGGGTCGTCGGGCAGCAGCAGGAAGCAGAGCAGGGCGGTGGCGAGGGCCTCCTCGGCGATCCAGCCCGCGCCGGTGCGCTCGCACGGGTCGGCGTCGAGGTCGGGGGCGGCGAGCGCGGCGTCGAGCCGGTCCAGGACGTCCAGGCAGTCGTCCCAGCCGCGGGCGATGAACTGCTCCGGGGTGCCGGTGTGGTCCCGGGCGGCGAGGTCGCCGAGCCAGAACTCGTCGTAGCGGGTGCGCTGTCGGTGCGCGTGGGCGCGCAGCCGGGCCGGGAGTTCGGCCGGCTCGACGCCCTGGGCGAGCCAGCGGACGGTGAACGCGGTGAGTTCGCTGGCGGCCAGCGCGGTGGGGTGGCCGTGGGTGAGGCCGGACTGCAACTGGGCGGCGCCGGCGACCTGGCGGTCGGTCAGTTCGCGGACCAGGCCGAGCGGGGCGACCCGCATGTTCGCGCCGCAGCCCTTGGAGCCGAGGTCGCCGGCGTCCTGCCAGGGGCGGCCGGTGGAGAGCCGGAAGCAGGAGCGCAGGCAGGTCGTGCCGGGGGCGCGGTCGTTGTCCGGGGAGCGCCACCAGTCCACGAACTCCTCGCGCAGCGGGAGTTCGAGGCGCAGCGGGACGAGCGGGCCCTCGGCCAGGGCGTCGCGCAGGGCGCGGGCCAGCGCGAGCGTCATCTGGGTGTCGTCGGTGACCTCGGCCTTCTTCGGGAGCGGGAGGCGCCGCCAGTCGGCGCTGATCCGCCCGATCTCGTCCAGGTCCAGGAACTCGGTGGGCTTGCCGAGCGCGTCCCCGATCGCCAGCCCCAGCATCGCCCCGGTCGCCCGCTTCACCGTGCGTTCCCCCTCAGATCTCGACCAGCAGTTCCTCCAGCCCCCGGATCACGTAGCCGGGGCGCCGGTCGGGCTCGCGCCGCAGCGTCAGCCCGGGGGCCTTGCGGAGCAGCGCGCCGTAGGACTCGGTGAGTTCCATTCTGGCGAGCGGGGCGCCGAGGCAGAAGTGGATTCCGGCGCCGAAGCTGAGGTGCGGGTTGTCGGTGCGGCCGAGGTCGAGCCGCTCGGGGTCGGTGAAGCGCTCGGGGTCGTGGTTGGCGGAGCCGAACAGCAGGGCGACCTCGGCGCCGCGCGGGATGTGCGTGCCGGCCACCTCGATGTCGTCCAGCACCCAGCGTTCGAACATCTGCAGCGGGGTGTCGTAGCGCATCAGCTCCTCGACGGCGGTGGGCAGCAGTTCGTCCACCGCGCCGCGCAGCCGGGCGAGTTCGCCGGGGTTGCGGAACAGGGCGAGCCAGCCGTTGCCGGTGGTGTTGACGGTGGCCTCGTGGCCGGCGTTGAGCAGCAGCACGCAGGTGGAGACCACCTCCTGCTCGCTGAGCGACTGCCCGTCCTCGGCGGCCAGGGCCAGCGCGCTGATCAGGTCGGGGCCCGGGTCGGCGCGTCGGCGGCGGATCAACTCCCGCAGGTAGGACGAGAATTCGATGCTGGCGGTGACGGCGCGGCGGGCCGTCTCCGCGCTCGGGTGGAGTTCGAACATGCCGGTGATGTCGGCGGACCAGGGGCGCAGCAGGTGCCGGTCCGGCTCGGGGACGCCCAGCAGCTCGGCGATCACCGCGACCGGCAGCGGTTCGGCGACCCGGGCGATCAGGTCGCCGCCGCCCTCGGCGAGCAGGCCGTCGACGAGTTCGCCGGCCAGCCTGCGGACGGCGGGGCGCAGCGACTCGACCGTGCGCGGGGTGAAGACCTTGGCGACCAGGCGGCGGATCCGGGCGTGGTCGGGGCCCTCCAGGTCCAGCAGGCCGTGGTCGTTGAGGGTGTGGAACGGCTCGTGGGCGGGGTCCGGCGCGGGCCGCCCGAACTCCTCGTGGGTGAACCGGTGCGTGTGGGTGCGGCCGAGCCGCCGGTCCCGCAGCAGCGCGTTGACGTCGGCGTGCCGGGAGACCAGCCACTGGCCGGTCGGCGCGTAGTGGTGGACGGGCGCCCGCTCGCGCAGCGCGGCGTACGCCGGGTAGGGGTGCGCCACGAACGCGGCCGACCACGGGTCGAAGGCGTCGATCGCCATGGGGTCCTCCCTGCTCGTCGGGCCGCCATGCTACGGGCCCCGGCCCGCCGCGCGGCGGGCCGGGCGCCCCGGGCGGGCGGCGGCTCAGGGACCGGACAGGTCGCCGTCCACCAGGCGGGCCACCAGCGCGGGCAGCGCGGTCGAGATCGGCGTGCGGACCACCTCGTGCGCCTCCCCGTCGTACGGCGTGGGCTCGCCGTTGACCACGATCAGCCGCGCGCCGTGCTCCAGCGCGATCCGCGGCAGCAGCGCCGCCGGGTGCACCTGGAGCGAGCTGCCGACCGCCAGGAACACCTGGCAGTTCCGGGCGATCGTGCCCGCCTGTTCCAGCACCCGCTCGTCCAGCGCCTCGCCGAACATCACGGTGCACGGCCGCAGCACCCCGCCGCAGCGCTCGCACGCCGGGTCGTCCTCGCCGGCGGCGACCCGCGCCAGCGCCGCCGCCATCGGGCCGGACTCCCCGCAGCCCGCGCACCGCACCCCGGTGGCCGTGCCGTGCAGTTCGAGCACCTTGCGCGGGGAGACGCCGGCCGCCTGGTGCAGCCCGTCCACGTTCTGGGTGAGCACCCGCACCGGGACGCCCGCCCGCTCCAGGTCCGCCAGCGCCCGGTGCCCGGCGTTCGGCCGGGCGCCGATCGCGCCCGCGTCCCGCCGCATCAGCCAGGCCCGGCGCCGCACCTCGGCGCTCGCCAGGTACGGGCCGATCGTGACCAGCTCCTGCGCGCTCGGGTCCCGCTGCCAGAGCCCCTGCGGGCCCCGGTAGTCGGGGATGCCCGAGTCCGTGGAGATGCCCGCCCCCGTCAAGACCGCCACCAGCGGCCGCTTCCCGTTCATGCCCCGGACGGTACGGCCCGCGGCCCGCCGCGGCCAGCGGTTATCACCGGCCGGAACGCCAGCAGGTAGAGCGCCGCGCCGAGCGCCAGGAAGTCCAGCGACGCGCCCATCGCCAGGGTGCCCAGCAGCACCAGCGCCGGGCTCCACCACGGGACGGCCCGGCGGAGCGCCAGGCGGGCCAGCAGCCCGAGCAGGCCGACGTACAGCAGCAGCGGGACGACGGTGTACACCAGCGGCAGCACGCCCGGCACCGACTGCACCCGGTCGAACAGCGCCGAGCGGGCCGCCCGGTCGGCCGAGACGGCGTTCGCGTACAGGTCGATCCCGGCCTGCGCCAGGCCGGCCGCCACCCCGGCCCAGCCGAGGCCGAGCCAGGCCCGGCCCCACGCCCCGTCCCGGCCGCCCAGCCGCCACAGCTCCGGCAGCCCCGCGCCCAGCAGCGCCAGCCCGGCGAACAGCGCCAGGTGCCCCGCCGTCCAGCCGACGCCCACCCCGCGCGAGCCCGGCAGCAGCCGCACCAGCCCGTACACCGCCAGCAGCCCCGCCGCCCAGCCCAGCGCCCGACGTCCCGTCACCATCGCCCCAACCCCCTCGTGAGAGTGCCTTCCTGACACCCCCACCCTCCCGCGGCGGGCGCCGCCGCGCCTCCCCCGCGACGGCGATGCCCGGTCTCCCTCCCGCGGGGGAGCGCACCGCCCGCCCCGGCGGCGGGCGGGTCTCACTCCCCCGCCGTGACCGCCCCCGCCTCGTACGCGAAGACCACCGCGTGGACGCGGTCGCGCAGGCCGAGCTTCTGCAGCAGGTTGCTGACGTGGGTCTTCACGGTGTGCTCGCTGACCACCAGTTCGGCGGCGATCTCGGCGTTGGACATGCCCCGGGCGACCAGCCGCAGGGTCTCCGACTCCCGGGCGGTGAGCGACTCCAGCAGGCGCCGGAGCGGCCGGGCGACGGCCGGGGCGGCGCCGGTCTTGCGGGCGGTCACCTCGCCGATCACCCGGCGGGTGACGGACGGGGCGAGCAGCGCCTCGCCGGAGTGGACGACCCGGACGGCGTGGGCGAGGTCGTCGCGGCGGACGTCCTTGAGCAGGAAGCCGCTGGCCCCGGCGTACAGCGCGTCGAAGACGTAGTCGTCCACGTCGAAGGTGGTGAGCATGATGACCCGGCAGCCGGGGTGCTCGGCGCAGACCCGGCGGGCGGCCTCCAGGCCGTCCATGACGGGCATCCGGACGTCCAGCAGCAGGACGTCGGGGGCGTGCGCGCGGACGGCCTCCACGGCCTGCCGCCCGTCGCCGGCCTCGGCGACGACCTCGATGTCGGGCTGGGCGTCGAGGATCATGCCGAACCCGGCCCGGACCAGTTCCTGGTCGTCGGCAATCACCACGCGTATGGTCAACTTCCGTCCCTCTCTCAGGCGTTGATCGGCAGCTCTCAGGTGTCGAGCGGCAGCTCTCAGGCGTCGAGCGGCAGTACGGCGGCCACCAGGTAGCCGGGCCCGTCGGGTCGGGGCCCGGTCTCGGCGCTGCCGCCGCAGGCCGCCGCCCGCTCCCGGATGGAGAGCAGGCCGCGCCCGCCGGAGCGCCCGTCGACCCCGGCCGCCGCGCCCGCCCCCGCTCCCGCGCCGTCGTCGACCACCTCGACCGCCAGCAGCGCCCCGTCGCGGACCGCGACCCGGACGCCGACCCGCCGGGCGCCGGCGTGCTTGACCACGTTGGTGAGCGCCTCCTGGACGATCCGGAAGGCCGCCGCCTGCACCTCGGCCGGCCCGGCCTCCTCGATCTCGGCGTCGACCGCCACCCCGGAGTCGCGGACCCGCTGCAGCACGTCCGCGAGCTCGGCCAGCCGGGGCTGCGGGGCGAGCGCGGGCGCCGCGCCGCCCTCCTTCAGCACGCCCAGCGACCGCCGGAGCTGGACCATGGCGTCGCGCCCGGAGTCGGCGATGGCGTCGAACGCGCGGACCGCCCGGTCGGGGTCGCTGCGCACCACCAGCGGCCCGGCCTCGGCCTGGACGACCATCAGCGAGACCGCGTGGGCCAGGATGTCGTGCATCTCGCGGGCGATCCGGGCGCGCTCCTCGGCGACCGCGCGGGCGGCGTCGCTGGCGGCCCGCAGCCCGGCCTGCCGGGCCCGTTCGGCCTCGACGCCGGCCAGTCGGCGCAGCTCCCGCACCAGCGAGCCGAGCACGAAGCTGCCGACCGACACCACCAGGCTGAACAGCATGCCGCCGAAGGAGCGGGTGCCGACCACGTTGCCGACCACCGCGAAGGCCAGCAACGCGGCGCGCTGCCAGTCCCGGCCGCGGTCGGCGACGGTGTAGACGGCGACCGCCATGGCGACCTGGATCTGCGGCATCGCGAAGTGCGCGACCACCGACAGCGTGCAGGTGGGCACCGCGCAGGCCAGCAGCACCGCCCACGGGGCGCGGCGGCGCCACCACAGCGGCAGCGCCCCGGCCAGCGCCAGCGCGTAGGCCCACCACTGCCGTTCGGCCGCGTGCTCGTCGGTGTACACCCCCCAGAGCGAGACGCCGACGGCGAGCACCAGCAGCGGCCCGTCCACCGCCCAGGGCCGGGCCCGCCCCCAGGCCAGCAGCCCGTCCGTCCGCTTCCCCCACGTCCCCCGCGTCCCCATGGCCCGCATCCTCCCGCATCGTCGGCCGGCCGCCGCGCGCGCCTCCCGGCGCGGAACGCCGGGGGCGCCCCGGACGAACGCCCCGGGGCGTCACAGCAGCCGCTTGATCTCCCCGCGGGCCCGGTAGAACCCGCCGGACTCGGACCGGCGCACCTCGGCGACCAGGTACCGCGCCCCGGCGACCCGGACGTCCTTGGGGAACTGCACCCGCAGCGCGGCGTCGTAGCCGGGCGTGACCACCCGGACCCGCAGCCGCCCGCCCTCGGCCACGCACTCCACCTCGACGCCCCCGGCGCCCGCCAGCGCGCCGGCGCTGACGGTCTCCAGCTCGGCGCCGGCCGCGACCCGCTCGACGCCCGCGCCGCTCACCTCGGCGGTGGCCGGCAGGGTGCCCTGCTCGGCGGCCTGCACGGCGCCCTGGGAGGCGTCCAGGCAGGCCAGCGAGCCGTCGGTGGTGACCAGGTACAGCCGCCCGTCGCGGTACTGCATGCTGTACGCCGAGCCGCAGCCGGTGCCCAGCTTCCACAGCCGGGTGCCGTCGGCGGCGAAGCAGTAGACGGACGAGTGGTTGTCGCCCGCGAACACGAACTCCCCGTCCGGGGAGGCCGCGCAGGAGAACACCGCGGCGTCGCACCGGTACGCGGCGGTCTCCGCGCCGTCGGACTTGCGCAGCCGGTGCACCCAGCCCTGCGAGGTGCCGGCGAACACCTCGTCCCGCTCCTGCCAGCCGAACAGCACCGAGCCCTTGGTGCGGGTGTGCCAGAGCTGGTCGCCGCCGCGCTTGGCGTACCGGGCCACGCCCGCCGACCAGCCGTGGTAGACCGACTCGGCGTCGCAGCGCACCATCCAGCCGGAGGAGCCCTGGGCGTTGCGCCGCCACTGGAACTCGTCCTCGTGGTCGACGGTGGTCAGCCCGCCGCGCTCGTCGGCGACGCCGAGCACGCCGTCGTGGATGTCCAGCCAGTAGATGTCCACGTCCTGGGCGATCTCGTACGCCACCCGCGGCACCTTCCCGCCGAGGTCGTACACCTTGCCGTCGTCGCAGCCCGCGTAGATCCACCAGTCGTCGGCGACGATGCACTTGACGCCGTCGGGCAGACCGAACCGGCCGGTGACCCGGCCGTCCGTGGTCAGCGTGTAGACGTCGCCCTGCTCGTTGCCGACCCAGGCGTGCTCCTCGCCGACGTACACCCCGAACGCGGGCGAGCCGGAGCGGAAGCGCCACAGCAGCGGGGCCTGGCGGGCGGTGGAGCGGGTCGAGGTGATCTGCCGGCGGGTCACCGACCGGCGCTGGCGCACGCCCCGCACGGCCGGTGCGTAGCCCTTGCGGACCTTCTCGCCGATCTTCCTGGCGGCCTGCGCGGCGGCCTTCTCGGCGCTCGCGCAGACCGTGGTCCTGGTGGTGCCCGGCTCGCCGATCCGGCCGTAGCGGATGGTCAACTCGGCTTCCTTGACCGTGACTTCGTAGAACTTGTGGGCGCTCCCCTCGTCCTCGGAGAGCTCCAGGTAGGTCACCTGCGGGTCGGCGGAAACGGTGGCGGACATGGCCGACGCCCCTTTCGGGCACAGAGTTCGGGAGGGGTGCCGGCGGGGCCTGCGCCCTCCGTCCGACACCCTCAATCTACGTCCCGGCACCGACAGTTGGCGATCAGCCGGTGGCGACCTTCACGCCGCCGGTGTCCGCCCGGGCGACCAGCGCGTGCCCGGCCCCGGCCTGCGAGGGGACGCTCACCTCGGTGCCGCCGGCCGAGGCGTGCGCGTCCACCGTGTACGCCTCGCCGGCGGGCACCGTCAGCTCCACCCCGCCGGTCCCGGTGCGCAGTTCGGCCCGGGTCGGCGCCGCCGCGAACCGGGCGCTGACGCCGCCCGTCCCGGCCTCCAGCGTGACGTTCGCCCCGCGCAGCCCGGTCGCCTCCACGCCGCCGGTGACGGTCCGCGCGGTGATGTCGCCGCCCAGGTCGCGCAGCGTGATGCCGCCGGTGGTCTCCTCCAGCCGCAGCACCGTCCCGGCCGGCACCCGCACCTGGTAGCCGATCCCGCACTGCGAGCAGGAGTACGTCAGCTTCAGCACCCCGCCGCTCAGCTCGTGGCCGGCCCGCGGCTCCTCGTCCTGCCAGGTGCGCTTCTCCACCACCTGCACCGGCCCGTCCCCGGCCCGCACCTCGATCCCGCCGACCTCCCCGGTCACCTCCAACGCGGTGACCTGCCCGGGCACCTCGTACGACACCGTCTTGCGCTGCTCGTCCCACGGCCCGCACCCGACCGCCCCGACCGCCAGCAGCCCCACGACCGCCGCCGCCCCCACGAACCGCTTCACCGCGGCCTCCTCTCGACGACCACCAGTCTCCCGGCCCGCCTCCCCCGGCCGCCTCCCTCCGGAGAGTGGTTCCGGCGCCTCCTCCCCCCGGGGGATCCCCCTAGGGGAAACGCCGCAGGGCGGCCACCCCGAGTGGGGTGACCGCCCTGCGATCGGGACCGGAGGATCAGCCGGTGTACGGGCCGTAGTCGTAGTCGTCCAGCGGGACGGCCTGACCGGAGCCCGCGCCGAACGGCGACAGGTCGTAGTCGTCGTAGCCGACGGCCGAGTACATCGCGGCCTTGGCCTCCTCGGTCGGCTCGACCCGGATGTTGCGGTAGCGGGGCAGACCCGTACCGGCCGGGATGAGCTTGCCGAGGATGACGTTCTCCTTGAGGCCCAGCAGCGGGTCCGACTTGGCGTGGATCGCCGCGTCGGTGAGCACCCGGGTCGTCTCCTGGAAGGAGGCGGCCGACAGCCAGGACTCGGTGGCCAGCGAGGCCTTGGTGATACCCATCAGCTGCGGGCGGCCGGAGGCGGGGTGGCCGCCCTCGGAGACCACCCGGCGGTTCTCCTGCTCGAAGCGGCCGCGCTCGACCAGCTCGCCCGGCAGCAGCTCCGCGTCGCCCGACTCGATGATCGTCACGCGGCGGAGCATCTGCCGGATGATGATCTCGATGTGCTTGTCGTGGATCGACACGCCCTGCGAGTTGTAGACCTTCTGGACCTCGGCGACCAGGTGGATCTGGACGGCCCGCTGGCCCATGATGCGCAGCACGTCGTGCGGGTTGGTGGCGCCGACGGTCAGCTTCTGGCCGACCTCGACCGCCTCGCCCTCGCTGACCAGCAGCTTGACGCGCTTGGAGACCGGGTAGGCGATCTCGTCCGAGCCGTCGTCGGGGGTGACGACGACCTTGCGGGTCTTCTCGGTGTCCTCGATCCGGACGCGGCCCTGCGCCTCCGAGATCGGGGCCACACCCTTGGGGGTGCGGGCCTCGAAGAGCTCGACGACACGCGGCAGACCCTGGGTGATGTCGTCACCGGCCACACCACCGGTGTGGAAGGTGCGCATGGTCAGCTGGGTGCCGGGCTCACCGATGGACTGGGCGGCGATGATGCCGACCGCCTCGCCGATGTCGACCAGCTTGCCGGTGGCCAGCGAACGGCCGTAGCAGAAGGCACAGGTGCCGACCGCGGACTCGCAGGTCAGGATCGAGCGGACCTTGACCGAGCTCACGCCGTGCCGGATCAGCTCGTCCATCAGGACGTCGCCGAGGTCGGTGTTGGCGGTGGCGATCAGCTTGCCGTCGACGGTGATGTCCTCGGCGAGCATGCGGGCGTAGACGCTGGTCTCGACGTCGTCGGCCTTGCGCAGCACGCCGTCCGCGCCGACCGAGCCGATCGACAGCTTGAGGCCGCGCTCGGTGCCGCAGTCCTCCTCGCGGATGATCACGTCCTGCGAGACGTCCACCAGACGACGGGTCAGGTAGCCCGAGTCGGCGGTGCGCAGCGCGGTGTCGGCCAGACCCTTACGGGCACCGTGGGTGGAGATGAAGTACTCCAGCACGGACAGGCCCTCACGGAACGAGGCCTTGATCGGACGCGCGATGGTCTCGTTCTTCGCGTTCGACACCAGACCACGCATACCGGCGATCTGACGCATCTGCATCATGTTTCCGCGCGCGCCCGAGTCGACCATCATGAAGATGGGGTTCGTCTTCGGGAAGTTCGCGGCCATCGCGTCGGCGACCTCGTTGGTCGCGCGGGTCCAGATGCCGACCAGCTCGGACTTGCGCTCGTTGTCGGTGATCAGACCGCGCTCGTACTGCTTCTGGACCTTCTCCGCCTGCGCCTCGTAGCCCTCCAGGATGGCGGGCTTGCTCGGCGGGACGATGACGTCCGAGATCGAGACGGTGACACCGGAACGGGTCGACCAGTGGAAGCCGGCCGCCTTCAGGTTGTCGAGCGCCGCGGCGACGACGACCTTCGGGTAGCGCTCGGCGAGGTCGTTGACGATCGCCGACAGCTGCTTCTTGCCGACCTCGTAGTCGACGAACGGGTAGTCCTCGGGCAGCAGCTCGTTGAAGAGCGCGCGGCCCAGGGTGGTGGTGATCCGGAACGGCTCGCCCTCGGTCCAGGCCGGCTGCCCGTCCTCGTCCACCGGCGGGGTCCAGCCGCGCGGCGGCACGGTGCCGCCGGCCAGGCGCAGGTCGATCGGGGCCTGGACGTCCAGCTCGCGGGCGTCGAAGGCCATGATCGCCTCGGCGGTCGAGGAGAAGGAACGGCCCTTGCCCTTGACCTCCTCGCGGTCCGAGGTGAGGAAGAACAGGCCCAGCACCATGTCCTGGGTCGGCATGGTGACGGGGCGGCCGTCGGCCGGCTTCAGGATGTTGTTCGAGGACAGCATCAGGATGCGGGCCTCGGCCTGCGCCTCCGCGGACAGCGGCAGGTGCACGGCCATCTGGTCGCCGTCGAAGTCCGCGTTGAACGCGGTGCAGACGAGCGGGTGGATCTGGATGGCCTTGCCCTCGACCAGCTGCGGCTCGAAGGCCTGGATGCCGAGGCGGTGCAGGGTGGGCGCGCGGTTCAGCAGCACCGGGTGCTCGGCGATGACCTCTTCGAGGACGTCCCACACCACGGGGCGGGCGCGCTCGACCATGCGCTTGGCCGACTTGATGTTCTGCGCGTGGTTCAGGTCGACCAGGCGCTTCATCACGAACGGCTTGAAGAGCTCCAGCGCCATGGCCTTGGGCAGGCCGCACTGGTGCAGCTTGAGCTGCGGGCCGACGACGATGACCGAACGGGCCGAGTAGTCGACGCGCTTGCCGAGCAGGTTCTGCCGGAAGCGGCCCTGCTTGCCCTTGAGCATGTCGGACAGCGACTTCAGCGGACGGTTGCCGGGGCCCGTGACCGGGCGGCCGCGGCGGCCGTTGTCGAAGAGCGCGTCGACGGCCTCCTGGAGCATGCGCTTCTCGTTGTTCACGATGATCTCGGGCGCGCCGAGGTCGAGAAGCCGCTTCAGGCGGTTGTTGCGGTTGATGACGCGGCGGTACAGGTCGTTCAGGTCGGAGGTGGCGAAGCGGCCACCGTCGAGCTGGACCATCGGGCGCAGGTCCGGCGGGATCACCGGGACGCAGTCGAGCACCATGCCCTTGGGCTTGTTGCTGGTCTGCAGGAAGGCGGAGACGACCTTGAGGCGCTTGAGCGCGCGGGTCTTCTTCTGGCCCTTGCCGGTGCGGATGATCTCGCGGAGGCGCTCGGCCTCCTCGCCCAGGTCGAAGGACTCCAGGCGGTCCTTGAGGGCCGCGGCGCCCATCGAGCCGGAGAAGTAGGTGCCGAAGCGGTCGCGCAGCTCGCGGTAGAGCAGCTCGTCGCCCTCCAGGTCCTGGACCTTGAGGTTCTTGAACCGGGTCCAGACCTCGTCGAGGCGGTCGATCTCGCGCTGCGTGCGGTCGCGCAGCTGCTTCATCTCGCGCTCGGCGCCCTCGCGCACCTTGCGGCGCACGTCGGCCTTGGCGCCCTCGGCCTCCAGCTCGGCCAGGTCGGACTCGGCCTTCTTGGCCCGGGCCTCCAGGTCGGCGTCGCGCCGATTCTCGATCTGCTGGCGCTCGACCGAGACGTGCGCCTCCAGGGACGGGAGGTCGCGCTGGCGACGCTCGTCGTCCACCCAGGTGATCATGTAGGCGGCGAAGTAGATGACCTTCTCGAGGTCCTTCGGCGCCAGGTCGAGCAGGTAGCCCAGGCGCGACGGGACGCCCTTGAAGTACCAGATGTGGGTGACCGGGGCGGCCAGCTCGATGTGGCCCATCCGCTCGCGGCGCACCTTGGCGCGGGTCACCTCGACGCCGCAGCGCTCACAGATGATGCCCTTGAAGCGGACGCGCTTGTACTTGCCGCAGTAGCACTCCCAGTCCCGGGTGGGACCGAAGATCTTCTCGCAGAAGAGGCCGTCCTTTTCCGGCTTCAGCGTGCGGTAGTTGATGGTCTCCGGCTTCTTCACCTCGCCGTGCGACCACTGGCGGATGTCGTCGGCGGTGGCCAGTCCGATGCGGAGCTCGTCGAAGAAGTTGACGTCAAGCACTGGTCGTCAAGCCCTCTTTCGTGATTCGAGAGTCTGTCTGTTGGTCTGAGGGGGGCCTGGGGGCGGGCCGACCCGGACTAGGGGTCGGCCCGGCCTCCGTCAGACCTCTTCGACGCTGCTCGGCTCGCGCCGGGACAGGTCAATGCCGAGCTCCTCGGCGGCGCGGAACACGTCCTCGTCGCTGTCGCGCATCTCGATGGACTGGCCGTCCGAGGACAGCACCTCCACGTTGAGGCAGAGCGACTGCATTTCCTTGATGAGGACCTTGAAGGACTCGGGAATGCCGGGCTCGGGGATGTTCTCGCCCTTGACGATCGCCTCGTAGACCTTCACGCGGCCCAGGACGTCGTCGGACTTGATGGTGAGCAGTTCCTGCAGCGCGTAGGCCGCGCCGTACGCCTCGAGGGCCCACACCTCCATCTCGCCGAAGCGCTGACCACCGAACTGCGCCTTACCACCGAGCGGCTGCTGGGTGATCATCGAGTACGGACCGGTCGAACGGGCGTGCAGCTTGTCGTCGACCAGGTGGTGCAGCTTGAGGATGTACATGTAGCCGACCGAGACCGGCATCGGGAACGGCTCGCCGGAGCGGCCGTCGAACAGCCGGGCCTTGCCGGTGGAGTTCACCAGGCGCTCACCGTCACGGGTGAGGGTGGTGTTGTCCAGCAGGCCGGTGATCTCGTCCTCGCGGGCGCCGTCGAAGACCGGGGTGGCGAGGTTGGTGCCGCCCTCGACCGTGTCGGCGCCGATCGCCTGGAGGCGCTGGGCCCACTCGTCGGCGAGGCCGGAGACGTCCCAGCCCTGCATGGCGAGCCAGCCGAGGTGGATCTCCAGGACCTGTCCCGGGTTCATCCGGGACGGGACGCCCAGCGGGTTCAGGATGATGTCGACCGGGGTGCCGTCCTCCAGGAACGGCATGTCCTCGACCGGCAGGATCTTGGAGATGACGCCCTTGTTGCCGTGGCGGCCGGCCAGCTTGTCACCGTTGGTGATCTTGCGCTTCTGGGCGACGTAGACGCGGACCAGCTGGTTCACGCCCGGGGGGAGCTCGTCCCCCTCCTCGCGGTCGAAGACGCGGACGCCGATGACCTTGCCGGACTCGCCGTGCGGCACCTTCAGCGAGGTGTCGCGGACCTCGCGGGCCTTCTCGCCGAAGATCGCGCGGAGCAGGCGCTCCTCCGGGGTCAGCTCGGTCTCGCCCTTCGGGGTGACCTTGCCGACCAGGATGTCACCGGTGACGACGTCGGCGCCGATCCGGATGATGCCGCGCTCGTCGAGGTCGGCGAGGACCTCCTCGGAGACGTTCGGGATGTCCCGGGTGATCTCCTCGGGGCCCAGCTTGGTGTCGCGGGCGTCGACCTCGTGCTCCTCGATGTGGATCGAGGAGAGGACGTCGTCCTGGACGAGGCGCTGCGACAGGATGATCGCGTCCTCGTAGTTGTGGCCCTCCCAGGACATGAACGCCACCAGGAGGTTCTTGCCGAGGGCCATCTCGCCCTCGTCGGTGCACGGGCCGTCGGCCAGCACCTGGCCGGCCTCGACCCGGGCGCCCTCGTCCACCAGGACCTTCTGGTTGAAGGCGGTGCCCTGGTTGGAGCGGGTGAACTTGGCGGCCCGGTAGGTGTTGTACGTGCCGTCGTCGTTGGCGACGGTGACGTAGTCGGCCGAGACCTCCTGCACCACGCCGGCCTTGTCGGCGGTGATGACGTCCGCGGCGTCGACGGCGCAGCGGTACTCCATGCCGGTGCCGACCAGCGGCGCCTCGCTGCGCAGCAGCGGGACGGCCTGGCGCATCATGTTCGAGCCCATCAGCGCGCGGTTGGCGTCGTCGTGCTCGAGGAAGGGGATCATGGCGGTCGCGACCGACACCATCTGGCGCGGCGAGACGTCCATGTAGTCGATCTCGGTGCCGGGGATGTAGTCGATCTCGCCGCCGCGGCGGCGGACCAGGACGCGGGGCTCGGCGAAGGTCAGCTCCGCGGTGAGCGGGGCGTTGGCCTGCGCGATGACGTACCGGTCCTCCTCGTCGGCGGTCAGGTAGTCCACCGACTCGGTGACCACGCCGTCGACGACCTTGCGGTACGGGGTCTCGATGAAGCCGAACGCGTTGACCCGGCCGTAGGAGGCGAGCGAGCCGATCAGACCGATGTTCGGGCCTTCGGGGGTCTCGATCGGACACATGCGGCCGTAGTGCGAGGGGTGCACGTCACGGACCTCGAAGCCGGCCCGCTCGCGGGACAGACCACCGGGGCCGAGCGCGGACAGCCGGCGCTTGTGGGTCAGGCCCGACAGCGGGTTCGTCTGGTCCATGAACTGCGACAGCTGGCTGGTGCCGAAGAACTCCTTGATGGAGGCGACGACCGGCCGGATGTTGATCAGGGTCTGCGGCGTGATCGCCTCGACGTCCTGGGTGGTCATCCGCTCGCGGACCACCCGCTCCATGCGGGCGAGGCCGGTGCGGACCTGGTTCTGGATCAGCTCGCCGACGTTGCGCAGGCGGCGGTTGCCGAAGTGGTCGATGTCGTCGACCTCGATGACGATGTCGCGGCCCTCGTCATCGCGCCACTCGGTCTCGCCGGCGTGCAGCTTCACCAGGTACTTGATGGTGTTGATGATGTCCGGCTCGGTGAGCACGCCGGAGTCGAGCGACTCGGCGTTGCCCAGCTTCCGGTTGACCTTGTAGCGGCCGACCTTGGCCAGGTCGTAGCGCTTCGGGTTGAAGTACAGGTTCTCCAGCAGCGTCTGCGCGGCCTCGCGGGTCGGCGGCTCGCCCGGGCGCAGCTTGCGGTAGATGTCGAGCAGCGCGTCGTCCTGGCCCTGGGTGTGGTCCTTCTCCAGGGTGGCGCGCATCGACTCGTACTCGCCGAACTCCTCCAGGATCATCTCGGTGGTCCAGCCGAGGGCCTTGAGCAGCACGGTGACCGACTGCTTGCGCTTGCGGTCGATGCGGACACCGACCATGTCGCGCTTGTCGATCTCCATCTCCAGCCAGGCACCGCGGGAGGGGATGATCTTGGCGGAGAAGATGTCCTTGTCGGACACCTTGTCCAGGGTGGAGTCGAAGTAGACGCCCGGGGAGCGGACCAGCTGGGACACGACGACACGCTCGGTGCCGTTGATGATGAACGTGCCCTTGTTGGTCATGAGCGGGAAGTCGCCCATGAACACGGTCTGGGACTTGATCTCACCGGTCTCGTTGTTGGTGAACTCCGCGGTGACGAAGAGCGGGGCCGCGAAGGTGAAGTCGCGGTCCTTGCACTCGTCGATGGAGTTCTTCGGCGGCTCGAAACGGTGGTCCCGGAAGGTCAGGGACATCGACCCGCTGAAGTCCTCGATCGGGGAGATCTCTTCGAAGATCTCCTCCAGACCGGACTTGGTGGGGACGTCCTGACCACTCTCCAGGGCAGCCTCGACCCGGGACTTCCAGGCCGCGTTGCCGAGCAGCCAGTCAAAGCTCTCGGTCTGCAGGGCCAGGAGGTTCGGGACCTCGAGGGGCTCCTTGATCTTCGCGAACGAGACGCGGAGCGGGGCGGTGGATGCGGAATTGTTCGAGGCGTTGCGCGGCGCGGCCAAGAGGGGGGTCCTTCCGAGGGCTCGGAGCTCACTACGCGCATACCGGCCGGGCCTTGGCCGAGGCGGAAAACCCCAGGTCAGGACAGGGACCACTCCGGGCGACGAGTCACGGAGCAGCTAACAGGCAGCGCAAAGGGACAGTGTAGCCAAAGGCGACACTGCTAGCAAGCCCTGATTCGGAGACCGAATCGGACGCTCCTCCCGTACAACCGACAACCCGGGCAGTGATCCCTCACCGGCCGGGCCGTCGCACCCACGTCTGCGTCACCGGGAACCTTCCCAGTGCCGCCGCCGAATATGCATCGGAGGCGGTTCCGCTTGGGCACGCGCCTCGAGAATCGCGCGCCTCGTGCTGTTCGTCAAGGCCCGCACCAGGGTGTGGACCTCGCACTGCCCATCGTCCGGACCTCGCCGCGCGTTACACGCCGCCCGCAGCGGGAGGGCCGGTGACAGCGATCACCCTACCCCCGGGCCCCGACAGCGGCCGAGTCCGGCTTGGGCCATCGGGAGCAACCCCGGCCGGCCCGGCCCGGAACGCGCGCAGGCCGGGTCGGCCACCCCGAAGGGTGGCCGACCCGGCCTGTGGAGCACCTCTCAGAGAGAGGAGGAAGTCACTTGACGGTGACCTTGGCGCCGGCGCCCTCGAGCTGGGCCTTGGCCTTCTCCGCGACGTCCTTGGCGACCTTCTCCAGGACCTTCGCACCGGCGGTGTCGACGAGGTCCTTGGCCTCCTTCAGGCCGAGGGAGGTGAGGGCGCGCACCTCCTTGATGACCTGGATCTTCTTGTCGCCGGCACCCTCGAGGATGACGTCGAACTCGTCCTGCTCCTCGGCAGCCTCGGCGGCCGGGGCAGCGCCACCGGCGGCGGCAACGGCGACCGGGGCGGCGGCGGTGACGTCGAACTTCTCCTCGAAGGCCTTCACGAACTCGGAGAGCTCGATCAGGGTCATGCCCTCGAACTGCTCGAGCAGGTCCTCGGTGCTGAGCTTCGCCATGATTGGCGTCCTTCCACTAAATCGGCAGGTGCCGGATGTACGGGTTGGCGGGCGTGCTTACGGGCCCGCTGGGACGGGAGTGGTTACTCCGCGTCCTCGGCGGGAGCCGGAGTACCGGCACCGCCCTGCTCGACCTTCTCGCGCAGCGCTTCCACGGTGCGAACGAGCTTGGACGGGAGCGCCTGGAAGACCGCGGCAGCCTGGGAGGGCTTGGCCTTCAGGGCGCCCGCCAGCTTGGCGAGCAGCACCTCGCGGGACTCGAGGTCCGCGAGCTTCTTGATCTCATCGGCGGACAGCGCCTTACCGTCAAGGACACCGCCCTTGATGATGAGAGCAGGGTTCTCCTTGGCGAAGTCACGCA
The DNA here is from genome assembly GCF_044769485.1 of Kitasatospora sp. NPDC090308. Lineage (NCBI taxonomy): Bacteria > Bacillati > Actinomycetota > Actinomycetes > Kitasatosporales > Streptomycetaceae > Kitasatospora > Kitasatospora sp. NPDC090308. Next base: position 133,095 of record NZ_JBIVXY010000009.1, on the reverse strand, counting down.
GAGCCTTCGCCGACTCCACCGGGTCACCGGTGACGAAGGCGACAGCCGTCGGACCGGCGAACAGGTCGTCGAGCTCGGAGATCCCGGCCTCGTTGGCCGCGATCTTGGTCAGCGTGTTCTTCACCACGGCGTAATCGGCGTTGCCGCCGAGCGAGCGACGCAGCGTCTTCAGCTGCTTCACCGTGAGACCGCGGTACTCGGTCAGAACGGCGGCGCTGGAGGCACGGAACTTGTCCGTGATCTCGGCGACGTCGGCAGCCTTGTCGGGCCTGGCCATAGGCTTACGCCTCCTTCCGTGATGTCGAAGTCGGGCCGACCTTCGAGAAGTCGACCATCCATCGCCGCGGACCCCGGGAAAACGAAGAAGCCCCGGCGCGCAGGCGCACGGGGCTCGCAGTGACCTCGACGGACCGGATCGGTCCGGAAGTCCTCACTAGGCTCCACAACCTGCGCGGGCGATCCGCAGCGAGTGCGGACCCTTCGGTGCCGTTCCCCTCGCGGGGCACGGCGACAACCAGCGGTCTTTGGCTCGGCCAGCCTAACCGGACGGAACGGGTTTGACCAAATCGCCCTCGGGGAAGCCGGACCGCCCTACGGGAAGGCCGGCGGGCTGGCGCCGGTGCCGGGCGCGGTGTCGGCCTCGGCGGGGGCCTGGACCGAGAGCGCGGAGCTGCCGAACTCGCTGTAGTCGACGGTGTCCACCGCGGCGGCGGCCCGGCGCAGCCGGACCAGCTGGTCGCTGTCGTCGAGCCAGAGGTCGAGCACCACGTCGCCGGGGCCCAGCGCGGTCTCCAGCGCCTGCCGCCGGGCCGGGTCGAGCTGGGTCTGCGCGGCGGCGTACCGGGCGGCGCCGAGGGTGACCCGGTAGTGCCGGACGGTGGTGTCGAGCAGCTTCTCCTCGCCGACCAGCAGCGGGTCGTCCGCGGCGGCCGCGGCGGCCACCGCGACCACCGGGCTGAGCCGGTCGATCAGGTCAGCGTACGGGATCCGGCCGTTGGAGAACTTCTGCCAGTGCGGGCCGCCGAGCCGCGCCGCGCTCTCCGCGTCGCCGCCCAGGTAGGCGGAGGTGTCCAGCACCATCAGCGTCCGGTCCTCGCCGTCGGCCTGGTACTTCAGCACCGTCTTGGGGGCCCAGAACAGCGCGCCCCCGGCCTCCTGGCCGCCGAGCACCGCCGTGTACTCGGCCCGCCGGGCGTCGTGCAGCACCAGCTGGGCGGAGAGCAGCACCCCGTGCGGGGAGCGGTCGGTCGGGCTGGGCTGGCCGGTGGACGGGACGGCGCTGGACGAGGAGGCGGGCGGCTCCGCGGCCCGGCCCGCGCCGGTGCAGGCGGCGGCCGTGCCGGCCAGCAGGACGGCCGTCAGCAGGACCGCGGCCCCGCGCGCCGGTACCGCCATCAGGTCCTCCTCCCGCCCTCGTGCCCGTCCGTCCCCCCCACGATGCCATGCGGCCCGTCCGGGCCCCGGAGCCACCCCCGGGGCCCGGACGCGGGTACCGCTACTGCTGGAGCAGGTCGGAGAGGGAGAACACCTCGGAGGCGGCCGGGGCCGGGGTGGCCTTGACCGAGCCCAGCTGGGCGTAGGTGACCACGTTGGTCGCGTCGCCGGTCTCGGCCGTCGGGTCGACGCTGGACTGCTGGACCAGCTCGCCCTTGGCGTTGATCCACAGGTCGACGGTGGCGGTGCCGCCCTTCTTCTTGAGCTCGGCGAGCACCTGGGCCTTGAGCGCCGGGTCGAGCTGCATCTTGGCGACCTGGTCGTCCACCTTGAGCTCGCTGCGGTAGTGCGTGGCGCTCTGGCCGGCCACGGTCTCGGTGCCGACCAGGGTGGCGGTCGGCGCGGCGGCGGTCAGCTGCACCGACGGGTTCATCAGCTGCATCATCGCGGCGAAGGAGCCGGCCTCGGCGCTGTCGGCGCCGGCAGCGTCCTTGGTGCTGATGACCATCCACTTCTTGCCCTGGGCCACGGCGGCCATCTCGGGGGTGGCGCCGATGTACATCTGGTCGTTGGTGAACAGGACGTTGACGTCCTTGCCCTCGGTCTTGCTGGTGAGCAGGAAGGAGGACGGGGAGGTCCAGACGTAGTCGGCGGTGCCGTCGGTCTCGCCGCCCTTGACGGTCAGCTTGGCACTGCCCGCCTTGTCCATGACCGCGGCCGAGGCGAGCAGGGCCTCCTTGGGCGCGAGCTTGGTCCCGCCCTGGCCGGCTCCGTCCGCCGCCGGGGCGGAGGCGCCCGTGCTGCCGGTGCCGCCCGCCGGGGCGGTCGAGCCGGCCGGGCCGGCCGAACCGGTCGCGCCGGCCGAGCCGGAGCTGCTGCAGGCGGTCAGGGCGCCGAGGGCCAGACAGGCCACGGCAAGGGTACGCAGTGCGCGCACGGAGGTCCCCCTCTAATCGGATTCTCATCCTGGTGATGACCTCCGGACTCTACCGAACCGCTCCGACGGCCGCGCAAACCGTTTGCACAGACCACCGGGCCCGCACCCCCGAGGGGGTGCGGGCCCGGTCAGGCGTGCTCCGCGCGGGGGCTGACTCGGGGTCAGACCGCCGCCGGGTCCTCCTCGACGAGGAGGTTGCGGGTGCGGTTCGGGTCGACCTGGATGCCGGGGCCGATCGTGCTGGAGAAGGTGATCTTCTTCAGGTAGCGGCCCTTGGCGGCGGACGGCTTGGCCCGGAGGACCTCGTCGAGCGCGGCGGCGTAGTTCTCGACCAGCTGCTCGTCGGAGAACGAGGTCTTGCCGATGATCAGGTGGAGGTTCGAGTGCTTGTCGACGCGGAACTCGATCTTGCCGCCCTTGATCTCGTTGACGGCCTTGGCGACGTCCGGGGTCACGGTGCCGGTCTTCGGGTTCGGCATCAGGCCACGGGGACCGAGCACGCGGCCCAGGCGGCCGACCTTGCCCATCAGGTCCGGGGTGGCGACGACGGCGTCGAAGTCCAGACGACCCTTGGCGACCTCGTCGATCAGCTCGTCGGAGCCGACGATGTCGGCACCCGCGGCACGCGCGGCCTCGGCACGCTCACCGTTCGCGAAGACCAGGACCCGGGCGGTCTTACCGGTGCCGTGCGGGAGGATGACGGTGCTGCGGACCATCTGGTCGGCCTTGCGCGGGTCGACGCCCAGACGCATGGCGACCTCGACGGTGCCGTCGAACTTCGAGGTGGAGGTCGCCTTGGCGAGGCGGACGGCCTCGAGCGGGGCGTAGATCCGGGCGCGGTCGACCTGGGCGTCCGCGGCCTTGAGGGCCTTGCTGCGCTTCACTGCTGCTCCTGTGATTAATGGAGTCGTGGTACCGACGGGCCGCGCTGGGCCCTACCACGGAAGGACGTACGGGCTGGTCAGCCCTCGACGGTGATGCCCATCGACCGGGCGGTGCCGGCGATGATCTTCTCCGCGGCGTCCAGGTCGTTGGCGTTCAGGTCGGGCAGCTTGGTGGTGGCGATCTCGCGCACCTGGGCCGAGGTCAGCTTGGCGACCTTGGTCTTGTGCGGCTCCTTGGAGCCCTTGTCGACGCCCGCGGCCTTGAGGATCAGGCGAGCGGCCGGCGGGGTCTTCGTGACGAAGGTGAAGGAGCGGTCGTCGTAGACCGTGATCTCCACCGGCACGATCATGCCGCGCTGCGACTCGGTGGCCGCGTTGTACGCCTTGCAGAACTCCATGATGTTGACGCCGTGCTGACCCAGCGCGGGGCCGACCGGCGGGGCCGGGTTGGCCGCACCGGCGTTGATCTGGAGCTTGATAAGCCCCGTGACCTTCTTCTTCTTGGGAGGCATGTCTCTCCGGGTCCTTCCGAGAGGTGATTGCTGATGTGCCCGGCCCCGGGGCGAAACCCGGCCGCCAGGACACACATCGGACCAGGCTAACCGCTGAGGCGGTGCTGGACCAAAACGGTGCCGGGGCGGAGGCTCTCGCCCCGCCCCGGCACCGGAGACCTGTGGGTCAGTTCTTCTGGATCTGGTCGAAGGAGAGCTCGACCGGGGTCTCCCGGCCGAAGATCTCCACCAGGCCCTTGACCTTCTTCGAGTCGGGGTTGATCTCGTTGATGGTCGCCTGCAGGGTGGCGAACGGACCGTCGGTGACGGTGACCGAGTCGCCGACCTCGAAGTCCAGCACCTGCACCTCGACCGGGCGCACCGGCGAGGCCTTGCCGGCCTCCTTGGCGGCGGCGCGCTCCACGTCGGGGGCGAGCATCTTGACGACCTCGTCCAGGGTCAGCGGGTACGGGTCGTAGGCGTTGCCGACGAAGCCGGTGACACCGGGGGTGTTGCGCACGACGCCCCAGGACTCCGGGGTGAGGTCCATCCGGACCAGCACGTAGCCGGGGAGCTTGTTCTGCCGGATGGTCTTGCGGTCGCCGTTCTTGATCTGGACGACCTCCTCCTGCGGAACCTGGGACTCGAAGATGTAGTCCTCGACGTTCAGCGAGACGGAGCGCTGCTCCAGGTTCTGCTTCACCCGGTTCTCGTAGCCGGCGTAGGTGTGGATGACGTACCACTCGCCGGGGGCGCGGCGCAGCTGCTCGCGGAACTCGGCGACCGGGTCGCTCTCGACCTCCTCGGCGGGCTCCTCCGCAGCCTCCTCGGCCTCCTCGGCCTCCGCCTCGGCGGGGGCCTCCCCGGCCGCGGCCTCGGTCTCGTCCACCTCGTGCACGGCGGCGGCCTCGGCCGGCTCGCCCGCCTCCAGCTCGTCGGCGGCCTCGACCTCGTCCTCCTCGGCGTCCGCCTCGGCCGAATCGACGGTCTCCTCGGCGGAAGACTCAACGTCGGCAGCCTCGGCCGCGTCCAGCTCGGCGGCGACATCCGCCTCGCGGACGGTCTCGTCGGCGTCGTACAGGGGGGACTCAGACACGGTCGCTGCTTCTTTCCTGGTTGTGGAACGGATACCTCAACAGTACCGACTCAACGGTAGTCGCCCGCTGTCCTTCGCGCCGACAGCTCGACCCGGGCCGAAGTGTTCGGCCCGGGTCGGGGTGAGGTATGCGGTGCGGGGCCTGCGGGCCCCTCCGGAGTCCGGCCGGATCGGGCGTCAGCCGAAGATCCAGAAGGCACCCTTGGCGAAGACCCAGTCGAGGCCGGCGACGACCAGCATCAGCACGATCACGAAGGTCACCACGACGGTGGTGTACTGGATCAGCTGGCTGCGGGAGGGCCAGACCACCTTGCGGAGCTCGGCGATGATCTGGCGGTAGAAGATCGCCGCCCGGGCGAACAGGCCCTTCTTGGCCCGCTTGCCGGACTTCTTGCCGCCCTCGCCGTCGGCGGACTTGTTCGCCCGCCGACGCTCGCGGCGGGAGAGCTTGCCGCCCTCGGCGGTGGTCTCGTCCGCGGCGCCTTCGGTCCCCTCGGGGTTGCCGCTCTCAGGCGTTGCGGTGGAGCCCGTGGTCTCCGTCACTCGTCCTCACCTGAATCCGGGTCCTGCGGAGGTCCGTGCCTGGTGCACGGGCGATCCGGCGAAAGCTGTGCTTGGGTGGGGCCCTCTCCGCATCAAGCCCGCTCGCTCTGCGGAGCGAACGGGCTTGTCACGGATCAAGCAGCAGGGCACGAGGGACTCGAACCCCCAACCGCCGGTTTTGGAGACCGGTGCTCTACCAATTGAGCTAGTGCCCTACGGAGCCTCGCGGTTCCGCTGCGGCCCCCAACCTACCGCATCCCGTCGGCCGTGTGGTGTACCCGGCCGAAGGAACCGCACTTCGGAAGCCATCGAGCAGTGAGTGTACGGGTTCTTCGCCGATTGGTCGAACCTCATTCACCGAGATCCACATTCGCCGACTTTCGACGCCGTCCGCCCGAGATCCTCCGGCTTCGATCGCCTTCCGCCCGAGATCGTCCGGGTCGGCGACGCGGACGCTGGAACGCCCCGGAGCGCCCGCCGGAACCGCGATGACCGGCGCCCGTGCGGTCTGGGAGCATTCAGGCATGAGCGCACCCACCCCCGAGAACGTCCCCCCCGCGAACCGCCGGGTCTCCGCCCGGGTCGGCGCCATCGCCGAGTCCGCCACCCTCGCCGTCGACGCCAAGGCCAAGGCCCTCAAGGCCGCCGGGCGCCCGGTGATCGGCTTCGGCGCCGGCGAGCCCGACTTCCCGACCCCCGGCTACATCGTGGACGCCGCGGTCGCCGCCTGCCAGGACCCGGCGAACCACCGCTACACCCCGGCCGGCGGCCTGCCGGAGCTGAAGGCCGCGATCGCCGCCAAGACGCTGCGCGACTCCGGCTACCAGGTGGACGCCTCGCAGGTGCTGGTGACCAACGGCGGCAAGCAGGCGATCTACAACGCCTTCGCCGCGATCCTCGACCCGGGCGACGAGGTGATCATCCCGGCCCCGTACTGGACCACCTACCCGGAGGCCGTGAAGCTGGCCGGCGGCACCCCCGTCGAGGTCGTCTCGGACGAGACCACCGGCTACAAGGTCTCGGTGGAGCAGCTGGAGGCCGCCCGCACCGCGAACACCAAGGTGGTGCTGTTCGTCTCGCCGTCCAACCCGACCGGCGCGGTGTACACCGAGGCCGAGGCCGAGGCGATCGGCCGCTGGGCGCTGGAGCACGGCCTGTGGGTGCTCACCGACGAGATCTACGAGCACCTGGTGTACGGCGACGCGACCTTCACCTCGCTGCCGGCCCTGCTGCCCGAGCTGGCCGACAAGTGCGTCGTGGTCAACGGCGTGGCCAAGACCTACGCGATGACCGGCTGGCGGGTGGGCTGGCTGATCGGCCCCAAGGACGTCGTCAACGCGGCCGCCAACCTGCAGTCGCACGCCACCTCGAACGTCTCCAACGTGGCGCAGCGCGCGGCGCTGGCCGCCGTCTCCGGCGACCTGGCCGCGGTGGACGAGATGAAGACCGCGTTCGACCGCCGCCGCCGCACCATCGTGGCGATGCTGAACGAGATCGACGGCGTGCTCTGCCCCGAGCCGGAGGGCGCGTTCTACGTGTACCCGTCGGTCAAGGACCTGCTGGGCAAGGAGATCCGCGGCAAGCGCCCGCAGAGCTCCGCCGAGCTGGCCGCGCTGATCCTGGACGAGGCCGAGGTCGCGGTCGTCCCCGGCGAGGCCTTCGGCACCCCGGGCTACCTGCGGCTGTCCTACGCGCTGGGCGACGCCGACCTGGTCGAGGGCGTCAGCCGGCTGCAGAAGCTGCTCGCCGAGGCCCGCGACTGACCCGCCGTCACGGCCGCCCCCCGCACCTCACCCCTTCGGGCGATGTGCGGGGGGCGGTTCCTGTTCCGGGGGGTTTTGCGGCAGGATCGGTGAATGGATCGCCTGCGTGATGTCCGGGGCCTGCCGAAGGCCCATCTGCACCTGCACTTCACCGGTTCGATGCGCCCCGCGACGCTGCTCGAACTCGCCGACAAGCACGGCATCCGGCTGCCCGAGGCGCTCAGCTCCGAGCATCCGCCCAAACTCCGGGCCACCGACGAACGCGGCTGGTTCCGGTTCCAGCGGCTCTACGACACCGCGCGCTCCTGCCTGCGCGACGAGTCCGACATCCGCCGGCTGGTCCGGGAGACCGCCGAGGACGAGCGCGCCGACGGCTCGCGCTGGCTGGAGATCCAGGTCGACCCGACCTCGTACGCGCCGCTGCTCGGCGGCCTGATCCCGACCCTGGAGCTGGTCCTGGACGCCGTCCGGGAGGCGTCCGAGGCCACCGGCGTCGGCATCCGGGTGCTGGTCGCCGCCAACCGGATGAAGTCCCCGATGGACGCCCGGACGCTGGCCCGGCTCGCCGTCCGGTACGCCGACCGGGGGGTGATCGGCTTCGGCCTGTCCAACGACGAGCGCCGGGGCCTGGCCCGGGACTTCGACCGGGCCTTCGCGATCGCCCGGAACGGCGGCCTGATCGCCGCGCCGCACGGCGGCGAGCTCGCCGGGCCCGGGTCCGTCCGCGACTGCCTGGACGACCTGGGCGCCACCCGGATCGGCCACGGCGTGCGCGCCGCCGAGGACCCGCGGCTGCTCCAGCGCCTCGCCGACCGCCAGGTCACCTGCGAGGTCTGCCCCGCCTCCAACGTCGCCCTGGGCGTCTACGACAGCCCCGAGCAGGTCCCGCTGCGGACGCTCTTCGAGGCCGGCGTGCCGCTCGCCCTCGGCGCGGACGACCCGCTGCTGTTCGGCTCCCGGCTCGCCGACCAGTACACCCTGGCCCGCGAGTCGCACGCCTTCACCGACCCCGAGCTGGCCGAACTCGCCCGCCAGTCGATCCGCTCCTCGCAGGCCCCCGAACACGTGGTGAAGGAACTGCTGGGCGAGGTCGACGCCTGGCTGGCGGCGGAGCCCGCCTAAGGCCCGCCCGCCCGCCCGCGGGCTCAGAGGCTGACGCCGACCATCACCGGCTCGTTCACCAGCTCCACGCCGAACGCCGCGCGCACGCCGTCCCGCACCTCGCGGGCCAGCGCGAGCAGGTCCTCGGTGGTCGCCGAGCCCCGGTTGGTCAGGGCCAGGGTGTGCTTGGTGGAGAGGGTGGCCGGGCCGCTGCCGTGGCCCTTGCGGAAGCCCGCGTTGTCGATCAGCCAGGCCGCGGAGGTCTTGACGCGACCCTCCCCGGCCGGGTAGCTCGGCGCCCGCAGGTCGCCCAACCGGGCGGTGAACGCGGCGAACTGATCGTCCGTCAGGATCGGGTTGGTGAAGAACGAGCCCGCCGACCAGGTGTCGTGGTCGGCGGCGTCCAGCACCATGCCCTTGCCCTTGCGCAGCCGCAGCACCTCGGCGTGGGCGTCGCCCAGCTTCACCCGCTGCCCCGGCTCGACGCCCATCGAACGGGCCGCCTCGGCGTACTTCACCGGCGAGGACAGCCCGCCCTCGTCCGCGAGCCGGAAGCGCACCCGCAGCACCACGTACCGGTCCGGGTCCGCCTTGAAGCGACTGTGCCGGTACGAGAAGGCGCAGTCCGCGTTGGCCAGCGTGACGGTCTCGCCGAGCAGGCGGTCGTAGGCGTCCACCTCGGTGACGGTCTCGGCGACCTCCTGCCCGTACGCCCCGACGTTCTGCACCGGGGTGGCCCCGGCCGAGCCCGGGATGCCGGCCAGGAACTCGATCCCGGCCAGTCCGGCGGCGACGGTGCGGGCCACCGCGTCCGACCAGACCTCGCCGGCGGCCAGCTCCAGCAGCGTCCCGTCCAGCGCGAAGCCCTCGGTGGCGATCCGCAGCACCGTCCCGGGGAAGCCGGCGTCCCCGATCACCAGGTTCGAGCCGCCGCCCAGCACCAGCAGCGGCTCCCCGGCCCGGTCGGCCGCGCGCACGGCGGCCACCACCTCGGCGTCCGTCCGGGCCGTCACCAACCGCCGCGCCGGTCCGCCCAGCCGCAGCGTCGTCAACGGGGCCAGCGGCGCATCCATCTCCTCGATCACCGCCCCAGCGTAAGCCAAGCCCCGCCCCCGCCCGGCTCCCCCGGACCGGCCGGGCCGACCGGGCCGACCGGGCCGACCGGGGCCCGGGGCCTAGCCGTCGGCCGCCAACCGCCGCTCGGCCTCGGTCCACCCCGGCTCGGCCGCCGTCTCCGCCTCCCAGGTGGCGAACGCGGAGTGGGCCATCGCGGGGCGCAGCGCGGTCATCGCCCGCCGGTGGGTCTCGGAGCGGACGAACGCGGCGAGCGTCTCGGGGTCGCTCCAGCTGGAGAGCACCCAGAAGGTGCGGCGCAGGGGCGCGGCGCGCAGGCCGACGCCGAGCGCGCCGGGGGCCCGGCGGGCCTGGTCGCGGACCTTCAGGGACTGCCGCAGGAAGCCGGGGACGTGCCGCAGGCCGCGGACCCGGAGTTCGGCGGCCATCACGACGGGCCGATCCGGCGGCTGCTGCGCGGCGGGCCCCGGCGTCCAGGGGAGTGTCATGGCGATCACGGTGGTTCCTCCTCGTCGGTGCGGTGCGGTGCGGTGCGTTGCGGTGCGGGGGGCTCGGGGGCTCGGGGGACGCCGGTTCAGGACCGGCCGGCCGGGACGGCCGCGGGCCGCTCCCCGGTGGCGGTCCTCACCGTCCGCCCGTCCCGCCGCCGCGGGATGAGCGCCGCGGCGACCGCGCCGGCCCCGATCGCGGCGGCGCCGACCAGCAGCGCGGCGGTGAGCCCGTCGGTGAAGGCCGCGGTGCTGCCGTAGCCGCCCCGGGCGGAGAACACCGCGGACAGCACGGCCACCCCGAGCGCGCCGCCGACCTCGCGCATGGCGTTGTTCGCGCCGGAGGCGATGCCCTGTTCGGCGGGGCGGACGCTGGCCATCACCAGGTTGGCGGTGGGGGCGAAGTACAGGGACATCCCGACGCCGCAGACCATCAGGACCGGCACCTGCTGCCCGTACCCGGCGGAGTGCCGGGCGAGCAGGGCGATGCCGAGCAGACCGAGGGCCTGGAGGACGAGTCCGGTGACGACGATGGGGCGGCCGCCGATCCGGTCGGTGAGGAGTCCGGCGACCGGGGCGACCAGCAGCGGCATGGCCGTCCACGGGAGCATCCGGACGCCGGCCTGTTCGGCGGTGTAGCCGTTGACGCCCTGGAAGTACTGGCTGATCAGGAAGATCGAGCCGAACATGCCGAGGTACATCAGCAGGCTGGCGGCGTTGACGGCGCTGAACGCCCGGCTGCGGAACAGCCGCATCGGGAGCATCGGCTGCGGGGCCCGGCGGATCTCGTACCCGACGAAGGCGGCCAGCAGCAGGGTGCCGGCGGTCAGCGCGGCGAGGACCAGCGGGTCGGTCCAGCCGTCGGGGTTGCCGCGGACCAGGCCGAGGACGAGGCCGAACAGTCCGGCGCTGACCAGCGCGGTGCCGGGCAGGTCGAGGCGGCGGTCCGCGCTGCGGCTCTCGCCGAGCACGGCGCGGGCCAGCGGCAGCAGCACCAGGCCGACCGGGACGTTCACCCAGAAGATCCACTGCCAGGAGAAGTGCTCGGTGAGGCTGCCGCCGATCAGCGGCCCGGTGGCGACGGCCAGCCCGGCGACGCCGGACCAGATGCCGAAGGCCGTTCCGCGCCTGGCGGCGGGCACCGCGACGGTCAGCAGGGTCAGGGTGAGCGGCACCATGACCGCCGCGCCGGCGCCCTGGACGGCGCGGGCCGCGATCAGCGCGCCCATGGTCGGGGCGAGCGCGGCGGAGGCCGAGCCGAGGGTGAAGACGGCGAGCCCGGCGACGAACATCCGGCGGCGGCCGAAGCGGTCGCCGAGGGCCGCGCCGAGCATCAGCAGGACGGCGAAGGTCAGGGTGTACGCGCTGACCGTCCACTCCAGGTCGGCGAGGGCGCCGCCCAGGTCGGTGCGGATCGCGGGGAGTGCGGTGGTGACCACCAGGTTGTCGAGTCCGGCCATGAAACTCGCCACGCTGACGACCACCAGGGTCCAGACGGCTTGCCTGTTCACGTGCGGTTCCCCCAAAGGTTGTGATTGATCAATAACTTTCGTGGGCCGAAAAAAGGGCGCGCCGCCGTCCGGGCGGAGCGCCTCAGTCCTGCTTCCCGGCCCGCTTCTCGTCGAGCTCGTCGAACCCCGACCAGATCGGGTGCTCCCCCGGGTACCCGAGGGCCACCAGGGTGTTGATCAGCATTCCGTGCGCCATGAACTCGGTGGCCAGCGCCCGGTCGCCGATCCGCTCCCGGATCCGCTCGAACAGCCGCAGCCAGCCCGCGCGGGCCGTCTCGCCGACGCCCTCCTCGCCGGCCGACTCCGCCGCGAACACCGAGACGTAGATCTGCATCTGCATCATGACCTGCTCCCGGTCCTCGACCAGGTTCAGGTACGCCTCGCCCATCGCGTCGCACGCCGCCTCCCCCGTCAGGCCCTCCGACGCCCGGTCGAAGATCCCCCAGGTCTGCTCGATGCAGTGCTCGGCCGCGGCCTCGAAGATCGCCTGCTTGTTGGGGAAGAGCCGGAACAGGTACGGCTGCGAGACGCCCACCCGGCGGGCGATCGCCTCGGTGGACGTCCCCCGATACCCGCCCCGGGCGAACTCCACCATGGCCGCCCGGACGACGCTCTCGCGCCGCTCCTCGGCGGACATCCGGATGCTGTTCCTGGCCACACCCACAGATTAGTGATTGGCCAATAACTTTGGCAAGCGGGCGGGTGGGCGCAGACCGACCGGCAGGGCCCGCCGGGGGCCCTGCCGGGAGCGCCTCAGCCCAGCCGGACGACCGCGCGGGCCATGCCGAGCACCTTCTGGCCCGCGCTGGTCGCGACCAGGTCGACCCGGACCCGGTTGTCCTCCAGCAGCGCGGCCACCTTCGCGGTGACCTCGACGGTGGCGCCGACGCCGTCGTTGGGGACGATCACGGGCTTGGTGAACCGGACGCCGTACTCGACGACGGCGGCCGGGTCGCCGACCCAGTCGGTGACCACCCGGGCGGCCTCGGCCATGGTGAACATGCCGTGCGCGATCACGTCCGGGAGGCCGACCTCCAGGGCGAACTTCTCGTTCCAGTGGATCGGGTTGAAGTCCCCGGAGGCTCCGGCGTACTGCACCAGCGTCGCCCGGGTGACCGGGAACGACCGCGCCGGCAGCTCGGTGCCGACCTGGACCTCGTCAAAGCGGACCGCCACGGTCACTCCTCCCCGGCTTCGTCGGCGGCGCGCGCCACCAGCGTCATGGTCGATGTCACGACGTGCTCCCCGCCGGCGTCGTCCACCTCGCCGCGGACGGTCAGCACGTCGTTGCCCGCCAGCGACTTGATCGCGTCGATGGTCACGGTGACCGAGAGCCGGTCGCCGGCCCGCACCGGGCGGGTGTAGGCGAACTTCTGGTCGCCGTGCACGACCCGGCTGTAGTCGAGGCCGAGTTCGGGGTCGTTGACCACCTGCGCCGCGGCCCGGAAGGTCAGCATGAAGGGGAAGGTCGGCGGGGCGATCACGTCCGGGTGGCCGAGCGACTTGGCGGCCTCCGCGTCGGTGTACGCCGGGTTGGCGTCACCGATCGCGACGGCGAACTCGCGGATCTTCTCGCGGCCCACCTCGTACGGTTCGGTGGGCGGGTAGGTCCGCCCGATGAACGAGGGGTCGAGCGGCATGGGCAACTCCTCTGGTCGTACGGCCGGCCCGGCGTCCGGCCCGTTCGTGCAGGGCGTGCGGGGCGTGCGGGGCATGCAGAAATGACTCCAGGCCGCTCCCCGTGGTGGGGTGCGGCCTGGAGTCGAGGCAAAGTCAGCGGGTTTCGCGGTGCGCCGTGTGAGAGTTGCAACGCGGGCAGTGCTTCTTCATCTCAAGACGGTCCGGGTCGTTGCGCCGGTTCTTCTTGGTGATGTAGTTCCGCTCCTTGCACTCCACGCAGGCCAGCGTGATCTTCGGGCGGACGTCGGTGGCAGCCACGGGAGTGCCTTCCTGGGACAACGAATAAGAACACAGACAAGAGTAGCCGATCGGGAGTGACCCCCCGATCGACTACGCGGAGTAGCGGTGACCGGACTTGAACCGGTGACACAGCGATTATGAGCCGCTTGCTCTACCAACTGAGCTACACCGCTTTGATGATCGGAACCCCGCCGAGGCGGGGAGCTTCTCACCAGAGCCCCCATGCGGAATCGAACCGCAGACCTTCTCCTTACCATGGAGACGCTCTACCGACTGAGCTATAGGGGCGAACGAGGAAGAGATTACACGGTTCCGGGCCAGAGGTGAAATCCGTATCCGCGGTGGATCTCCGCAGGTCGGCGGGCCCGCACTGACGGGCCGTCACCCGACACCCGTTCGGCCTCCGCCGCAACCGGAACCCGCCCGGCCCGCCCCGACACGTCCCGACACGTCAGGGCGGCCCGCATCCACCGGTCCCCGCCGGGTCCGGCCTAGGCTCGACCGTCAGTGACCTCTCACGTGGCCCCTCGCGGCCGCACGGGTGCGCCGCGGGTCGGCCGCCCCGCACCGGGCCCCCGAGGCCGCCGGGCGGTCAACGGGACTGGAGGAGCGGGCCGATGAGCGAACAGGGCGAGGAACCCCAGCCGCCCCCGTCCGCCAACCCGCTCGGGCACGGGCCGGTCCTGCTGCTCGCCGGGGCCCGGCTGCTGGACGGGCGGGTGGTGGACGTCCGGATCAGCGGGGACCGGATCCAGGAGGTCGGCGCGACCGGCAGCCTCGGGCCGCTGCCCGCGATGCCCGGGCAGCCGACGGTCACCACCGGCGCCCGGATCGACCTGTCCGGCTACCTGCTGCTGCCCGCCCCCGCCGAGCCGCACGGACACTACGACAGCGCGCTCCGCGCCGGGCCGCCCGAACCGGCCGGGGACGGCCCGGCCGAACTGGTGCGCCGGACCACCGAGTCCGCGCTCACCTCGCTCGGCTACGGGGCCACCGCCCAGCGCACCCACGTCCGGATCGGCGGCGGGCACGGGCTGCGCCGGCTGGAGGCCGTGCTGACCGCGCGCCAGTCGCTGCGCGGGCTGGCCGAGCTCCAGGCGGTGGCGATGCCCCGGCTGCTCACCGGCCGGGCCGGGGCGGACGGGCGGGCCCTGCTCCGGGACGCCCTCAAGCTCGGCGCGGACGCGGCGGGCGGCTGCCCCGACCTCGACCCGGACCCGGTCGGCTACGCCCGGGTCCTGCTGGACGCCGCGGCCGAGGCGGACTGCCCGGTCGACCTGCACACCGCCGCCGCCGACCCGGCCCAACTCGCCCGCCTGGTCGCCGCGCTGGCCCCCCACCTGCCCCGGGTCACGCTCGGCCCGTGCAGCGCGCTGCCGCCCGGCGGCGCGGGCCTGCTGGCCGGCGCCGGCGTCCGGGTGGTCTGCCTGCCGCAGAACGGCGGCTGCACCGGCCTCGACGACCCGCCGACCGGCCTGCGCCCGTCCCTGGTCCGGGAGTTGTCCCAGGCCCGGGTCGCCCTCACGGCCGGCGCCGGAGCCCTGCGCGACACCTCCAACCCGGTCGGCCGGGCCGACCCGCTGGACGCCGCCCGCCTCCTCGCCGCGAGCGGCGCCCTCTCCCCCGAAGCCGCCTACGACGCCGTCTCCGCCCAGGCCCGCACCACCCTCGGCCTCCCCCCCGTCCGGGTCGACGCCGGCTTCCCCGCCGAACTCCTCGCCGTCCGCGGCGACGACCTGACCAGCGCCCTCACCGCCGGCCACTCCCGCCTGGTCGTCCACTGCGGCCGCATCGTCTCCCGCACCAGCGCCGTCCGCGAGTTCGCCGACACCGTCACCCTCGCCCTCCCCCGCCAGAACCACCCGGGCTAGCGACAGACTTCCCCCGCGTACCTGCGCCGCTCCCCGGTCGGGTGCTCCACCACCAACGCTCCCCGCTCCGTCCAGAACCGGCACCCGGCCGGGATGAACACCGGCCGCGCCAGGACGAACCACGGCCCTATCCGCCGCACCAACAGCATCCGCGGCGCGACAGGCCGGCGCTCGGTGAACTCCATGCCGCCATCCTTCCCCGCCACCGGCCCACCGGGCCAACGAAAAAGCCCCCGGTCTGCGTCTCCGCAGCCCGGGGGCTTCCTTGCGATCCAGTGGCGGGTGCAGGGTTCGAACCTGCGTAGCTTGCGCGACAGATTTACAGTCTGCTCCCTTTGGCCGCTCGGGCAACCCGCCAGGGATGGTGTCTTGCGGGGTGGTGCCCCGTTCGACGTCGTAAACGATACCCGATGGTGGGGGGTGGTCCGCCACTCTGTTCCGTCACGTCGCGATCAAGGTCGGCGCGCGGCTGTTGCGGGCGGGGGTGCGGGGCGCTGGATAGGCTGGGGCGTCGCCCGCCGGTGGCGGGTGGCGTGACCGTGCAGCCTGTAGTGCAAGGAGACCAACACCCATGGCCGACTCCAGTTTCGACATCGTCTCGAAGGTCGAGTGGCAGGAGGTCGACAACGCGATCAACCAGACCTCCCGCGAGATCGCCACCCGGTTCGACTTCAAGAACGTGGGCGCCGAGATCAAGCGGTCCGGCGAGAAGATCGAGATGAAGGCCAACGGCGAGGAGCGGGTCCGGGCGATCCTGGACGTGCTGCAGACCAAGTTCGTCAAGCGCGGGCTGTCGCTGAAGGCGCTGGACGCGGCGGAGCCGCAGCTGTCCGGCAAGGAGTACAAGATTTTCGCCGACGTGAAGGAAGGCATCACCACCGAGGACGCCAAGAAGGTCGCGAAGATCATCCGCGACGAGGGTCCGAAGGGCGTCAAGGCGCAGGTCCAGGGCGACGAGCTGCGGGTCAGCTCGAAGTCGCGGGACGACCTGCAGACCGTGCAGACGCTGCTCAAGGGCAAGGACCTGGAGTTCGCGATCCAGTTCGTCAACTACCGCTGAACCACTGCCGAGCGGCGGGACGGGCCACCAGGGAGGGCGTACCGGGGACGGTGCGCCCTCCTGGCGTTCGCGGTGCGCGCAGGAGGCGTCGGGCGGGGCCGGGTCAGTCCCCGGCGGGGCGGCGGCGGTGGGTGTCGAGGGCCGCGGTGATCGCCGGGGCGGTGGTGTCGGTGGCGCCGAGGGCGCGCAGGACGCGGTCGAGCGGGGCGCCGTCGGCGGGGGCGAGCGGGCCGAGGGTGATCCGGCCGTCGTACCAGAGCGCGGCGCGGCGTCCGGCGGGGTGCTCCTCGTCGATCTCGGCGTAGGCGATCGGGGCGGACTTGGACCAGCCGGCGATCCGCAGGGCGAATCCGGAGGGGAACCGCTTGAAGCCGAAGTCCGGTGCGTTGGAGGGGTGTTGGAGGGCGTCGTGGAGTTCGTCGGTCATCGGCACCAGCGCGAGGCCGTGCGGCAGGGGCGCGCTGCGCGCGAGCGGGACTTCGGCCGCGACCACCGCGATCAGTTCCGCGGTGGCGACCAGCGCGTTCAGTTCGTATGACACCGCCCCATTCTCCGCCAGAGAAGTCATCAGGTCAGGAAAACAATCGAACTGACTATCCATCCGATATGCTGAACCTCGGCCGTACCGGCCCCGACCTGCCGGAACGCCCTTCCCGGAGGTCGGTTCCGAAAACCGTTCGCGGGCGCTCGGCGACGTGCGCGCGCCCGCCGGTACGGCAGAGTGGGCGGGGTGACCCGTACTCCGCCGCAGCGCCCGGCCAACGGCGCCAAGCCCACGCCCGAACAGCTCGCCGCCGCCCAGGACACCGCCATCGAGGACGTGGCCGCGCCCGGCCTGCGGGTGCTGTTCTGCGGGATCAACCCCGGCCTGTGGTCGGGCGCCACCGGCCGGCACTTCGCCCGGCCGGGCAACCGGTTCTGGCCCGCCCTGCACCGCTCCGGCTTCACCCCCCGGCAGCTGCGGCCGGACGAGCAGCAGGAGCTGCTCGGGCTCGGGCTGGGGATCACCAACGTGGTGGCCCGGACCACCGCGAAGGCGGCCGAGCTGACCGCCGAGGAGTACCTGGCGGGCGGACGGGCCCTGGAGGCCCGGGTGCGGCGGCTGCGCCCGCGCGCGCTGGCGGTGCTCGGGATCGGGGCGTACCGGGCGGCGTTCGGCCGGCCGCGGGCGGCGGTCGGGCCGCAGCCGGAGCCGATCGGCGACACCGAGGTGTGGCTGCTGCCGAACCCGAGCGGACTGAACGCGCACTACACGCTGGACGGGATCGCGGCCGAGTTCCGGGCCCTGCGCGAGCACCTGGAGCGGACGGACGGGTGAACGGGCGGGCCGGCCGCCGGGCCGGCCCCCGTCACTCCGCCAGGAGCAGGTCTTCGAAGCGGGCGCGCTCGCGCACCACGTACGCGGCGTCGGAGAGGTACATCAGGTGGTGCCCGTCGGCCAGGTGCGCGGCGAACGCGGCGCTCCCGGCGGCGGCTTCGGCCCGCATGTGCGCCACCAGGGCGTGCAGCCGGGCCTCGATCGCGTCCACCAGGCCCTCCCGGTCGGCCCGGCCGAGGCCGTACGCGTCGCAGAACTCCCGTACCCGGCGGGCCTGTTCGTCCGGGGTGCCGAAGCCGTCGGCGTTGCCCGGCGCGGTGGTGGGCGCCCAGCGGTAGACCGCGTGGGCGACGTCCCACAGCCGGGGGCCTGGGTGGGCGGTGTCGAAGTCGATGACGCCGACCACCCGTTCGCCGTCCAGCACGCAGTTGTGCGGGGCGTAGTCGCCGTGGCAGACCACCTCGACCGGCTCCCGGGCGGGCAGCATCCAGCCCTCGGCGCGGTAGCCCGCCGTGGCGTCGTGGTACCGCCGCAGCAGCCGGGCGGCGTCGAGCAGCGCGGTGCGGGAGGCGGAGGCCGGGGTGGCCGGGTAGTTCGGCACCTCGCCGGGCAGGAAGTCCAGGACCTCCCGCCCGTCCTCGGCGATCCCGTGGAACTGCGGCCCCGCCGTGAACCCGGCCGCCCGCAGGTGCGCCAGCAGCCCGTGCACGGCCGGTGACCACGGCCCGGTCGGCCGCAGCACCCGGTCGCCCCGGCGCTCGATCCGGTTGACCCCGCCCGCCATGATCCCGCCCGGCGCGTTCTCGCCGTCCGCCACGTGCCGCTCCTCGTCCGCCGCCCTGCTCCGACCGGACGGTTCTACCCCGCCGGGCGCCGGGACGCGAACCCTTTCCGACCGGCAGGGCCGAACCGGCACAGCCCGGTCGGCGGGGCCGGTCGGCGGGGCCCGGTCAGCGGGCGCCGAAGCCCTGGTCGGTGGAGACGATGTCGCGGCCGAGCGGGGTCAGCGAGACCGGGACCATCTTGAGGTTGGCCCAGTCGAACGGGATGCCGATGATCGACAGGAACAGCGGGATGCTGGTGACGATGTGCCCGAGCGCCAGCCACCAGCCCGCGAACACCAGCCAGATCACGTTGCCCACGCAGGAGGGGGCCCCGGCGTCGGCGCGGACCACGGTGGTGCGGCCGAAGGGCCAGAGCATGAAGCCCGCGAGGCGGAAGGACGCGACGCCGAACGGGATCGTGACGATCAGGACGAAGCAGACGATCCCGGCGACCGCGTAGCCGATCGCCATCCACAGGCCGCAGAACAACAGCCAGATCACGTTGAGCAGGAAGTTGATCAGCTTCATGCCTCCAGGCTCGCACACCGGGGCCGGAAGGGGCAGGTGGCGGATCGGCCTTGTGGCAGGGGTGTGACGGGCGGGTCACCAGGTGGGCGCGGGGCGGCGCGCGCGGTGGCCGGGGACGGCGCGCGGCCCGCCCCGGGGTCGGGACGGGCCGCGCGCCGCTGCGCCGGACGGGGGTCAGGTGAGCAGCTTGTCCTTGGCCCGCTGGTACTCCTCCTCGGTCAGCGCGCCGCTGTTCTTGAGGTCGGCCAGCCTCGCCAGGTCCGCCACGTGGCCGCCCGAGGAGCCCGCGGAGGAGGCCGGGCCGCCGCCGGTGCCGGCCGCCTTGCGGACGTACTCCTGGAAGGCGGCGTCGGCCTGCTTGGCCTGGGCGAGGTCGCGTTCGTGCATGGAGCCGCCGCGGACGATGAGGTAGAGCAGCACGCCCAGGAAGGGCAGCAGGATCACCAGGATCGTCCAGGCCGCCTTGGCGCCGCCGCCCATGTCGTGGCTGCGGAAGATGTCCGTGATGATCTTGAACAGCAGGAAGAACCAGAGGATCCAGAGGAACAGCTCCAGCATCGTCCAGAAGATGTCGAGCAGCGGATAGTTGTCCATGACGCTCCGATCCCGCGCGCGGTCAGACCGAACGCCCCCGCGCGTCGGACGGCACGGGGACGAAACGATTCGTACCACCGCGAAACGGACGCCGCACCCGGGGCGGACCGCCGGTGCGACGCCGGTACGGCCCCGAGGCGGCCCCGGCGCGGCCCTCGCGGCGGGAGGTCAGCGCGGTTCGTTCTGCAGCCGGTCGAACTCGGTGATCTCCGGGTGGTGCAGGTCGAACGCCGGGGACTCGGAGCGGACCCGCGGCAGGGTGGTGAAGTTGTGCCGGGGCGGCGGGCAGGAGGTCGCCCACTCCAGCGAGCGGCCGTAGCCCCACGGGTCGTCGACCTCCACCCTGGGCGCGTACTTGGCGGTCCGCCAGACGTTGTAGAGGAACGGCAGCGTGGAGAGGCCGAGCAGGAAGGACCCGATGCTGGAGACGGTGTTGAGCGTGGTGAAGCCGTCCGAGGCCAGGTAGTCCGCGTAGCGGCGCGGCATGCCCTCGGCGCCCAGCCAGTGCTGGACCAGGAAGGTGGTGTGGAAGCCGACGAACAGCGTCCAGAAGTGGATCCGCCCGAGGCGCTCGTCCAGCATCCGTCCGGTCATCTTCGGCCACCAGAAGTAGAAGCCCGCGAACATCGCGAAGACCACCGTCCCGAACACCACGTAGTGGAAGTGCGCGACCACGAAGTACGAGTCGGAGACGTGGAAGTCGATCGGCGGCGAGGCCAGCAGGACGCCGGTCAGGCCGCCGAACAGGAAGGTGACCAGGAAGCCGATCGACCAGAGCATCGGCGTCTCGAAGCTCAGCGAGCCGCGCCACATGGTGCCGACCCAGTTGAAGAACTTCACACCGGTCGGCACCGCGATCAGGAAGGTCATGAAGGAGAAGAACGGCAGCAGCACCTGCCCGGTGACGAACATGTGGTGCGCCCAGACGGTGATCGACAGGCCCGCGATGGCGATGGTGGCGGCGATCAGGCCGGAGTAGCCGAAGACCGGCTTGCGGGAGAACACCGGGAGGATCTCGGTCACGATGCCGAAGAACGGCAGCGCGATGATGTAGACCTCCGGGTGCCCGAAGAACCAGAACAGGTGCTGCCAGAGCAGCGGCCCGCCGTTGGCCGGGTCGAAGACGTGCGCGCCGAACTTGCGGTCCGCCTCCAGGCAGAGCAGCGCGCCGGCCAGCACCGGGAAGGCCATCAGCACCAGGATCGAGGTCAGCAGGATGTTCCAGGTGAAGATCGACATCCGGAACAGCGTCATGCCGGGGGCGCGCAGGCAGACGATCGTGGTGACGAAGTTGACCGAGCCGAGGATGGTGCCGAAGCCGGAGAAGCCCAGGCCCATGATCCACAGGTCGGCGCCGACCCCGGGCGAGTGCACCTCGCTGTTCAGCGGCGCGTACGCGAACCAGCCGAAGTCGGCCGCGCCCTGCGGGGTCAGGAAACCGGCCACCGCGATCAGCGAGCCGAACAGGTACATCCAGTAGGCGAAGGCGTTCAGCCGGGGGAAGGCCACGTCGGGGGCGCCGATGTGCAGCGGCATGAACCAGTTCGCGAAGCCCGCGAACAGCGGGGTGGCGAACATCAGCAGCATGATCGTGCCGTGCATGGTGAACGCCTGGTTGAACTGCTCGTTCGACAGGATCTGCGTCCCGGGACGGGCCAGCTCGGCCCGCATCACCAGCGCCAGCACCCCGCCGAGCAGGAAGAAGGCGAACGAGGTGGCCAGGTAGAGGGTGCCGATCTGCTTGTGGTCGGTGGTGGTCAGCCACACCACCAGCGCCCGGCCCCGGCGCGGGCGGGAGGCCCGGCCGAAGCGGCGGTGCGGGGGCGGGGGCGGCGGTGGACCGCTCCGGCCCAGTTCTGCATCGCTCGGCAGCATGGTCACCGCACCGCACCTCCGGCCTCGGGTCTGGCAGTGCGTCCAGCCCTACCAGCGGGGCGGCGGCGGCACCGGGACGCTCGCCGGACGGTCGCCCGAAGGGGTCAGCGCGTGCCCGCGGACGACGGGAGGAGCGGCCCCGGGAGGAACCACGGGGAGCGGCGGGTCGGTCAGCGCCCGGCCATCCGCTCCAGGCGGGCGATCCGCTCGCGCATCGGCGGGTGGGTGGAGAACAGCTTCGCGCCGCGCTCGCCGGGGCGGAACGGGTTGGCGATCATCATGTGGCTGGCGGTCTGGAGCTGCGGCTCGGGCGGCAGCGGCAGCCGCTGGGTGCCGGTGTCCAGCTTGCGCAGGGCGTCGGCCAGGGCGAGCGGGTCGCCGGTGATCCGGGCGCCGTCGGCGTCCGCCTGGTACTCGCGGGAGCGGCTGACGGCCAGTTGGATCAGGCCGGCCGCGACCGGGCCCAGGATCATGATCGCCAGCATGCCGACCAGGCCCGGGCCGTCGTCGTCGTCCGAGCGGCCGACCGGGATCAGCCAGGCGAAGTTGACCAGGAACATCACCACCGAGGCGAGCGCCCCGGCCACCGAGGAGATCAGGATGTCCCGGTTGTAGACGTGGCTCAGCTCGTGGCCGAGGACGCCGCGCAGCTCGCGCTCGTCGAGCAGTTGCAGGATGCCGTCGGTGCAGCAGACCGCCGCGTTGCGCGGGTTGCGGCCGGTGGCGAAGGCGTTCGGCGCGGGCGTCGGCGAGATGTACAGCCGGGGCATCGGCTGGCGGGCCGAGGTGGAGAGCTCGCGGACGATCCGGTACAGCTGCGGGGCCTCGATCTCGCTGACCGGGCGGGCCCGCATCGCGCGCAGCGCCAGCCGGTCGCTGTTCCAGTACGCGTACGCGTTGGTGCCGACCGCGACCAGCAGGGCCACCAGCAGACCGGTGCGGCCGAAGAAGCTGCCGATCACCAGGATCAGCGCGGACAGGCCGCCCAACAGGACGGCCGTCCGCAATCCGTTGTGGTGGCTGTGCACTGCGGACCCTCCTGTGGTGCCGGTGGAAGCCGTGGAACCGCTTCCCTCTGCCGGGATCAACGCCCCGAACTGGCCGGTTCGTTCCCCTCGGCATTCGACCACAGGTCAGAACAGGCTGCCCGACACCACCTGGAGGACCAGCTGCGGGGCCACCGAGAGCACCGCCGCGCCGCAGGCCGCCAGACCCAGCGCGGCCCGGAGCGGAGCCGGGGAACGGCGCGGCTCGGCCGCTTCGGCGGACGGCGCGAACAGCAGGGCGGTCCACTTCAGGTAGTAGGCGAGCGCGATCACCACGTTCACCGCCATCACCACGGCCAGCCAGCCCAGGCCCGCGTCCACGGCCGCGCGGAACACCACGACCTTGCCGAACAGGCCGACCACGCCGGGCGGCAGGCCGGCCAGGCAGAGCAGGAAGAAGGCCAGGGCGAGCGCCGCCCAGCGGTCGCGCCCGGCCAGGCCGCGGAAGCCGTCCAGCCGGCCGGAGCCGCCGACCAGCGCGACCGCGCCGAACGCGCCCAGGTTCACCAGGCCGTAGATCAGCGCGTACGCCACGGTCGCGCCCAGCGGCTCGGCCGAGTCGGCGTACCCGGCGGCGGCCAGCGGCACCAGC
Organism: Kitasatospora sp. NPDC090308; assembly: GCF_044769485.1. Taxonomy (NCBI): domain Bacteria; kingdom Bacillati; phylum Actinomycetota; class Actinomycetes; order Kitasatosporales; family Streptomycetaceae; genus Kitasatospora; species Kitasatospora sp. NPDC090308. The sequence goes on along the minus strand of NZ_JBIVXY010000009.1, from coordinate 110,145 downwards.
AGGTACCCGGCCTGGCCGACCGAGGACCAGGCCAGCAGCCGGACCGCCCCGTGCGGGGTGTCGGGGCGCTGGCGCAGCGCGGCGGCGTTGCCGGCCGTCATGGTGAGCGCGGCGAGCACCGCCAGCACCAGGCCCCAGGTGTGGCCGTACGGGCGGAAGGCCAGCGTGGTGACCAGGGCGAGGCCGGACAGGCCGGCCGCCTTGCCGACCACCGAGAGGTAGCCGGCCACCGGGAGCGGGGCGCCGACGTAGGTGTCGGGCACCCAGAAGTGGAACGGGACGGCGGCGGTCTTGAACGCGAAGCCGACCAGGGTGAGCACCGCGCCCGCCTCGGCGAGCGGCTTCAACTGGCCGGGAGCGTGCGCCAGTCCGTCGGCGACGCCCTGGAGCTGGAGCGTCCCGGCGGCGGCGTAGACGAAGCTGACGCCGAGCAGCATCACGGCGGTCGCGGTGACCGAGGAGAGGAAGAACTTGAGCGCGCTCTCCGCGCCCCGGCCGTCCCGGCGCAGCGCGACCAGGGCGAACGCGGGCAGGGTGGCCACCTCCAGGGCGATCACCAGGGTGGCGAGGTCCCGGGCGGCGGGCAGCAGGGCGGCGCCGCAGGCCGAGCAGAGCAGCAGGAACCAGTACTCGCCGCCCGGCAGTTTCTCGTCCTCGACGGTGTGCAGCGAGAGCAGCACGGTGAGCAGCGCGCCGCCGAGGGCGAGCAGTTGGAAGGCGAGCGCGAAGTGGTCGGCGGTGTAGGAGCAGCCGCCGCTCCTGAAGCAGAACGTCGAGCGGGTGTCGCCGACCAGCGGGATCAGCGCGGCCAGCGCGGCCAGCAGGCCGGCCGCGCTCAGCCGGCCCAGCAGGCGCTTGCGGGCCGCGGGCAGGAACAGGTCGGTGACCAGCACGGCGAGGGCGGCGAGCGCGGCGATCAGCGGCGGGGCGACGGCCACCCAGTCGACGGACTGGATCAGGCCGCCCGGGTCGGCGACGGCGAGCGGAGTCATGAGGGGCTGCCCCAGGTCGTGAGCGGTGGTCATCAGCCGCCTCCGAGGAGGTGCTTGACGGCCGGGTCGGAGAGGCCGAGGAGCAGGGCCGGCCACAGGCCCGCGAGCAGGGTGAGCGCGGCGAGCGGCGTCCAGCTGGCGGCCTCGTGGCCCTGGAGGTCGGGCAGGGCGGCGACCGGGGCGGGCTGCTTCGGGTCGCCCGTGCAGACCTGCTTGACCACGACCAGCAGGTAGCCGGCGGTGAGCAGGGTGCCGAGGCCGGCCAGCACCATGTAGGTGAGGAACGCGGGCCGGGAGAGCCCGGCGGCCGGGTCGAACGCGCCGTACATGGCGAGCAGTTCGCCCCAGAACCCGGCCAGCCCGGGCAGGCCGAGGCTGGCCACGGCGGCGAACGCGAGCAGCGCGCCGATCCGGGGGGCGCGGCCGTACAGGGCGGCGCCGGTGGCCCCGGCGAGGGTGTCGAGGTCCGCGGTGCCGTAGCGGTCCTTGACCGCGCCGACCACGAAGAACAGCAGGCCGGTGATCAGGCCGTGCGCGATGTTGGCGAACAGCGCGCCGTTCAGGCCGGCCGGGGTGAGCGAGGCGATGCCGAGCAGCACGAAGCCCATGTGGCCGACCGAGGAGTAGGCGATCAGCCGCTTGAGGTCGCCCTTGGCGCCCGGCCGGGCCAGCGCGAGGCAGGCGAGCGAGCCGTAGACGATGCCGACGGCGGCGAACGCGCCCAGGTAGGGGGCGAAGGTCGCGGTGCCGTCCGGGACGATCGGCAGCAGGACGCGGACCAGGCCGTAGGTGCCCATCTTGAGCATCACGCCGGCCAGCAGCACCGAGCCGGCGGTGGGGGCGGCGGTGTGCGCGTCGGGCAGCCAGGAGTGCAGCGGCCAGGCCGGGGCCTTCACGGCGAGGCCGACCAGGACGGCGAGCGCGGCGATCAGCTGGGTGGTGTGCGAGAGGCCGCCGCCGTGCGCGGCGGCGAGCCGCACCATGTCGAACGTCCCGGCCTGGACGCCGATCAGCAGGAAGCCGAGCAGCATCACGGCGGAGCCGAGCAGGGTGTACAGGATGAACCGGTTCGCGGCCGCGACCTTCTGCCCGCTGCCCCAGCGCGCGATCAGGAAGTACATCGGGATCAGCACGATCTCGAAGGCCAGGAAGAACAGCACCAGGTCGAGCACCGCGAAGGTGGCCAGCATGCCGGTCTCCAGCAGGAGCAGCAGGCCGGTGAAGGCCCGGCCGCCGGGGCCCGCGGGGAGCTTCTTCAGCGAGTACAGCGCGCACAGGAAGGTGAGCAGCGCGGTGAGCACCAGCAGCGGCAGCGAGATGCCGTCGGTGCCCAGGTGCAGGCGCACGTCCAGGGCGGGGATCCAGGACACGTCGGTGACGGCCTGCATCCGGCCCGGGTCGCCGTGGTCGAAGCCGGCCGCGAGGGCGATCGCCAGCAGCAGGGTGCCGCCGGTGACGGCGGTGCCGAGGCGCAGGGCCCGCCGGTCGCCGATCGGGGCGAGCGTCAGGGCGGCGCCGAGCAGCGGCAGGGCCAGGAGGGCGATGAGGACCGCGTTCATCGGGGGCTCCAAGGGCGTGCCGGGACGGGGGGGTGAGGACGGGTCATGAGCCGACCGCCACCAGGACGGCGAGCAGCACGGCCCCGGCCAGCAGCGCGTTCAGGTAGCCCTGGGCGTTGCCGGTCTGGGCGAGGCGGACGGCGCGGCCGAGCCAGCCGGGGGCGGCGCCCGCGCCGCGCACGTACGTCTCCACCACGGCCCGGTCCAGGAAGCGGACCAGCCGGGCGGCGGCCCGGGTGGGCCGGACGAACAGGGCGCTGTACAGCCGGTCGACGCCGAAGCCGTGCTGGGCGGGCCCGTACAGCGGACCGAGCAGCAGGCGTCCGGGGTCGGCGGCGGCCGGGGGCGCGGCGGGCGCGGTGAGCGTCTCGGCGGCGGGCGGACCGGCCTGCGGGGGGACCCGGACGGGCGGGGCGGCGGCGGCCCGGGCGGCGGCGGTGCGCCAGGCGGCGTAGCCGACCAGCAGGCCGGCCACCGCGGCGCCGGTGCCGAGCACCATGGTCGCGGTGGCGGGGCGCAGCGGTTCGCCGTCGAGCAGGGCGGGCAGCCAGTCGGTGCGCAGCCCGAGCAGGCCGAAGCCCATGGTGGGGAGGGCCAGCACCCACAGCGGCCAGCGCATCGCGGCCGGTTCGGCGTGCGCCGGGTCGGCCTCGTCGATCTCCGGGGAGTACGGGGCGTCGGCGGGGGCGGCCACCGGCCGGGCGTGGAAGGCGACCAGCCAGAAACGGGCGGCGTAGGCGGCGGTGAGCAGCGCGGTGAGCAGGCCGGCCGCCAGGACCGTCCAGCCGGCCGCGGCGGGGACGGCCGAGGCGGGGCCGAGGGTGCCGGTGAGCGCCTCGCCGTGGGCGGCGTGCTCGGCGGCGGTGAGCACCGACTCCTTGGTGAAGAAGCCGGTGAACGGCGGCAGGCCGACCAGGGCGACCAGGGCGATGCCCATCGTCCAGTAGGCGTCGGGGACGCGGTGGCGCAGGCCCTCGATCCGGGACATGGCGCTGATCGAGTTGGTGTGCGCGGCGTGGATGACCACGCCGGCGGTGAGGAACAGCAGCGCCTTGAACGCGCCGTGGCCGACCAGGTGGAACACCGCGGCCTGCCGGTCGCCGGCGGCCAGCGCGCCGGTCATGTAGCCGAGTTGGCCGACCGTCGAGTAGGCGAGCACCCGCTTGAGGTCGTCCTGGGCGAGCGCGCACAGCGCGGAGCCGACCATGGTGACGGCGGCCAGCACGGCGAGCACCAGCAGCGCGGCGGAGGACAGCAGGAACACCGGCAGCAGCCGGGCGACCAGGTAGACGCCGGCCGCGACCATGGTGGCGGCGTGGATCAGCGCGGAGACCGGGGTGGGGCCGGCCATCGCGTCCGGCAGCCAGGTGTGCAGCGGGAACTGGGCGCTCTTGCCGGCCACGCCGCCGAGCAGCAGCAGGGCGATCAGGGTGGGGTGCTGGAGTCCGCCGGTGGCGGCGGTGTGCAGCACGTCGGTGATCCGGAACGTCCCGGCGTCGGCGCCGAGCAGGAACAGGCCGAACAGGAACGGCACGTCGCCGAGCTTGGTGACCAGGAACGCCTTGAGCGAGGCGGTGCGGGCGTCGGCGGTCTCCCAGTGGTGGCCGATCAGGAAGTACGAGCAGATGCCCATCACCTCCCAGCCGACCAGCAGCACGATCAGGTCGCCGGAGTAGACGACCAGGAACATCGCGGCGGTGAACAGCGAGACCAGGGCCGCGTACGAGGGGTAGCGCGGGTCGTCCTTGAGGTAGGCCGTGGAGTAGACCTGCACGCAGGTGGCGACCAGGCCGACCAGCACCGAGATCAGCGAGGAGAAGCCGTCCAGGTGCAGGGCGAGCGAGATGTCGGGGCCGCCGGTGGGGGCGAGCCGGGTGCCGGCGTCCAGGGTGCTCCCGGTGCCCAGTTGCAGGGCGGTGACCAGGGCGAGCACGGCGGACACCGCGACCGGCAGCACCGCCAGCGGGCGGGCCAGGCCGGGGTACCGGCGGCCGGTGGCGAGGCCCGCGGCGGCGCCGAGCGCGGGCAGCACGGGGACGAGGATGGGCAGCGCGAGGTTCATGCGGCGGCCCGCTCCTTCTCGGCACCGGCGGGGTCGTCCGCCTCGTGGCGGTCGCCGAGCGCGGTGACCTCGTCGACGGCCGCGGTGCGGCGGGTGCGGTAGACCAGCAGCACGACGGCCAGGCCGAGGCCGATCTCGGCGGCGGCGACGGTGATGGTGAACAGGGTGAGCGCCTGGCCGGCGTGCAGGGTGTCGCGCAGCCAGACGTCGAAGGCGACCAGGTTGAGGTTGACGGCGTTGAGCATCAGCTCGACGGACATCAGCACCAGGACGACGTTGCGCCGGGCGAGCACGCCGTACACGCCGACGCTGAACAGCAGCACGGCGAGGACGGCGGGGTAGACGAGGTGCACGTCAGCGCTCCTTCGGCTGGGTCGAGGCGGTGCGCGGCTTCCCGGTGCGAAGCTTCCCGGTGCGCAGCTTCCCGGCCCGGGGCCGGGCCCGGCCGTCCCCGGTGCGGGAGAGCACGATCGCGCCGACCAGGGCGGCGAGCAGCAGCACCGACAGCGCCTCGAACGGCAGCACCCAGTGCGAGAACAGGTACTCGCCGGTCAGCCGGGTGGTGCCGACCGCGCCGGACAGGTCGATCCAGGACGAGCGGAACGCGTCGACCACCAGGGTGACCAGGGTCGCGGCGGAGGCCAGGCCGACCGCGAGCGCGGCCGGGCGGTTGCCGGAGTCGGCGTCCGGGGAGCGGCCGATCGGGGCGCGGGTCAGCATCAGGCCGAACAGCACCAGCACGATCACCGAACCCAGGTACACCAGCACCTGCACCCAGGCCACGAACTCGGCCGTCAGCAGCAGGAACTCGACCGCCAGTCCGCCCAGCGCGACCACCAGCCAGAGCGCGGCGTGCACCAGCCGGCGGGTGGTCACCGAGACCACGGCGGCGCCGAGCACGAGCACACCGACCAGCAGGAAGACGATCTCCTGCCCGGTCGGCGAGAGGTACGAGCGCGCGGCGGGCTCCAGCGGGCCCGCCGCGGCCAGCAGGGTGCTCAACTCTCCTCACCCTCCTCGGCGGAAGCCGCCGCCGCTGCGGCGGCGGCCAGCTTGTCGGCGGCCTTGCGGGCCATGGCGATCTCCTTGGGCTCCTCCGCCGCGGCGTCGTGCGCGGGCGGCGGCGGGACGGTCCACATCCACTCGCGCAGCCGCTCGCGCTCGTGGGTGAGCTCGCGGATGTCGGTCTCCGCGTACTCGAACTCCGGGGACCAGAACAGCGCGTCGAACGGGCAGACCTCGACGCAGATCCCGCAGTACATGCAGAGCGAGAAGTCGATCGCGAAGCGGTCCAGCACGTTGCGGGTGCGGGCGCGGGCGTTCGGGTCGGCGGCGGGCAGCGTCTCCTTGTGGGAGTCGATGTAGATGCACCAGTCCGGGCACTCGCGGGCGCACAGCATGCAGACCGTGCAGTTCTCCTCCAGCAGCGCGATCACGCCGCGCGAGCGCGGCGGCAGGTCGGGCTGCACGTCGGGGTACTGCGCGGTGACGGTCTTCCGCACCATCGTGCGCAGGGTGACGGCCAGGCCCTTGGCCAGGCCGGAGCCGGGAATTCCCATTACGAGATCGCCACCTTGATGATGCCGGTCAGGGCGAGCTGGGCCAGCGCCAGCGGGATCAGCACCGTCCACGCGAAGCGCATCAGCTGGTCCTCGCGCAGCCGCGGGTAGGTGACCCGCAGCCAGAGCACCACGAAGGCCAGCGCGAAGGTCTTCACCAGCGTCCACAGCCAGCCGAGGCCGTCCGAGAACGGGCCGTGCCAGCCGCCCAGGAACAGCACCGAGGTCAGGCCGCAGAGCACCACGATGCCCGCGTACTCGGCGAGCAGGAACAGCGCGAAGCGCAGGCCGGTGTACTCGGTGTACGCGCCGAAGATGATCTCCGAGTCGGCCACCGGCATGTCGAACGGCGGACGCTGCAACTCGGCCAGCCCCGCCGTGAAGAACACGAACGCACCGATCAACTGCCACGGCACCCACCACCAGTGGAAGGCGTCCACGATGCCCGGCAGCGAGACGGTGCCCGCCGCCATCGCCACCGAGGCGGCGGCCAGCAGCATCGGCAGCTCGTACGACATCAGCTGCGCGGCCGTGCGCAGCGCGCCCAGCAGCGAGAACTTGTTGGCCGACGCCCAACCCGCCATCAGCGAGCCCAGCACACCGACGCCCATCACGGCCAGCACGAAGAAGATGCCCGCGTCGACCACCTGGCCGACCATCCCGTCCGGCCCGACCGGGATCACCAGCAGCACCAGCAGGTACGGCAGCAGCGCGACGGCCGGGGCCAGTTGGAAGATCCGCCGGTCGGCCCCGGACGGGACGACGTTCTCCTTCTGGACGAACTTCACCCCGTCCGCGACCAGTTGCGCCCACCCGTGGAACCCGCCCGCGTACATCGGACCGAGCCGGCCCTGCATGTGCGCCATCACCTTGTGCTCGGCCTGGCCGACCACCAGCGGCAGCACCAGGAACGCCACCAGCGTGCCGACACAGCGCAGCAGCGTGTCGAGGAGGTTCACGCGCTGTCTCCGTCCTGCTCGGTGGGGTGCTCGGGCTGCGGTTGCTCCGGCTGCGGCTGTTCCGACCGCTCGGACTGCTCGGACTGCTCGGACTGCTCCGACCGCGTCGGCCCGGACTCCGGCTGCGCCGACCCGGGCGGCGACTGTTCGGGCTGCGGCCGTTCCGGCTCCGACGATCGGGCCTGCTCGGCCTGCCCCGGCCTCGCCCGCCCGGCCTCCGGCTGCGCCGACTCGGGCTGCACCTGCTCCGGCTCTACCGACCCGCCCTGCCCGGCCTGCGGCTGTTCCGGCTTCACCGACCCGCGCTGCTCAGCCTGCTCGGGCTTCACCAGCCCAGCCTGCTCGACCTGCTCAGGCTTCGGCTGTTCGAGCTCCGCCAATTCGGCCTGCCCGGCCTGCTCCGGCTCCGCCCGCCCGGGCTCTGCCGACCTGGCCTGCCTGGCCTGCTCGCTCTCCACCGATCCGGGCTGCTCAGGCCGCCGCTGTTCCGGCTTCGCCGACTCATGCTGCTCAGGCTCCACCGGCTCAGCCTGCTCGACCTGTTCGGACTTTGCCGACCCGGCCTGCCCAGCCTGCTCGCTCTCCACCGACCCGGCCTGCCCGGCCTGCGGCCGTTCCGGCTTCACCGACCCGCGCTGCTCAGCCTGCTCGGGCTTCACCAGCCCAGCCTGCTCGACCTGCTCGGACTTTGCCGACCCGGCCTGCCCGGCCTGCGGCCGTTCCGGCTTCACCGACCCGCGCTGCTCAGCCTGCTCGGGCTTCACCAGCCCAGCCTGCTCGACCTGCTCG